>NZ_JBICWZ010000007.1:23145-455053 GCF_043199995.1 Streptomyces sp. NPDC048507 | reverse complement strand
AAACCCCACCCCCGCGCCCCCCCCGGGCGCCCCGGGCCCCCCCCCGCCCCCGCCCCCCCCGCCGGGGCCCCCCCGCCCCCCCCGCCCGGCGGGGGGGCCCCGGGCCCCCCCGGGGGCGACGGGGGGCTGAGGGGGCCCGCGCGCACCGCCGTACCCTTGGCTGGTGCGGATGGGTGCACACGGCACACAGCAGGTTCAACGAGGAGGCGCCGCGGTGACTGAGCTTCGGTTTGTCCATCTGGGCTTCGGGCCGGAATCCGTCGAGTACACCGAGGCCTGGGAAGAGCAGCGGCGCGTCCACGCCGCGCGCTTCGCGGACGAGACCGGGGACACCTGCCTGCTCCTGGAGCACCCGCCGGTCTACACCGCCGGCCGGCGCACCGACCCGAGCGAGCGCCCGCTGGACGGCACCCCGGTCATCGACGTGGACCGCGGCGGCAAGATCACCTGGCACGGCCCGGGCCAGCTGGTCGGCTACCCGATCATGAAGCTGCCCCGGCCCGTCGACGTGGTGGCCCACGTGCGGCGCCTGGAGGACGCCCTGATCCGCACCGCCGCCGAGTTCGGCCTGGAGACCACCCGGATCGAGGGCCGCTCGGGCGTCTGGGTGCTGGGCGACCCGGTCGAGGAGCGCCCCGCGCTGGGCGGCCTCTCCCTCGACTTCGACCCGCGGACCGGCGACGACGAGTTCGACGCCCGGCTCAACGGTCCCGAGTACGCCCCGTCCAACGCGGGCCAGCGCCGCGAGGACCGCAAGCTGGCCGCCATCGGCATCCGCGTCGCCAAGGGCGTCACGATGCACGGTTTCGCGATCAACGTGAACCCGGACAGCACCTGGTTCGACCGGATCATCCCCTGCGGGATCCGGGACGCCGGTGTGACCTCCCTCTCGTACGAACTGGGCCGCGAGGTCACCATCGCCGAGGTGCTGCCGGTCATCGAGCGGCACCTGAGGGACGTGCTGGAGCACGCCGACCCGAAGCCGCGGCAGATCGAGCCCGCGGCCGGCTGAGGCCGCGGGGAATGCGTCCGGCGGCCCCCTGGTTGGCCGGACGTAAGAGCGTACGAATTACGGGCGTACCCTGGTGGGCGCCGAAGAATCGAAGTCACAGGGAGCCGGTCGTGTCCGCAGTCGCACCCGACGGACGCAAGATGCTGCGCCTGGAGGTCCGTAACGCCCAGACGCCCATCGAGCGCAAGCCCGAGTGGATCAAGACCCGGGCGAAGATGGGACCCGAGTACACCAAGATGCAGGCCCTGGTGAAGGGCGAAGGACTGCACACGGTGTGCCAGGAGGCGGGCTGTCCGAACATCTACGAATGCTGGGAGGACCGCGAGGCCACCTTCCTCATCGGCGGCGACCAGTGCACCCGGCGCTGTGACTTCTGCCAGATCGACACGGGCAAGCCCGAGGCCCTGGACCGTGACGAGCCCCGCCGCGTCGGCGAGTCCGTCGTCACGATGGACCTGAACTACGCCACGATCACCGGCGTCGCCCGCGACGACCTGGCCGACGGCGGCGCCTGGCTGTACGCGGAGACCGTCCGCCAGATCCACCAGCAGACGGCGGCCCGCGAGGGCGGCCACACCAAGGTCGAGCTGCTGGCCCCGGACTTCAACGCGGTCCCGGAGCTGCTGGAGGAGGTCTTCGCCTCGCGGCCCGAGGTCTTCGCGCACAACGTCGAGACGGTGCCCCGCATCTTCAAGCGGATCCGCCCCGGCTTCCGCTACGAGCGCTCCCTCGACGTGATCCGGCAGGCCCGCGCCTACGGCCTCGTCACCAAGTCCAACCTGATCCTGGGCATGGGCGAGGAGCGCGAGGAGGTCTCGCAGGCGCTGAAGGAGCTGCACGAGGCCGGCTGCGAGCTCATCACCATCACCCAGTACCTGCGCCCCTCGCCGCGGCACCACCCCGTCGAGCGCTGGGTGAAGCCGGCCGAGTTCGTCGAGCTGGCGAAGGAGGCCGAGGAGATCGGCTTCTCCGGTGTGATGTCCGGGCCGCTGGTCCGTTCCTCCTACCGGGCGGGCCGGCTGTACGGCCAGGCGATGGAGAAGCGCGCGGCCGTGTGAGGTCCCGCACACATACCTACCAACCGGTAACACCGCGCTGACGCGGCCCCTAGGCTCTTTTCTGCACGGAGCCCGGCGGGCCGCGTCCGCGTTTGCAACACGTCAATCACATTTGACCGACCGGTCACGCCCTGGTAACACCAGTGAGTGACGCTGGAGCCACGCACCGCACACCCCATCGACGTGAGCACCGAGAGAGGGTCCTACATCATGCAGGCCGCGCCAGTCCGCGCCATCGCCATCCCGTCCTTCACCGACGCCTTCCGCGGCATCGAGTCGCTGCTCATGAGCGGTGCCCGCCGCAACGCCTGGACGGCGGTCCTGGAGGACCGGCGCAGGGCCAAGGACCGGGTCGAAACCGAGCACGTACTCGAGGCCGCGGCGACCCGGACCCCGCAGGCCACGTAAACTTCGGTTTATGGCGAGGAAGTCAAACGCAGAGACTGCTGCGAACCCCGGGCGACTGAAGCAGATCGCCCTGACGTACAAGATGACGCGCAAGGCCGACCCGAAGGTCGGTCTGATCGTCGCGGGCGTGGGAATCGTCACCTTCGGTGTCTTTCTTGCGATCGGCTTCCTGATCGGCCACCCGGTCTACCTGGGCATCCTGGGCTTCCTGGTGGCGTTCCTCGCGATGGCGATCGTCTTCGGGCGACGGGCCGAGCGGGCTGCCTTCGGGCAGATGGAGGGCCAGCCGGGCGCTGCCGCGGCCGTACTGGACAACGTGGGACGGGGCTGGTCCACCACCCCGGCCGTCGCGATGAACCGCAGCCAGGACATCGTCCACCGGGCGGTCGGCAAGGCGGGCGTGGTCCTGATCGCGGAGGGCAACCCGAACCGGGTCAAGACGCTGCTCGCGGCCGAGAAGAAGAAGCTGGCCCGGATCATGCCCGACATCCCGGTCCACGACTTCATCGTCGGCACCGGCGAGGGCGAGGTGCCCCTCAAGAAGGTGCGCACCACCCTGCTGAAGCTGCCGCGCGTGCTGTCCGGCCCGCAGATCACGCAGGTCAACGACAAGCTCCGGGCCATGGGCGACCTGATGAGCAACATGCCCGTGCCCAAGGGCCCGATGCCCAAGGGCATGCGGATGCCGCGCGGCGGAAAGCGCTGACCGCTCGTCCGTCTTCCGTATACACGACACAGGGGCGCCCCCGAAGCCATCCGGCCGGGGGCGCCCCTGTGTCGTAACGTGCGTGCGTGCTCAGATCCGGACCTGGACGGCGCCGGCCAGCCGGTCGTGCAGTCCGCGCCCGTCCCGGTCCCAGACCAGCGCCGGGATGACCAGGGCCAGCAGCAGCGTGCGGACGACGACCCGGCCGATGCCGAGGCGGCCGCCGTCCTGCCCGATCACCCGGAGGCCGAGGATCCGCTTGCCGGGGGTGAATCCCACGGTGCCCACGGTCAGCACGGCCAGGGCCACGAAGAGGGCCAGCGTCCAGTTGCCCGCGGAGGCGAGGTTTCCGTGCGTGATCAGTCCGTACGCGATCAGCTGGCAGCCGATCCAGTCGATCGCGACGGCCCCCAGCCGGCGCCCGAAACGGGCCACCGATCCGGGCCCCGACGGGGGCAGGCCCAGTCGCTGCCCCGGATGGCCGAAGTCGACGCCCATGTCCTCGGCGGCCGCGCGGGGCCCGCTCAGCCACGATCCGATTGCTTGCCTGTTGTCCACTCCACCACGGTACCGGTGGGCCTGGACGGGCCGTGGACGGGACCCTGGTTAACTTGTGCGAAACAAATGGGTCATGCTTGGGAAATCCCGTCTGCTTATGGTCGGGTCAGCGTGCGACACCGCACTGGCGCACCATGAGCTATAAAAACCCGCCCTGCCCCGGGGCCGGGAGTAGGAGGAGTTGGATGTTCCAGAACGCCGACGAAGTGAAGCAGTACATCGAGGAGAACGACGTCAAGTTCGTCGACGTCCGCTTCTGCGACCTGCCTGGTGTGATGCAGCACTTCACCATCCCGGGGCGCGCGTTCGACCCGAACGAGGAGCTCGCCTTCGACGGCTCCTCGATCCGCGGCTTCCAGGCGATCCACGAGTCCGACATGGCGCTGCGTGCCGACCTCAGCACCGCGCGCCTGGACCCGTTCCGCAAGGACAAGACGCTCAACATCAACTTCTTCATCCACGACCCGATCACGGGCGAGGCCTACAGCCGTGACCCGCGCAACATCGCGAAGAAGGCGGAGGCGTACCTGGCCTCCACCGGCATCGCCGACACGGCGTACTTCGGTCCCGAGGCCGAGTTCTACGTGTTCGACAGCGTGCGCTTCGCGACCACGGCGAACGAGAGCTTCTACCACATCGACTCCGAGGCCGGTGCCTGGAACACGGGCTCCGAGGAGAACAACCGCGGTTACAAGGTCCGCTACAAGGGCGGCTACTTCCCCGTCGCCCCGGTCGACCACTTCGCGGACCTGCGCGCCGAGATCTCCCTCGAACTGGACGCCCAGGGCCTCCAGGTCGAGCGCCAGCACCACGAGGTCGGCACCGGTGGCCAGGCCGAGATCAACTACAAGTTCAACACGCTGCTCGCCGCGGCCGACGACCTGATGCTCTTCAAGTACATCGTGAAGAACGTCGCCTGGCGCAACGGCAAGACCGCGACCTTCATGCCGAAGCCGATCTTCGGTGACAACGGCTCGGGCATGCACGTGCACCAGTCGCTGTGGGCGAACGGCGACCCGCTGTTCTACGACGAGGCCGGCTACGCGGGCCTGTCGGACACCGCCCGCTACTACATCGGCGGCATCCTCAAGCACGCCCCGTCGCTGCTGGCCTTCACCAACCCGACGGTGAACTCCTACCACCGCCTGGTGCCGGGCTTCGAGGCGCCGGTCAACATGGTGTACTCGCAGCGCAACCGCTCCGCCGCCATGCGCATCCCGATCACGGGCTCGAACCCGAAGGCCAAGCGCGTCGAGTTCCGCGCGCCGGACCCGTCCTCGAACCCGTACCTCGCCTTCGCGGCGCTGCTCCTCGCGGGTCTCGACGGCGTCAAGAACAAGATCGAGCCGATGGAGCCGATCGACAAGGACCTCTACGAGCTCTCGCCCGACGAGCACGCGAGCGTCCCGCAGGTCCCCACCAGCCTCGAGGACGTCCTCAAGGCCCTGGAGGACGACCACGAGTACCTCCTGGCCGGCGGTGTCTTCACCCCCGACCTCATCGAGACCTGGATCGACTACAAGCGCACGCACGAGATCGCCCCGATCGCGCAGCGTCCGCACCCGCACGAGTTCGAGCTCTACTTCGACCTCTAAAAAATCGGGGATCGTAGCTGGTCAAAGGCCCCCCACCGCTCTCCTGGAGAGCGGTGGGGGGCCTTTTGCCTTTGACAGTGCGGACGACCGGGGTGACGGTGGATAGGACCTAAACGCCGGATAAGCCGGGTAAGCGATACATGTTCGGAGGTGCATGGAAATGCGCCGTAGGATCATCGGAGTCGTCGTTGCCGGGGCCGCGGGGCTGACCCTCGGTCTGCTGCCGCTCACCAGTGCGTCCGCGCACGATCACGGCAGTGGCTGGGACCACCGGTCGGACTACTCCCACTCCCGCTGGGCGAACGACAGCTGGAACGACAGCTGGCACGGCAGCTGGAACAACAGCTGGAACGACGACGACTGCGGGAACGGGCACGGCAACTGGAACGACAACGACTGGGGCGGCTGGCACAACTCCAGCTGGCACCACGACGGTGACCGGGGAGGCTGGCGCTGACCCTGCCGGATCCCGGGCGATGCCCCTGCCGCGCTGATCTCAGCGCAGCAGGGGCATCGCCGCGGTGAGCTCGCGCAGGCAGCGCACCGCGAGGTCGGCGGGGGAGCCGGGGCCGGTGACCGGGGCGTCCCCGGCGGACCACACCTCCAGGGCCACGCGGATCGCGTCGGTGGCCGCCGCCGCGACCAGGCGTACGGACACCGGGTCCGCCGCCGGTCCGGCCAGCCGGGCCACCACGGGGACGAGGCGTTCCTCCGACTCCTGGTTCACCCGGTACCAGACGGCCCGCAGGGCCTCGTCGCCGGCCGCGGCGCGCAGCAGGCCGCGGGTGACCTCCAGCCCTTCCTCGACGGAGGGGGAGTCGCTCAGCGAGCGGGTCACCGCGCGTTCCAGGGACTCCGCGAGGGGGGTGGCGGGGTCCTCTTCGGCGAGCAGCGCGCGCCAGGCGTCGCCGCCGCCCGCGAGCAGCGGGGCCACGGCCTCCTGCTTGTTGCGGAAGTAGCGGTAGAAGGTGCGCAGCGCCACTCCTGCCCGGTGGGCGATGTCCTCGGCGGTGGTGCCGTCGGGGCCGTGCTGGGCGAAGAGTTCGCAGGCGGCGCGGGCGATGTCGAGCTGGGTGGCGGCCTTGCGGCGCTCCGTCAGCGACTGGGTTCCGGGGCCGCTCTGGGGGGAGTACGGACGGGGAGATCTCACGGGTGCAGCCTACCGTCCGGCAGGGAGACGGAATGCACAGGATGACACTCTGGCAAAACGTGCCATGCAGTCGGTAGGCTCGCCGCATGAACCGTTACGAAGGACGTCGCGTCCTCATCACCGGCGGCGGGTCCGGCATCGGCCAGGCCACCGTCCACCGCATTCTCGCCGAGGGCGGCCGCGTGCACACCGTGGACGTCAGCGAAGCCGGACTCAAAGCCACGGCCGAGCGGGCCGCCGCCGACGGCCACGCCGCCCGGCTCACCACCGCCACCCTCGACATATCCGACGAGGCCGCGGTCAAGGAGGGCGTCGCCGCCTCCGTCGACGCCCTGGGCGGCATCGACGTCCTGGTCAACGCGGCGGGCATCCTGCGCTCCGCGCACACCCACCAGACCACGCTCGACTTCTGGAACAAGGTCATCGCGGTCAACCTGACCGGCACCTTCCTGATGATCCGCGAGGCGCTCCCGGCGCTGCTCGCGGGCGAGCAGCCGGTCGTCGTGAACTTCAGCTCCACCTCGGCGACCTTCGCCCACCCCTACATGTCCGCCTACGCGGCCAGCAAGGGCGGCATCCAGTCGATGACCCACGCGCTCGCCGCCGAGTACAGCAAGCAGGGCCTGCGCTTCGTCTGCGTCGCCCCCGGCTCCATCGAGTCCGGCATGACCACCGGCAACGGCCCGGGCCTGCCCGAGGACACCGACTGGTCCCTCTTCACCAAGCTCGCCCCGGCCCTCGGCCAGGGCTTCGCCGGCCCCCAGGCCGTGGCCGGCGTCGTCGCCATGCTCGGCTCCGAGGACGGCTCCTTCATCACCGGCACCGAGATCCGCATCGACGGCGGCACGCACTACTGACCCGCCCCGCCACCGTCACCCCCGGGACCGCCCGGTCCGCCGGACGGGGCGGGCCGGGCCTCAGGCCCTGAAGCGGTCCCACAGCCGGGGGAAGCGCTCCGCCAGCACGGCTTCGTCCTCGAAGTCCAGCGCGGCGCCCTCCGGTTCCGCCGCCTGGAGCGGGACGCCCAGGTCCGGCGCCACCGAGCCGGTCAGCTGCTCGTACGCCTCGTCGGCCGCGTACCCCAGCTCCTCGCCGTCCCCGTCGATGTCCTCGTCGAACTCCCCCAGCAGCTCCGCCAGCTGGTCCGGGTCGTGGACGCCGCCCTCGAAGACCTCCCGGCCCTGGCCGATCAGCCAGCACCGGAAGTAGTCGAACGCGTCGTCGCTCGCCCCGTCGAGCAGTACCCAGGCCGCACCCCACAGGTCCCAGGTGTACGCCCGGTTGTACCGCGACTCGAAGTGCCGGGCGAAGTCCAGCACGGAGTCCGGGTCGAGCTGTGCCAGCCGCTCCACGAGCAGCTCGGCGTGTTCCTCGGGGTCGCCCTCGGCGGCCTCGCGGGTACGGTCGACGATCTCCCAGAACTCCGTCTCGTCCATCACCGCTCCAGCATCACGGGTCGGCCCCCGCGCCGCCACCGCGCATACGGCCAAAGGCCGGTGCCCGCCCCCCGACCGGCCGCATACTCGGAGCACGGCGGCGGGCGCGACGGCGAGAGGGGAGCGCGATGCGGGGGGAACGGATCGAGGGCCGCTACGAGCTGGAGGAACGGCTCGGCGAGGGCGGCATGGGCGAGGTGTGGAGCGCCCTGGACGTCCGGATGATGAGGCCGGTCGCCGCCAAACTGGTACGCACCGTACCGGGCATGGACGCGACCCAGGTCGAAAGGCGCTTCACGCACGAGGTGCGCTCCGCGGCCAACCTCCCGCACCGCCACACGGTGACGGTCCACGACTGCGGCGAGACCCTGCTGGGCGGCCGCCGGCTGCTCTACCTGGTGATGGAACGCCTCGACGGCAGCACGCTGGCCCGGCTCTTCCGCGATCCCCGGCCCGTGCCCTGGTACGACATCGCGAACTGGGGCGGCCAGATCGCCACCGCGCTGTCCGCGGCGCACGAGCGCGGCATCGTCCACCGGGACGTCAAGCCGGGCAACGTGATGCTCACCGGGGCCGGCGTGATCAAGGTCCTGGACTTCGGGCTCGCCAAGATCCTCGGCGACACCCTGCGGGTGTCCGACCTCACCGTCACCGGCACCGCCATGGGCACCTTCGCGTACATGTCCCCCGAACAGTGCCGCGGCGACTCCGCCATCGACCACCGCGCGGACCTCTACAGCCTGGGCTGCCTGCTTTACGAGGGCCTCGCCGGCCGCCCGCCCTTCACGAGCGCCGAGCCGTACGCACTGCTCTACCAGCAGGTGCACGAGCAGCCCCGGCCGCTTCCCGCGGGCCGGGCCCCGGCCGCGCTGAGCGACCTGGTGATGCGCCTGCTGGCCAAGGACCCGGGCCACCGTCCGCCCGACGCGGGCACCGTCGTACGGGAGGTGGACCGCCTCCTGGCCGCGTACCGGCAGCCCCCGTACCAGCCGCCCGTCGCCGCCGCCGCCGTCGCCGTCGCGGACGGTACGGACGGCCCGGCCCGGATGCGCGCCGAGGCCGAGCGGGAGATCGCGGAGCTCCGGGAGCGCGCCGAACACGAGGTGCATGCCGTCCGGGCGACGGCGCTGCGGGACGCGGCCGCGGTGCGCGAGAGCGCCGACGCCCTGTTCGAGGAGACCCGCGCCAGGGCGGCCCGGGCCGCCGAGGAGTTCGAGACGCACCTGGCCCGGCGGCGCGAGCAGTCCGCGCACGACCTGGCCGTCCGCGAGGCGAGGGCCGACAAGCGCCTCGCGGAGATCGAGCACCGGGCCGAGCAGCTGCGCCTGGAGGCCGAGAAGCTGCGCACGGCCACCGAGCGGCAGGCCCGGCAGACGGTGGAGGCCACGCGGCGGCAGGCCGCGGAGATCGTCGCCGCCGCGACCGCGGAGGCCGGCCGCATCCGCGGCGAGTCCGAGCGCGAGCTGGCCGCGCTCACCGAGCGGCGCGACTCCATCAGCGCGCAGCTGACGACCGTCCGCGAGACGCTGGCCCGGCTCACCGGCATGGCGGTGGACGCCCCGGAGCAGGAGCAGCCGGTCCGGCAGCAGGGATGACGCGAGGCGGCCCGCCCCCCTGGGGGGACGGGCCGCCTCGCGCTCGTACGGGCCGGGGCCTACAGGCCGTAGCGCTCCCGGGCCTCCTTGACGATGGACGCCGGGGCCTCGCCGCGGCGGGCGAGCTGGGCCAGCGCGGCCACCACGATCGACTGGGCGTCGACGCCGAAGTGGCGACGGGCGCCCTCACGGGTGTCGGAGAGGCCGAAGCCGTCCGTGCCCAGCGAGGTCCAGTCCTGCTCGACCCACTGGCTGATCTGGTCCGGGACCTGACGCATCCAGTCGGAGACGGCGAGCACCGGGCTGGTGACGCCCTCCAGCGCACGGGTGACGTACGGGGTGCGCAGTTCGCCGCGCAGCAGCGCCTCGTCGCACTCCAGCGCGTCGCGGCGCAGCTCGCCCCACGAGGTGGCGGACCACACGTCGGCGGCCACGTTCCAGTCGGCGGCGAGCAGCTTCTGCGCCTCCAGGACCCAGTGGATCGCGGTGCCCGAGGCCATCAGCTGGATCTTCGGGGCGTCGGCGGCCGGGGCCGCCTCCGCCAGGTCGGCCGCGGTGTTGAAGCGGTACAGACCCTTGAGGATGCCTTCCTCGACGCCCTCGGGCATCGCGGGCTGGACCTTCGGCTCGTTGTAGACCGTCAGGTAGTAGAAGACGTCTTCCGGCTTCTCGCCGTACATGCGGCGCAGACCGTCCTTGACGATCACCGCGATCTCGAACGCGAAGGCCGGGTCGTAGTTGAGCGACGCCGGGTTCGTGGACGCGATCAGGTGCGAGTGGCCGTCCGCGTGCTGGAGGCCCTCACCGGTCAGCGTGGTGCGGCCGGCGGTGGCGCCGACGATGAAGCCCTTGCCGAGCTGGTCGGCGAGCTGCCACATCTGGTCGGCGGTGCGCTGCCAGCCGAACATCGAGTAGAAGATGTAGAACGGGATCATCGGCTCGCCGTGCGTCGCGTACGACGTGCAGGCGGCGATGAAGTCGGCCATGGCGCCGGCCTCGGTGATCCCCTCGTTGAGGATCTGGCCGTCCTTGGCTTCCTTGTAGTACATCAGCTGGTCGCGGTCGACCGGCTCGTAGGTCTGGCCGAGCGGCGAGTAGATGCCGGCGGACGGGAAGAGGGACTCCATACCGAAGGTACGGGCCTCGTCGGGGACGATCGGAACCCAGCGCTTGCCGGTCTCCTTGTCCCGCATCAGGTCCTTGACGAGCCGGACGAAGGCCATGGTGGTGGCCATCTCCTGCTTGCCGGAACCCTTGAGCAGCGGGGCGAAGGACCGGTCGGCCGGAGCCGGCAGGGCAACGGGCTTGACCTTGCGGGCCGGGGCCGGGCCGCCGAGCGCCGCGCGGCGCTCGTTCAGGTACCGGACCTCGGGGCTGTTCGCGCCGGGGTGGCCGTAGGGCACGACGCCGTCGGCGAAGTCGCTGTCCGGGATCGGCAGGCCAAGGAGGTCACGCATGTCCTTGAACTCGTCGATCGTCAGCTTCTTCATCTGGTGGTTCGCGTTCTTCGACTCGAACCCGGCACCCAGCGTGTAGCCCTTGACGGTCTGCGCGAGGATGACCGTCGGCGCGCCCTTGTGCTCCAGGGCGGCCTTGTACGCGGCGTAGACCTTGCGGGGCTCGTGGCCGCCGCGGGAGCTGTGGAAGCACTCCGCGATCTTCGCGTCGGACAGCACGCCGGCCAGCTGCACGAGCTCGGCGTTGGCGCCGAAGAAGTGCTGGCGGATGTAGGCCACGTCGCGGGTCGCGTACGTCTGGAACTGCGCGTCGGGTACCTCGCGCAGGCGGCGCACCAGGGCGCCCGTGGTGTCGAGCTGGAAGAGCTCGTCCCAGGCGGAGCCCCACAGGGACTTGATGACGTTCCAGCCGGCGCCGCGGAACTGGGCCTCCAGCTCCTGCACGACGCGGAAGTTCGCGCGGACCGGACCGTCGAGGCGCTGCAGGTTGCAGTTGATGACGAAGGTCAGGTTGTCGAGCTGCTCGCGCGAGGCCAGGGCCAGGGCGGCGGTCGACTCGGGCTCGTCCATCTCGCCGTCGCCCAGGAAGGCCCAGACGTGCGAGTTGGCGGTGTCCTTGATGCTCCGGTTCTGCAGGTAGCGGTTGAAACGCGCCTGGTAGATCGCGGAGAGCGGGCCGAGGCCCATGGAGACCGTCGGGAACTCCCACAGCCACGGCAGGCGCCGCGGGTGCGGGTAGGACGGCAGGCCGTTGCCGCCGGACTCCTGGCGGAAGTTGTCGAGCTGCTGCTCGGAGACGCGTCCGTCGAGGAACGCGCGGGCGTAGATGCCGGGGGAGGCGTGGCCCTGGATGTAGAGCTGGTCGCCCGATCCGTCGGCCTCCTTCCCGCGGAAGAAGTGCTGGAAGCCGGTCTCGTACAGCCACGCGGCGGAGGCGAAGGTGGCGATGTGGCCGCCGACGCCGTACTTGGAGCCGCGGGTCACCATGGCGGCCGCGTTCCAGCGGTTCCAGGCGGTGATCTTGGCTTCCATCTCCATGTCGCCGGGGAACTCGGGCTCCGCGGCGGTGGGGATGGTGTTGACGTAATCCGTCTCCAGCAGCTTCGGCAGCGCGAGGCCGGCGGCCTCGGCGTGCTGGAGCGTGCGGCGGAGCAGGTATTCGGCGCGGCGCGTACCGGCGGCCTGGGCGACTGCGTCGAGGGAGGCCGCCCATTCGGCGGTCTCCTCGGTGTCGCGGTCCGGGAGCTGGTCGAGCTCGCTCGGAAGCTTTCCTACGGGGTCGGACATCGGTGTGCGCCGCCTTCCGGACAAAGGAGAGGAGGTGGTGATCAAACACCCTGACGGGCAGGACAGGGTCGAAGGACCCGGTTGGGGTCCGGGTTGACTGTAAAGCGCTGATCGATGATCGATCAAATAAAAGTGACGAATAAATGTCACCCACGCAAAAGTCGGCACCGGGTGCCATGAATCCAGGCACCCGGTGCCGATCTGTTTCCGGCGCGTTTCCGCTGCTCAGGCGCGTGGAGCGCATCCCAGGACATGCCGCTTGACCAGCACGCCGATGTCCGGATCCTGGGCACGGAACGCCGCCACGAGGGCCTCGTGCTCCTCGGCGTAGGACTTCTGGACCGTACCCAGCCAGCGGATGGACAGGGCCGTGAACACCTCGATGCCCAGGCTCTCCCAGGTGTGCAGCAGCACGCTGTTCCCGGCCGCCCGCACCAGCTCGCGGTGGAAGCCCACGGTGTGCCGCACCTGGGCCGTGCCGTCCTCGGTGCGGTCCGCCTCCCACAGGGCCGCCACGTGCGGCTCCAAGGCCGTGCAGTCGGCCGCCAGGCGCGGGGCGGCCAGCTCGGCCGCGATCTGCTCCAGGCCCGCGCGGACCGGGTAGATCTCCTCCAGGTCGGCGGCGGAGAGGTTCCGGACGCGCACGCCCTTGTTCGGCGCCGACTCGATCAGCCGCAGCGTCTCCAGCTCGCGCAGGGCCTCCCGTACGGGCGTCTGGCTGACCTCCAGCTCGACCGCGATCCGCCGCTCGACGATCCGCTCGCCGGGCTTCCAGCGGCCGCTGACGATCCCCTCCACGATGTGCTCGCGGATCTGCTCGCGCAGCGAGTGCACGACGGGTGGGGTGATCATCGGCGTTTCAACTCCTGTGGGGGCACACGCGGCCTGATGCCTAGACAATACGGCCGTCGTGGCCTGCTGCGATGCGTTCCCGGTCAGGGACGCAGGGTGAGGCTCGTTACAACGACGGCGCCCCCGCCCGGAAGGATCCGGGCGGGGGCGCCGCGAGCGGCAGCAGGGGCTGCGCGCGGGGCCTTACAGGCCGAGCTCGACCTCGAACTCGCCGGCTTCCAGGATCGCCTTGACGGCGCCCAGGTACCGGGCCGCGTCCGCACCGTCCACCAGGCGGTGGTCGTAGGACAGGGTCAGGTACGTCATGTCGCGGATGCCGATGTTCGTGCCCTCGGCGGTCTCGATGACCACCGGGCGCTTGACCGTCGCGCCGATGCCCAGGATGGCGACCTGGTTCGGGGGCACGATGACCGTGTCGAACAGCGCACCGCGCGAGCCGGTGTTGCTGATGGTGAAGGTCGCGCCCGACAGCTCGTCCGGCGTGATCTTGTTGCCGCGGACCTTGGTGGCCAGGTCGGCGGTGGCCTTGGAGATGCCCGCCAGGTTGAGGTCACCGGCACCCTTGATGACCGGGGTCATCAGGCCCTTCTCGGAATCCACGGCGATGCCGATGTTCTCCGAGTCGAAGTAGGTGATGGTGCCCTCGTCCTCGTTGATCCGGGCGTTGACGACCGCGTGGGCCTTCAGCGCCTGGGCCGCGGCCTTGACGAAGAACGGCATCGGGGACAGCTTGACGCCCTCGCGGGCGAGGAAGCCGGCCTTGGCCTTCTCGCGCAGCTTCATGATCTTGGTGATGTCCACCTCGACCACGGAGCTGAGCTGCGCCTGCGAGTGCAGGGCCTTCATCATGTTGTCGCCGATGACCTTGCGCATGCGGGTCATCTTGACGGTCTGACCGCGCAGCTCGGAGACCGCGGCGGCCGGGGCCTTGGCGGCGGGAGCGGCGGCGGCCGGAGCCGGAGCGGCGGCCTTGGCGGCCTCGGCGGCGGCCAGGACGTCCTGCTTGCGGATGCGGCCACCGACGCCGGTGCCCGAGACCGTGGACAGGTTGACGCCGGACTCCGAGGCGAGCTTGCGCACCAGCGGGGTCACGTACGCGCCCTCGTCACCGGCGGAAACCGGGGCGGCGGGCGCGGCGGCGGCCGGAGCCGGAGCGGCGGCCGGAGCCGGAGCAGCGGCGGGGGCCGGAGCGGCCGGAGCCGGAGCGGCCGGAGCCGCGGGGGCCGGAGCCGGAGCGGCCGGAGCCGGAGCCGCGGCGGGAGCCGGAGCGGCCGGAGCCGGGGCCGGGGCTGCCGGGGCGGCGGCCGGGGCCGGGGCGGCGGCCGGAGCCGCACCCGCGACGCCGATGACGGCCAGACGGGCACCGACCTCGGCGGTCTCGTCCTCGTTGACCAGGATCTCCAGCAGGGTGCCGGCGACCGGGGCGGGGATCTCGGTGTCGACCTTGTCGGTCGAGACCTCGAGCAGCGGCTCGTCGGCCTCGACGGACTCGCCGACCTGCTTCAGCCAGCGGGTGACGGTGCCCTCGGTGACGGACTCGCCCAGTGCGGGGAGCACGACGTCGGTGCCGGAAGCGGCACCGGCGGGGGCGGCGTCGGCGGCGGGCGCCTCCGCGGCCGGAGCTGCTGCCGGAGCCTCGGGGGCCTCGGCGGCCGGGGCCGCCGGGGCCGCCGGGGTCTCGGCGGCGGCCGGCTCGGCGGCCGGAGCCGCATCGCCGGAGCCGTCGTCGATGACGGCCAGCTCGGCGCCGACCTCGACGGTCTCGTCCTCGGCGACCTTGATGGAGGCCAGGATGCCGGAGACGGGGGAGGGGATCTCGGTGTCGACCTTGTCGGTCGAGACCTCGAGCAGCGGCTCGTCGGCCTCGACGCGCTCGCCCTCGGCCTTCAGCCAGCGGGTGACAGTGCCCTCGGTGACGCTCTCACCGAGCGCCGGAAGGGTTACGGAAACCGACATGGTTTCTGTTGCTCCTAACGAAAGTGCGGAAGTGGTCGTCGCGCCCGTGACTGTGGATTAGTCGTGTGCGTGAAGCGGCTTGCCGGCCAGGGCCAGGTGGGCCTCGCCGAGAGCCTCGTTCTGGGTCGGGTGCGCGTGGATGAGCTGCGCGACCTCGGCGGGCAGGGCTTCCCAGTTGTAGATCAGCTGGGCTTCGCCGACCTGCTCGCCCATACGGTCACCGACCATGTGGACGCCGACCACGGCACCGTCCTTGACCTGGACGAGCTTGATCTCGCCCGCGGTCTTGAGGATCTTGCTCTTGCCGTTGCCCGCCAGGTTGTACTTCAGGGCCACGACCTTGTCCGCGCCGTACAGCTCCTTGGCCTTGGCCTCGGTGATGCCGACGGAGGCGACCTCGGGGTGGCAGTACGTGACGCGCGGGACGCCGTCGTAGTCGATCGGAACGGCCTTCAGGCCGGCCAGACGCTCCGCCACCAGGATGCCCTCGGCGAAGCCGACGTGCGCGAGCTGGAGGGTCGGGACGAGGTCACCGACGGCCGAGACGGTCGGCACGTTGGTCTGCATGTACTCGTCGACCAGGACGTAGCCGCGGTCCATCGCGACGCCCTGCTCCTCGTAGCCCAGACCCTGGGAGACCGGGCCGCGGCCGATGGCGACCAGCAGCACCTCGGCCTCGAAGGTCTTGCCGTCCGCGAGCGTGACGCGGACGCCGGTCTCGGTGTACTCCGCCTTCTCGAAGAAGGTGCCGAGGTTGAACTTGATGCCGCGCTTGCGGAAGGCGCGCTCCAGGATCTTGGAGCTGTTCTCGTCCTCGACCGGGACGAGGTGCTTGAGGCCCTCGATCACCGTGACGTCGGTGCCGAAGGACTTCCACGCCGAGGCGAACTCGACGCCGATGACGCCGCCGCCCAGGATGATCGCGGACTCGGGCACGCGGTCCAGGACCAGCGCGTGGTCCGAGGAGATGACGCGGTTGCCGTCGATCTCCAGGCCCGGCAGCGACTTCGGCACGGAGCCGGTCGCCAGCAGGACGTGGCGGCCCTGGACGCGCCGGCCGTCGACGTCGACGGACGTCGGGGAGGACAGGCGGCCCTCACCCTCGATGTACGTCACCTTGCGGGAGGCGACCAGACCCTGAAGGCCCTTGTAGAGGCCGGAGACGACCTCGTCCTTGTACTTGTGCACACCGGCGATGTCGATGCCCTCGAAAGAGGCCTTGACACCGAACTGTCCGGCTTCGCGGGCCTGGTCGGCGACCTCGCCGGCGTGGAGCAGAGCCTTCGTGGGGATGCAGCCGTTGTGCAGGCAGGTGCCGCCGAGCTTGTTCTTCTCGATCAGCGCAACGTCGAGACCCAGCTGGGATGCGCGGAGCGCCGCGGCGTAACCGCCACTGCCACCGCCGAGGATCACTAGGTCGAAAACGGTGCTGGCGTCGTTCGCCACGTCACGTCCTCCATGCATGTGCGCCGGGCACCGGTCCTCTGTGACCGGGGCGGCGGCTGGTAATCGGCCGCTTGTTTCTTCGGCCCTGTGGTGGGGGCCCTGTCCTGCCGAGAACCCATCTTCGCATTTGTCGGGGGAACGCGGGACGCCGGGCCCCGGGTGTGGACGGTCGTTCTGCCCGAAGTCCGGGTTACCGCGGCGTAGGAACCTACTGATCCTCCAGGTTTCGTCCAGAGCGAACGCGCCCCGGTCCCATGATCGGGATCCCGGGGCGCCGTCACGGCTCACGAGGAGCGTCTCAGCAGGTGGTACGTCGGCGGCGGGGTCAGCCCAGGTCGCCCGTCGCGGTGCGCTCGGCGAGCCGGACCAGGGTGCGGACGGCCGAGCCGGTGCCGCCCTTGGGGGTGTAGCCGTACGGGGCGCCCTCGTGGAAGGCGGGGCCCGCGATGTCGAGGTGGGCCCAGGTGATGCCCTCGCCGACGAACTCCTGGAGGAAGAGGCCGGCCACCAGACCGCCGCCCATCCGGACGCCCATGTTGGCGATGTCGGCGGTGGGGGAGTCCATGGTCTTGCGCAGGTCCTCGGGGAGCGGCATCGGCCAGGAGGCCTCGCCGACCTCTTCCGCGATCTCGTGGATCGAGGTGCGGAAGGCGTCGTCGTTCGCCATGATCCCGAAGGTGCGGTCGCCCAGCGCCAGCACCATGGCGCCGGTCAGGGTGGCGACGTCGACGATCGCGTCCGGGGCCTCCTCGGAGGCCTTGGTCAGCGCGTCGCCCAGGACCAGCCGGCCCTCGGCGTCGGTGTTGAGGACCTCGACGGTCTTGCCGCTGTACATGCGCAGCACGTCACCGGGCTTGGTGGCGGAGCCGGAGGGCATGTTCTCGGCGAGCGCGAGCCAGCCGGTGACGTTGACCTGGAGGCCCAGCTTGGCGGCCGCGACGACGGAGGCGAAGACGGCGGCGGCGCCGGCCATGTCGCACTTCATCGTCTCGTTGTGACCGGCCGGCTTCAGGGAGATGCCGCCGGAGTCGTAGGTGATGCCCTTGCCGACGAAGGCGAGGGTCTTCTCCGCCTTGGCGTGGGTGTAGGAGAGCTTCACCAGGCGGGGCGGGTTCTCGGAACCCTTGCCGACGCCCATGATGCCGCCGTACCCGCCCTTGACCAGGGCCTTCTCGTCCAGGACCTGGACCTTGATGCCGTTCTCCTTGGCGGCCGCGGCGGCCACGGCGGCGAAGGCCTCGGGGGTGAGGTCGTTCGGCGGGGTGTTGATCAGGTCACGGGCGATGTTGACCTCGGTCGCGACGACCTGGGCGCGCTCGGCGGCGGCCTTGTGCTCCTTGTCGCGCGGCTTGGCACCCAGCAGCGCGACCTCGGCCAGCGGCAGCTTCGGGCCGGAGCCCTTGGCGGCCTTCTTCTCGCCGCCCTGGTAGGCGGTGAACGCGTACGCGCCGAGCAGCGCGCCCTCGGCCACGGCGGTGACGGCGGAGGCGTCGTCCAGGGGCAGGGCGAAGCCGGCCTTCTTCGCGCCGTGCAGGGCGCGGGCGGCGGCGCCGGCGGCGCGGCGCAGTGCCTCCTCGTCGAAGGACTCGTCCTGCTCGGGTGCGGAGCCCAGGCCGACCGCCAGCACGACCGGGACCTTGAGGCCGGCCGGGGCGGGCAGCTTGGTGGTCTCGCCTTCGGCGCCCGAGGCACCGAGCGCGTCGAGCACGGCGGCGAGCTTTCCGTCGAAGGCCTTGTCCACGGCCTCGGCGCCGGCGGCCACGAGGAGCCCCTTGGGGCCCTTGGCCACGCCGACCACGAGGGCGTCGGCGCGCAGGGTCGCCGCGCCGGCAGTGCTGAGAGTCAGAGCAGTCACGGTGGTGAAGTCTCGCTTCCGTTTGTGTGTGTGGTCGGTGTGGACACGTCGGGATCTCCGGCCGCTCCGCAGCGATCGTATTCGGGCCCGGCGGCCGCCGGAAATGAGCCTACGCGCACGTACTCGTCCGTACGTCACTCGAAGGTTTGTCAAGTTGTTCGATCAATACGGCATCAGGTTCACCCATCTGTGGACTCTGCTCCAGGTTTGCCTCGTAGACCTGACGAGGTCCGAGAGACTCGAGCCACTCTCGCAAGGGGACGCGGGGTCCTTTTGCATGATTTCCACAGAGCCTCCCCGGCCCGGCCGTCCGCCAAGGGCCGTTCCGAGGGATGGCCTGCGGGGGGAAGGCCGAAATGGTCAACAAGAACCGGATGAACAGGGTCGCCGCCGCGATGGCGGCCGCAGCCCTGGTGTCCGTCGCCGTACCCGCTGCGCACGCCCAGGCAGCGGCCACCGCAGTGACACCGCGGATCGACCTCAGGGTGCTCGTCGTCGACGACGGCGGCAGCTCGGTCCAGGCGCTCATCGCGGAGCTCCGCGACACCGGAGTCCCGTACACCCGCGTCGACCTGGGCAGCTCCAGCCGCCCCGTGATCAACGCGGCGTTCCTCAGCGACACGGTCTCCGGCCGTCCGCGAGCCAAGTTCCAGGGGGTCGTACTGCCGAACGAGAGCCCGTTCCCAGCGGGCTCCGCCGAACTCGCCGCACTCACCGCGTACGAGACGACGTACGGGATCCGCCAGGTCGACGCCTACACCTGGGCGCACCCCGAGGTCGGCCTGGAGTACACCGACAACGGCGGCTACGGGGGCACCCTCGACGGCACGCAGGCCGCCGTCACGGCCGCCGGCAAGACGGGTCCGTTCGGCTACCTGGGGGGTCAGGTCGCCTTCGAGGACAACTCGCCGCTGGTCCCGGAGAGCTACGGGTTCATGGCGAAGCCGCGCACCGGCTACACCAGCTTCCTCGACGCCCCCGTCCCGGGAAGCTCCGAACGGGCCTCGCTCGTCGGCGAGTACACCCACGACGGGCGCAGCGAACTGGTCGTCACCTTCGGGTACAACCAGTACCAGCAGCAGTTCCGGCTGCTGGCCCGGGGCATCGTCGAATGGCTCACCCAGGGCGTCCACCTCGGCCAGGAGCGCAACTACTTCGCGGTCCACGTCGACGACGTCTTCGCCCCGGACGCGCGCTGGGACAAGACCCTCAACTGCACGCCCGGCGACTACGCCTGTGCGGGCGGCGAGGGCAAGGAGAGCACGATCCGCATGACCGCCGCCGACGCCCAGTACGCGGCGCAGTGGCAGACGAGCAAGAACTTCAAGCTCGACATGCTCTTCAACGCGGGGGCCGGGGAGGAGTGGAAGGCCGAGAACGGCGGTACCGACGCCCTGACCGCGCAGCTCCTCGCGGACAAGGCCAAGTACCGCTGGATGAACCACACCTACACCCATCTGTTCCTCGGCTGCACCCAGGACGTCTCCGTCAGCCCCTGGACCTGCACGAAGAACGCCCAGGGCGCGACGAACTGGATGAGCCGGTCCGAGATCTCCGCCCAGATCCGGGACAACAACAACTGGGCCGCCTCCCACGGCCTGACCACCGACCGGACCGAGATCGTCACCGGTGAGCACTCCGGGCTCAAGACGCTCCCGCAGCAGCCCACCGACAACCCCAACCTGGCCGGTGCGTTCGCCGACAACGGGATCAAGTGGGCGGGCAGCGACAACTCCCGCGAGCCCGATCAGCGGGCCGTCGGCGCCGCCCTCACCGTCCCCCGCTACCCGATGAACGTGTACTACAACACGGGCACCGACGCGGAGATGGCCGACGAGTACAACTGGATCTACACCAGCCGCGCCGACGGCGGCAGCGGCCTGTGCGAGGACAACCCGGCGACCTCCACCTGCCTGCCGGCCCCGCTCGACCCGAACACCGGGTTCCTCGACTACATCGTCCCGGCCGAGGCACGGACCGCCCTGCGCCACGTCCTCGCCAACGACCCGAAGCCGCACTACGTCCACCAGTCCAACCTCGCCGAGGACCGCACCCTGTACCCGGTGCTCAACTCCGTCCTCGACACCTACCGCACGCTGTACGCGCCGAGCGCGCCCCTCGTCAACCAGAGCATGAAGGACACCGGCGTCGAGCTCGGCCGCCGGGCCGCCTGGGACAAGGCCGTCGCCAACAACCAGGTCACCGCCTACCGGATCGGCAAGGACGTCACCGTCAAGGCGCCCTCCGGCGTACTGGCCCCGATCACCGCACCCAACGGGACCAAGAAGCAGCTCCTGCTGGGCACCACGGACTTCGGCGCCGCCTACGCCGGAACCCGTTCCGCCTGGTCCTCGCCCGAGCTGCTGCAGTCCGCGGTCACCCTGAAGCTCGCCTGACCGGGCCGCGGCCGAACCGCCAGTAGGCCACCACGTTCCACCTAGCGCCGGCGCTCCGCGAACCCACGGGCGCCGGCCCCTTTTCCGTCCTGGGGGGACACACCGCATGAGCCATGGGCGTCATGTCACCATGCTCACCGAAGGCACCTATCCACACGTTCACGGGGGCGTCAGCACCTGGTGCGACCAACTCGTCCGCGGCATGCCGGAAGTCGACTTCAACGTCATAGCCCTGACCGGCTCCGGACGCGAGCCGGTCACCTGGGACCTCCCGCGCAACGTCTACCGGCACACCGCCTTCCCGCTCTGGGGCCCGCCGCCCTCCCGGACCCGCCGCTCCGTCCTGCGGGGCAAGGCCCGCCGCGGGTTCGACGCCCTCTACGAAACCTTCCTGCTGTCGCTGATCGACCCCGCCCACGGCGGGTTCTCCGAGGTCCTCGGCGAATTCGCCGCACTGGCCCGGGCCGGCCGGCTCGCCCCGGCGCTGCGCTCCGAGTCGGTGCTGCGCCTGCTGATGGCCGTGTGGACCCGTCCCGGCCTGGTCACCGCCGGGGCCGCGCCCACCATCCACGACGCGCTCACCGCCACCGACCTGCTGGAACACGCCCTGCGCCCGCTGGCCGTGCGGATCCCGCCGGACAGCGTCGCCCACGCGGTGAGCAGCGGTCTGGCCACCCTCCCGGCGCTCGCCGCCAAACGCCTCGACAAGGTGCCCTTCCTCCTCACCGAGCACGGCATCTACCTGCGCGAGCGCTACCTCGGCTACCGCACCGCCGCCCAGCGCTGGCCCGTCAAGGCCCTGATGCTGGGCTTCTACCGGGAGCTCAACTCCGAGGGCTACCGGCAGGCCGACCTGATCACCCCGGTCAACCAGTACAACCGCCGCTGGGAGGAGCGCGGAGGAGCCGACTCCGCCCGGATCCGCACCGTCTACAACGGCGTCGATCCGCACGCCTTCCCCGAGGCCGGCCCCGAACCGGAGGTGCCCACCCTCAGCTGGTGCGGCCGCATCGACCCGATCAAGGACCTCGAAACCCTGATCCGGGCCTACGCGTTCATGCGCCGGGAGCTGCCCGCCCTGCGCCTGCGCCTGTTCGGCCCGGTCCCGGCGGGCTGCGAGGAGTACCGGCTGCGCCTGGAGAAGCTCGCCGCCGAGCTCGGCGTGGGCGACGGGATCACCTTCGAGGGCCGCATCGAGCGCGTCGCCGACGCTTATGCGGCGGGCAGCGTCGTGATGCTGTCCTCCATCAGCGAGGGCTTCCCGTTCAGCATCATCGAGGCCATGTCCTGCGGCCGCACCACCGTCTCCACCGACGTCGGGGGCGTGCGCGAGGCCGTCGGGGACACCGGGCTCGTCGTCCCGCCCCGCGAGCCCGAGACCATGGCCCGCGCCGCCCTGGCCCTGCTCCGCGACGACGGACGCCGCGCCGAGCTGGGCCGGATGTCCCGCGCGCGGGTGGTCGAGAAGTTCACCCTGCACCAGTCCGTGGACGGCTTCCGGCACATCTACCGGGAACTCGCCGGCCAGCCGGTCCTGCCCGTGCGCGAGGGCGACGACTGGACCCAGCGGCTCGCGGACCCCTGGTACCGCGAACTCGCCGCCGACGGGAGCCTGTGGTGAGCGGCTCCCTCTGGCTCAGGCCCCCCGGACCGGAGGGCGGCTGGGTGCACCTCGGCCACGCCGCCGCCACCGGCCACGCGTCCGCCGCCGCCCGCGCCACCACCGGCGCGGCGGCCGCCGGCACCCTCCCCGCCGTCCCCCGCCCCCGTCAGCGCACGGGGGCGGCGCCCGCCGCCGACCCCATGGACGAACTCGCCGAGCGCCTCGACGCCCTCGTCGCCGCGGCCGTCCACCCCGACGAGATCGCCGCCGTCCTGGAATCCGACGGGATGAACGACGAGTACATCCGCCTCACCTACGGCCGCCGCGACTCCTTCGACCTCGCCGAGGAGCTCTACGCCCGGGTGCCGCGGGCCTTCCCCGAACCCGACCGGGTCCCCGACCCCTGGAAGGTCCCCCTCACCGCCTGCCTGCTGCGCGGGGTGATCTTCGCCCTGCCCGGCCTCGCCTACGTCCTGGGCGCCCCGCTCCTCGAAGGCCCCCAGGACCGGCTCGGACTGCCCGCCGGGACCCTGACCCTGCTCGCCGGGGCCCTCATCGGCTGGGTGTGGGACCAGACCCTGTCCCACCGCGCCTACTCCTGGCTCGGCCTCGGCGACCGCGCCGCCGCCCGGCGCACCCTGCTCGCCGGAGCGCCCGCCGGGGCGCTGCTGGGCACCGCCGCCGCACTCGCCGTCCCCGGCGGGCCGCCGTTCTCGTACGCCTTCGCCGCCGGCCAGGCCCTGTACGTGGGGGCCGCCACCGTGCTGCTGGTGCTCGGCCGCGAGCGGGTGCTGCTCGCGGCCCTCGCCCCGATGGCCGCCGGCGCGCTGCTCTCCCTCGCCGTGGACCTGCCCGTACCGGTACGGGCGGCGCTGCTGGTCCTGTCGCTGCTGGCCGCCTGCACGCTCGCCCTGCGCGAACTCCCGCTCGCCGCGGGCCTGCGGGCCGGTGCCCGGCGGCTCCGCGCCCGGATCCGGCACCGGCACGGCGAGGGCGGCCCGGTGCGCTGGCGGATGCTGCGCGGCGCCGAGGAGGACCACGCCCGGCGCGGCCCCCGGATCGGGGACTCGGTGCCCTACGGGGTCTTCGGCCTCGGGACCGGCCTGCTGGTGCTGTACGCCGCCCTCGGGGAGGTGCTCTCCGGCGGCCCGGCCGAGGCGGTCGCCGCACCCAGCGCGGTGGCCCTGACCCTCAGCATGGGCCCCGCCGAGTGGCTGCTGCACCGCTTCCGCAGCGGCAGCCTCGCCGGGCTGCGGGCGGCCCGCTCGCCCGGCGCGTTCTGGCGCCGGATGCTCTCCACCCTGGCCGGCTGCCTCGCCTGCTACCTGACGGTGCTGCTGGCCCTCGGCCTCACCGGGACCCTGCTGTGGCCGCACGCCCCCGCCCTGTCCGGGGTGCGCGTCGCGACCCTGCTGCTGCTGGGCGCGGTGATGTGGACGGGGCTGCTCCTGCAGTCCTTCGGCGCGGTCCGGCCCGCCGCCGTGGTCTGCGCGGGCGCCGCCGTCGCGCAGAGCCTGGCCCTGCTCGTCGGGGTCGGAGCGCCCCGGCTCGTCCAGCTGGTGGTGGCGGGCGGCGCCGCCGCGGCCCTGGCCGTCCTGGTCTGCCTGCTCCTCGGCCGGGCGACCGCCCACCGGTGATCCCTCCCCCGCCGATTCCCGCCCGCCGATTCCCGCCCGCCCGTCCCCGTACGAGGAGAAGGACCCCATGCTGCTGGTGCCCCTGTACGAGCACCCCGCCGACCGCCCCGAGGAGTGGGAGCGGCTCATCCGCTGCGCCGGCCGGCTGCACTCCGTGGTGCTCAACCCCGACAGCGGGCCGGGCCGGGCCCCCGACGAGCGGTTCGCCGCCGTCGCCGCCCGGCTGCGCGGGGCGGGCGTGGCCGTCCTCGGGTACGCCGACACCGACTACGGGCGCCGCCCGCACGCGGAGGTGGTGCGGGACCTGCTGCGCCACCGCGACTGGTACGACACCGACGGGGCGTTCCTCGACCAGGCCGCTGCCGAGCCCGAACTGTTGGGCCACTACGGCCGGCTGGCCGTCTCCGCCCGGGCCGCCGGAGCCCGTACGCTCGTCCTGAACCACGGCGTCCACCCGCACCCCGGGTACGCCGGGCTCGCCGACCTGCTCGTCACCTTCGAGGGACCCTGGGACGCCTACCGGGACGCGGCGGCCACCCCGCCCGCCTGGACCGCCGACCACCCCGCCCGGACGTTCTGCCACCTCGTGTACGCGGTCCCGCCCGGCGCGCCGGCCGCCGAACTCGCGGCGGAACGCGGGGCCGGGGTGTACTGCGCGGTCCCCGGAACGGGCGCGCACCCGTGGGGGACCCTCCCGTACGCCCTGGAGGCGGCCGGATGAAGACCACCACCACCGCGGCGGCGGCGCTCGCCGCCTTCGCCCTGCTGCTGCTCACCGGCTGCTCGTCGGACTCCGACGACGACGACGGGACGCCCGAGCCCGGACCCACCGGGGCCCCGACCCCGGCCCCGGCTCCCGGGGAGCGCTGGCAGCCGAAGCCCGGCACGGCCTGGCAGTGGCAGCTCAGCGGGAAGCTGGACACCTCCTTCGACGTGCCCGTGTACGACGTCGACGGGTTCAACACCAGCCAGGAGCAGGTCGCCGCCCTGAAGCGGGCGGGCCGCCGCACCATCTGCTACGTCTCCACCGGCGCCTGGGAGGACTTCCGCCCCGACTCCGGCGACTTCCCCGGGGACATGCTCGGCAAGGGCAACGGCTGGAAGGGCGAACGCTGGCTCGACGTCCGGCGCCTGGCGGACCTCGAACGGCTGATGGGCAAGCGCTTCGACATGTGCCGCGACAAGGGCTTCGACGCCGTCGAACCCGACAACATGGACGCCTACCGCAACGAGTCGGGCTTCCCCGTCACCGCCGACGACCAGCTGAAGTTCAACCGGATGATCGCCAAGCTCGCCCACGACCGGGGGCTGGCCGTCGGCCTCAAGAACGACCTCGACCAGATCCCGCAGCTGGTCGGCGACTACGACTTCGCGGTCAACGAGCAGTGCGCCCAGTACCACGAGTGCGACGAGCTCACCCCGTTCGTCCGGGCGGACAAGGCCGTCTTCCACGTCGAGTACGAGCTGTCCACGGACCGGTTCTGCGCCCGCTCCAAGGAGCTGAAGCTCAGCTCCCTGGAGAAGAAGCTCGAACTCGGCCCCTGGCGCAAGTCCTGCTAGCGGCGGCAGCGGCGCGGGGGCCGGGTCCGGCCGGGGGCGGCGTCAGACGACCGGGAGGATCGCGTGGACCCGGTAGCCGCCCCCGTAGCGCGGCCCGGTGAAGCAGGAGCCGCCCAGCGCGCCCGTCCGCTCCCGCATGCCCAGCAGTCCGTGCCCGCCGCCCGGATCGGCCGCTCCGGGGGCGGAGTCGGCCGAGTCGCCCCCGTCGTCCAGCACCGTCACCTCCAGCGAGGCACCCACCCGCACCACGCTGACCTCGGCCTTCGCCCCCGGCCCGGCGTGCTTGCGGACGTTGGTCAGTGCCTCCTGGATGACCCGGTACGCCGCCAGGTCCACGGCGGACGGCAGCGGCCCGGTGTCCGTCCCGAGCTCCAGGAGCACCCGTACCGGCAGCCCGGCGTGCCGGAAGGTGTCCAGCAGTTCCTCCAGCAGGGCCAGCCCCGGCGCGGGTTCCGTCGGCGCCTCCGGATCGCCCGACTGCCGCAGCAGCCCGACGGTGGCGCGCAGCTCGTTCAGCGCGGAGCGGCTGGCGTCGCGGACGTGCGCGAGGGCCTCCTTGGCCTGGTCGGGCCGCTTGTCCATGACGTGCGCGGCCACCCCCGCCTGGACGTTGACCAGGGCGATGTGGTGGGCCACCACGTCGTGCAGGTCCCGGGCGATGCGCAGCCGCTCCTCGGCGACCCGCCGCCGGGCCTCCTCCTCGCGGGTCCGCTCGGCCCGCTCCGCCCGCTCGCGCATGGCGTCGATGAAGGCCCGCCGGCTGCGCACCGCGTCACCGGCGGCGGCGGCCATCCCGGTCCAGGCGAAGATGCCGAGGTTCTCCTGCGCGTACCAGGGCAGCGGTCCCGCCAGCATGGCGACCCCGGTCAGCCCGGCCATCGTCAGCACCCCGATCCGCCAGGTCGTGGGGCGGTCGGTGCGCGCGGCGACCGTGTACAGGGCGATCACCGCGCACATCGCGACGGGCGCCCGCGGCTCCCCGGTGGTCAGCTCCAGCATCGACAGCCCGCAGGTCACCGCCAGTACGGCGCGCGGACTGCGGCGCCGCAGCACCAGGGCGGCCGCGCCGAGCAGCATCAGCACCAGGGAGAAGGGTTCGGGGGCGCGGGTGCCGAAGGTGGGCCCGTGCGGGCCGTGCGGATCGGCGAAGGACCCGAGGACCATGAAGACGAACGCCCCGAGCGCGAGCACGGCGTCGGTGGCGAGCACGTGCGCCCGCGTCCACCGCCGGGTGCGGGCGAAGGGTCCGAGGTCTGTCGTCACCCCGATACGGTACGGGTTCCCCACCGCCCCGCGGCGCGTACGGCGCCACCGGGGCGTAGGGCCCGCCGAGGATCAGCGGCCCGGTGGCGCGGGCGCCCCCGAAAGGCGGGCGCGGACGGTGCACACGGCCATCACGGCGGCGATGGCCGCGAGGTGTTCCTTGCCGGCGAGGTTGTCCTTGAGCAGCACCTCGCCGATCATCACCAGGATCACCAGACCGCCGGTCAGGTAGGCCCGGTAGCGCCAGCAGACGTAGATCGCGAGCCCCACGACGGCGGCCGAGGGCCCGGTGTCGTTGACGATCCGGTCGGACACCGGCAGGCCGAAGGGGTGGTCGGGCCCCAGCGAGAGGCCGATCCGCGCGTAGGTGGTGCCGGCGAGGGTGGCGACGTAGCCGATGAGCAGGGTGCGCCACCAGCCGATGCAGATCTCCGCGATCCCGAAGACCAGCAGGATCTGTGCGAGGGCCCCCCACACCGGCAGGTCGAGGGCGGGCACGAACAGCGAGAGCGGCGTGCGCAGCAGCGCGAGCCACAGGGGGTCGACGGCCTTGACGGACCCCAGGTTCTGGACGGGCTGGAAGCCCCAGGACGTGTTCTGCACGACCTGGAAGACCGAGGTCAGGCAGACCGCGCCGATGGTCATCGGGATCGCCCGCCAGGTGTCACGGACGAGCGCGTCCCGGATGGTCCAGAACATGGGGCCCCACTCACGGCGGGCGAACCGCCGTAGTGGGGCCGTCGACCACGACGTCAACGAATCGTCTCCAGATGTCTGCGGTGCAGCCACTTCGGCAGGCCGGGTGCCTCCAGGAAGCCCTCGGCCCGGCCCGCCGCGATACCGATCCGCAGCAGGTCGGAACTCTTCTCGAAGAGCATGAACCGCGGTTCCCAGATCGGCCGGTATTTGGCGTTGGCCCGGTAGAGGGACTCGATCTGCCACCAGCGGGAGAAGAAGCTCAGCAGCGAGCGCCACATGCGCAGCACCGGACCCGCGCCGAGCTTGGACCCCCGCTCGAAGACGGAACGGAACATCGCGAAGTTCAGTGACACCTGTGTGACGCCGATCTCCTTCGAGCGTTCCAGGAGTTCGATGACCATGAACTCCATCAGGCCGTTCTCGGAGTCGCGGTCACGGCGCATCAGGTCGAGCGAGAGGCCCTTGGGCCCCCAGGGCACGAAGGACAGCACGGCCCGCAGGTCGCCGTTGCCGTCGGTGCACTCCAGCATCACGCACTGGCCGTCGTCGGGATCGCCGAGGCGGCCCAGCGCCATGGAGAAGCCGCGTTCGGTCGCGCCGTCGCGCCAGTCGTCGGCCCGCTGGAGGAGGACGTCCATCTCCTCGGCCGGGATGTCCGCGTGGCGGCGGATGCGGACGGTGTACCCGGCTCGCTTGACCCGGTTGTAGGCCTGCCGGACGGTCCGCATGGCGCGGCCCTCCAGCGTGAACTCGTCGGTCTCCACGATGGCCTCGTCGCCGAGCTCCAGCGCGTCCAGGCCGTGCCGCGCGTAGATCTGTCCGGCTTCCTCGCTGGCGCCCATGACGGCCGGGACCCAGCCGTGCTCGCGGGCCTCGGCCAGCCACGGCTCGATCGCGCCGGGCCAGGCCTCGGGGTCGCCGATCGGATCGCCGGAGGCGAGCGAGACGCCGCCGACGACGCGGTAGGTGACGGCGGCCTTGCCGGTGGGGGACCAGATCACGGACTTCTCGCGGCGCAGCGCGAAGTAGCCGAGCGAGTCGCGGTCGCCTTGCCGGGCGAGCAGCGCCCGCAGCCGCTCCTCGTCCTCGGGGGTGAGCGGGTCGACGGCGCGCCGCGAGCGGAAGGCCGCGAACAGCACGGCGAGCAGCAGCAGCATCGACATCACGTTGATGAACACGTCCACCCAGGCGGGCGTGGTGATCGCGTTGTACGCCTTGTCGTCGGGCGCGAGCGTGACCAGCCGCATCACGCCGTACCGCCAGCGGGCCAGGAACGTCGCGTCGGCGCGGTCCGGGTCCGTGTTGGTGGCGCCCACCAGCAGGGCCGCGACCAGTGAGGTCAGCAGCAGCCCGACGGCGGCCACGACGGTGGCCAGCTTCGGGTTGGAGCGGTCGCCCTTGGCGTAGAACTCGTGCCGGCCCACCAGCAGCGCGCCGACGAAGGCGGCCGTCAGGGCGAGCGAGACCCAGTTCTGCGCGTGGTCGCGGAACTCCGGGTAGCAGAGGTTGACGTCACCGCTGGTGCAGGGGGCGAAGGCGGCGACCGCGAAGGCCAGCAGCAGCATGCCGCTGACCACCAGGTTCAGGATCCACGCGGCCCGCTTGCGGCGGCCCATCGTGACCGCCAGCAGCAGCGAGAACAGCCCGGAGGCGAACCCGGCCGTCAGCAGGTACGGGGTGTAGAAGTCGGCGGTGTTGTGCCGGCGCAGGTCCTGCCCGAGCGAAAGCCACACCGCGCTGAGGAAGTTCACGAAGGTGACGGCCCGCAGGTACCAGACCGCGAAGGCGGCGCTGCGCCTCGACGAGGCGCTCCCCCTGCGGTTCTCCCCCTTCGCGGCGGGCTCGCCGCCCGGCTCCTTCTTGCTGTTGGAAACCTTGCCGGAGGCCTGATCGAGGCTCCGGTCGGTGTCTGCGCTGGTCAAGCGGACCTCTCCCATGAAAAGCGATGATATGGGGCGTCACCGTCCACAGGCAGTGCGTGCACTGCGGACTGGTCAGGCCCGTAGTGCCCGGTGTCTCAGTCCGTCGGCTGTTCCACGGCCGCCCGCTCCGGGAGTTCCGCCGCGAGTGCGGCGGCCGCCTGGACCAGGGGGAGTGCCAGCAAGGCCCCGGTTCCTTCCCCCACTGTGACGCCGTGGTCGAGCACGGGGTTGAGTGCCATCCGGTCCAGGGCCTTGGCCTGGCCCGGTTCTCCGCTGGTCTGTCCGGCCAGCCACCAGTCCGGGGCCCGGAAGGCGGCCCGCTGGGCCACCAGTCCGCAGGCCGCCGAGACGACCCCGTCCAGGATGACGGGGGTGCGGCGCACCGCGCACTGGAGCAGGAAACCGGTGATCGCGGCGACGTCCGTGCCGCCGACCGCGGCCAGCAGGGCCAGCTGGTCGCCGAGCACCGGCCGGGCGCGTCGCAGCGCGTCGCGGATCGCGGCGCACTTGCGCATCCAGGCCAGGTCGTCGATCGGCACACCGCCGCGCCCGGTCACCACGGACGCGTCCGTTCCGCACAGCGCGGCGACCAGGACGGCGGCCACGGTGGTGCCGCCCACGCTCAGGTCGCCGAGGACGACCAGGTCCGTACCGGAGTCGGCCTCCTCGTCGGCGATCGCGATGCCCAGCCGCAGGGCGGCCTCGGCCTCCTGCGCCGTCAGCGCGTCCTCCACGTCGATCCGTCCGCTGCCGCGCCGGACGCGGTGGCGCGTCACGTCCTCGGGGAGGAGGGCCGGATCGCAGTCGAGGCCGGTGTCGACCACGCGCACGCCCGCGCCGAGCCGCCCGGCCAGGACGGACACCGGGCTGCTCCCGTCCAGGACGGACCGCACCAGCGCGTGGGCGCCGCCGGCGGGGCGGGCGGAGACGCCCCGGGCCGCGATCCCGTGGTCGGCGGCGAACAGGACGACGCGCGGCCGCTCGATCGGCTTGACCGGGACCCGCCCCTGGGCGGCGGCCAGCCATTCGGCGAGCTCGTCGAGCCGGCCCAGCGCGCCGGGCGGCACGGCCAGCCGCTCACGGCGATCCTCGGCGTCACGCCGGACGCCCCCGTCGGGGCGTTCGATCAGATCGGAGAAGTCGTCGAGATTCAGCGTGGTCATCTGGCAGAGACTACAGCCGGTCAGGCCCTGCCTCAGGGGGTGTGCCGCCGATCCCGTGGCGGTCCGTCACCCCGGTTGCCCCTTCAGGACGAGGGCCTGCCCCGCCACCACCAGCAGGACGTGCTCGCACTCGCCCGCCACCGCGTTGTTGAGGCGGCCCAGCTCGTCGCGGAACCGCCGCCCCGACGCGGTCGCGGGGACCACTCCGGAGCCCACCTCGTTGCTGACGAGCACCACCGCGCGGCGGGCCGCGCGGACCGCCGCGACCAGCTCGGCCACCCGGTCGCGCAGCTCCCCGCGGCCCCGCGCCTCCCACACGGCGTCGTCCCAGGCCCCGGCCCGGTCCATGGCGTCGGTGAGCCACAGCGCGAGGCAGTCGATCAGCAGCGGGGGCCCGGACCCCGCCAGCAGCGGCGCCAGGTCGCAGGTCTCCACCGTCCGCCAGCCGGCCGGGCGGCGCTCGCGGTGCAGGCCGACGCGCCGGGCCCAGTCCGCGTCGTCCTCGCGGGTCCCGGAGGTGGCCGCGTAGACCACCTCCGGGTAGGCCTCCAGGCGCCGTTCGGCCTCGACGGACTTGCCCGAGCGGGCACCGCCCAGCACCAGGGTGCGCCGGGGCACGTCCGGGCCCGCGCGGTACTCGCCCGCCACCACCGTGGTGCCGTCCGGCACGGCGCGGGCGCCGGCCGCCGCGCACCGGCGCTCCAGCTCCCGGCCCGGCGGGGTGTCGTGGTCCAGGTGCACGGCGATCACGTCGGTGGCCGGGCCCACCGCGCCGCTCGCGCGCAGCCGGGCCAGGGCTTCGGGGCGGCCGAGCACATCGGCGAGGACCACGTCGTACGCGCGGCGGGCCGTCGTCCCGGTGGTGCCTGCGGGCGCGCCGCCCGGCGGCAGGTACAGCAGTCGGCTCCCGTCCGGGCCGGTGACCTCGTAGCCGGTGCCCGGCGCGTCCATCGGCACCGCCCGCACCCGGTGACCGCTGATGACCGCCAGCTCCCGGCCGTCCGGCACCCGGCCCGCGGCGGGCAGCCCGGGCGGCAGCTCGACGGGCGGCCCGTCGTGCGGGTGCGTCAGCAGCACCTGGCGCACGCCGGCCAGCGAGTGCCCGGCGCGGGCCCCGGCCAGCACCGCCCCGGGGGTCAGGTCCAGCAGCAGCGCCCCGTCCACGAGCACGGCGGTCGCGGCGCGGGCCAGGCCGCCCACGCTGACCGCGCAGGCGGCGCAGGGACAGCCGGGGCGGGGCAGTCCTTCGGGGGTACCGGTGCCGAGCAGAGTGAGTTCCACACGGAGATCCTCCCGCGTCGCCGGGAGTGGTGCGCGCCCGGTTACTCTGCGGGCACACTCATGCCGAGAAGTGTGAGAACGCGTGCGAGCAACGGAGGCGGACATGGTGTGGACGTGGCGGTTCGAGGCGGCCGACGGCACGGAGACGAGCCCGGCGGTGGAGCCGGAGGAGTTCACGACCCAGGGCGACGCGGAGTCCTGGATCGGGGAGGTCTGGAAGGAGCTCCTGGACGGCGGCGCGGAGCAGGTGACGCTCTTCGAGGACGGTACCCAGATCTACGTGATGAGCCTGCGCGCGGCCGCCGAGGCGTAGCCCCCGCACGGCGGGCCGGGACGTCCCGTGCGGGCGGTCCCGGCCCGCCGGGCGTCAGGCCTTCAGGGCGCGTCCGGCGACGGCCAGGGTGAGGCGGCGCGGGGCCAGGGCGGAGGCCAGGGCGGACAGCCGGTTGCCCAGACCGGCGATCACGCTCGGCGGGGTCGAGGAGCGCTCCAGGGCGCGCCGGGCGGTGGTGACGACCTGCTCGGGCGTGGCCATCCTGCCGACGGCGGCGTCCCGGCTGCCCACGACGTCGAAGAACTCGGTGCTGGTCGGACCGGGGGAGACGGCCAGGACGCGCAGCGGCGAGCGGCGGGTCTCGTAGGCGATGGCCTCGGTCAGGCTCAGTACGAAGGCCTTCGTCGCTCCGTAGACCGCCATGGCGGGGGTGGGCTGGTAGGCCGCCGCGCTGGCGAGGGTGACCAGGGCGCCCCGGCCGTCGGCGACCAGGTCGGGCAGGAAGGCCCGGGTCAGGCCCGCCACCGCCGTGACGTTGAGCTGGATCATCCGGTCGACCTGCGCCGGGTCCTGCTCCAGGAAGGGGCCGTGGCTGCCGAAGCCGGCGTTGTTGACCAGGGTCTGGATCCGGATTCCCCGGGCGTCGAGCTCGGCGCGCAGCGCCTCGCCCGCTCCGGGCCGCGCCAGGTCGGCGGCGACCGCGGTGGCGCGTATCCCGTGCTGCCGCTCCAGGGAGGCGGCCAGTTCCTCCAGGCGGTCGAGGCGGCGGGCCACCAGCACCAGGTCGGCTCCGCGCTCGGCCCACTGGCGGGCGAATTCGGCGCCGAGTCCCGCGCTCGCTCCGGTGATCAGGGCGACCGTGCCCCGGTACGTGATCGACATGACCGCTGCTCCGTTACGAGGGGGGTGGGGGTCATCATCAATGTAGGCACCGACATCATTGTTGTCAACGACAACATCCAGAGGGGAGGCCACCTTGGCCGCCGACGAGTCCTACCACCACGGCAACCTCAGGGCCGCCCTGCTGGAGCGCGCCGAAACCGTCCTCGCCGAAGCGGGGGCCGAGGGGCTGAGCCTGCGCGGGCTGGCCCGTGACCTCGGCGTCAGCCACGCGGCGCCCGCGCGCCACTTCCGCGACCGCCAGGCCCTGCTGGATGCGCTGGCCGTCAGCGGCTTCACCGCGCTCAACGCGCGCATGCGGGCCGCCGCCGACGGCGCCCGCGGCCCGGTCGGGGTGCGATTGGCCGAACTGGGCCAGGCCTACCTGGGCTTCGCGGTCGGCCACACGGCGCTGCTGGACCTCATGTTCACGGCGAAGCACGCCGACGGCTCCAGCGCGGAGCTGCGCGAGCTCGGGCACGAGAGCCTGCGGATCGTGGCGGAGCTGATGGCGGAGGGGCAGCGGGACGGCGCCGTGCGCGCGGGAGATCCCGTCCGGCTGGCGCAGGTCGCCTTCTCCACCGTCCACGGCCTCGCCACCCTGGCGGTGGCCGGCCTCCTGGAGGACTCCCCGCTGCCCGCGATGACGGAGCTGGCCCTGGAGGTGGTCCTCGCCGGCCTGCGGCCCGCGGTTTAGGCACGGGCCCGGCAGACGGCAGCGCTCCCGCCCGGAGGACCGGACGGGAGCGCGGTGAAGAGGGGGTGGGGGCGCGGCCTAGCCGCGGACCCCGCACAGGTGCAGCAGCGCCGCCACCGAGCGGTACGGGTCGGTGCGCCCGGCGCGCTCCTCGGCGGCGAGCAGGGCTTCGAGCTCCGCGTCCGGCGGGAGCTCGCCACCGGCCTCGGTGCCGTCGGTGAAGACCCGTACCCCGTACCAGATGGCGAGCGGAGCGCCGATCCCGGACAGGGTCGCGGTCAGGTCGGCCAGCCGGTCGGCGCGCACGTCCATGCCGAGCCGGTTCGTGTAGTCGACGGTGTCGAAGGCGGACAGCGCCTTCCCCCAGTCCCCGGCCAGTCCCGGCCGCAGCGCGAGGGCGTCGCCGTTGCGCACCAGCAGGGAGAGCAGGCCGCCGGGCGCCAGCATCCGGGCCAGCCCGGCGAGCATGGCGTCCGCCTCGGGCACGTACATCAGCACCCCGTGGCACAGCACCACGTCGAAGCTGCCCGGTACGAAGTGCACGCCCGTCTCGCGGCCGTCACCCTCCAGCAGCCGCACCCGGTCGCGGATGCCGGCCGGTTCGGCGGCCAGCGCCTCGCGGGCCGCCTCCAGCATCGCCGGGTCCTGCTCCAGGCCGGTGACCTTGTGACCGGCGCGGGCCAGGCGCAGCGCCTGCGTCCCCTGCCCCATGCCGACGTCGAGGACGCGCAGCCGCTGCCCCACCGGGAAGCGGTGGGCGATCTGCTCCTCGACCTGCCGGCCCACGAGCTCCTGCCGGACGGCGTTGCGCAGTCCGCCCAGGCCTTCGAGCCACAGCCGCGCGCCCTGCGCGAAGCCCTCGTTCAGGGCCGTTCCCCGCGCTTGACCTGCGGCTTCGGCAGGCGGAGCCGGCGCATCTGGAGCGTGCGCATCAGGCCGTACGCGACCGCGCCGCGGCGCGGCTCGTTCGCGAAGCGCTCGTTCAGCGCCTTGCGCAGGCGGATGAAGAGGCCGATGGAGTCGAGGATGATCAGGACGATCACGCCGAGCCACAGCATCAGCGCGATGTTCTGGATCGACGGCACCCGGACCACGCTCAGCGCCAGGATGATCACCGCGAGCGGCAGGAACATCTCGGCGACGGAGAAGCGGGAGTCCACGTAGTCGCGGACGAACTTGCGGACCGGGCCCTTGTCGCGGGCGGGCAGGTACCGCTCGTCGCCGTTGGCCAGCGCCACGCGCTGCTTGGCCATTTCCTCGCGGCGGCGTTCACGGGCTCGCTTGGCGTCCTCCTTGCGATTGCCGGTCGAGGCCACCACGGCCTTGCGCTGCGACTGGGCCACAGCACGCTTCGGCGTAGGGCGGCCCTTCGGGGCCTGTGGGTCACGGGGCTGCGAGAGGTCGGCGCTCACCTTGTCGGCGGCGGCGGCCTTCTCTTCCTTGGAGGAGCGGCTACCAAACACAAAACCCAAGCCTACGTGGTCGCGCGCACGCACCCCACCCCGGCGGGGAACGATCCGGCAACGGCGGGCGTCTTCCCAGTGCGGGGGTCCGCCCGGTCTCGGGGATCACCTACTCCTCACGCCTGACACGGCGCGGGAGTACTCGTCCTGGAGGAGGAGCGCATCCGTACTCGAACAGTGCGGTAATGGAGACAGGGCCCGTACTGTGGGTCCTGTCGGTGACCTGGAGCACAGTCCGTCTAGAAGGGGGCGCGCGAAGCCCATGAGCGGTGTCATGAAGCGTATGGGGATGATCTTCCGCGCGAAGGCGAACAAGGCCCTTGACCGGGCCGAGGACCCGCGCGAGACCCTCGACTACTCGTACCAGAAGCAGCTGGAGCTGCTGCAGAAGGTACGCCGCGGAGTCGCCGACGTGGCGACCTCCCGCAAGCGCCTGGAACTGCAGCTGAACCAGCTCCAGGGCCAGTCCGCCAAGCTGGAGGACCAGGGCCGCAAGGCGCTCGCCCTGGGCCGCGAGGACCTGGCCCGCGAGGCCCTGTCCCGCCGGGCCTCCCTCCAGCAGCAGGTCAGCGACCTGGAGGTGCAGCACCAGACCCTCCAGGGCGAGGAGGAGAAGCTGACGCTCGCCGCGCAGCGCCTCCAGGCCAAGGTGGACGCCTTCCGCACGAAGAAGGAGACCATCAAGGCCACCTACACCGCGGCCCAGGCGCAGACCAGGATCGCGGAGTCCTTCTCCGGCATCTCGGAGGAGATGAGCGACGTCGGCCTGGCCATCCAGCGGGCCGAGGACAAGACCGCCCAGCTCCAGGCCCGGGCCGGCGCGATCGACGAGCTGCTGGCCTCCGGCGCCCTCGACGACCAGAGCGGCCTCGGCTCCAAGGACGACATCCAGGCCGAGCTGGACCGCCTCTCCGGCGGCACCGACGTCGAGCTGGAGCTCCAGCGGATGAAGGCCGAGCTGGCGGGCGGCCCGTCCGCGCAGCAGCAGGCCATCGAGGGCGGCGCCCCGGGCACCGCCCAGCCCTCGCAGACCCAGCACCGGTTCGACAAGCAGTAGGACAGGGGCCCGTCATGATTGTCCGCATCATGGGGGAGGGCCAGGTGAAGCTGGCCGACGGTCACCTCACCGAGCTCAACAGGCTGGACGACGACCTCCTCGCGGAGATGGAGTCCGGCGACGAAGAGGGCTTCCGGCGCACGCTGGGCGAACTGCTCGACGCCGTGCGCCGCCTCGGCGAGCCGCTCCCCGACGACGCCCTGGAGCCGTCCGAGCTGATCCTCCCCGCCCCCGGGGCCTCGCTGGACGAGGTCCGGCAGATGCTCAGCGACGACGGCCTGATCCCGGGCTGACGCGCCCGCCGCCCGCCGCACCCAGGACACCCGGCGGGCGGGGCCGCACCGACGACGAAGGGCCCGCCCCCGCACCGGGGGCGGGCCCTTCGCTCACCCCCGGTTCGCTCACCCGGGGCCGGCCGGCCCGTCCCCGTGGTGCCCGCCGGGCCGCCTGCGCCCGGTGCGCTCGGGGTCCGGGGTGCCGCCGATGAACTCCTCGAACCTGCGGCGCGGCCGGGCCCAGCGGCGGTCGTGGCGGAAGGCCCGCAGACCGGCCTTGGCCCGGGCGCGCGGGCGGTTCGCGTAGAACCTCTTCGCGTAGGGGGAGTCCGGCCGGGCGAGGCGGACCGCGCCGATCAGGGCCGCGAAGGGGATCACCGTCCCGAACACCGCGGTACGCGCCTTCCCCTTCCACAGCGCCACCAGCGCCAGGAAGAAGTTGGTGGCGGTGTTCATGACGACCAGCCCCCGGCTGTGCCGCTCGTCGGGACTCAGCTCGTTGACCCCGAAGGGCAGGAACCCGCCCAGTACCAGCGCGACCACCGCGGCCGTCAGCACCACGACCTCCACGCTCTTGCGGCCCTGCTCGCTCCAGTACACGTCGTCGAGGTGCAGGATCAGCGCGAACTCGTCCAGCACCAGCCCGGCGCCCAGCCCGAACAGCACCGCGGACAGCCCGGACCCGAAGCTGTGCTGGCCGCTGCCGACCGCACCGAAACCCCCGATGATCACGAGGACCACCCCCGGGACCACGTGGTGGACGTGCAGCCCGCCCGGGGTGATGTTCTTGAAGGGGCCCCGGCCGGCCCGGATCAGCCGGGTGATCACCCGGGTGACCAGGAAGGACAGCACGAAGGACAGCAGGGCGAGCAGCAGCGGGAGCTTGCCCGGCTCGATGATGTTCCGGTACCACCAGTGACCCACGACACCTGCTCCCGTTTTGGCGCGTATTGCGAAATTTACCGCCGTCCCGGAGCGGGTAGCGTTCGCGCCGATGACAGACTCGTTCGATGATCCACCACCGGTGCCGCCCTCCGAGCGCGCCTCCCTCGCCGACGGAATCCGCTTCGCGTTCGGCACGCTGAGCGTGCTGCCCGCCCGGATCACCCGCTGGGACCGGCCCGCCGCCCGCAGCGGCATGGCCTGCGCCCCGCTCGTCGGCCTGGCCCTCGGCCTGCTCGCCGCGGCGGCCGGCGCCCTCCTGCTCGTCCTGGGCGGCGGTCCGCTGCTCGCCGCGGTCGCCGCCGTCGCCGTCCCGGCCGCGCTGACCCGCGGGCTCCACCTCGACGGACTCGCCGACACCGCCGACGGACTGGGCAGCGCGAAGCCCGCCGAAGACGCCCTGCGGATCATGAAGCAGTCCGACATCGGCCCCTTCGGGGTCATCTCCCTCCTCGTCGTGTTCCTGGTTCAGGTGGCCGCCCTGGCGAACGTCTACGCCGAGGACGGCTGGGCGGCCGGGGCGCTCGCCGTGGTGGTCGCCGCCGTCACCGCCCGCCTCGCGATGACCCTGGCCTCCCGGGCCGGGGTTCCCGCGGCCCGCCCCGAAGGCCTCGGCGCGGCGGTCGCGGGCGTCGTCCCGCGCCCCGCCGCGGCCGCCGTGGCCGGCGCCGTCGCCCTGGCCGCCGCCTTGGCCGCGCTGCCGGCCGGCCTGCCCGGAGCCGCCCGGCACGCGGCGGCCGTCGGGGCGGGGCTGCTGGCCGCGGACCTCCTGCTGCGCCGCTGCGTCCGCCGCTTCGGCGGGGTCACCGGGGACGTCTTCGGCGCCCTGTGCGAGGTGGCGGCCACCGCCGCCCTGCTGGTCCTCGCACTGGGCTGAGCGCCCGCCACCGTCGCGCGTACCCTTCGGGGGTGGACGACACGGGGACCCAGACACAGGCCGGCCGCCCCATCAGGGTGCTGCTCGCCGACGACCAGGCGCTGCTGCGCAGCGCCTTCAAGGTGCTCGTCGACTCCGAGCCCGACATGCAGGTCGTCGGCGAGGCCTCCGACGGCGCCCAGGCCTATGCCCTGGCGCGCGAACGGGAGGCCGACGTGGTCCTCATGGACATCCGGATGCCGGGCACCGACGGGCTCGCCGCCACCCGCATGATCAGCGCCGACCCCGGGCTGTCCGGGGTCCGGATCGTCATGCTCACCACCTTCGAGGTGGACGAGTACGTGATCCAGGCCCTGCGCGCCGGGGCCTCCGGCTTCCTCGGCAAGGGCGCCGAGCCCGACGAGCTGCTGAACGCCATCCGCCTCGCGGCGGCCGGCGAGGCACTGCTCTCCCCGGCCGCGACCAAGGGTCTGATCGCCAGCTTCCTCGCCCAGGGCGGCCCCGCGGAGGCGCCCGCCGCCGGCTCGGCCCACGCCGAACGCCTCGCCGCGCTCACCGTCCGCGAGCGCGAGGTCCTCGTCCTGGTCGCCGCGGGCCTGTCCAACGACGGCATCGCGGCCCGGCTGGAGGTCAGCCCGCTCACCGTCAAGACCCACGTCAACCGGGCCATGGCCAAGCTCGGCGCCCGCGACCGGGCGCAATTGGTGGTCATCGCGTACGAATCGGGCCTGGTCCGCTCGCGCGCCGACTGATCCGCGCGCCGCCACACCCCACGGAGTACTGCGGACGCGGTACGCCGCACACAAGGACGGCACCTGGGAGCGACGCGTCGGCGTACGGCGGCGGGAGAGGCTGAGGAGCCCTCGCCTACGTACTGCAGAGAGATCCCACGCCCATGTCATGGCTGTCCCGCTTCAGCCTTGCCCAGAGAGCGCTGATCGGCCTCGTGTCGATCATCGCGCTGCTCTTCGGCGCCATCGCCATCCCGCAGCTCAAGCAGCAGCTGCTGCCCTCCATCGAACTGCCCATGGTGTCCGTGCTCGCGCCGTACCAGGGCGCCTCGCCCGACGTGGTGGAGAAGCAGGTCATCGAGCCGATCGAGGCGACCCTCAAGGGCGTCGACGGCATCACCGGCATCACCTCCACCGCCAGCGAGGGCAACGCCCTCATCCGGGCCACCTTCGACTACGGCGACAGCGGCACCAAGCAGCTCGTCGCCGACGTCCAGCAGGCCGTCAACCGGGCCCGCGTCCGGCTGCCCTCCGAGGTCGACCCCCAGGTGGTCGCCGGCTCCACCGACGACATCCCCACCGTCGTCCTCGCCGCCACCTCGGACAAGGACCAGCAGGCCCTCGCCGACCAGCTGAACAAGTCCGTCGTCCCCGTCCTGGAGGACGTCCCCGGCGTCGCGCAGGTCAGCGTGGACGGCGTCCGTGACCTCCAGGTCACCGTCACCCCCGACGACGCGAAGCTCGCCGCGGCCGGCCTCGACGCCACGAAGCTCGGCGAGGGCCTCAAGGCGGGCGGCGCGACCGTTCCCGCCGGCTCCTTCGACGAGGAGGGCAAGAACCGCACCGTCCGCGTCGGCTCCGGCTACACCTCCCTCGCCCAGCTGGAGGACCTGCGGCTGAGCCCCGGTCCGGGCAAGCCGGCCGTGCGCCTCGGTGACGTGGCCGCGGTCAAGCAGGAGCCGGCCGCCGCCGACTCCATCACCCGCACCAACGGCAAGCCCAGCCTCGCCCTCGTCCTGACCATGGACAAGGACGGCAGCGCCGTCGCCATCTCCGACGCCGTCAAGGACAAGCTCCCCGAGCTGCGCTCCACCCTCGGCTCCGGCGCCGCGCTGACCGTCGTCAGCGACCAGGGTCCGGCCGTGGCCAAGTCCATCTCCGGCCTCACCACCGAGGGCCTGCTCGGTCTCGCCTTCGCGGTGATCGTGATCCTGGTCTTCCTCGGCTCGATCCGCTCGACGCTGGTCACCGCGGTCTCCATCCCGCTGTCCGTGGTCCTCGCCCTGATCGTGCTGTGGACCCGCGACCTGTCGCTGAACATGCTGACGCTGGGCGCGCTCACCATCGCCATCGGCCGCGTCGTCGACGACTCGATCGTGGTCCTGGAGAACATCAAGCGCCACCTCGGCTACGGCGAGGAGCGCGAGGCCGCCATCATCGCCGCCGTGCGCGAAGTGGCCGGCGCGGTCACCTCCTCGACGCTGACCACCGTCGCCGTGTTCCTGCCGATCGGCCTGGTCGGCGGCATGATCGGCGAGCTGTTCGGCTCCTTCTCGCTCACCGTGACCGCCGCCCTGCTGGCCTCGCTGCTGGTGTCGCTGACGGTCGTACCGGTCCTGTCGTTCTGGTTCCTGCGCGCCCCCAAGGGCACCTCGCAGGACCCGGAGAAGGCCCGCCGGGACGCCGAGGAGAAGGAGGCGCGCAGCCGCCTGCAGAAGCTCTACGTACGGGTCCTGGGCTTCGCCACCCGGCGCCGCCTGACCAGTGTGGCCATCGCGGTCGTCGTCCTGGTCGCCACCTTCGGCATGACCCCGCTGCTGAAGACGAACTTCTTCGACCAGGGCGACCAGGACGTCCTGACCGTCAAGCAGGAGCTGGCCCCGGGCACCTCGCTCGCCGCCTCCGACGAGGCGAGCCGCAAGGTGGAGAAGGCCCTTGCCTCCGTCGAGGGGGTCAAGGACTACCAGGTCACCGTCGGCTCCTCCGGCTTCCTCGCCGCCTTCGGCGGCGGCACCGGCACCAACCAGGCCTCCTACCAGGTCACCCTGGACGAGGCCAAGGACTCCGAGGCGGTCAAGCAGCGCATCCAGGACGCCCTGGCCAAGCTGGACGGCATCGGCGACACCTCCCTCTCGGCGGGCGGCGGCTTCGGCAGCCAGAACCTGAGCGTGGTCGTCAAGGCCGGTGACGCGGGTGTGCTCGCCGAGGCCGCCGAGCAGGTGCGCGCCGAGGTCGCCACCATCAAGGACGTCACCGACGTCCAGAGCGACCTGGCCCAGTCGGTGCCGCGGATCTCCGTCACCGCCACGCCCAAGACCGCCGAGGCCGGCCTGAACCAGGCCGCGCTGGGCGCGGTCGTCGCGCAGGCCGTCCGGGGCAGCCAGGTGGCCAAGGCCGTACTGGACGACACCGAGCGGGACGTCGTGGTCCGCTCCTCCCGCCCGGCCACCACCCTGGCCGAGCTCCAGGCCCTGCCCGTCGGCCCCGTCAGGCTCGGCGACATCGCCGACGTCAAGGTGGTGCCCGGCCCGGTCGCGATGACCCGGATCGACGGCGCCCGCGCGGCGACCATCACCGCCAAGCCGGTCGGCGACAACACGGGCGCGGTCAGCGTCACCCTGCAGAACAAGATCAAGGCCCTCGACCTGCCGGCCGGGGCCAGCGTCGCGATCGGCGGCGTCTCCCAGGACCAGGACGACGCCTTCGGCTCGCTGGGCCTGGCCATGCTCGCGGCCATCGCGATCGTGTTCATGCTGCTGGTCGCGACGTTCCGCTCGCTGGTCCAGCCGCTGATCCTGCTGGTCTCCATCCCCTTCGCGGCCACGGGCGCGCTGGGCCTGCTGATCGCCACCGGCACCCCCATGGGCGTCCCGGCGATGATCGGCATGCTGATGCTCATCGGCATCGTGGTGACCAACGCGATCGTCCTGATCGACCTGGTCAACCAGTACCGGGCGCAGGGGCTGGGCGTCGTCGAGGCGGTCATCGAGGGCGGCCGCCACCGGCTCCGCCCGATCCTGATGACGGCCCTGGCGACGATCTTCGCCCTGCTGCCGATGGCGCTCGGCGTCACCGGCGAGGGCGGTTTCATCTCGCAGCCGCTCGCGGTCGTGGTGATCGGCGGCCTGGTCAGCTCCACGCTGCTGACCCTGCTGCTGGTGCCGACGCTCTACACGATGGTCGAGCTCCGCAAGGACCGCCGTCGCGCGAAGAAGTCGGCCCGCCTGACGGTGGTCCCGAAGCCGGCCGCCGGCGAGGAGACCCCGGCCAAGGTCTGACCCGGCCAACGCGAGGGGGCCGCCGGGCTGTTGCCCGGCGCCCCCCTCGTGCGTGCGGCCGGCGTTACGGCAGCGCGTTACGGCGGCGCGTTACGGCAGGGCCAGCATCCGCTCCAGCGCGAGCTTCGCGAAGCTCTCCGTCTCCTTGTCGACCCGGATCTGGTTGACGAGGTTGCCCTCGGCCAGGGACTCCAGGGTCCACACGAGGTGGGGGAGGTCGATGCGGTTCATCGTCGAGCAGAAGCAGACCGTCTTGTCGAGGAAGACGACCTCCTTGTCCTCCGCGGCGAAACGGTTCGCCAGCCGCCGGACCAGGTTCAGCTCGGTGCCGATCGCCCACTTGGAACCGGCCGGGGCCGCCTCCAGCGCCTTGATGATGTACTCCGTCGAGCCGACGTAGTCCGCGGCCGCCACGACCTCGTGCTTGCACTCGGGGTGGACCAGGACGTTCACCCCGGGGATCCGCGCCCGGACGTCCTCGACCGAGTCGACCGAGAACCGGCCGTGCACCGAGCAGTGGCCGCGCCACAGGATCATCTTGGCGTTCCGCAGCTGCTCGGCGGTCAGGCCGCCGCCCGGCTTGTGCGGGTTGTAGAGCACGCAGTCGTCCAGGGACATGCCCATGTCGCGGACGGCGGTGTTGCGGCCCAGGTGCTGGTCGGGGAGGAACAGCACCTTCTCGCCCTGCTCGAACGCCCACTCCAGGGCCTTCTTCGCGTTGGACGAGGTGCAGATCGTGCCGCCGTGCTTGCCGGTGAAGGCCTTGATGTCGGCGGAGGAGTTCATGTAGGAGACGGGCACCGTCGCACCGGCGACGCCGGCCTCCGTCAGCACGTCCCAGCACTCCGCGACCTGCTCGGCGGTGGCCATGTCGGCCATCGAGCAGCCGGCCGCGAGGTCGGGCAGGACGACCCTCTGGTCGTCCGAGGTCAGGATGTCCGCCGACTCGGCCATGAAGTGCACGCCGCAGAAGACGATGTACTCGGCCTCCGGCTTGGCGGCGGCGTCCTTGGCCAGCTTGAAGGAGTCGCCGGTGACGTCGGCGAACTCGATGACCTCGTCACGCTGGTAGTGGTGGCCGAGGATGAAGACCTTGTCCCCGAGCTTCTCCTTGGCCGCGCGGGCGCGGGCCACCAGGTTCGGGTCGGACGGCGAGGGCAGGTCGCCGGGACATTCCACACCGCGCTCGCTCCTGGGGTCGGCCTCGCGGCCGAGCAGCAGCAGGGCGAGGGGCGTCGGCTGGACGTCCAAAGGCTGGGCGGTGGTCACGACACGCACCCTTTCTGTTCTGCGACAAGGGACTTCGGGGGAGACATCGCTTCGACTTCTCGTCTATTTGACGCTATCTATCATAACCGCTTCACGTCACTTTGACGATGCCGATAGTGTCGATGTGACGCATTCGCCCCGGCCGGCCCGTGCCGCTCCACCGGCCCTCCGCGCGGGGTCCACCGCTCCGCCCGGGTGTGCGAGCATGAATATCTGAAACAAGGCGGCGGGCCCGGAATGAATCCGCGGTCCCGCTGGTTGCCACCGACGGCAAGAGTCCGACGTTTCCCCAGCCTCCGGCGGGGAGCCGCCCACTTCGGGAGTGAATGCAGATGTCCGTACAGGACGACAAGACCACCGTGAGCGACGGCATCCTCCTGTCCGACGCCGCCGCCGACAAGGTCAGGACCCTGCTGGAGCAGGAAGGCCGCGATGACCTGGCGCTGCGCGTCGCCGTCCAGCCCGGCGGCTGCTCCGGCCTGCGCTACCAGCTCTTCTTCGACGAGCGGTCCCTCGACGGCGACGTCGTCAAGGACTTCGACGGCGTCAAGGTCGTCACCGACCGGATGAGCTCCCCGTACCTGCACGGTGCCTCGATCGACTTCGTCGACACCATCGAGAAGCAGGGCTTCACCATCGACAACCCGAACGCCACCGGCTCCTGCGCCTGCGGCGACTCCTTCAGCTAGGCCCCGGCCCGGCTGACCCCGCACGACCGAGGGCCCGGGTACCGGACGGAAATCGTCCGGTACCCGGGCCCTCGTGCGTACCCGCGGCCGCCCGCCGGGGCTACTGGCGGGGGAGTTCCTTGCCCGTCGTCGCGTCGACCACCTTGCGGTCGCCGAGCGGCTGCTGGAGCCGCGCCGTCACCGAGGTCTCCTGCGCCAGCATGATGCACGCCTGGCCGGGCTGTTTCGGAGTGTCCGTGATCTTCACCAGCACCGAGCCGCCCTCCTCGCGCGCCTCCAGGGCGTACGTGCTGCACACGCTGCCCCAGAAGTTCACCGTCAGGGTCCGGTCGGCCTGCGCGTACGAGAACCCGGGGACCGTACGGCCCTGCGGGGGCACCGGCGCGCCGCCGCCCTCGTCCTTGGCCGCCGGGCCCGCCACCGTGCGGCTCGCCCCGCCGTCCTTGCCCGCCACCTCGAACAGCCAGGCCGGGACCAGGCCCCGCCCGCCGTCGACCGTCCCCGGGGCCAGACCCAGCACGGCCCCCCGTACGGTCTCGGTCCGCGGCGGCTTGAGCGGGCGCGGCTCCGGGTTGCAGGGCAGCGTGTCCGTCGCACCCGTCGGGGTGTCCGGGGTCAGCGGGACCGAGGTCGCGCAGCCGCCGGGGCCCGGGCCGCTGCCGTCGCCGCCCCCGGCCGGCGCGTTGAGCCGGGCCAGCGCCTCGTCGGCGCCGACCACCGGCCGCACGGCCGCCCGGACCGGGGCCTTCAGCTCGCCGCTGCCCGCCACCACCGAGGCGTCGGCCGCCACGGTCAGCTTGGTCGGCCAGCCCGTGGTGGGCAGCCCGCCCACCACCGGATCGGCGCTCACCACCCGTACGGAGTCCCGGGTGAGCCGGGCGTCCACCGCGGCGTCGGCCTGCCCGGCCGCCGCCAGCACCGGGGCCGCGGCCGCCTTGGCCGCCTGCTCGCCGACGGGCGCGCCCGCGGCGTCCGAACCGGCCGCCGCCGAGCCCCCGCCGCCGCCCTGCGGAAGGGTGGCCGGGCCGCAGGTGTCCTTGCCGCGCACGCAGTCGTCCCCGGCGCCGTTCCCGCCCGGCGCGGCGCCCTGGAAGCGGGAGAAGCTCCAGGTCCCGGGGGCCTTGCGGGTGACCGTCAGCCGGGGTCCGGACCCGTCGGCGTCCTGACCGGCCCGCCACTCCTCGCCGCTCAGCCGGGGCGCGCCCGGGATGCCGAGGGCGCGGGCGAGCTTCGCCACCTCCTCGGCGGAGACCTCGCCGGACGCGGCGAAGGCGGGCGCGCCGTCCGCCGGGGCCTGGGGGAGCGGGCCCTCGGCCCGGTAGGTCACCGGGCCGCCGGACGGGTCCGGCTCGCCGGGGGCGATGCCGGGGCCCGGGGGGGAGCCCGCCGGGCGCGGGGCGGCGGCCGCGCTGTCACTCGTACGGCTGCCGTTGCCCGAGGCGTCCCCGTAGGCCGTCGACGCCCAGTAGGCCGTCCCGCCGCCGGCCAGCAGGACGGCGGCCGCGATCGAGCCGATGGCCCAGGACGGCCGCCGTCGTGTGGTGCGTGTGGTACCGGTGTCGGGTTGTTCGCTGGTCACCGCTTCGCTCCTTCGCGTTGTCCCGCCGTACGTGATGCGGGTGTGACGCGGCGGGCGCGGAACCGGTTCCCTTCCCCTCCGTGCGGTGCCGGGGCCGTCAGTCCCCGTACACCGCCGTGGCGGCGATCAGGCGGGCCGAGGCGGGCGGGACGCTGATGCCGTGGATCTGGGACGCCGTCACCCGGTCCGGACGCGGTTCCCGGGGCACCGGCCAGTGCGGGGCCATCCGGGCGCAGTCGCCCAGCAGCCGGGCGAGGCCGGGGCGGGCGCCGGCGGTGTACTCGGAGTACCCGAAGCCATCGGTAGAGGTCATGGAGGCACGGTAGGCACGGCGGCGCGGGTGAAGGAAGTCCTACTACGGGGTAGTTTCGCCGGGTCGGCCTGCCGCCGCGGACCGGGTAGTTTTGACTGTCCCCCGCCGTCCTCCGCAGGAGCATCCACGCCGTGCGCATCGCAGTCACCGGCTCCATCGCCACCGACCACCTCATGACCTTCCCGGGCCGCTTCGCCGACCAGCTGGTCGCCGACCAGCTCCACACGGTCTCCCTCTCCTTCCTCGTCGACAACCTCGACGTGCGCCGGGGCGGCGTCGGACCGAACATCTGCTTCGGCATGGGGCAGCTGGGCACCCGCCCGATCCTGGTCGGCGCGGCCGGCTCGGACTTCGACGAGTACCGCGCCTGGCTGGAGCGGCACGGCGTCGACACCGCGTCCGTGCGGATCTCCGAGGTGCTTCACACCGCGCGCTTCGTGTGCACCACGGACGCCGACCACAACCAGATCGGCTCCTTCTACACGGGCGCGATGAGCGAGGCCCGCCAGATCGAGCTCAAGGCCGTCGCCGACCGGGTGGGCGGACTGGACCTCGTCCTCATCGGCGCCGACGACCCCGAGGCGATGCTGCGCCACACGGAGGAGTGCCGCACGCGCGGGATCCCCTTCGCCGCGGACTTCTCGCAGCAGATCGCCCGGATGGACGGCGAGAACATCCGCACCCTGATGGAGGGGGCGACGTACCTCTTCTCGAACGAGTACGAGAAGGGCCTCATCGAGTCGAAGTCCGGCTGGAGCGACGCGGAGATCCTGGCCAAGGTCGGCACCCGGGTGACCACGCTGGGCGCGCGGGGAGTGCGGATCGAGCGGGCCGGCCAGGAGCCGATCGTCGTGGGCTGCCCGGAGGAGACCGCGAAGGTCGACCCGACCGGCGTCGGCGACGCGTTCCGCGCGGGCTTCCTGACCGGGCTCGGCTGGGGCGTCGGCCTGGAGCGGGCCGCGCAGGTCGGCTGCATGCTGGCCACCCTCGTCATCGAGACGCTGGGCACCCAGGAGTACACCCTGGCGCGGGCGCACTTCATGGAGCGCTTCACCAAGGCGTACGGGGACGCGGCGGCCGCCGAGGTCCGCACGTACCTGACGGCTGCCTCCGCCTGACGCGACGAGGGCGCGCAACGAGGGCGCGCGACGAGGGTGCGCGAGGGGGCCGCACCCGCCCGCCGGGCGGGTCCGGCCCGCCGCCTCAGACGAGGCGGCGCACCGTGTAGGCCGTGCCGCGCGGGTGCGGGGCCTCGCCCAGGTAGGCGTGGCCGCGCATCGCGCACCAGGCCGGGACGTCCAGGCGGGCGACCTCGTCGTCCGACAGGACGGTCACGGTGCCGCCGACCGGAACCCGGCCGATGCTCCGGGCCAGCTCGATCACCGGCTGCGGGCAGCGCAGCCCCAGGGCGTCGACCTCGACGGAGTCCGCCACCGGGGCGACGGGCGGCGCCTGCGTGACGCCGAGCTTCTCCCGGACCCCGGCCACCACCCCGGGCAGCACCTCCAGGAAGCCGTTCACCTCGTCCGCGGAGGTCCCCGGCGGCAGGGCCACCCGGACGTTGCCCTCCGACAGCACCCCCATCGCCCGCAGCACGTGACTGGGGGTCAGCGTGGAGCTGGTGCAGGAGGAGCCCGAGGAGACCGAGTACCCGGCCCGGTCCAGCTCGTGGAGCAGGGTCTCGCCGTCCACGTACAGGCAGGAGAAGGTGACCAGGTGCGGCAGCCGCCGGTCCGGGTCGCCCACCACCTCCACGTCCGGGACCAGCCGGGCCACCCGCCGCCGGATCCGGTCCACCAGCACCCGCAGCCGCGCGGCCTCCGCGTCGGCCTCCGCCCGGACCGCCCGCAGGGAGGCCGCCGCCGCGACGGCGGCGGGCAGGTTGACGAAGCCGGGGGAGCGGCCCGACTCCCTCTCGTCCGAGGGGTGTTGCGGGGCGAAGCGGACGCCCTTGCGGACGGCGAGGAGCCCGACCCCCGGCGGGCCGCCCCACTTGTGGGCGCTCGCGGTCAGCACCGACCAGCCCTGCGGCACCCGGCCCCAGCCCAGCGACTGCGCCGCGTCCACCAGCAGCGGCACCCCGGCCTCCGCGCAGACCCCGGCCACCTCCGCCACCGGCTGGACCGTGCCCACCTCGTGGTTGGCCGACTGGAGGCAGGCCAGGGCGGTGCCGGGGCCCAGCGCGTCCGCGTAGCCGTCGGGCGAGACCGCGCCGAGCCGGTCGACCGGCACCTGCGTCACCGTGCCGCCCGCCGCCCCGTGGGCCTGCGCCGCCTGCAGTACAGAACTGTGTTCGACCGCCGATACGACCAGATGGCCGCCGACGCGCCGGCGGCCCGCCAGGACCCCGGCGACGCCCGTGTGAACCGCGTGCGTCCCCGAAGGAGTGAAAGAGAGCTCGTCGGCCCGGCATCCGACCGCCTCGGCCGCCGCCTCGCGCGCCGCGTCCAGCAGCAGCCGGGCCCGCCGCCCCTCCCGGTACAGCCGGGCCGGGTCCGCCCAGCCCTCGTCCAGGGCGGCCTGGAGCGCCTGACGGGCCACGGGGTGCAGTGGGGCGGCTGACGCGGTGTCGAAGTAGGGCATCCGGCCACGCTAACCGGCGGCGGCAACAGGCCGTGGTCAGGGGCCGTCAGATGTCTTCCGGAGCCTGCCGTTCAGGGCCGGATGGACCGTCCCCCGGACGGCGGATCCATCCCTTCGGGGGCAGTAGCGGCGCGTTGGGCACCCTCCCCGCGCGACCCCAAATAGCGTCCAGTAGGGTTTGGTCCGCATAAACATCCAAACCCCTGCCTGCGTCAGGGCCGGCGACCGACCCGAACACGGCCGCGGCCGGCCGCGCGGGCCGAGACTCTCGGGAAGGCGCTACGTGAGTCCCTACGGCTCCGACCGCTCGCCGCGGCGCCCGATGCGGCGGAAGCTGCTGCAGGCGCTGACTGCGGGCGTGGTCCTGGCGACCGCCACTGGTTGCTCGTACACCTGGAAAGACTTCCCCCGCCTCGGAATGCCCACCCCGGTCACGGAGGAGGCGCCTCGCATCCTCTCCCTGTGGCAGGGATCCTGGGCGGCCGCTCTCCTTACGGGCATCCTGGTGTGGGGCCTGATCATGTGGAGCGTCATCTTCCACCGGCGTAGCCGGACGAAGATCGAGGTCCCCGCGCAGACCCGGTACAACATGCCCATCGAGGCGCTGTACACCGTGGTCCCGCTCATCATCGTCTCGGTGCTCTTCTACTTCACCGCGCGCGACGAGTCGAAGCTGCTCTCCCTCTCCGCCAAGCCGGCCCACACGATCAACGTGGTCGGCTTCCAGTGGAGCTGGGGCTTCAACTACGTCGAGAACGTCGACGGCGATGCCGCGACTCCGAAGGCCGGCGAGGTCCCGAAGGAGATCGCGACCATTCCGGACCGCTTCACCAAGGACTTCCCCGCGGGCGCCGAAGGCGTCTACGAGAAGGGCGTCCCCGGCGACCGGAACCCGGACACCAACAACCCGGGGCCGACCCTCTACCTGCCCAAGGGCGAGAAGGTCCGCTTCATCCTGTCGTCGAACGACGTCATCCACTCCTTCTGGGTGGTGCCCTTCCTGTTCAAGCAGGACGTCATCCCCGGTCACACCAATGTCTTCGAGGTCACCCCGACCCAGGAAGGCACCTTCATGGGCAAGTGCGCCGAGCTCTGCGGTGTCGACCACTCCCGGATGCTCTTCAACGTGAAGGTCGTCTCGCCGGAGAAGTACCGGGCGCACCTGAAGGAACTGGCGGAGAAGGGGCAGACCGGCTTCCTCCCCGCCGGCATCAAGCAGACTGACCCGGCCCGGAATGCGGAGCTGAACAAACTGTGAGCATCCTCAACGAATCCCAGGGTGCCGCCGCCGACTCGTATGAGAACGAGCTGCCGGTGCGGCGCAAGCAGCCGGGCAACGTGGTCGTGAAGTGGATGACCACGACCGACCACAAGACCATCGGCACGATGTACCTGGTCACGTCGTTCGTGTTCTTCATCATCGGCGGGATCATGGCGCTCTTCATGCGCGCCGAGCTGGCCCGTCCGGGCACGCAGATCATGTCGAACGAACAGTTCAACCAGGCGTTCACCATGCATGGCACGATCATGCTGCTGATGTTCGCGACCCCGCTGTTCGCCGGTTTCGCGAACTGGATCATGCCGCTGCAGATCGGCGCGCCCGACGTGGCGTTCCCGCGGCTGAACATGTTCGCGTACTGGCTGTACCTCTTCGGCTCGTCCATCGCGGTGGCCGGCTTCGTCACCCCCTCGGGTGCGGCCGACTTCGGCTGGTTCGCCTACTCCCCGCTGTCGGACGCCGTCCGCTCGCCGGGCATCGGCGCCGACATGTGGATCATGGGTCTGGCCTTCTCCGGCTTCGGCACGATCCTCGGCTCGGTCAACTTCATCACCACGATCATCTGCATGCGCGCTCCCGGCATGACGATGTTCCGCATGCCGATCTTCACCTGGAACGTCCTGCTGACCGGTGTCCTGGTCCTGCTCGCCTTCCCGGTGCTCGCCGCCGCGCTCTTCGCGCTGGAGGCCGACCGGAAGTTCGGTGCGCACGTCTTCGACGCCGCCAACGGCGGCGCCCTACTCTGGCAACACCTCTTCTGGTTCTTCGGACACCCAGAGGTGTACATCATCGCGCTGCCGTTCTTCGGCATCATCTCCGAAGTGATCCCGGTCTTCTCGCGCAAGCCGATGTTCGGTTACATCGGTCTGATCGCGGCGACGATCTCGATCGCCGGCCTCTCCGTGACCGTGTGGGCCCACCACATGTACGTCACCGGTGGTGTGCTGCTGCCGTTCTTCTCGTTCATGACCTTCCTGATCGCGGTCCCGACCGGTGTGAAGTTCTTCAACTGGATCGGCACCATGTGGAAGGGCTCGCTGTCCTTCGAGACCCCGATGCTCTGGGCCGTCGGCTTCCTGATCACCTTCACCTTCGGTGGTCTGACCGGCGTCATCCTGGCCTCGCCCCCGATGGACTTCCACGTCTCCGACTCGTACTTCGTCGTCGCGCACTTCCACTACGTCATCTTCGGCACCGTGGTCTTCGCGATGTTCTCCGGCTTCCACTTCTGGTGGCCGAAGTTCACGGGCAAGATGCTGGACGAGCGCCTCGGCAAGATCACCTTCTGGACGCTGTTCATCGGCTTCCACGGCACCTTCCTGGTGCAGCACTGGCTGGGCGTCGAGGGCATGCCGCGTCGTTACGCGGACTACCTCGCGGCCGACGGCTTCACGGCGCTGAACACGATCTCCACGATCAGCTCGTTCCTGCTGGGCCTGTCGATGCTGCCCTTCATGTACAACGTCTGGAAGACGGCGAAGTACGGCAAGAAGGTCGAGGTCGACGACCCGTGGGGCTACGGCCGTTCGCTCGAATGGGCGACGTCCTGCCCGCCGCCGCGGCACAACTTCCTCACCCTGCCGCGGATCCGCAGTGAATCCCCGGCGTTCGACCTGCACCACCCGGAGATCGCGGCCCTCGACCACCTCGCGGACCACGGCGCCGGCACCAAGGCCGTCACCGGTGGCAAGGAGGCCGGCAAGTGAAGATCCAGGGCAAGATGTTCCTCTGGCTCGCCGCCTTCATCCTGATCATGACCGTCGTGTACGGCGTGTGGTCGAAGGAGCCGGTCGGCACCACCGCGCTCGCGCTGGCCTTCGGCCTGAGCGCCATGATCGGCTACTACCTGGCCTTCACGGCCAAGCGCGTGGACGAGATGGCCCAGGACAACCTGGAGGCCGACGTCGCCGACGAGGCGGGCGAGCTGGGGTTCTTCTCCCCGCACAGCTGGCAGCCGCTCTCGCTGGCGATCGGTGGCGCCTTCGCCTTCATGGGCGTCATCTTCGGCTGGTGGCTGATGTACTTCTCGGCGCCGCTGATCCTGATCGGCCTGTGGGGCTGGGTGTACGAGTACTACCGCGGCGAGAACGCGAACCAGTAGCCGTTCACCGCACAGCGTGACCCTGAGGGGCCCGGACACCTTTTCGGAGGAGTCCGGGCCCCTCGTTTGCAGTCACCCCGCGCGCCGTAATTGTCATACCTTCATAGCGTTGGCTCCATGAAGCACTCACCGCGTCTTTGGACGGTACTCAGCTGCTCCCTGCTGGTCGCGTCCCTCGGGGCCGGCGCCACCGCATGCGGGTCCGGCGAGAAGAACCCGCTGTCAGCCCGCCCGTACGACGCGGGTGAGCACGTGGCCTTCAACGAGGCCAACGGCGGGCGCCCCGCCGACCCCGACAAACCGCTCGAAATCACCCTCAAGGAGTCGGCGGCCCGCATCACCGACGTCATGGCCGTGGACACCCACGGCCGCCGCCTGGCGGGCGAGCTCTCCGCCAAGGGCGACCGCTGGCACAGCACCGTCCCGATGGCCGCGGGCGTCCACTACACGGTCACCGTGAACACGGAGGACGAACGCGGCGCTCCAGGGCAGCGCACGCTGGCGTTCGACACCACACCGGCCAAGAAGGTCCTCAAGGTCGAATTCGGCCCGGACGAGGGCAAGTACGGCGTCGGACAGCCCATCACGGCGGAGCTCAACGAGCCGGTCAAGGACAAGGCCGCCCGCGCCATCGTGGAGCGGGCCCTGGTCGTCGACACCCCGGACAACGTCGAGGGCGCCTGGTACTGGGTGGACGACAAGACCATCCACTTCCGGCCCAAGGACTACTGGCCGGCGAACTCCACCGTCTCCGTACGGAGCAACCTGGAGGGCGTGCGCATCTCGGACGAGCTCCACGGCGCGGCCTCCAAGCCGCTCAACCTGGAGATCGGCGACCGGGTGGAGGTCACCACCGACGCCTCCTCGCACTACCTCACGTTCAAGCGGAACGGAGAAGTGATCAACACCATTCCGGTGACCACCGGAAAGCCCGGCTTCTCCACCCGCAACGGGGTCAAGGTGGTGCTGGGCAAGCAGTACTTCGTCCAGATGCGCGGTGACACCGTGGGCATCGGCGGCAGCGAGTACTACAACCTGCCCGTCTACTACGCCACCCGGGTCACCTGGAGCGGGGAGTACGTGCACGCCGCGCCGTGGTCGGTGGGCTCCCAGGGCTACGAGAACGTCAGCCACGGGTGCACGGGCATGAGCACCGGCAACGCCGCCTGGTTCTACGAGAACATCACCGAGGGCGACATCGTCCGTGTGATCAACAGCATCGGCGACGACATGGACACCTTCGGCAACGGCTACGGCGACTGGAACATGGACTGGAAGGACTGGCGCGAGGGCAGCGCCCTCCTGAAGGGTACCCAGGAAGGCCGCAGCCCCATGGACCAGGCCCGCCTGCGGCCCCAGGTCTAGGCGGCCCGCTCCGGCCGGACCCCGGGCGTTCCCGGGGCCCGGCGAGGCCGGAGCCTGGACTTCCGCTCGGATCAGGCCGGAAGGGCCCCGGAGGCCAGCCGGGCCCGCAGGACGCCCGCCAGGGCCTCCGGGAAGTCCACCGGGTCCACCGGAAGGGTGACCGCGGCGTCCGCGCGGCTCCAGGTGGCCAGCCAGGCGTCCTGGGGACGCCCCATCAGCAGCAGCACCGGGGGGCACCGGAAGATCTCGTCCTTGATCTGCCGGCACACGCCCATGCCCCCGGCCGGGACCGCCTCGCCGTCCAGCACGCAGGCGTCGATGCCGCCCGCGTCCAGCTCGGCGAGCACCGCCGGAAGCGTCGCGCACTCCAGGAACTCCACCGGCGGCAGGTCCGCCGCCGGCCTGCGCCCGGCCGCAAGCCGCACCTGCTCCCGGGTGCCCGCGTCGTCGCTGTAGACCAGAACCCGCGCAGTCGCCCGCATTTCGTTCCTCCACGTGTCACGTGAATCACGTTGATGTTGCGCGGGATGCTACTCCGTCCGACCGGTCGTCAACATCGGTTCCGACAGCCTCGCGCAAGACGCCGGGAGGGCGATCTGATGGGCCGTTCGGGCCTTGCACACGCCCCTGACACTCCGAACGGCACCCCCCGGGGTGAGGGCGGGATAAGCGACCGACATAATGTCGGTCGTGGCGACAGCAACGACAGTAGATACCGGGCACGCGCACCCGACGGTCAACCGGCCGAACCTCGTCAGCGTCGGAACCATCATCTGGTTGAGTTCCGAGCTGATGTTCTTCGCGGCCCTCTTCGCGATGTACTTCACCCTGCGATCCGTGACAGGCGCCGAGTACTGGACAGAACAGGCTTCGGCCTTGAATCTGCCCTTCTCGGCGACGAACACGACGATCCTGGTGCTCTCCTCGCTCACCTGCCAGCTCGGCGTATTCGCCGCCGAGCGCGGTGACGTGAAGAAGCTCCGGACGTGGTTCATCATCACGTTCGTCATGGGTGCGATCTTCATTGGCGGCCAGGTGTTCGAGTACACCGAGCTGGTCAAGCACGAGGGCATGTCTCTCTCGTCCGGCCCGTACGGATCGGTGTTCTACCTGACCACCGGCTTCCACGGTATGCACGTGACGGGCGGTCTCATCGCCTTCCTGCTGGTCCTCGGCCGGACGTACGCGGCCAAGAGGTTCACCCACGAACAGGCCACGTCGGCCATCGTCGTGTCCTACTACTGGCACTTCGTCGATGTCGTCTGGATCGGCCTCTTCGCGACGATCTACCTGATCAAGTAGCGAACACGTCGCCGGGCCCGTCCCGGCACTCCATCCAGAAACACCGACGCAGAAGATCCTGACACCGGGGTAATCCGTGAAAAAGCTCTCCGCACGACGACGCCATCCGCTGGCGGCGGTCGTCGTTCTACTCTTCGCGCTGGCGGTCACTGGGGGGCTGTACGCCGCCTTCGCGCCCGCGAGCAAGGCGCAGGCCGACGAAACCGCCCAGTCCCTCGCCATCGAGGAGGGCAAGAAGCTCTACGCCGTGGGCTGCGCAAGCTGCCACGGAACCGGCGGTCAGGGTTCCACTGACGGCCCCAGCCTGGTCGGCGTCGGCTCCGCGGCCGTCGACTTCCAGGTGAGCACCGGCCGCATGCCGGCCCAGCAGCCCGGCGCCCAGGTGCCGAAGAAGCCGGTCATCTACTCCCAGGCCCAGATCGACCAGCTCGCGGGATACATCTCCTCCCTCGGTGCCGGCCCGATCACGCCGACCGAGAAGCAGTACGACCCGGCCGGTGCCGACATCGCCAACGGTGGCGTCCTGTTCCGCAACAACTGCGCGCAGTGCCACAACTTCACCGGCGAGGGCGGCGCCCTGACGAACGGCAAGTACGCCCCGAACCTCGAGGGCGTCGAGCCGAAGCACATCTACGAGGCCATGCTCACCGGCCCGCAGAACATGCCCTCCTTCCCCGACAGCACCATGCCGGAGAAGCAGAAGAAGGACATCATCGCGTACCTCCAGAACGTCAACGGCGATAAGTCGACCAGCCCCGGTGGCCTCAAGCTCGGCGGCCTCGGCCCCGTCTCCGAGGGTCTGTTCGGCTGGATCTTCGGTCTGGGTGCGCTGATCGCTGTCGCCGTCTGGGTCGCGGCCCACACCGCTAAGGCCAAGAAGTCATGAGTAGCCAAGACATTCCCGAAGAGAAGCACCTGCCGAGCGAGCAGGGCGACGCGCACCACGGTGGCGTAGCGGTCGCGGACGAGCCGTTCGCGGACCCGGGCCTTCCGGTCCACAAGCCGCGCATCCAGGACATCGACGAGCGGGCCGCCAAGCGGTCCGAGCGCGTGGTCGCGATGCTGTTCACGCTGTCGATGCTGGCCACGATCGGCTTCATCGCCTCCTACGTGACCCTCCCGGTCGACAAGATCGTCTACATCTTCCCCATCGGGAAGGTGAGCGCGCTGAACTTCGCGCTCGGTCTGACCCTGGGCACGGCGCTCTTCTGCATCGGCGCGGGCGCGGTCCACTGGGCCCGCACCCTGATGTCCGACGTGGAGGTCGCCGACGAGCGCCACGCGATCGCGGCGCCGGCGGAGGTCAAGGCGAAGGTCCTCCAGGACTTCGCCGACGGTGCGAGCGAGTCCGGCATCGGCCGCCGTCCGCTGATCCGCAACACGATGCTCGGCGCGCTGGCCATGCTGCCGCTGTCCGCCGTCGTGATCCTGCGCGACCTGGGGCCCCTGCCCGAGGACAAGCTGCGCAAGACCGTGTGGTCCAAGGGCAAGCTGCTGATCAACGACAACACCAACGAGCCGCTGCGTCCCGAGGACGTGCTCGTCGGTTCGCTGACCTTCGCCCGGCCGGAAGGCCTGGAAGAGGACCAGCACGACTTCCAGACGCAGATCGCCAAGGCCGCCCTGATGATCGTCCGGATCAAGCCGGAGGACATCAAGGACAAGCAGGAGCTGGAGTGGTCCCACGAGGGGATCGTGGCCTACTCCAAGATCTGCACCCACGTCGGCTGCCCGATCAGCCTGTACGAGCAGCAGACGCACCACGTGCTCTGCCCGTGCCACCAGTCCACCTTCGACCTCTCCGACGGCGCCCGAGTCATCTTCGGCCCGGCCGGTCACGCGCTTCCGCAGCTGCGGATCGGCGTCAATGACGAAGGCTTCCTCGAAGCGCACGGCGACTTCGAAGAGCCCGTCGGTCCTGCTTTCTGGGAGCGCGGATGAGCACTGCCACCACGAATTCATCAGCTGCCGGCGCGCCGGGCAACGCAGGACGCAAGGCCCCGGCCGGCGAGCGCGTGGCCGACTGGGCGGACGGCCGGCTGGGCATCTACAGCCTGGCCAAGTCCAACATGCGCAAGATCTTCCCGGACCACTGGTCCTTCATGCTCGGTGAGATCTGCCTCTACAGCTTCATCATCATCATCCTCACGGGTGTGTACCTGACGCTGTTCTTCCACCCGAGCATGAACGAGGTCGTGTACCACGGCTCGTACGTGCCGATGCAGGGCGTCCAGATGTCCGAGGCCTTCGCCTCGACGCTGGACATCAGCTTCGACGTCCGCGGCGGTCTGCTCATCCGGCAGATCCACCACTGGGCGGCGCTGATCTTCGTCGCGGCCATGCTCGTGCACATGATGCGCGTGTTCTTCACGGGTGCGTTCCGCAAGCCCCGCGAGGTCAACTGGGTCTTCGGCTTCCTGCTGCTGGTCCTCGGCATGTTCACCGGTTTCACCGGTTACTCCCTGCCGGACGACCTGCTCTCGGGCACCGGTGTCCGCTTCATGGAGGGCGCGATCCTGTCCGTGCCGATCGTCGGCACGTACCTGTCGTTCTTCCTCTTCGGCGGCGAGTTCCCCGGCGGCGACTTCGTCGCGCGGTTCTACTCGATCCACATCCTGCTGCTGCCCGGCATCATGATGGGCCTGCTGGTGGCCCACCTGATCCTGGTCTTCTACCACAAGCACACCCAGTTCGCGGGTCCCGGCAAGACGAACAACAACGTCGTCGGCATGCCGCTGCTGCCGGTCTACATGGCCAAGGCCGGAGGCTTCTTCTTCCTGGTCTTCGGTGTCATCGCGGCCATCGCGGCGCTCGCGTCGATCAACCCGATCTGGGCGCTGGGCCCGTACCGTCCGGACCACGTGTCCACCGGTGCGCAGCCCGACTGGTACATGGGCTTCTCCGAGGGCCTGATCCGTGCCATGCCCGGCTGGGAGATCAACCTGTGGGGCCACACGCTCGTCCTGGGCGTGTTCGTACCGCTGGTGATCTTCCCGCTGATCCTGGTCGCGATCGCGGTGTACCCGTTCATCGAGTCCTGGGTCACCGGGGACAAGAACGAGCACCACATCCTGGACCGCCCGCGCAACGTGCCGACCCGTACGGCCTTCGGTGTCGCCTGGCTCACGTGGTACGTGATCCTGCTGATCGCCGGTGGCAACGACATGTTCGCGCAGTACTTCCACCTGTCGATCAACTCGATCACCTGGTTCGCGCGGATCGGCTTCTTCCTGGGCCCGGTCGTCGCCTTCGTGATCACCAAGCGGATCTGCCTCGGCCTCCAGCGCCGGGACCACGACAAGGTGCTGCACGGTCGCGAGACCGGCATCATCAAGCGCCTGCCGCACGGTGAGTTCGTCGAGGTCCACGAGCCGCTCTCGCAGGGCAAGCTGCACACCCTCACCTCGCACACGCAGTACGACCCGATCGAGATCGGCCCGACGGTCGACGAGAACGGTGTCGAGCGCAAGGTGAAGGCCACCGAGAAGCTGCGCGCGAAGCTCAGCAAGGGCTTCTACGGGGAGAACACCCACATCCCCAAGCCGACGGTGGAGGAGTACAAGGAGATCCAGAGCGGCCACGGCCACCACTGACCTCCGGTAGGACCCGTTAGAGGGATCGGTTCCGGCCAATCCCGGTGTTGCCACGGTGAGGGCCCCGTCCAGTGTCTGGACGGGGCTCTTTGCCGTCTCCGGGGCTGGATAGGCTGAGATCCTTCCCCATTCCACGTGGAACTTTTTCCGAGCAGCAGGAGCGGACCATGAACGTTGTGACCCCGGCAGGCGGCGACAGCGTGGCGGCCCGCGGCTGGCCGGGTCTCCTCGACGCCCTGCTCACCGGCCGCGACCTCGGGGCGGACGACACCGCCTGGGCCATGGACCGCGTCATGCGCGGCGAGGCCACGGACGCGCAGATCGCCGGTTTCATGGTGGCGCTGCGGGCCAAGGGGGAGACGGTCGCGGAGATCAACGGCATGGTGCGTGCCATGTACGATCACGCCAACCTGATCGAGGTGCCGGGCCGCACGGTGGACATCGTCGGCACGGGCGGGGACGGGGCGAAGACCGTCAACATCTCCACCATGTCGGCGCTCGTGGTGGCCGGTACCGGTGCCAAGGTGGTCAAGCACGGCAACCGGGCCGCCTCTTCGGCGAGCGGCTCCTCCGACGTCCTGGAGAAGCTCGGCGTCAACCTCAACCTCACCCCGGCCCGGGTGGCGGAGGTGGTCGAGGAGGCCGGCATCACCTTCTGCTTCGCGGTCAAGTTCCACCCCGCCCTGCGGCACGTGGCGGCCGCCCGCAAGGAGCTGGGCATCCGGACCACCTTCAACTTCCTCGGCCCGCTGACCAACCCGGCGCGGGTGCGCGCGCAGGCCACGGGCGTGGCCGACCCGCGGGTGGCGCCCATCGTCGCCGGGGTGCTCGCGGAGCGCGGCTCCTCGGCTCTGGTCTTCCGCGGCGACGACGGCATGGACGAGCTGACCACGACGGCGACCTCCCGGGTCTGGTGGGTCCGCGGGGGCAAGGTCACCGAGCTGGCCTTCGACCCGCGCGACGTCGGGATCCCGATCGTGGACGTCGCCGACCTGCGCGGCGAGGACCCCTCCTACAACGCGGACGTCGCCCGCCGGCTGCTGGCCGGTGAGAGCGGCCCCGTGCGCGACGCCGTCCTGCTGAACTCGGCGGCTGCCCTGGTGGCGCTGGACCCGGGCACCGGCTCGCTGGAGGAGCAGATCGCGGCGGGCATCGCCCGTGCGGCCGAGTCGATCGACTCGGGTTCGGCCCGGGCGGCGCTGGAGCGCTGGGTGGCCGCCAGCAACGCCTGACCCGCGACGGCCGGAGCGCCGTTCCCGCGAGACCCCGGTCCACATGGTGGACCGGGGTCTTGTGCGCGGGGGATCTTGTGGCAGGATGCTGACCAGGTCACGAGTGACAGCGTTTTGGCCCCGGCTCGCTGTCCGGCAACCCTCCTTCCGTGGCGGGGTGCCCCGGGTGATGACCAGGTCGTAGGCAGCGAGGTCTACGGCAAGCGCGGATCCCTCGATACCAGGGGTCCTGGGTCTTCGAGGAGCTTTTTCCGTGAGCAAGCGAATGCGATAGGGCGACTCCGCCCCTTCTTCACCCCTCGGAACAGGGTCGCCGCGGCGTACCCCCATGTCCTTCCGAGGCTCTCCCCGTACCCCTGTGGCCGGCCGCCGAGCCGTACCCGCGTACGGGCCGAACAACGAAGCCATTCAGCCCTGCCTGCCGGGAGACACCGCCATGTCCGCAACCCTGAACGCCACCGCCACCGCCGCCGACTCCGTTGCCGCCTGCGCCGACGCCGGCGTCGACCCCGCCTGTGCCGCGCCGCTGCCGGTCCTCGGCCGGGACGTCACCGTGCCGCTCGTGACCGGTGGCGAGGTCACCTACGCCGCCCTCGACTACGCGGCCAGCGCCCCGGCGCTCCAGCGGGTCTGGGACGACGTGGCCGCGTACGCCCCCTACTACGGCAGCGTGCACCGCGGGGCCGGGTACCTCTCCCAGCTGTCCACCGACCTGTTCGAGCAGAGCCGCGTCGCGGTCGCCGAGTTCCTGGACTGCCGCCCCGCCGACCAGGTGGTCTTCACCCGGTCGACCACCGACTCGCTGAACCTGCTGGCCGCCGTCCTCCCGGCCGGCTGCCAGGTCTTCGTCTTCGAGACCGAGCACCACGCCTCGCTGCTGCCCTGGGGCGACGCGCAGGTCACCTACCTGAACGCCCCCCGCACCCCGGACCAGGCCGTCGCGACGCTGGAGCGGGCGCTCGCCGACCGCGACCCCTACGGCCCGGCGCTGGTGTGCGTCACCGGGGCGTCCAACGTCACCGGCGAGCTGTGGCCGGTCAAGGAGCTGGCCGCCGCCGCGCACGCCCACGGCGCGCGGATCGTCCTGGACGCCGCCCAGCTGGCGCCGCACCACCCCGTGTCCGTCCAGGAGCTGGACGTCGACTGGATCGCCTTCTCCGGCCACAAGCTGTACGCCCCCTTCGGCTCGGGCGTGCTCGCCGGCCGCGCCGACTGGCTCCAGCAGGCCCCGCCCTACCTCGCGGGCGGCGGCGCCTCCCGTACGGTGGCCCGCCGCGAGGACGGCGGCGTCGACGTCGAGTGGCACACCACCGCCGCCCGCCACGAGGCCGGCTCCCCGAACGTCATCGGCGTCTACTCCATCGCCTCGGCCTGCCGGGCCCTGAAGGAGGCCGGGTTCGAGGGCCTCGTCGCCCGCGAGAACCACCTCATCGCGAAGGTCCGCGCGGGCCTGGCCGAGGTCCCGGCCGTCCGGGTCCTGTCCCTCTTCGGGGACGACGCCCCGCGCGTCGGCGTGATCTCCTTCGTGGTCGACGGCTGGAACAGCTCCCACTTCGCCGCGGCCCTGTCCGCCGAGTACGGCATCGGCGTCCGCGACGGCCTCTTCTGCGCCCATCCGCTGGTCCGCACCCTGCTCGGCAGCGAGCCGCAGGAGCCGGGCGAGTGCGGTGCGCCGGAGGCGGCGCCGGGGGAGCGCTCGCTCAACGCGATCCGCGTCAGCTTCGGCGCGGGCACCCCCGACGAGCACGTCGAGCGGTTCGTGCGCGCGGTGAAGGAGCTCGTCGCGGACGGCGCCAAGTGGCAGTACCGCACGGAAGAGGGCCGCTGCGTCCCGGCGGTCTGACACGCTGCGGTCATGACCTACTGGGACCCCCTGCCGACCGTCCGGGCGATCGTGGGCAAGCCGCTGCCCCAGTGGGACCCGCGCCGCGGCCCGGTGCGGCACGACTGGAGCGGTCCCGCCGGACGTGTACACCACCCGTGGGCCCGACGGGACTGGCGCAGCGTGCCGGGCCCGTTCTACGCGGCGGAGACGGACACCTGCTGGACGGGGCGCGGGTGCGCGCCCGCGCACGTGCTGTACGACGACGACGGCGACGGCCAGGAGTTCGTCTACCGCCAGCCCCGCTCGCCGCGGGAGGCGTACGAGCTGATCTGCGCGGGCGAGTGCGAGGTCTTCGGGGCCTACGGAGGAGACGGGGACGCGTACTGGACCCCGGAACTCGTCCGTGACTGGTGGCGGGACCGCCGGCGGGTGCGGGAGTGGGCCGTCCGCCTGGACCGGACCTGGTCGGTGTCGGCCCGCGCCGACGAGCGGGAGGCGGCGGGCGGGGCCCGCGCGTACGTGTCCCACATCGACGGCGAGCTGGAGGGGTACCTGCGCGGCTACCTCTTCCGGCTCCAGGAGGGCCGGACCGCCCGGTCGGCGGAGGCTCTGCCGGGGCTGTGAGGCCCCGGGCCCGGGACCGGCCGGGCGTTACGCGTCCAGGCCGATGGCGAACGCGGCTTCCAGGTCGTGCTGCGAGTAGGTGCGGAACGCCACGTGCGTGTCGGTCGCCTCGACGCCCGGGATCTTGCTGATGCGGCCGGGGATGATGTCGGCCAGGTTCTCGTGGCGGGCCACGCGGACCAGTGCGATCAGGTCGTACGTGCCGGTGACGGAGTAGACCTCGCTGACGCTGTCCAGCGCGGCGATGGACTCGGCGATCTCGGGGATGCGGTCCACGCTGGTCTTGATGAGCACGATCGCGGTGATCACGGTTGGCTGTCTCCCTCGCCGGCAGTCACTGGTCTCCTCACTCTAGTCGTACGCCGATAGCGCGCCCACGCGTAGAGGAAGCCCACGGAGAAGCCCACCACGTGGGCCAGGTAGGCCACTCCGGGCCCGCTCTCCGCGCGCTGCGCGGCCAGCCACTGCAGGGCGAACCAGAACATCAGCACGATCCAGGCCGGGAAGCGCAGCGGCAGGAAGAGCAGGAACGGGAACAGGCTCGTCACCCGCGCCTTCGGGAAGAGGCAGAGGAAGGCCCCGAGCACCGCCGAGATGGCTCCCGACGCGCCGACCAGCGTCTGGTCGGAGGAGGCGTTGGCCGCCGCGTACGCCGCCAGCGCCAGATATCCGGTGCACACGTAGAAGACGAGGAACGGCGCCCGGCCCATCCGTTCCTCCGTCATCGCGCCGAAGACGTGCAGGAAGAGCATGTTCCCGAGCAGGTGCAGCCAGCTGCCGTGGACGAAGAGCGCGGTCAGCGGGGTCAGCAGCGGGCGTCCGGCCCCGGAGAACAGTTCGTCGGGGACCACGCCCCAGTGCTGGAAGTACCGCGTGCCCGAGTCCAGCAGGCGTTCGCCCGTGCCGTAGGAGGGATTGAGGCCGGAGGCCGGGCCGAGCACGAACGCCAGGCAGCAGCCGGCGATCAGCGCGTAGGTGACCACCGGGCCCCGGGCGGCCTCGCGGACCGTCAGCCACTTTACGATCATGCGACAGAGCATGACGCAGGAGCACCCGCCCGGGGGCGTTGCCAGGCCGTAGGGTTACGTGCTGCGGTCCGCGAGCGCAACGCGGGGCCGGGAACGCTTTGATTGAATGAGCTACGAAGGAGAGTGCGGCCCGATGACGGTTCCCCTGCCGACCGACACCACCCGGTGGCGCTGCACGTTGTGCGGCAACCTCACGCGGTTCGACGTCACCCGTTCGTCGAAGGCCGTCGAGTACGTCCACCTGGACCTCGCCGGGGAGCCCAAGGTCGAGGAGCGCGAGGTGGTCAGTGAGACCATCGAGTCGGTGCGATGTCGCTGGTGCAACGCGGTGGACCAGATCGAGCTCGTGGACAGGCCGGGCACCGGCTCCTGAGGGAGCCGGGCCCACAGTAGATCACGGTAGGGGTGACGGATTGTGGAGCCAGCAAGCGGCGCTGAGCCGGCCGACGCGGCCGGCGACGCCGCCGAGGTGCTCGACCGCCCGCTGCCGGAAGGCGTGCGGCGCCGGGTCGTCGCGCTCGTCTCGGACGCCTTCGGCGGACTGACGGTCGCGGACCTTCCGGCGCAGTTGCGCCAGTACGCCCGTTTCACCCCGACCCGGCGGGCCAAGTTCGCCGGGAACGCCATGGCGGCCGCCGTGGAGACGGACGGCGCCTTCCGCAGCCGGGTCGCGGAGAAGCTGCGCGAGGCGCAGCCGGAGCTGGCGGGCGCGCTGGACGCCGGAGCCCCGCCGGCCGCGGCGGACCCGCTGGACGTGGCGGCCGCCGCGTACGTGCTGCGTCCGGCCGGCTGGGTGAAGCTGGTGGCCGCCGCGGGCGAGGAGGCGCAGCGCGCCGACGCCGAGCGGGTCGGCGACGAGACCCGCCGGGAAGTCGAACGGCTGCGCGGGGAGCTGGCCCAGGCCAGGGAGCAGCAGCGCTCCGGCGGCGACCAGGTGCGGGTCGACCTGGAGGCCTCCCGCAAGGAAGCGGAATCGCTTCAGCGCAAGCTGCGCAGTGCCTTGAGCGACGTCAAGCGGGGCGAGGCGGCGCTGCGGAAGGTGACGGCGGAGATCGACGGGTTCCGGGCCGAGGCGGCCGCGCAGGTGGCGGCCGCCGAGAGCGAGACCCGGCGGCTCAAGTCCCGGCTGGCGGAGGTGGAGTCGGCGCTGGAGACCTCGCGCCGGGCCACCCGCGAGGGGCGCAGCATCGAGGACATGCGGCTGCGGCTGCTGCTGGACACGGTGCTGGACGCGGCGGCGGGGCTGCGCCGCGAACTGGCGCTGCCGCCGCTGTCGACGCGCCCGGCCGACACGGTGGAGGCCGTGGAGCCGGGCCGGATGACGCCGAAGGACATCGCGGCGCGCGCCCTGTCGGAGACCGATCCGGCTCTGCTGGACCAGCTGTTGGCGCTGCCCCAGGCGCACCTGGTGGTCGACGGCTACAACGTGACCAAGACCGGGTACCCGACGATGCCGCTGGAGAAGCAGCGGCTGCGGCTGCTGGGCGGGCTGTCGATGCTGGCCGCGCAGACGGGCGCCGAGATGACCTGCGTGTTCGACGGGGCGGAGCTGGCGGCCCCGGTGCTGCTCGCCCCGCCGCGCGGGGTGCGGGTGCTGTTCTCCAAGGCCGGGGTGACGGCCGACGAGCTGATCCGCCAGCTGGTGCGGGCCGAGCCGTCCGGCCGTCCGGTGGTCGTGGTCTCCACGGACCGGGAGGTGGCCGACGGGGTGGCGAAGGCGGGGGCACGGCCGGTGACGTCGGCGCTGCTGCTGAAGCGGCTGTCGAGGGTTTCGTAACCGACGGGGCTTTGGCGGCTTTCGTAACTGCTGCGCGCAATGCCGGAATTGGCGCCCGGAGTGGGGGACGCACCGTCAACTCCCCGGCACGCAGCGTGGGCCGCGGGTAAAAAGGCCGGTCCCGAAGCGGAATTTTTCTCGCGGGGATTTGAACTGATCACAGGCAGGTCACTAGGGTCAGTTCAAACCTTCGTGCGGTAGTTCACTCATTCGGGGTGACGGCGGAGGCGCGCTGCCGAGCCCCCGACCGTCTTCGGCGGCTCCAGGAAGAAGGAGCTCGCTCTCGTGGCGTCCCACCGTCGTCCCAAGCCGCCCACCCGTACGCGCGTGAGCGTGCTCACGGCCCTCGCCACCGCGGCCGTCGCCCTCTCCTCCCAGTCGGCCATGGCCGCGCCGGACAAGCCCGGCAAGGACGAGGTCAAATCCAAGGTCGACGCCCTCTACGAGGAGTCCGAGCAGGCGGGCGAGAAGGCCAACGCCGCCAAGGACCGCCAGGACAAGCTGGAGAAGGAGATCGCGCAGCTCCAGGACCAGGTCGCCCGCGGCCAGGACGAGCTCAACGGCCTGCGCAACACCCTCGGTTCGATGGCGACCGCCCAGTACCGCGGCGGCGGCCTCGACCAGTCGGTGGAGCTGCTGCTGTCCGGTGACCCGGAGACCTACCTCGACAAGGCCTCCACGCTCCAGCAGTTGAGCGGCAAGCAGGTCGAGGCGATATCCAAGATCCAGGCCAAGCAGCGCAGCCTCGCCCAGCAGCGCGCGGAGGCCACCGGCAAGCTCGCCGACCTCGACGCCACCCGCAAGGAGCTGGCCGAGAAGAAGAAGACCGCCCAGGACAAGCTCGCGGACGCCCAGGCCCAGCTCAACTCGCTGACCGCGGAGGAGCGCGGGCAGCTCAAGAGCGAGGCGGCCAAGGACGGCGAGAGCGCCGCGAACGCCGCGAACGGCGGCGGCGGAGCCAAGCCCGGGGCCGGAGCGGGATCGGGCGGGGGCCCCGTCAAGGGCTCGGGCCGGGCCGCCGACGCGCTCGCCGCCGCGCTGACCCAGAAGGGCGACCGGTACCACATGGGCGACACCGGCCCCGACTCCTGGGACTGCTCCGGACTGACGCAGTGGGCCTACGCGCAGGCCGGCGTCGACATCAGCCGCACCACCTACACCCAGGTCAACGACGGCACGCGCATCGGCATGAGCCAGCTCCAGCCCGGCGACCTGGTCTTCTTCTACGACGACCTGCACCACGTGGGCCTCTACGCCGGCAACGGCCAGGTCTTCCACGCCTCCAACCCCACCGGCGGCGTCCGCTACGAGGCCATGAAGAACATGCCCTTCCAGTTCGGCGTCCGCGTCGGCTGACCCGCTCCGCCCCGCCCGCCCCGTCGCCGGGACGCGCCGCACACCGCCCATCCGGGCGAATTGCGCGGAGCCGCCCTGACCCCGTGCCCCGCCGGTGACCTGCGTCTGAGGCGGGGCTCCGGCATGTGCGCCCCGCGCCGGTCGTTGGCCGGTGCGTGGTGGCGCGGCTACTGTCTGCCACCGCGGAACCCGGCACACGGCCGTCCACGGAGGGCGGACCCGGGCCCCGCGCAGCGGAAGGGAGCGGTTCCACGTGGCGTCCCATCGCCGGACCGGCCTCAGCGGCCTCGACCGGAGCACCAAGGTCACCGTCTTGACCGCCGCCGCGGCCACCGCCGCCGTGGCCCTGACGGGCGCACCCGCCGCCCAGGCGTCCCCCGGACTCCCGCCGGCCCCCTCCACCGGTTCCCGCGCCCAGGTCGACCGCCTCTTCGAAGAGGCCGAACAGGCCACCGAGCGGTTCAACGAGGCGGGCGAGAAGGCCGACCGGCTGCGGGCCGAGATCAGCCGGGCCCAGGACGCGGTCGCCCGCGGCCAGGAGCGCATCAACACCATGCGCGGGGTTCTCGGCGCCTTCGCCGGAGCCCAGTACCGCTCGGGCGGCCTGGACCCGACGGTCGAGCTGATGCTGTCCGACGACCCCGGGGACTACCTCGACAAGTCGGCCGTCCTGAACCGGCTCAGCGGCCGCCAGGCCCAGCAGCTGGGCGAACTGCGCGAGGAGCAGCGCCGGATCGGCCAGCAGCGCCAGGAGGCCACCCGCAAGCTCTCCGAGCTGGAGGCCCTGCGCACCGAGGTGGCCACCCAGAAGCGCTCCGTCACGGCGAAGCTCGCCGCCGCCCGGCAGCTGCTCGACGCCATGCCCTCGGGGGAGCGGGCCGACTTCGAGCGGGCCTCCCGCTCGGGCGGCCGCCCCGGCGTGCTGCCGGACCCCTCCTTCGCCGGGGGCGGCGGCCACGCCTCGGGCCGCGCCATGACGGCCGTGATGGCGGCCCGGGCGGCCGTCGGACGGCCGTACGTATGGGGCTCCACCGGCCCCTCCGGTTTCGACTGCTCCGGGCTGATGGTGTGGTCCTACCGGCAGGCGGGGGTCTCCCTGCCGCGCACGTCGCAGGCCCAGCGGTACGCGGGCCGCCAGGTGCCGCTCTCGCAGGCCCAGCCCGGGGACCTGGTGACGTACCGCTCGGACGCCAGCCACGTCGGCATGTACGTGGGCAACGGTCAGGTGGTGCACGCCCCCTACCCGGGCGCCCGGGTGCGCTACGACCCCGTCGGGATGATGCCGGTCTCCTCGGTGACCCGGCCCTAAGACGGCTCCGCCGGACCGTGCCGCCGCCCGTGGGGGACGGGCGGGGCCTGCGTACGATCGGGCGGGTGAGCCCGATCCGCACCGTCCCGCGCCTCCTCGCGCTGCTGCTCTGCCTGCTGCCGCTGGTGGCGTGCGGGCGGCCCGCCGGGCGCGGGGGCGAGGAGGCCGGGGTCCGGGAGGCCGTCGCCGCCTGGTCGCGGACCCCGCCCGCGCGGCTCGCCGGGATCCCGCTGGAGGGCTGGACCTACGAGGTCGGCTCCGTCCGGCTGGACGGCGTACGGGCCCACGTGCGCGCCGCCCTGCGCTACCGGCTGGCCGGCTACGACGGGGCCCCCGCCAGGTCCGCCCGCGCGGTGGAGCTGACCCGGGAGGGCGCCGCCTGGAAGGTGACCTCCGACGGGCCCGCCCCCGGGGCGCCCCCGCAGCTGTGGGACCAGGGCGAGGTGGCCGCCGTACGGGGCGCCGCCTCCCTGGTGCTCGGCGTCGGGCAGAGCCCCGCGACACTGGCCGAGGTGGGCCGGGAGGCCGACCGGGCGGTGCCCGCAGTGAGCGCCGCCTGGCCGGACGCGTGGGCGCGCCGGGTGGTGGTGCTCGTCCCCGGCTCGCTGGACGCGATGGCCGCGCTGCTCGGGAAGCCCGCCGCCACCTACCGGGGGCTGGGCGCCGTCACCACCGGCAGCATCGGCGGCGGACCGGCCCCGGCCGACCGGATCGTGATCAACCCGGAGGGGTACGCGCAGCTCGGCGCGGCGGGCAAGGACGTCGTCCTGACCCACGAGGCCACCCACGTCGCCACCCGCGGCGCCACCACGGCCGGGACCCCGCAGTGGCTGTCCGAGGGCTTCGCCGACTGGGTCGCCTACCGGGACGGCCCGCTCACCCCGGCCGAGGCGGCGCCCGCCCTCGCCCGCGCCGTCCGCGAGGGGGGACCGCCCGGGGAGCTCCCGGCCGACGCCGCGTTCGCCTTCGGCGGCGACCAGGAGGCCGCCGCCCGGGCCTACGAGGGCGCCTGGCTGGCCTGCCGTCTCATCGCGGACCGCTGGGGCGCGGCGGCCCTCGTACGGCTCTACGAACGGGCGGGCCGCGAGTCGCTGCCGGCCGCGCTGGAAACCGTACTGGGCACGGACCGGCAGGGGCTGACGCGGGCCTGGCAGGAGGCCCTGCGCCACGAACTGGGCTGACGCCGTCCGGTACGTTGGCAGCGATGCACAAGACGCTGATCGTGACCAACGACTTCCCGCCGCGCCCGGGCGGCATCCAGGCCTTCCTGCACAACATGGCGCTGCGCCTCGACCCCGAACAGGTCGTCGTCTACGCCTCCACCTGGAAGCACGGAGCCGAGGGCCGGGCGGCCACCGCCGCCTTCGACGCCGAGCAGCCCTTCCCGGTGGTGCGCGACCGCACCACCATGCTGCTGCCGACGCCCCGGGTGACCCGCCGGGCGGTGTCCCTGCTGCGCGAACACGGCTGCGGTTCGGTGTGGTTCGGGGCGGCCGCCCCGCTCGGGCTGATGGGCCCGGCGCTGCGCCGGGCGGGTGCCCGGCGGCTGGTCGCCACCACCCACGGGCACGAGGCGGGCTGGGCGCAGCTGCCGGCCGCGCGGCAGCTGCTGCGGCGGATCGGCGAGGGCACCGACACCCTGACCTACCTGGGCGAGTACACGCGTGCGCGGATCGCCTCCGCCGTCACGGAGCGGGCGGCGGCCCGGATGGTCCAACTGCCGCCGGGGGTGGACGAGAAGACCTTCCACCCCGGATCGGGCGGCGCCGAGGTCCGGGCCCGGCTGGGCCTGACCGGCCGGCCGGTGGCCGTGTGCGTATCCCGGCTGGTCCCGCGCAAGGGGCAGGACACCCTGATCGAGGCCATGCCCCGGATCCTGGCGGCCGTGCCGGACGCGGTGCTGCTGGTCGTGGGCGGCGGCCCGTACGAGGCGGACCTGCGCGCGCTGGCCGCCCGCGCCGGGGTCGCGGAGTCGGTGGTCTTCACCGGGGCGGTCCCCTGGGAGGAGCTGCCGGCCCACTACGGCGCGGGTGACGTCTTCGCGATGCCGTGCCGGACCCGGCGGGGCGGACTGGACGTGGAGGGGCTCGGGATCGTCTACCTGGAGGCCTCCGCGACGGGCCTGCCGGTGGTCGCGGGCGACTCGGGCGGCGCGCCCGACGCGGTGCTCGACGGGGAGACCGGCTGGGTCGTGCGCGGCGGCTCCCCGGACGAGGCCGCCGAGCGGATCGTCGCCCTCCTCCAGGACCCGGAACTGCGCGCGCGCATGGGCGCGCGCGGCCGCGCCTGGGTCGAGGAGAAGTGGCGCTGGGACCTCCTCGCGGACCGCCTGCGCGAGCTGCTGTAGGCGTACGTCCGCCGGGCGCCGCCCCGGTGCCCGGCGGGCGGGGGGGGATTATCGCTCCCCGGCGCCCGGCGCGGGCGCGCTCCGGCGAACCGGACGGGCCCGGGCGGGCTCCGGCCTACGGTCGAGCCATGTCTGACTGTCACTCACATACATGTCAGTGCGGGTTATGGCCGGTTGGGCGGAATCCGCTCATGATGCGGCCATGACACCCAACCTGACGCGCCGTCACCTCTTGGGCATCGGCGCACTCCAGACCGCGGCGGCCCTCGGATTCACCCGCATCGGGCTCTCCTCGGCGGCCGCCGCCGAACCCCCCGCCGCGCAGTACGCGCCCGCCATCGTCGTCGGATCCGGCTACGGGTCCGCCGTCGCCGCGCTGCGCCTCGGGCAGGCGGGGGTGCGTACCGTCGTCCTCGAAATGGGGCGGCTGTGGGACACCCCCGGGCCCGACGGGAAGGTCTTCCCCTCCACCTCCGCGCCCGACCAGCGCTCCATGTGGTTCCGCAACCGCACCGAGGCGCCGCTCGCCCAGTTCCTCTGGCTCGACGTGGTCAACCGCGACATCAGCCCCTACCCCGGCGTCCTGGACCGGGTGAACTACGGCGACATGTCCGTCTACGTCGGCCGCGGCGTCGGCGGCGGCTCACTCGTCAACGGCGGCATGTCGCCCACCCCGAGGCGCTCGTACTTCACCGAGGTCCTGCCCCAGGTCGACGCCGACGAGATGTACGGCACGTACTACCCGCGCGCCCGCGCCATGCTCGGCGTCAACGACATCGACCCCGCCTGGTTCGAGTCCACGGAGTGGTACCGCTTCGCCCGGATCTCCCGCAAGCACGCCCAGAACACCGGCCTGAAGACCACCTTCGTGCCCAACGTCTACGACTTCGCGTACATGCAGCGCGAGGCCGCCGGCACCGCCACCAGGTCGGCCCTCGCCGGGGAGGTCATCTACGGCAACAACCACGGCAAGAAGAGCGTGGACAAGACCTACCTGGCCGCCGCCCTCGGCACCGGCAACGTCACCATCGAGACCATGCAGCGCGTGGTCGGCGTCCGCCCCGACCCGGCCGGCGGCTACGTCCTCACCGTGCGGACCAGCGACGTCACCGGAAAGGTCACCCAGGTCCGCGAACTCGGCTGCAGGCAGCTCTTCCTCGGCGCCGGCAGCCTCGGCACCACCGAGATCCTGCTGCGCGCCCGCGAGCGCGGCACGCTGCCCGCGCTGAGCGAGCGCGTAGGTCTCGGCTGGGGCCCCAACGGCAACGTCATGACCGCCCGCGCCAACCACCTGTGGGACACCGTCGGAGCCAACCAGGCCACCATGCCCGCCCTGGGCATCGACGACTGGGACAACGCCGCCAACCCCGTCTTCGCCGAGATCGCCCCGCTCCCGATGGGCTTCGAGCACTGGATCTCGATGTACCTGGCCATCACCAAGAACCCGGAGCGCGGCCACTTCACCTACGACGCCGCCACCGACTCGGCGCGGCTCAACTGGCGCCGCGACCAGAACGCCCCGGCGGTGCGGGCGGCCAAGAACCTCTTCGACCGCGTCAACCGGGCCAACTTCACGATCTACCGCTACGACCTCTTCGGCGGCAACAGGGCCTTCGCCGACGACTTCACCTACCACCCGCTGGGCGGCTGCGTCCTCGGCGAGGCCACGGACGCCTACGGCCGCGCCAAGGGCTACCAGGGGCTGTACGTCGTCGACGGCTCGCTCGTACCGGGGTCGCTCGGGGTGAACCCGTTCGTCACCATCACCGCCCTCGCGGAGCGGAACATGGCCCGGATCCTCGCCGAGGACCCCCGCTAGCGCGCCGGCCCCGGCGAGGTCCGGGGCGGCTCAGCCCCGGTACAGCGCCTCGATCTCGTCCGCGAAGTCCTTGGCCACCACGTTCCGCTTCAGCTTCAGCGAGGGCGTGATGTGGCCCGACTCCTCAGTGAACTGGGAGCCGAGGATGCGGAATTTCCGCACCGATTCCGCCTTGGAAACCGCCGCGTTGCCGTCGTCGACGGCCTTCTGGACGGCGGCGATCAGCTCCGCGTCCTCGCGCAGCTCCGCCGCCGTCACCCCGGCCGGCTTGCCGTTCTCCGCGGCCCAGCGGACCAGGAACTCCTCGTCGACGGTGACCAGCGCCGCCACGAACGGCCGCCCGTCGCCGACCACCATGCACTCCGCGACCAGCGCGTGCGCCCGGATCCGGTCCTCGATCACCGCGGGGGCGACGTTCTTGCCGCCCGCCGTGACGATGAGCTCCTTCTTGCGGCCCGTGATGGCGAGGTAGCCGTCCTCGTCGAGGGTGCCGACGTCGCCGGTGTGGAACCAGCCGTCGGTCAGCGCCTCGGCGGTCGCGCTCTCGTTCTTCCAGTACTCCTTGAAGATGTGCTCGCCGTGCAGCAGCACCTCGCCGTCGTCCGCGATGCGCACCACCGAGCCCGGCAGCGGCTGGCCGACCGTACCGATCTTCGTCTTGTCCCACGGGTTGAAGGCCGTGGCCGCGCAGGACTCGGTCAGGCCGTAGCCCTCCAGCACCGTGAAGCCGATGCCGCGGAAGTAGTGCCCGAGCCGCTCGCCCAGCGGCGCGCCGCCGGAGATCGCGTACTCGCCGCGCCCGCCGAGGACCGTGTGCAGCTTGCCGTAGACCAGCTTGGAGAAGATCTTGTGCTTGAGGCGCAGACCGAAGGACGGGCCGCCCGGGGCGTCCAGCGCCCGGCTGTAGGCGATGGCCGTGTCGGCGGCCGCGTCGAAGATCCTGCCCTTGCCGTCGGCCTGGGCCTTGGCGCGCGCCGAGTTGTAGACCTTCTCGAACACGCGCGGCACCCCGAGGATCAGGGTGGGCCGGAACGACTGGAGCTCGTCCGTCAGGTTCTTGATGTCCGGTACGCAGCCCAGCCGGATCGGTGCCAGCACGGCCGCCACCTCCACCAGGCGCCCGAAGACGTGCGCGGCCGGCAGGAACAGCAGCACGGAGCACTCGCCGGTCCGGAAGAGCGGGCTCAGGCGCTCCACCACGTTGCCGCACTCGGCGAAGAAGTTGCGGTGGGTCAGCACGCAGCCCTTGGGGCGGCCGGTGGTGCCCGAGGTGTAGACGATGGTGGCGGGGTCGTCGGCGTTGGCGAGGGCGCTGCGCGCGTCCACCTCGGCGTCGGTGACGGCGGCGCCCGCGGTCTTCAGGGCGGCCAGGGCGTCCCGCTCGATCTCCCAGACCTCGCGCAGCTCCGGCAGTCGGTCGCGCAGGGAGGCCACGGTCGCGCTGTGCGCGGGGCTCTCCGCGATGACGGCGACCGCGCCGGAGTCCCCGAGGATCCACTGGACCTGCTCGGCGGAGCTCGTCTCGTACACGGGGACGGTGACGCCGCCCGCGGTCCAGATCGCGAAGTCGAGGAGCACCCACTCGTAGCGGGTGCGGGAGATCAGGGCGACCCGGTCGCCGGGTTCGACGCCCGCGGCGATCAGGCCCTTGGCGGTGGCCCGCACCTCGGCGAGGAACTCCGTCGCGGTCACGTCCTGCCACCGGCCGTCGACCTTGCGGCTCATGACGGCGGTGTCGGGATGCTGGGAGGCGTTGCGGCGGACGAGATCCGTCAGGTTCCCGTCCGAAGGGACCTCGTACAGGGCCGGAAGGCTGAACTCGCGCAAGACTGCTGCTCCTCTGGGCGCCATCGCCACCGTGTGGACCGACCGGACGTTACCCACCGGTAGTGGGTTCCGGATAGGGGGAACAGGCCAGATGTTCCGTGCGTCACATTCTGTACATCGCCGGACTCCGCCCGGACACCGGCGGACCCGCAACCGCCGTGCCGACAGTAGTCGACCCCCTTCGCGACTCGGAAGTAACCGCAGGTCCGGCCGCCTGCGGGGGTCCCTCTACCGGGCCGGGCCCCGGCGCCCCTAGGGTGGCCGCATGGGTGGCACGAAGAGTCGTACGCGGGTCCACGTCGTCAGCGACGTCCACGGCAACACCGAAGCCCTCGCCCGGGCCAAAGAGGGCGCCGACGCCCTCGTCTGCCTCGGTGACCTGGTGCTCTTCCTCGACTACGCCGACCACTCGCGCGGCATCTTCCCCGACCTCTTCGGCATCGAGAACGCCGACCGGATCGTCGAACTGCGCACCGCGAAGCGCTTCGCGGAGGCGAGGGAATTCGGCCGCAGGCTGTGGGAGGGGCTGGACAGGGACCGCCTGATCGAGGAAGCCGTACGCCGCCAGTACGCCCGGATGTTCGCCGCCTTCCCCACCCCCACGTACGCCACCTACGGCAACGTCGACATCCCGGGTCTGTGGTCCGAGTACGCCGGACCCGGCACCACCGTCCTCGACGGCCAGCGCGTGGAGATCGGCGGTCGCGTCTTCGGCTTCGTCGGCGGCGGCCTGCCCTCGCCGATGCGCACGCCCTACGAGGTCGACGAGGAGGAGTACGCCGCCAAGGTGGAGGCCCTCGGCGAGGTGGACGTGCTGTGCTCGCACATCCCGCCGGAGGTCCCCGAGCTCTGCTACGACACCGTCGCCCGCCGCTTCGAGCGGGGCAGCGAGGCCCTGCTGGCCGCCATCCGGCGGACCCGGCCGCGGTACGCGCTGTTCGGGCACGTCCACCAGCCGCTGGCGCGGCGGGTCCGGATCGGCGGCACGGAGTGCGTCAACGTCGGCCACTTCGCGGCGACCGGGCGGCCGTGGGCCCTGGAGTGGTGAGAGGGGCGGCCGTGGTGGCGCCCGCACGCACGGTAGCCTTCACGCGGCGGCCGGGGGCCGCCCGCACACTTGTCGAACACTCCCCGGAGGAGCGACCGCGATGGCGGAACACACCAGCTCGAGCATCACGATCGCGGCCGCGCCGGCCGACGTCATGGCCGTGATCGCCGACTTCGCCCGCTACCCCGAATGGACCGGCGAGGTGAAGGAGGCCGAGGTGCTGGCCACCGACGCCGAGGGCCGCGCGGCCAAGGTGCGGCTGCTGCTCGACGCGGGCGCGATCAAGGACGACCACACCCTCGCCTACCGCTGGACCGGCACCGACGAGGTCAGCTGGACCCTGGACAAGTCCCAGATGCTGCGGCAGCTGGACGGCTCCTACCGGCTCGCCCCGCTGGCGGGCGGCCGCAGCACCGAGGTCACCTACCAGCTGACGGTGGACGTCAAGATCCCCATGCTCGGCATGATCAAGCGCAAGGCGGAGAAGGTCATCATCGACCGCGCGCTGGCGGGCCTGAAGAAGCGCGTCGAGTCCAAGGCCGCCTGAGGCCGCCCACCCCACCCCGCCCGTACACCCCCGTCCCCGGCCCGGCCGGGGCGTCCGGCGCCGCCCGGTCCGATCCGGCCCCGCCGCGGCCCGGGCCACGGGCGCCCGGGGCGCGCGCTCCGGCGCGCCGTACGTCCGGGCGGGGAGCGGGCCCGGGCCGCACCGCACCGACCCGGGCGCACCGGGGCCCGCCGCCGGGCCCCGGTCCGGATTCTCCGGGCAGCGGGGGCGGAAAGCCCCCGCCCCCGCGCGGCGGCGACCGGGAGCCGCCCCCGGAGTCCGACAACGAGGAGCACCATGACGCAGGTCCTGCTGGTCACCGGACCCGGTGGGGCCGGGCGCAGCACCATCGCCGGGGCCACCGCGCTCGCCGCCGTCCGCGACGGGCGCCGCGCGGTGCTGCTGTCCGCGGCCTACCCCTTCCACGGCGGCCCCGTCCCCGAGGGCCTGCACGCCCCCCGGCTCGACTCCGGGGCGGAGTTCCGCAGCGAACTCGCCGCCCTCCAGGACCGCGGCGCCGCCCTCATCGGCATGCTCGGCGGCCGTCCCCTCGGCGCCGAGGAACTCACCGAGCTGCCCGGCGCCGAGCAGTTCGCCCTGCTGCGCGCCCTGCGCCGGGCGGCCCGCGCCCCCGGCGCCGACCTCGTCGTCGTGGACATGCCGCCGCTGCACCAGGCGCTGACCACCCTGGCCCTCCCCGCCCAGCTGCGCCGCTACCTCGCCCGGCTGCTGCCCGCCGAACGCCAGGCGGCCCGCGCCCTGCGCCCCGTACTGGCCCAGCTGGCCGGAGTGCCGATGCCCGCGCAGTGGCTCTACGAGGCCGCCGCCCGCTGGGACGAGGAGCTGGCCGCCGTCCAGGCCGTCGTCGAGGACGCCGCCACCGCCGTCCGGCTGGTCGCGGAACCCGGCCCCGCCGCGGACGCCGCCCTGCGCACCGCCGTGCTCGGCCTCTCCCTGTACGAGCTGCCCGTCCTGGACCTGGTCGCCAACCGGCTGGTCCCGCGGGACTCCGCCGACCCCTGGCTGGCCGGGATCGCCGCCCGGCAGGACGCCTTCCTGGCCGGCCGGGACCCGGACCTGCCCGTCGTCCGGGCGGCCCACCTCGGCCGGGACCCGCAGGGCCCCGACGACCTGGAGCTGCTCGCCGCCGCCCCCGGCATGGCCCCGGCCGGCGCCCCGGGCCGCCCCCGCTGGAGCGTCGAGGACCGGCTCGCCGCCGACGGGGTGCTGGTCTGGGCGATCCCGCTGCCCCGCGCCCGCAAGGGCGAGCTGGACCTGATCCGGCGCGGCGACGAGCTGGTGCTCGCGGTGGGCCCGCACCGCAGGATCGCCGCCCTGCCCGCGGCGCTGCGCCGCTGCACCGTCTCCGGTGCCGCCCTCGACGAAGGCGTCCTGCGCGTCCGCTTCACCCCCGACCCGCAGCAGTGGCCCCGGGCGCGCTGAGCCGCGTACCGCCGTTCGGGTACCGTCGGAAGGAGGCGGTACCCCGTACCGCACCGCACCGCACCGCACGTCCCGCCGCCGCAGGAGAGTCCGCCATGAGCGAGGCCACCGACCGCCCCACCGACGACGACGCCTGGGCGAAGGCCTGCGCCGAGGACCTCGCCGCCGAGGAGGCCCGCCGCCGGGCGGAGCGCGAGGCCGCCGGGGCCGGGCCCGCCGGCGCCCCCGGCACGGCCGCCGAGGAACTGTTCAAGCTCTTCGGGGCCGTCGCCGACAAGGTCTCCGCCCTGAACAACCCGCTGCTCGGCGCCGCCGCCCAGGACGCCGTACGCCAGTTCGTCAACCAGGCCAAGACCGCCGCCAAGCCCGTCGTCGAACGCAACCCCGAGGTCTTCGACCACCTGGCCGCCGCCGGGTCCGAGCTGCTGGCCGCCTACCGCTCCGCCGTCGAGGGACACGAGCGCCGCTGGACCCGCGACGAGCCGCCCGCCCCGAACGGGCCGTCCGGCAACGGCGGCGGCGACGGCGGGGACGACGAGGGCCCCGAAGCGGGCCCGGCCGAGCGGATCGATCTCGACTGATCCTCCGCCCGCCTCGGGTACGGTGGGCCGTGGCGGGGTTTGACCGGAAACCGAGGGACTAATGGGACTCACCATCGGCGTCGACATCGGCGGCACGAAGATCGCGGCCGGCGTGGTCGACGAAGAGGGCACCATCCTTGAGACGTACAAGGTGCCCACCCCGCCGACCGCGGACGGAGTGACGGAGGCGATCTGCGCCGCCGTCTCCGAAGTCGGCAGCAACCACACCATCGACGCCGTCGGCATCGGCGCCGCGGGCTACGTGGACGACAAGCGCGCCACCGTCCTGTTCGCGCCGAACATCAACTGGCGCCACGAGCCGCTCAAGGACAAGGTCGAGCAGCGCATCGGCCTGCCCGTCGTGGTCGAGAACGACGCGAACTGCGCGGCCTGGGGCGAGTACCGCTTCGGCGCCGGCCAGGGCCACGAGGACGTCATCTGCATCACGCTCGGCACGGGCCTGGGCGGCGGCATCATCATCGGCAACAAGCTCCGGCGCGGACGCTTCGGCGTGGCCGCCGAGTTCGGCCACATCCGGGTCGTCCCGGACGGCCTGCTGTGCGGCTGCGGCAGCCAGGGCTGCTGGGAGCAGTACGCCTCCGGCCGCGCGCTCGTCCGGTACGCGAAGCAGCGCGCCAACGCCACCCCCGAGAACGCGAAGACCCTGCTCGCGCTCGGCGACGGCACCCCCGAGGGCATCGAGGGCAAGCACATCAGCGAGGCCGCCCGGGCCGGCGACCCGGTGGCCGTCGACTCCTTCCGCGAGCTGGCGCGTTGGGCCGGAGCCGGTCTCGCCGACCTGGCCTCCCTCTTCGACCCGTCGGCGTTCATCGTCGGCGGCGGGGTCTCCGACGAGGGCGACCTCGTCCTCGACCCGATCCGCAAGTCCTTCAAGCGCTGGCTGATCGGCGGCGCGTGGCGCCCGCACGCGCAGGTGCTCGCCGCGCAGCTCGGCGGCAAGGCCGGGCTCGTCGGCGCGGCGGACCTGGCGCGCCAGGGCTGAGAACGGGTTACGTGCACGGTCGCCCGCCGCGCCCCTTGGGGGAGCGGCGGGCTTCTGCGTATGTTGCGGGGCATGCTGCCGAAGTCTGTTACGGAGCCCGACGGTTCTGCCGTGATCCGGGCCCTCAGCTACAACATCCGCTCGCTGCGCGACGACGAGGAGGCACTGGCCCGGGTGATCCGCGCCTGCGCGCCCGACCTCGTCTTCGTCCAGGAGGCACCGCGGTTCTTCCGCTGGCGCAAGCACGCGGCGCGGCTGGCCTCGAAGACCGACCTGGTGGTGCTGAGCGGCGGAGCGACGGCGGCGGGGCCGCTGCTGCTGTGCTCGCTACGGGCCTTCGTGGAGCGCACCGAGGACGTACTGCTCCCGCCGGTGCCGGGCCGCCACCGGCGGGGCTTCGCCACGGCGGTGGTCCGCTTCGGGGCGGCGCGGGTCGGGGTCGTCAGCGCGCACCTGTCCCTGGACCGGGCGGAGCGGGCCGCGCAGGCGGGGCTCCTGGCGGAACGGGCCGCGGCGCTGGGGGCGCCGCACGCGCTCGTGGCGGCCGACGTCAACGAAGCCCCCGGCGGGCCGGCGTTCGGGCGCCTCACGGAAACCCTGCGGGACTGCTGGACGGTCGCGCCCTGGGGTGGTGCGGAGACCTTCCCGGCGGTCGCGCCGGACCGGCGCATCGACGCCGTCTTCGCCAGCCCGGGGGTGGAAGTCCTGGCCTGCGGGGTCCCCACCGGCCTGCCCGGGATCACCTCCCACGACCTGCGCACCGCCACGGACCACCTCCCGGTCCTGGCCGCCCTCCGCATCCCGGCCTAGCCCGGCGCGGCGGCCGGTCCGGCGCAGCGGCCGGGCGGCCGGCTGCGCCGGGAGGGGGTCAGACCACCGCGCCGCGGCCCGGGTCGTCGTCCTCGTCGTCGCCGTGCGCCATGCGGGCCACCAGGGTGGCGAAGCCGCCCAGGAAGCCGCCGATGCCCAGGGTGGTCAGCCACCAGGTCATGTCCCACTGGAGCAGCACCGCCAGCAACAGCAGCACCGGCCCGCCCACCACCGCCAGCCACGCGAACTTCGCCGTGGTGTCGGCGGGCGGCAGCTCCGGCTCCGGCGGGACGAAGTGGCCCTCCTCCTCGTCCTTCGGCGGGGCCGGCGTGTGGTCCCGGGGGCCCGCCATCGCCCCGACGCCCGGCGCGAAGGTCACCGAGCTCCCCAGAGCCGGAGGGTCCGGTTCCGGCGCCGGGGGCGCCGGCTTCACGTCCTCCTCCGGCAGCATCAGGTTCTCGATCGGCCGGAACGGCCTGGCGCCCGGCGGGTCCGCCGGCTCCTGCCCGTACCCGGCGACGATCGCGGCCCACGCCGCCTCCTCGTCCAGCGGGGGCACACCCCCCGCGGACTCCTCGTGCTCAGCCACCGCTGGCCGCCCCCTCCCTGCCGACGCTCTCCGCGAGCCGCCCGACGAACGCATAGCTGTCCGCGAAGATCCGCTCCGCGTCGTAGTCCAACGTCGCGACGTGGTAGCTCTGTTCCAGCAGGGTCTCGGTGACGTCCGTCGAGGACACCCGCGCCAGGATCCGCGCCGAGTCCACGGGCGGCACCACGTGGTCCTGCGGGCTGTGCAGCAGCAGCACCGGCTGCGTCACCTGCGGCAGCTCGGTGTCCACCAGCTGGAAGAACTTGCGCAGCGAGTGCGCGGCCCGGGTCGGGACCCGGTCGTAGCCGACCTCCTCCGAGCCCGGCTTCGCGATGTCGCTGGCGATGCCCGGCGTCGACCGGATGAAGTGCTTGGCCACCGGAAGGGCGACGGCCAGCGGGTCGTGCACCTTGTTGGCCGGGTTGACGAGGACGATCCCGCTGATCGCGTCCCCGTGCCTGGCCGCCAGCCGCAGCGTCAGCGCCCCGCCCATGGAGAGCCCGAAGACGAAGACCCGCTCGCACCGATCCAGCAGTTCCCGCAGCGCGCGGTCGACCTCCGCGTACCAGTCCTGCCAGCCGGTGAGCTGCATGTCCTGCCAGCGCGTCCCGTGCCCGGGCAGCAGCGGCAGCGAGACCGTCAGCCCGCGCGCGGCCAGGTACTCGGCCCAGGGACGCAGGGACTGCGGGGAACCGGTGAAGCCGTGGCAGAGGAGGACGCCGACCTCTCCGCCCTCGTGGCGGAACGGCTCGGCTCCAGGGAGGACGGGCACCAGGATCTCCTTGGTCATGAAGGGGTTGACGGGTGCGTTGCTCTGTGTGACTTCACCGTACGCGACCGGCGTGACACCGACCAGGGTCGTCGGGCCGCTCCGGGAGGAGCCACGGGATAAGGTCTGTTCGACAGACACAGGAAGGCGCATCAGTTGATCTACGGCGCAATGAAGTTCTCCATCGGCGGTTCCCTGAAGCTCGCGTTCAGGCCGTGGGTGGAGGGCCTCGAGAACATTCCCGCAGAGGGGCCGGCGATCCTCGCGAGCAACCACCTGTCCTTCTCCGACTCCTTCTTCCTGCCGGCCGTGCTGGACCGGAAGGTCACCTTCATCGCGAAGGCCGAGTACTTCACCTCCCCGGGGGTCAAGGGCAAGCTGACGGCCGCCTTCTTCAAGGGCGTCGGCCAGCTCCCGGTGGACCGCTCCGGCGCGCGCGGCGCGGGTGAGGCCGCCATCAAGAGCGGCATCGAGGTCATCGAACGCGGGGAGCTGTTCGGTATTTACCCCGAGGGCACGCGTTCACCCGACGGCCGCCTCTACCGCGGCAAGCCCGGCGGCCTGGCCCGGGTGGCGCTCGCCACCGGAGCCCCGGTGATCCCGGTCGCGATGATCGACACGGAGAAGATCCAGCCGCCCGGCAAGGTCGTCCCGAAGCTGATGCGCCCGGGCATCCGGATCGGCAAGCCGCTGGACTTCAGCCGCTACCACGGGATGGAGGGGGACCGCTTCATCCTCCGCTCGGTGACCGACGAGGTCATGTACGAGATCATGAAGCTCTCCGGCCAGGAGTACGTGGACATCTACGCGACGGCCGCCAAGCGGCAGATCGCGGACGCGGAGAAGGCGGAGAAGGCCGGGAAGGCGGAGGCCGAGAAGGCCGCGAAGGGCGCCAAGGGCGAGAAGACGGACGGCGGGGAGTAGCGGCGGGCGGCCGGCGCCCGCACGGGGGGTGGGGGAGATGGCCAGGCGCGAGCGCGTCGTACGGATGTCGGTCGAGCAGCCGCTGTGGCGCGCCCTGACCGCCTACCGGTTGCTCACCATGGTGTACGCGGTGCTGCTGTTCGCCTCCGCGTACCGCGGGTTCGACCGGCCCTGGACCGCGGCCGGCTACCTCGCCGTGCTCACCGTCTGGACGCTGGTGACCCGCCGCAGGGCGGCCTCCGCCGCCGCCTGCACCCGCCGGTTCCTCGCCCTCGACCTCACCGTCGCGCTGGCCGGGATCCTGCTGACCCCGCTCGCCGACAGCCACGACCGGATCGCGGGCGGCGGCCCCACCCTCCCCAGCATCTGGACGGCGGGATCCGTCCTCGCCTTCGCGCTCAAGGGCGGCTGGCGCTGGGCGGGCATCGCCTCGACCTTCGTGGCCGTCGCCAACCTCGTCATCCACGGCGGCGACCCCACCCGGGACACCCTGCACAACGTCCTGCTGGTCTGGGTCGCCTCGATCGCGATCGGCTACGTCGTCGAGGTCGCCCGGGCCAGTGAGGCGACGCTCGCCCGCGCCCTGGAGATCGAGGCCGCCACCCGCGAGCGCGAACGCCTCGCCCGGGACATCCACGACGGGGTCCTCCAGGTCCTCGCCATGGTCCAGCGGCGCGGCTCCGAACTGGGCGGCGAGGCCGCCGAGCTCGGCCGGATGGCGGGCGAGCAGGAAGTCGCGCTGCGCACGCTGGTGTCCAGCGGGCTGGTGCCCCCCTCGCGGGTCTCGCACGACGAGTCGCTGGGCGCGCTGGTGGACACGTACGAGGTCGAGGAGCCGGGCGGGGACGGGGGCGAGCTGGACCTGCGCGCGCTCCTCGCCCCGCACGCCGGGTCCCGGGTCAGCTTCGCCGAACCGGGCGCCCCGGTGCCGCTGCCGGTCCCCGCCGCCCGGGAGCTGGCCGCGGCGGTCGGCGCCGCCCTGGACAACGTGCGCAAGCACGCCGGGGAGGGGGCCAGGGCCTGGATCCTGCTGGAGGACTGGGGGGACGAGGTGATCGTGACCGTCCGGGACGACGGCCCCGGCATCGCGGCCGGCCGGCTCGACCAGGCGGCCGGCGAGGGCCGGATGGGCGTGCCCCTGTCCATCCGGGGCCGGCTGCGCGACCTCGGCGGCAGCGCCGAGCTGGTGTCGGTCCCCGGCCAGGGAACCGAAGTCGAACTGAAAGTACCGAGGGGGAGGACCCAGTGACCGAGCCGGAGAACGAGCCCAGCACGATCAAGGTGATGGTCGTCGACGACCACCCGATGTGGCGGGACGCCGTCGCCCGCGATCTGGCCGCCGCCGGATTCGACGTCGTGGCCACCGCCGGGGACGGGCCCGAAGCCGTCCGCCGGGCCCGCGCCGTCGCCCCGCGGGTGCTGGTCCTGGACCTCAACCTGCCGGGCATGCCGGGCGTACAGGTCTGCAAGGAGCTCGTCGGCGCCGATCCCGCGCTGCGCGTGCTCGTCCTGTCGGCGAGCGGGGAGCACGCGGACGTCCTGGAGGCCGTCAAGTCCGGGGCGACGGGCTACCTGCTGAAGTCCGCCGGGGCCCAGGAGCTGATCGACGCGGTGCGCCGCACGGCCGCCGGGGACCCGGTGTTCACCCCGGGCCTGGCCGGGCTGGTCCTCGGCGAGTACCGGCGCCTGGCGACGGACCCGGCGCCCGCCGCCGCCGACGAGCCGAAGGCCCCGCGGCTGACCGACCGGGAGACCGAGGTGCTGCGCCTGGTGGCCAAGGGGCTCTCGTACAAGCAGATCGCCGAGCGGCTGGTCATCTCCCACCGCACGGTGCAGAACCACGTGCAGAACACCCTGGGCAAACTCCAGCTGCACAACCGGGTGGAGCTCGTCCGGTACGCCATAGAGCGCGGCCTCGACGACGCGTAACGGGTGACATCGCTCGTACGTACTTCCCCGTTCGAGTGAACACGCGTACGCAACGCCCCCGGATTTCACTGGAATTGGCCTCTCCGGGCCCCTTGCTGTGACCTGGGTCACCACTAGCGTGACCGTCATGGCGAAGGGAGATTCCATGAAGGTCGGAGTACTCACGGGCGGCGGCGACTGCCCCGGGCTCAACGCGGTGATCAGGGCCGTCGTCCGCAAGGGAACGCAGGAGTACGGCTACGGGTTCGTCGGGTTCAAGGACGGCTGGCGGGGGCCGGTCGAGGGGGACACCGTCCCGCTCGGCATCCCCGAGGTCCGCGGGATCCTGCCGCGCGGCGGAACCATCCTCGGCTCCTCGCGCACCAACCCGTTCAAGACGCAGAACGGCGTGCGCTCCATCAAGGAGAACCTCGCGAAGTCCGAGGTCGACGCGCTCGTCGCGATCGGCGGCGAGGACACCCTGGGCGTGGCCGCCCGGCTGTACGAGGAGTACGGCATCCCGTGCGTCGGCGTGCCGAAGACCATCGACAACGACCTCTCGGCCACCGACTACACCTTCGGCTTCGACACCGCCGTCGGCATCGCGACCGAGGCCATCGACCGCCTGCACACCACCGCCGAGTCCCACATGAGGGTCCTCGTCGTCGAGGTGATGGGCCGGCACGCCGGCTGGATCGCCCTGCACTCCGGGCTAGCGGGCGGCGCCAACGTCATCCTCATCCCCGAACAGCGCTTCGACATCGACCGGGTCTGCGCCTGGGTCACCTCCCGCTTCAAGGCGAGCTACGCGCCCATCGTGGTCGTGGCCGAGGGCGCGATGCCCACCGACGGCGAGCTGGTGCTCAAGGACGCCACCACGGACTCCTTCGGGCACGTCCGCCTCTCCGGCGTCGGCGAATGGCTGGCCAAGGAGATCGAGGCGCGCACGGGCAAGGAAGCCCGTACGACCGTCCTCGGGCACATCCAGCGCGGCGGCACCCCGAGCGCGTTCGACCGCTGGCTGGCCACCCGCTTCGGGCTGCACGCGATCGACGCGGTGCGCGACGGCGACTTCGGCAAGATGGTCGCCCTCAAGGGCACCGACATCGTCCGCGTGCCGATCGCGGAGGCCACCGCGAAGCTGAAGACGGTGGACCCCGCCCTGTACGAGGAGGTCGGGGTCTTCTTCGGCTGACCGGGCCGCACGCACCGCACGGCGTGGCCGAACCATGGGACGTATCGTGACGAACGACCCATGGTTCGACCGGTCCGACGTACGGAGCACGCGTGGAGATCCTGGCCTTCGGAGTGACCGCCGACGAGAAGCCGCTGATGGAGCGGGCCTTCTCGGGACAGCACGAGGTGCGCTGCCTCGACGTCTTCCTCAGTGAGGACACCGCGCCCATCGCGGCCGGCTACGAGATCGTCTCCTCCAGCGTCAACGCCGACCTGGGCGGCCGGGTCCTGCGCATCCTCGCGGCGGGCGGGACCAGGATGATCGCGCAGCGCTCCACCGGCTTCAACAACATCGACCTCGACGTGGCCCGGCAGCTCGGGATGACCGTCGGCCGGGTCTCCTTCTACTCGCCCTACTCGGTCGCCGAGTTCGCCTGGACGCTGGCCATGGCCGTGAACCGGCGGATCGTCCGGGCCTCCAACCGCACCCGCGACTTCGACTTCCGGCTGAACGGCCTCATGGGCCGGGACCTGCGCGGACGCACGGCGGGAGTGATCGGCACCGGGAAGATCGGCGAGGCCTTCACCCGGATCGCGCACGGCTTCGGGATGAACCTGCTGGGCTGGGACGTCGCCCGCAATCCGGCCTGCCTGGAGCTGGGCATGACGTACGTGGACAAGGAGACGCTGCTCGCGGAGGCGGACCTCGTCAGCCTCCACGTCCCGCTGCTGGAGTCCACGCACCACATCATCGACGCGGCCGCCCTGAAGACGATGCGGGACGACGCGATCCTGGTGAACTCCAGCCGCGGCGGGCTGATCGACACCGACGCGCTGGTCACGGAACTGCGCGCGGGCCGGTTCGCGGGCGTGGGGCTGGACGTGTACGAGGCGGAGGCCGGGGTGTTCTTCCTCGACAAGTCCCTGGAGGCCGTCGAGGACGACACGCTGGCCCGGCTGGTGACCTTCCCGCACGTGCTCGTCACCTCCCACCAGGCGTACTACACGCGCGACGCGGTCGGCCAGATCATCGACACCACCGTCGCCAACGTGGCCGACTACCTGGCCGGCCGCCGCTCCGAGAACACCCTGGTCCCCGACGCGCCCACCGCGTGACGCCGGGGGCCCCGCGCGCCCCCGGCGGCCGCGCCGTCAGGTCTGCGCCGGGGCGCGCACCGCGCTCAGCAGGGCCCCCACCAGGTCCACGCCGCGCAGCGTGAGCACCGACTCCGGGTGGAACTGGACGCCCGCGAAACCGGCCGCCGAGCGCAGGGCGTGGACCTCGCCCGTCGCGGGGTCGCGGGAGACCTCGATGCCCCGTTCGGCCAGGCGCACCGCGAGCCCGTCGGAGCAGTGCGCGGTGTAGGTGTTGTAGAACCCCACCACCTCCTCGTCCCCGAACAGGTCGATCCGGGTCTGCGCCCCCTGGGCCGGCTCCGCCTTGCGCACCAGCGGCAGCCCCAGCTCGGCGGCGAGCAGCTCGTGGCCCAGGCAGACGCCGAGGATCCCGCCCCGGTGCGCCGCCAGCAGCTCCCCGGCCAGGGCGCGCAGCGTGCGCATCTTCGGGTCGGCGGCCTCCGCGGGATTGCCCGGGCCGGGGCCCAGGACGATCGGCCCGTCCCAGGCCAGGGCCGCCGCGCGCAGTTCGGGGTCGTCATAGCGGCGTACGGTCACCTCCAGGCCGGTGACCCGCAGCACGTGGGCCAGCATCGCGGTGAAGGTGTCCTCCCCGTCGATCACCAGGGCGTGCCCGGTCAGCGTCGGGGGCTGCTCCTGCATCCGCAGCCAGAACGGCGCCAGGTCCTGGCGGCGGGCCGCCAGCGCGGCCTGGACCCGGGGGTCGTCGGCCAGCCGGGCCCCGTCGAAGGCCGGGCGGGGCGCCGCCTCCCGCACGCCGAGCGCCGCCAGCACCCCGGCGGCCTTGGCATGCGTCTCGGCGACCTCGCCGAGCGGGTCCGAGTGGCGGACCAGGGTGGCCCCGACCGGCACCCGCAGGGTCCCGTCGGCCGCGATGTCGGCGGTGCGGATCAGGATGGGGGAGTCCAGGGTCTGGCCGCCGGCGGAGTCCAGGGCGAGCAGGGCCAGCGCGCCCGCGTAGTAGCCGCGGCCGCCGCTCTCGTAGCGCTCGATCACGCGGCAGGCGTTCTGGACGGGCGAGCCCGTCACGGTGGCCGCGAACATGGTCTCCCGCAGCACCTCCCGCACGTCCAGCGAGGAGCGTCCGCGCAGCTCGTACTCGGTGTGCGCGAGGTGGGACATCTCCTTGAGCCGGGGCCCGACGACGGCCCCGCCCATGTCGCCGACCGTGCACATCATCTTGAGTTCCTCGTCGACCACCATGGAGAGCTCCTCGGTCTCCTTGCGGTCGCCGAGGAAGGCGAGGAGCGAGCCGGCGTCCGGGCCCTGGGCCGGATAGCGGTAGGTGCCGCTGATGGGGTTCATCACGACGGTCCGGCCGGACATCCGTACGTGCACCTCCGGGCTGGCGCCGACCAGGGTCCGCTCGCCGGTGTGGACCACGTACGTCCAGTACGCGCCCCGCTCGCCCTCCAGCAGCCGGCGGAACAGGGCGAGGGCGTCGGCCCGGCCGAAGCCGTCGATGCGCCCCTCGAAGGTCCTGCGGATGACGAAGTTGGCGCCCTCGCCGCGGCCGATCTCGTCGCGGATCACGCGTGCGACGGTGGCCGCGTACTCCTCGTCGGACACGTCGAAGGCGCCGTCGCCGACCCGCACCGGGTGGGCGGGCAGGGCGGCCAGGGCGGCGTCGAGCGGGATCTCGTACGCCTCCTCGGCGCACAGCACGCTCAGCGGGGTGCCGTCGTCGCGGACGTCGAAACCGCGCTCGCGGATCTGCCGGAACGGCACGAGGGCGAGGGTGGGCAGCTCGCGGACGGGCAGGTCGGCCAGCCGGTCCGCCTCGTGCACGGGCCCGATCAGCACCTCGACGGTGTCGTGGTCGCGGCCCGGGGTGCGGCGGCGCAGCAGGGCGAAGGGCGGGCAGGCCTCGTCGAGGAGCCGGCTCGGGTCGAAGGGGGGCCTGGGCATGGCGGGCTGGGGCATGGTGGGCGTCCTTCCGGCGGATCCGCGGACCGGCGGATCGGGTGGTGTGTCGGCGGGAGGGACGCCCCTGGCGCGTGAAACGCGAAAGGCCGCCCCTCGGGGCGGCCTTCGCGTCGCTCGTGTCAGTGGGTACGCACGAGGGGTGGGCCGCCGGGAGCGGGCCACCACCAGTTCTGGTTCGAGTGTGCGTACATGCGAGGCACCCTAGCCCAAGCGGACGCGATCCCGCTGCATCCGTTCTATACCGACATGTGAACCATGGATTCCGTTCATTTCCGGGTCCCTGGCCTTCGAGCCACGCCGTCTCACCAGGTGGGCGCCGGGCCGGACGGCACGTGGGACGCCGTAATGTGTACGGGGTGACCGTGAACGCTGAAACCCAAGCCCCCGCCCATCAGGCGACCTGGCGAGACCTTCCCGCGGCGCAGCAGCCTTCGTACCCCGATGCCGAGGCACTGCGCGCTGTCGTCGCGGACCTCGAGTCGTATCCTCCCCTCGTTTTCGCGGGTGAGTGCGATCAGCTGCGCGCCCGTCTGGGAGCCGTCGCCAAGGGCGAGGCGTTCCTGCTCCAGGGCGGCGACTGCGCCGAGGCCTTCGACGCCGTGTCGGCCGACCACATCCGCGCCAAGCTGAAGACGCTGCTCCAGATGAGCGCCGTCCTGACGTACGCGGCCTCCGTGCCCGTCGTGAAGGTCGGGCGCATCGCCGGCCAGTACTCCAAGCCGCGCTCCAAGGACACCGAGACCCGCGACGGCGTCACCCTGCCGACCTACCGCGGTGACTCCGTCAACGGCTTCGCCTTCACCGAAGCCGCCCGGATCCCGGACCCCGAGCGGCTCAAGCGCATGTACCACGCGTCGGCCTCGACGCTGAACCTGGTGCGCGCCTTCACCACCGGCGGTTACGCGGACCTGCGCCAGGTGCACGCCTGGAACCAGGACTTCGTGAAGTCCTCCCCGTCCGGCCAGCGCTACGAGCAGCTCGCGCGGGAGATCGACAACGCGCTGAACTTCATGAAGGCCTGCGGCACCGACCCGGCGGAGTTCAAGGCCGTCGAGTTCTACTCCTCGCACGAGGCGCTGCTCCTCGACTACGAGGGCGCCCTCACCCGTACGGACTCGCGCACCGGCAAGCTGTACGACACCTCGGGCCACATGGTGTGGATCGGCGAGCGCACCCGCCAGCTGGACCACGCGCACATCGAGTTCTGCGCGCAGATCGCCAACCCGATCGGCATCAAGCTCGGCCCCACGACCACCGTGGACGAGGCGCTGACGTACATCGACCGCCTGGACCCCGAGCGCGAGCCGGGCCGGCTGACCTTCGTCGTGCGCATGGGTGCCGACAAGGTCCGCGACAAGCTCCCCGAGCTGGTCGAGAAGGTCACCGCGTCCGGTGCGACCGTCGCCTGGGTCACCGACCCGATGCACGGCAACACCTTCGAGGCGGCCTCCGGCCACAAGACGCGCCGCTTCGACGACGTGCTCGACGAGGTCAAGGGCTTCTTCGAGGTCCACAAGGCGCTGGGCACCCACCCGGGCGGCATCCACGTCGAGCTCACCGGTGACGACGTCACCGAGTGCGTGGGCGGCGGCGACGAGATCTTCGTCGACGACCTGCACCAGCGCTACGAGACGGCCTGCGACCCGCGCCTCAACCGCAGCCAGTCCCTGGACCTGGCGTTCCTGGTGGCGGAGATGTACCGCGACCAGTAGGCGGCGGGCGATCAGTAGGTGACTTCCTACGACGATGGGGCGCGGATCGATGTGATCCGCGCCCCATCGGCGCACCCGGGTCTTTTAGGGGACCCTAACTTTGGGTACGGTTAGGTAAGCCTCACCGAAATCGGGGTGGCCCGCCGAACCGTTCCGCCCCAGGGAGGTGAACCGCGTGTACGTCTGCTCTTGCTTCGGGATCACCGACAAGCAGGTCAAGGACCATGCGGCCGCGGGAGCGTGCACCCCCCGCCAGATCGCCTCGGTGACCAAGGCCGGCACGGACTGCGGCTCCTGCGTACGCACCATCCAGGGCCTCCTGGGCCGTGGCGCGTGCCCGCGCCGGGAACTGCTGGAGAAGGGTGACGCCGCCGCGGTGCTGGCGGCCGAGACCCGTCAGCTGGTTCCCGCGGCCGAGCAGGGCCCCGCGCTCGCCGACGCGGCGTAGCTCCCGTGCTTGTGGCCGGCCGCCGCTAGCTCTCCGGCTGCTCGATCAGCTGCGCGATGTAGAGCGGCTCGCCGATGCTCTCGATCAGCTCCAGCTGGGTGTCGAGGTAGTCGATGTGGTGCTCCTCGTCCTCCAGGATCTCCTCGAACAGCCGCGCCGAGGTGACGTCGCCCTTGCCGCGCATGACCTCGATGCCCCGCTTGAGGCGGTCGATGGCCTCGACCTCCACCTGCCGGTCGGCCTGGAACATCTCCGTCAGGGTCTGGCCGACCCGGACGTGGAAGAGGCGCTGGTAATTCGGCAGGCCGTCGAGCATCAGGATGCGCTCGGTGATCTTGTCCGCGTGCTTCATCTCGTCGATGGACTCGGCACGGGTGTAGTGGGCGAGCTTCGTCCACCCCTTGTTGTCCTGGATGCGGTAGTGCAGCCAGTACTGGTTGATGGCGGTGAGCTCGCCGGTCAGCTGCTCGTTGAGAAACTCAAGGACCTCGGGGTCGCCCTGCATCGCAGAGGCTCCTTCCAAGCAATGTCAGCTAAGTGACTGGGCAGGTGCGCGCATCTTTGCACCGCCGCCGGAGGCCGTCCAGTAAGTGCCTCCTTAGTGGGAGTTGCCACGACTTGCCCCCTGGCGTCGTACCTGGTCGTGACCACCCCGCCACGTCTGTCACCATGGAGACATGGGTCAGCCGGAAAGCCGGGAATCTCCGGGAGCAGAGCAGTTCGAGCTCCCCCCCGGGCAGCGGTTGCAGAAGGGCTGGCCCGTCACCCACTACGGTCCCGTGCCCAAGTTCAAGCCGGAGCGCTGGGAGTTCCGGGTCTTCGGCGCCACGGCCGACGGTGAGAAGCACTGCTGGAACCACGAGGAGTTCGCGGCCCTGCCGTTCGACTCCGTCGTCGCGGACCTGCACTGCGTCACCAAGTTCAGCATGCAGGGCGCCGAATGGGGCGGCGTGCTGGCTCGAACCCTGACCGCCCTCGCGCCACCGGCACCGCAGGTCACGCACGTGATGGTGTGGGCCGAGTACGGCTTCAGCTCCAACATGCGACTGGCCGATTTCGACTCCGAGGGGACCGTCTTCGCCACCCACATGGGCGGCGAACTGCTGACGGCCGAGCACGGGTTCCCGCTGCGTCTCGTGGTCCCGCACCTGTACGCCTGGAAGGGCCCCAAGTGGGTCCGCGGCATCGAGTACATGACGGCCGACCGGCGGGGCTTCTGGGAGGAGCGGGGCTACCACAACATCGGCGACCCCTGGCGCGAGCAGCGCTACTCGTACCAGGAGGTCCCGGGCGACGGTCCGGAGCTCTAGGGGTACCGCCCTAGTGGTACTGGTGGACGACCGCGTGACCCTTGCCGCGGCCGATCAGCCACTTGTTCACCGGGGTGGTCACCACGAAGGCCAGCGCCAGTGAGAGCGCGAGCGCCGTCCAGAAGAGTCCGTCCGAGAGGTGGGCGTCCATGGCGCCGGGCCACAGCGCGATGACCCCGTTGTCGATCAGTTCCATGACGGCGATCGAAAGGGTGTCCGCGGCGAGCGCCACCCGGACGGCCGAACGGAGGTCCACTCCTGCGGCGAGGACTCCGCGCAGGGTGAGCGCGTAGCCGAAGACGAACGCGAGGACGATCGCGAGGATCATCGTCGGGAGGTTGCCCCAGCCCAGCGCGGTGCCGACGACCATGCCCAGGACCTCGCCGATGGCGCATCCGGTGAGGCAGTGCAGGGTGGCGCGCGCGGCGGTGCCCCAGTCGGCCGGGACCGCTCCGTGCTCGTGGCCGGTGCCGTGCTCGTGGCCGTTGCCGTGGTCGTGCGGGTGTTCGTGGTGGTGGCTGTGTGCCTGCTCCATGACGACCCCCTGAGGGAAATGCCGGATGACGGTGCTGCCGACTGACAGAACCGTATACCCCCCTGGGGTATTCCTCAAGGAGTCGCCGGATCAGTGGGCGCCGCGCAGCTCCTTCAGCAGGGCCACGTCCGCCGCGTGCCCCTCCTTGCCGCCCGGGGTCTCGATGATCAGCGGTACGCCGTCCGTCTCGGGGTGCGAGCACAGCTCCGCGAAGGCCTCCCGGCCGATGTGGCCCTGGCCGATGTTCGCGTGCCGGTCCTTGTGGGCGCCGACGCCCTCCTTGGAGTCGTTGGCGTGGATCAGCTTCAGCCGGCCCGGGCCCACCGCGTCCACCAGCAGGTCCAGCGTCTGCTTGGTGCCACCCGGCTCGGCCAGGTCGTGGCCCGCCGCGAAGATGTGGCAGGTGTCCAGGCAGATGCCCAGCTTCGGATGGTGGTCGAGCGCCTCGAAGTAGGGGGCGAAGTCCCAGGTCCTGGAGCAGAGTGAGGAGCCCTGTCCGGCGGTGGACTCCAGCAGCAGGAACGGGTCGTCCTCGTGCACCAGCTCGTCCAGCAGCCCCAGCATGTGCTCCCTGACCTGCGCGTACGCCGCCTCGCGAGGCCGGCCCCCGGTCGCCGAGCCGGTGTGCACGACCACCCCGAGCGCACCGATCTCGCGGCCCCGGCGCAGCGAGTGCCGCAGGGACTCCACCGACTTCTCCACCGTCGCCTCGGTGTGCGAGCCGAAGTTGATCAGGTACGGGGCGTGCACGTACACCGGCAGGGACTCCTCGGCGCACCGCGCGCGGAAGAGCTCGTCCTGCTTCGGATTGCCGGCCGGGGTGGCCCAGCCGCGCGGATTGGCGACGAAGACCTGGAGGGCCTCGGCGCCCATCTCGCGGGCGTACGGGAGCCCGACGGAGGCGAGGCCGCCGGCGACGGGGACGTGCCCGCCCACGGGGTTGCGCGTCACGGCCGTCACAGACCCTTCGTCCGCAGGGTGATGGTGCTGCCCTCGGGGGCGCCCTGGCCGCCCGGCACCGACTGGGTGTCCACGGTGTTGCTGAAGGAGAGGAAGGGCCGGTCCACCTTCACCTTGAAGCCCAGGGCCTCCAGCGCCTTGCGGGCCGGGTCCACGTCCTGGCCGGTCACGTCCGGCACCGGCACCTGGCGCGGGCCCTTGGACACGGTCAGCGTGACCGTGTCGCCGCCCGCCGCCTGGGCGCCCGCCGCGAGCGACTGGCTCGCGACCGTACCGGCCGGGGAGGCGGAGTTGACCTGCTCGGGGGCCGTGGCCGCCTTCAGGCCGGCGGCCTCCAGCGCGGCGCGGGCCTGGTCGAGGGGCTTGCCGGCGACGGCCGGGACGGGCACCGGGCGGCCCTTGCTGACGATCAGCGCGACCGCGGTGTCGGGGGCCCGCTTCTGGCCGCCCGCCGGGTTGGTCTCGATCACCGAGCCCTGCGCAACGTCCTGGCTGAAGGCCTGCGTGACGATGCCGGGCGCCAGGCCCGTCTTCGTCAGTTCCGCCCTGGCCTCCTCCAGCGGCCTGTCCTTCAGGTCGGGGACGCTGATCACCTCGGGGCCGCGGGACACGGTGAGCTTGACGGTGCCGTTGCCGCGGATCCGCTTGCCACCGGGGGGATCGGTGTTCATCACCGTCCCGCGGTCGAAGGCGTCGCTGAACTTGCGGTCCACGCCCTTCACGCCCAGACCGGCGGCGGACAGCTGGGACCTGGCCTGCTCCTCCGTCTTGCCGAGCAGGTTGGGGACCTTGGTGAACTGGCCGGAGTTGATGTACCAGACGCCGGTGCCGAGCCCGAGCGCGAGCAGCACCCCGGCGACGACCAGGAGCGGACCCCGGCGGCCGCGCGGACCGCGGGGCGGTGCGGGGGCGGCGTGCGCGGCGTGGGGGAGTTCCAGCCGCGAGGTGTGGTGCACCGGCTGCCGCGGCCCCTCCACCGGGCGCGGGATCACGCTGGTGCGGTCCTCGGTGGCCGCCCGGTCCCCGGCGCGCGCCTGCGGGGGTACGGCGTCCAGCTCGGCATCCCCGAGCCCCGCGCGGGCCTGGAGGACCAGCCCGAGCAGGGCCGCGGCGTCGGCGGGGCGCCCCTCGGGGGCGCGGGCGGTGGCCCGCGCGACGAGGGCGTCGAGGGACCCGGCGAGCCCGGGGACGGCGGCCGACGGGGGCGGGACGTCCTCGTTGAGGTGCTGGTAGAGCACCTGGGCGGGGGAGCCGCCGGTGTGCGGCTTGGCGCCGGTGAGCATCTCGTAGAGGACGACCCCGCAGGCGTAGACGTCCACGCGGGCGTCGGTGACGCCGTTCTCGATCTGCTCGGGCGCCAGGTAGGAGATGGTGCCGAGCACCGAGCCGGTGGTGTGCGTCACGGCGTCCACGGAGCGGACCAGACCGAAGTCGGCGACCTTGACCCGGCCGTCGTCGCCGATCAGGACGTTCTCCGGCTTCATGTCCCGGTGGACGAAGCCGGCCCGGTGGGCGGCGCCGAGGGCGGCGAGGACCGGCTCGAAGATGTCCAGGGCGGCCCGCGGCTGGAGCGCGCCGCGCTCGCGCAGCACGTCGCGCAGGGTGCAGCCGGAGACGTACTCCATGGCGAGGTAGGTGTACGGGCCGTCCGTGCCCTGGTCGAAGACGGCGACGACGTTGCTGTGCGCGAGGCGGGCCACGGACTTCGCCTCGCGGATGAACCGGTCCACGAAGGCGGCGTCGGCGGCGAGCGCCGGGTGCATCACCTTGAGGGCGAGGACGCGGTCCAGGCGGGTGTCGACGGCCCGGTAGACCGTGGCCATGCCGCCGGCCGCGATGCGGGCGTCGATGCGGTAGCGGCCGTCGAGCACGCGCCCGACGATGGGGTCATCCAGGGTCGTATCCACCCGGCGATTCTACGAGCCGGTGAGTTCGAGCCGTCCGGGGTCCCCGGCCTTGCAGCGCACCTGTGACGCACGCCCCTCCTCCTGGGCCGGGCCCGGCCCCCGGCCCCCCTGCGCGGGGCCGGGGGCCGGGGCGGCGGCGCGTCCGGTCAGGACGTGAACGCCGGGCGTTCGGGGTCCAGGGTGGCGCGGCCCGTGGTGGGGGAGGAGGGGTCCGCGAAGCGGCGCGGGGGGATGCGGCCCGCGCGGTGGGCCAGGCGCCCCGCCGTGACGGCGTCCCGCATGGCCGCGGCCATCAGCACCGGCGCCTGCGCCCGGGTCACCGCCGAGGCGAGCATCACCGCCGCGCAGCCGAGCTCCATCGCGAGGGCGGCGTCCGACGCCGTCCCGGCTCCGGCGTCGAGGATCACCGGCACCCCGGCCCGCTCCGTGATCAGCTCGAAGTTGTGCGGGTTGCGGATGCCGAGCCCGGACCCGATGGGGGACCCGAGCGGCATGATCGCCGCACAGCCCACGTCCTCCAGCTTCCGCGCCAGCACCGGGTCGTCGTTCGTGTACGGGAGCACCGTGAAGCCCTCGTCGACGAGGATCTCCGCGGCGTCCAGCAGCTCGACCCCGTCCGGCAGGAGGGTCCGCTCGTCGGCGACGACCTCCAGCTTGATCCAGTCGGTGCCGAGCGCCTCCCGCGCCAGCCGGGCCGTGAGCACCGCCTCGCCCGCGGTGAAGCAGCCCGCCGTGTTCGGCAGGACGGCGATGCCGAGCCGGTCCAGGACGGACAGGACCGAGCCCTGCACCGTCGGGTCCAGGCGGCGCATGGCCACGGTGGTCAGCTCGGTGCCGGAGGCGACCAGGGCGCGTTCCAGCACGTCCAGGCTCGGGGCGCCGCCCGTGCCCATGATCAGGCGGGAGGTGAAGGTCCTGCCGCCGAGGGTGAAGAGGTCGTCCGCCATCGCCGTCAGCCCCCCTGCACCGCGGTGAGGACCTCGACCCGGTCGCCCTCGCCCACCGGGGTGTGCGGCCAGCGCCCCCGGGGGACGACCGTCTCGTTGAGCGCGGCGGCCACGCCGGAGGGGGCGGCGGTCAGGGTGGCGACCACGGCGTCGAGGGTGGTGCCGGCCGCGACCTCGCGCGGCTCGCCGTTGACGGAGATGGTCATGCGTAGGACTCCTGACGCGTGGTGGAGAAGCGGCGTGGGGTGAAGGGGCGGGCGGCCTCCGGCACGGAGCCGGTGGCCAGCAGTTCCGCCATCACGTCGCCGGTGAGGGGGGTCAGCAGCACCCCGTTGCGGTAGTGCCCGGTGGCCAGGTGCAGCCCGGGCAGCTCGGTCGGGCCCAGCAGGGGCGCGTTGTCGGGGGAGCCGGGGCGCAGTCCGGCCCGGGTCTCGACCAGCGGGAGTTCGGTGATGCCGGGCACCAGGTCGTGGGCGTCGCGCAGGAGCTCGTACACCCCGCCGGCGGTGACCGTGGTGTCCCAGCCGAGTTCCTCGCTGGTGGCGCCGACGACCAGTTCGCCGTTCTCGCGCGGCACCAGGTAGACGTGGCTGCCGCGCACGACGGCCCGTACGGTCCGGGACAGGAACGGCGCGTACGCGGCCGGTACCGACAGCCGCAGCACCTGCCCCTTCACGGGCCGCACCGGCACCGCCACCTCAGGGGGCACCCCGGCCAGGCGTCCGCTGAGCGATCCCGCCGCCAGGACGGTCTGGCCGGCGCGCAGCTCCGCACCGTCCTGAAGTACGGCGCCCAGCGCGCGGTCGCCCCCGGTCAGCAGCCGGGCCGCCGCCGCCCGGTGCACCGCGACCCCGGCCCGTTCGCAGGCGGCGAGCAGCGCGGCGGCGAGCCGGCGGGGGTCCACCTGGTGGTCACCGTCGACGCGCAGCCCGCCGCGCACGCCCGGGGCCAGCATGGGCTCCAGGCGGCGGCACTCGCGGCCGGTGAGCCACTGCGAGTCCAGCCCGCAGCGGCGCTGGAGGGCGTGCAGTTCCCGCAGGTGGAGGCGGTCGTCGGAGTCGAGGGCGACGGCGAGGGTGCCGCAGGCCCGGTAGCCGATGTCCAGGCCCCCGCTGGCTTCGGCCAGTTCGGCCGCGAACTCGGGGTAGCGGGCGGCGGAGGCCACGTTGAGCCCGAGCAGGGTCTCCTCGCCGTAGTGCAGTTCGGTGACGGCGGCGAGCATGCCGGCCGCGACCTGGGCGGCGCCGCCGCCGGGAGCGGGGTCGGCCAGGGCGACGCGCAGCCCGCGCCGGGCGGCCCGCCAGGCGGTGACCAGGCCGATGATGCCGCCCCCGATGACGAGGACGTCGGTTCCCGTCCGGGATGCCCCGGATGTTCCGGATGAGTGCATGGGCGTCCAGCCCCTCCCTTCGCCGGCATGACCCGGATCAGGTTCGTACGGTCGGAGGCCGTCCAGCCTCCCTCTCAGCCCGGTGCGCCCGGACTCCCGCGATAGGTACGGTGGCCAGACTAACCCCGCCGGGGGTGGTGGGTAAGGCTGCCTCCCCGCGCCGCCTCCCCGCCCGCGCCGCCCGCCCCCTGTTCCTGATGGGCCGTCAGTTCATTAGGCTGGACGCGTGAGCGAGCAGACGCAGCAGACGAAGCCCGGTGTCGTGATCGTCGGTGCCGGAATGGCCGGGGTGCAGACCGCGGTGGCCCTGCGGGCACAGGGCTTCACCGGCCCCGTGACCCTCCTGGGCGCCGAACCCCACCAGCCCTACGACCGGCCCCCGCTGTCCAAGGCGGTGCTGCTCGGCAAGGCCGAGGACTCCGCCTTCGACGTGGCCTTCGACGTGGACTTCGGGGAACTGCGCATCGACCTGCGCCTGGGCGTCGAGGTCACCGGCGTACGGGCCGCCGAGCGCGAGCTGGACACCGGGGCCGGGCCCGTCCCGTACGAGGTCCTCGTGCTGGCCACCGGCGCCGAGCCGCTGACCCTGCCCGGCGCCGCCGGCGTCCCGGGCGTGCACCTGCTGCGCACCCTCGACGACGCCGTCCGGCTGCGCCCCGTCCTCGCGGCGGCCCACGACCTCGTGGTCGTCGGCGCGGGCTGGATCGGCGCCGAGTTCGCCACCGCCGCCCGCGCGGCGGGCTGCGCCGTCACCGTCGTCGAGGCCGCCGACCGGGTCCTGGCCGGCGCCCTGCCCGCCGAGGTCGCCGCCCCGATGGCCCGGTGGTACGCCGAGGCCGGTGCCACCCTGATCACCGGCGCCAGGGTGGCCGCCGTCGAGGAGGGCGCGGTCCGGCTCGGCGACGGCCGGGAACTCCCCGCCGGGGCGGTGGTCGTCGGCATCGGGGCCCGCCCCGCCACGGCCTGGCTCGACGGCTCGGGCATCGAGCGCGGCCCCGACGGCTCCCTCACCGCCGACGCCCACCTGCGCACCTCCCTGCCCGGGGTGTACGCGGTCGGCGACTGCGCCTCCTTCCCGTCGGCCCGCTACGGCGCCCGCCTGCTGGTCCACCACTGGGACAACGCCCTCCAGGGCCCCCGGGCGGTCGCGGCGAACATCCTGGCCGGGGCGCCCGTCCAGGCCTACGACCCCGTGCCCTACTTCTGGTCCGAGCAGTTCGGCCGCTTCGTCCAGTACGCCGGCCACCACGGCGCCGCCGACACCCTGCTGTGGCGCGGCGACCCGGCCGGCGCCGCCTGGTCGGTGTGCTGGCTGCGCGGGGACGCGCTCGTCGCCGTCCTGGCCGTGGGCCGCCCCCGCGACCTGGCGCAGGGCCGCAGGCTCATCGAATCGGGCGTCCCCGTCGACCCGGCCAGGGCCGCCGACCCGGCCGTCCCGCTGAAGTCCGCGACGGCCTGACGCGAGCCCCCCCCCGCGGCCCCGGCGGACCCCGGACGGGGCCGCTCGGGTACCGGTGGTCAGTGCGAGATGGCAGGCTTGTGCCCGTGACCGAGATTGACGCAAAGATCGACGCCCTTGTCCCCGCCTGGCTGTACCTCCCCGACATCGCGGAGATGCTCGACATCGAAGTGACCCGGGTCCGCCAGCTGGTCAAGGAAGGTCAGCTGCTCGCCGTGCGCCGCGGCGAGAACCGCTCCCTCCAGGTGCCCGCCCCCTTCATCGACGGCGACAAGGTCGTCAAGGGCCTGGTCGGCCTGCTGACCGTGCTGCGCGACGACGGCTTCTCCGACGAGGAGATCCTGGAGTGGATGTTCACCCCGGACCCGACCCTGCCGGGCACCCCCGCCCAGGCGCTCAGCGAGAATCGCGGCACGGAGGTGAAGCGACGCGCCCAGGCGCTCGCCCTCTGACCGGCTGATCCACCGGCGTACGGGCCCACCGGGGCCCGTACGCCACCACCACGGGGGGTACACCCATGCAGCAGCTGTCCGACGCCCGGCTCTACCTGTGCACGGACGCCCGCAAGCGTCAGGGCGACCTCCCCGAGTTCCTCGACGCCGTCCTCTCCGGCGGGGTCGACATCGTCCAGCTCCGCGACAAGGGCATGGAGGCCGGCGAGGAACTCGACCACCTGCGGGTCTTCGCCGAGGCCGCCCGCCGCCACGGCAAGCTCCTCGCGGTCAACGACCGCGCCGACGTCGCGCACGCCATCGGCTCCGACGTCCTCCACCTCGGCCAGGGCGACATCCCCGTCCCCGCCGCCCGCGCCATCCTCGGCCGGGAGGTCCTCATCGGCCGCTCCTGCCACGCCGAGTCCGAGGTCGACGCCGCCGTCGCCGAGCCGGGCGTGGACTACTTCTGCACCGGCCCCTGCTGGCCCACCCCCACCAAGCCCGGTCGGCACGCCCCCGGCCTGGACCTCGTCCGCCACGCCGCCTCCCTGGACCAGCCCCGTCCCTGGTTCGCCATCGGCGGCATCGACGGCGCCAATCTGGACGAGGTGCTCGACGCCGGAGCCACCCGGGTGGTCGTCGTCCGGGCGCTGACCGAGGCCTCCGACCCGCACGGCGCCGCCCACGAACTCTCCAAGCGGATCCGCGCCCGCCTGGGTTAGTGTCCAAAAACGTGTCCAGCTGCTGGACACCGCTTCGGCGTGCGCGACGGCCCGTCTAACCTGCCGGTATGGCCTTTGGTACCGCTTCCACCTGGTCGGACCGTGCACACACGGTCCGCGACCTCCTCGCGTCCGGGCGCTCGTACTCCTTCGAGTTCTGGGCCCCGAAGACCGAGAAGGGCGAGCGCAACCTCTGGAACGCCCTGCGCCGGATCGAAGCGGTCTCCCCGAGCTTCGTCTCGGTCACCTACGGGGCCGGCGGCTCCACCCGGGGCGGCACCGTCCGCGCCACCCAGCAGATCGCCGCCGACACCACCCTGACGCCCGTCGCGCACCTGACCGCCGTCGACCACTCCGTGGCCGAGCTGCGCCACGTCATCGGCCAGTTCGCGGACGCCGGGATCCGCAACATGCTCGCTCTGCGCGGTGACCCGCCGGGCGATCCGATGGGCACCTGGGTCAGGCACCCCGAGGGCGTGGACTACGCGGCCGATCTGGTCCGGCTGCTCAAGGAGTCCGGCGACTTCTGCGTGGGCGTCGCCGCCTTCCCCGAGATGCACCCCCGTTCGGAGGACTGGGACACGGACATCCGGCACTTCGTGGACAAGTGCCGCGCGGGCGCCGACTACGCGATCACCCAGATGTTCTTCGATCCCGAGAATTATCTGCGGCTGCGCGACAGCGCCGCGAAGGCGGGCTGCGAGACCCCGATCATCCCCGAGGTCATGCCTGTTGTGGGCATCCGGCAGCTCGACCGGCTGCCCCAGCTGAGCACCGCGGTCTTCCCCGCGGACGTGAAAGAGCGCATGCTCGCCGTCAAGGACGATCCGGCCGCTGTACGCTCCATTGGCATCGAGTTCGCCACGGAGTTCTGCGCGCGGCTGCTGTCCGAGGGTGTCCCGGGGCTGCACTTCATCACGCTGAACAATTCCACGGCGACCCTCGAGATCTACGAGAACCTGGGCCTGCACCAGCGGGCCTGATCGGCCGTCCCCCGTTCCCGCGCCGGCGGCCGTACCGAGAGGGGCCTTGCATGGGAATGACGGTCCTCTACATCGCGTTCGGCATCGTCGCGTTGTGGCTGCTTGCCGAGGTCCTGATGCAGTACAAGGCCCGGCTGCGCTGGCGCCTGCTCGCCTTCGCCGGGTTCGCCGGCGTCGTCGCCGGGGTGGTGCTGCCCTCGGTCCCCGTGATCGCCGCGGGCGCGACGGCCTTCGCCGTCGGCCAGATCCTCGTGACGCTCTCCTTCCGCAAGGGCTTCGTCGCCGGCTGGGCCCTGCGCCGCGGCGGCGAGCCCGTCCGCCAGACCCAGAGCCGCCGCCGCCGGGGCGGCGGCCCCGCGCCGCGCCCCGAGCCCGCGCTGGAGGTCACCGGCATGGAGTACGGGCACCGGGACCCGGCCGCGGAGCGCCACGAGCACCCCGAGCGCCACGACGACGGCGACGACGTGTTCACCCCGCAGCCGGTGCCCGAGGAGACGGGGTCGTACGGGATACAGAGTTTCGCCCCCCGGCAGCCCGACGACACCGCCGCCTTCGCCCCGTCCTTCGCCCCGGCCGAGCAGGACGCCCGCCCGTACGCGGCCTCCTACGACCCCCCGCAGGGCCAAGGCGGTTACGACTACACCGGCTACCCGGCCGGTGAACAGCAGGTCTACGCCGCCTACTCGGACCCGTACATCGGCACTGGCGGCGGGGTCACCCCGCCCGCCCCCGACAACTACCCCGACTACACGGCCTACACCGCCTACCCGTCCTACGCCGACCCCGCGCAGCAGTACTCCACGGACACCCCGCCCGGCGGGGTGTGGGTCCCGCAGCAGCGGGCCGCCGACGCCCCGGCCGGATACCCGGAGCAGGACCGGCAGCAGCCGCCGCATGGGTACCCGTACCAGCAGGGGGACGGGAACGGGAACGGGCACGCGAACGGGCACGGGAACGGGAACGGGAACGGCGAGTACGAGCAGTACCGCTACTGACCCGCCGTTCCGGGGCCCGCCGGCTCACTGCGAGCCCCGGAAGCCGTCCCCCTCCACGATCAGCCCGGCCACCAGGGCCCCGGTCATCCCGGCGTGCGCGAGCCCGCCGCCGGGGTGCGCCCAGCCGCCCGCCAGGTACAGCCCGGGCAGGGCCGTCACGTTGGCGGGGTACAGCAGCCGGCCGCCGTCCCCGGCGAGGGCCGGCGGGGGCACCGAGCCGCCGAGCGCGCCCGTCGCCGCCTCCACGTCCGCCGGGGTACGCACCTCCAGCCACAGCAGCCGCTCCCGCAGCCGCGGGACGGCCCGTGCGGCGAGGTCCAGCAGCTTCTCCGGGTCCGGCACCGGCGCCCCGCCGGCGGGGCCGCACACGGCCGTCACGGTGACCGCCTCGTGGTCCGCGTCGGGTCGGGTGGCCGGGTCGTCGGGGCGCAGGACGGTGACGTCCAGTCCGGGGGAGTGCACGAGCGTGCGGTGCGCGGCGCCGTCCGTGCGGGCCCCGCGCAGGGCCAGCAGCAGGGTCAGCCGGCCGGGCACCCCGTCGCCGCGGGCGGGCGCGCCGCCGTGCGGCCAGGACACCGAACGCGCCGGGAGCCGCCGCGGGTCCATCCCGCAGACGACGGAGTCGGCCGCGGCCTCGGTGCCGTCGCCCAGCAGGACCCCGGCCGCCCGGCCGCCCCGCGTCAGGACCTCCCGTACCGGCGTCCCGAAGGCGAAGTCGACCTTCCGCTCCCGGCAGCGCTCGTAGAGGGCCGTGGCCAGCTCGCGCATGCCGCCCCGGACGTACCAGCTGCCGAAGGTCTGCTCCATGTACGGCAGCGCGGCGGCGGAGGCGGGCGCGGCGTCGGGATCCAGCCCGTACGCCCGCACCCGTGCGGCCAGCAGTTCCCCGAGGTGACCGCCCAGCTCGCGCGCGGCCACCTCGGCCAGCGAGGGGGTGCGGCGGCGCAGCAGCCCGCTGCCCCGCAGGGCCGGGTAGGGGTCGCGGCCCAGCACCTGCCAGTCGGTGCGCAGGGGCTCTTCCAGCAGCGGGCGGCGGGTCGCGTCCCAGGTGTCCCGGGCGCGGCCCAGGACGGCGTTCCAGCGCTCGCCCGCCCCCGTGCCGAAGGCTTCGTCGAGGGCGGCCGCGACCCCGCCGCGGGAGCCGCCGGGGAGGGTGACGGAGGTGTCGTGGAGGAGGTGCCGGACGGCCGGGTCCAGCTGGACCATGTCGACCAGGTCCTCCAGGGGGGCCTTGCCGGTCTTCACGAAGAGGTCGCGGTAGACGGCGGGCAGGTGCAGCAGCCCGGGGCCGGTGTCGAAGGTGAAGCCGTCGCGTGCGAACCGGCCGACCGATCCGCCGTAGGAGGCACCCCGTTCGTACACCGTCACCTGGTGCCCCGCCACCGCCAGCCGGGCCGCCGTAGCCATCGCGCCCATGCCGGCGCCGATCACCGCAATTCTCGCCATGCGGCTGAGCCTATCGAGCGAGGTCAGGGAGTCAGCCCGGTGGTGCCCCGGTACCGGTGCGGACCTCGGCGGCCAGCCGTTTCTCCTCGCGCCGCTGCGCCCGGCGCCGGCGGAAGCGCCGGATCCGGCTCCAGAGGTAGATCACCACGGCCAGGCCGATGGCCAGCAGCACGGCCGCGATGACGGCCGCGGCCTGCGGGTTGAACATGGCGAAGGTGACGATGCCGCCCACGCCGAGGTCCTCGGCCGTGCTGACCGCGATGTTGCTGAACGGCTCGGGCGAGGTGTTGATCGCCATCCGGGTGCCGGCCTTGACGAAATGGCTGGCCAGGGCGGTGGAACCGCCGACGGCCCCGGCGGCGAGGTCGGGCAGGGAGCCGCTCTGCCCGGCGAGCAGGGCGCCCACCACGGCGCCCGCGACGGGCCGGATCACGGTGTGGACGGAGTCCCAGAGGGAGTCCACGTACGGGATCTTGTCGGCCACCGCCTCGCAGAGGAAGAGCACGCCCGCCACGATCAGGACGTCGGTGCGCTGGAGCGAGGCCGGGACCTCGTCGGTCAGGCCGGTGGCGCCGAAGATGCCGAGCAGGAGGACCACGGCGTACGCGTTGATCCCGCTGGCCCAGCCGCTGGTGAAGACCAGGGGGAGGACACTCACCCGCACATCATGCCGCAGGAGGGCCCGGATGCCGGGATACCGGGAACGAACGGCGAGGGGGCCGCCGCACGCGTGCGGCGGCCCCCTCGGCGCTGGAACGGATACGGGAGCTACTGCCCCTGTTCGTCACGGCGGCGCTGCCACCGTTCCTCGATACGGGTCATCATCGACCGACGCTGCCGGTTCTGGCCGCCACGGGCCGAACCGCCTGCACTTCCGGAGACGGGCTGCTCGCCAGGCTTGGGTGCCTTGCGCCAACCGGTGACGACGAGGACCGTACAGGCCAGCATGACGAGGAATCCCACCACGCTGATCCAGAGCACTTCCTGCCAGATCACACCGGTCATGAGGAGCGCGATACCCACCACAATGCCTGCGACTGCCTGGTAGACCCGTCGCCGGGTGTACGTGCGCAGTCCACTGCCCTCAAGCGCTGTCGCGAACTTGGGGTCTTCGGCGTACAGCGCTCGCTCCATCTGCTCGAGCATTCGCTGCTCGTGCTCCGAGAGCGGCACGGGAGTCCTCCTCATCCGTCGGTCGCGGGGGGTAGCGACCAGGGGTCCCCTTCAGGATAGGCGGGGAATCGCCCCCGTGATACCCGCCCTCTACGCCACATTCTGCAAACCGCTGAGTCAAGAAAGCATGGAGCAATGCGTGAAACGTACCGTCGCCAGCGCGGTCACTGAGGCGCTTATTCCCCAATGAGCTCTCCGGCATGCCGACCGGTGCCCCCGATCATACGTGGCCGGGGGCCGGTTCGGAGGGTGAGCGGGCGAGCCCGTTCGCGCAAAGGCCGCAGATCAGGCGGGCTTCTCGCCCAGGACGTGCAGTTGCGTGGCGACCGCGTGGAAGGCCGGCAGCTCGGCGGCGGCCTCCTCCAGTCGCAGCAGTGCCTCCACCGCCCCGGGCTCCGTGTCGACCAGGACGCCGGGGACCAGGTCGGCGAAGATCCGCACGCCGTGCACGGCGCCGACCTCCAGGCCGGCCCCGCCGACCAGCTCGCTCAGCTGCTCGGCGGTGAAACGGCGCGGTACCGGGTCGCCGGAGCCCCAGCGCCCGGCCGGGTCGCCCAGGGCGGTACGGGCCTCGGTGAAGTGGCCGGCCAGGGCGCGGGCCAGGACCGCGCCGCCGAGACCGGCGCCGAGCAGGCTGAGGACGCCGCCGGGGCGCAGGGCGGCGACCGCGTTGGCGACGCCCTCGGCCGGGTCGTCCACGTACTCCAGGACGCCATGGCAGATCACCACGTCGTACGCGTCCCGCTCGACCACGTCCAGCAGGCCCTGGGCGTCGCCCTGGACTCCGCGCACCAGGTCGGCGACGCCCGCCTCGGAGACCCGGCGCTCCAGCCCGAACAGGGCGTTCGGGCTGGGGTCGACCACGGTCACCCGGTGGCCGAGGTGCGCCACCGGCACGGCGAACTTGCCGGTGCCGCCGCCGGTGTCCAGCACGTCCAGGACGTCCCGCCCGGTCGCCTTCGCCCGGCGGTCGAGGGCCTCCTTGAGGACCTCCCACACCACGGCGGTGCGGAGGGAGGCACGGGGGCGGGAAGTGTCCGACACGGCTGATGACTCCTCGGCGCGTAAGGGTGGGGGAACGGTGCGTGCCCCACCCTATGGCCTCGGCCGACCGGGCAGGTCATCCCGCGTGGGGACGCTCCGGCCGGGGCTGGGGGAGGGGCTGGGCCGGTGGCTGGAGGGCCAGCATCCGCTCCACCAGGCGCAGGAACATCCCGGTCGCCCGTACGAGGTCGTCCGCGTCCCGGGGGCTCGCCGCATCGGCTATCCCGGCCTCCGCCCGGGCCCGGCGGGCGGCGCCCGAGGCGAAGAGGGCGCTCCACTCGCTCAGTTCCGGGGCTATCTCCGGCAGCACCTCCCAGGCACTGCGGATGCGCGGCCGCCGCCTCGGGTGCGCGGGCTCGGGCCGCCCCCGCGCGGCGAGCACGGCCGCGGCGACGCGCAGCGCGGCCAGATGGGCCGTGGCGTACCGCTCATTGGGCCGTGGCAGCAGGGCCGCCTCGGCCAGGCCGCCGCGGGCCTTGGCGAGCAGGTCCAGGGCGGCGGGTGGAGCGGCCGACCTGCGCGGGACGGGGTGGACAGGGGACGGGGACGGTGTGGCCATGACGAACCTCCTGTCGTTGCGTGGTGCTCGGCGGTGTTGCGGGTACGCGCATGCGTGGATCCATCGTGACGGCCCCCACTGACAATCACGCTGACCTGCGCTTTCGCACCCAAAGCCCGGTTCGGGTGCGGACTTTGGTCCCGAACCTGCTAGTTTTTGAACTGACCGGTCAGTTCAAAAGAGGTTCAAACGAAGGGGGACGGCGTGGACAGCCCGCACGGCGCGGCCGTCAAGGCCGCGGGCTTCGGACTCAAGGGCCCGCGGGGCTGGGCCTTCCGGGGCGTGGACATCGACGCGGCGCCCGGTTCGCTCATCGCGCTCGAAGGACCCTCCGGCAGCGGCCGGACCTGCCTGCTCCTCGCCCTCACCGGGCGGATGAAGCCCACCGAGGGCCACGCCGAGATCGGCCGCCACCGGCTGCCGAAGAAGATGGCCGCGGTCCGCCGGATCACCGCCCTCGGCCCCGTCCCCGGCGTCAACGACCTCGACCAGGCCCTCACCGTCGCCGAGCAGCTGCGCGAGGGAGCCCTGCTCCAGCGCCGCTACGACGGCCCGGTGCGCGCCCTGCTGCGCCCGCGCGGCGAGCGCCGCGCCCGCACCGGGGCCCGCGTCGACGCCGCCCTGGCCGCCGTCGGACTGGACCCGGCCGCCCTGCCCAAGGGGAGCCGGACCCCGGTGCGCGACCTGGAGCGGCTGGAGGCCGTACGGCTCTCCCTCGCGCTGGCCCTGCTGGGCGGTCCCCGGCTGGTGGCCGTCGACGACCTCGACCTCAAGCTCTCGGACGCCGAACGAGCCGAGGCCTGGGCGTTGCTGCGCGCGGTCGCGGACCGGGGGACCACCGTCCTCGCGGTGTGCAGCGAAGCCCCGGCGGGCGTGACGGTGCTGCGCACCGGGCCCGCCACGGAGCCCGCCGCCGAGGCCGCTGCCGCCGGGGCCGCCCGAGCTGGAGCCGCGCAGGGCGCCGCACCGGCGGCCGTCCTCCACGAGGCCGCTCCGAAGATCACCTGGGGCCGGTCCGGCGCCCCCGCGTCCCCCGAGGACGCGGCGGCCGCCACCCCGCCGGCCCCGGACAACGACACGGACGGCGACACGGACGGCGCGCAGGACGGCGCGCAGGACGGCGGGGGCGCGTCCGCCCCCGCCGGCACCACCACCCACGACGACGAAGACCCGAAGGGGGCGGACGATGCGCTCGCCGAAACTGGCCGCGCTTGAGCTGAAGCGGTTCGGGCGGGGGAAGCTGCCCCGGGCCGCTCTCGTCGCGCTGCTCCTCCTGCCGCTGCTGTACGGAGCCCTGTACCTCTGGTCGTTCTGGGACCCGTACAGCCGCCTCGACAAGGTGCCCGTCGCCCTCGTCAACTCCGACCGGGGCACCACCGTGGACGGCAAGCGCCTCGACGCGGGCGGTGAGATCACCAGGAAGCTGCACGCCAGCAAGACCTTCGACTGGCACGAGGTCAGCGAGGCGGACGCGGCCGCGGGCCTGGAGGACGGGACGTACTACCTCTCCCTCACCATGCCCGCCGACTTCAGCTCGAAGATCGCCTCCAGCGGCGGCGCGGACCCCACCACCAGTGCCCTCCAGGTCCGCACGAACGACGCCAACAACTACATCGTCGGCTCGATCTCCCGCACGGTCTTCGCCGAGGTCCGCTCCGCGGCCACCGCCAACGCCTCCCGCGGCTTCCTCGACAAGATCTTCGTCTCCTTCTCCGACCTGCACGACAAGACCGCCGAGGCCGCCGACGGCGCCGACCAGCTCAAGGACGGCGCGGGCAAGGCCCAGCAGGGCGCGAAGGAACTCGCCGACGGCCTCGACACGGCCGAGGAGAAGACGGGTGAACTCACCGGCGGCCTGAAGAAGCTCGACTCGGCCGCGGGCCGGCTGGAGACCGGCACCAAGGACGTCGCCGCCGGCACCCAGACCCTCGCCGACAAGGTCAACGGCGCCGCCGACAAGGCCCGTCCCTTCGTCAAGGACCCCAAGAACCTCGCGGACAGCGCCAAACTCGTCGCCGACACCGCGAAGGTCGTCAACAACCACCTGGGCAAGCTCACCGAGAAGGCGCCCGCGCTCGCCGCCCTCAACAAGCGGGCCGCGACCGAATCCGACAACCTCTACACGAAGTACTGCGCCGCCCCCGCCGCCGGACAGACCCTCCCGCCGGCCTTCTGCGCCGAGGCGAAGAAGGCCAGGGACGTCACCGCCGAGGCCGCCCTGCTCTCCGCCGACGTCAACACCCTCGTCGGGAACTCGGGCGGCGACCTCGACAAGCTCCGCACCCAGCTCGGCGACCTGGAGACCACGGCCCGCGAACTCGCCGTCAAGGCCCCCGGCCTCGCCTCGGACCTCGACGCGGCCGTCGCCAAGGTCAACGCCCTCAACAGCGGGGCCCACAAGGTCGCCGACGGCATGGTCCAGCTGCACACCGGCATCGGCACCGCCGCCGGCGGCTCCGGAGCCCTCGGCGAGGGCGTCGGCAAGCTCGGCGACGGCGCGCACAGCCTCGACGGCGGCATCTTCAAGCTGGTCGACGGCAGCGGCGAGCTCGCCGGCGGCCTGCACGACGGCGTCGGCAAGATCCCCGACTACGACCAGCAGCAGCGCGATGCCCGCACCCAGGTCATGGCCGACCCGGTCAAGCTCGCCAGCCAGTCCCTGCACAAGGCGCCCAACTACGGCACCGGGTTCGCCCCGTACTTCATCCCGCTGTCCCTCTGGGTCGGCGCGATGGTCGCCTACATGCTGATCGCCCCCCTCAACAAGCGGGCCCTGGCCGTCGGCGCCTCGCCCTGGCGGGTCGCGCTCGCGGGCTGGCTGCCCGTGGCCGGGCTCGGCGCCGCGCAGGTGGGCGCGCTGATGTCGGTGCTCCACTGGGGACTCGGCCTGGAGATGGCCCGGCCGGCCCTCACCATCGGCTTCCTGTTCCTCGTCACCTGCTGCTTCGCGGCCATCGTCCAGTGGCTCAACGCCAAGTTCGGCGCGGCGGGCCGGATCCTGGTGCTGGCCTTCCTGATGCTCCAGCTGACCTCGGCCGGCGGCACCTACCCCGTCCAGACCAGCCCGGGCTTCTTCAACGCCATCCACCCCTACCTGCCGATGTCGTACATCGTCGAGGGACTGCGCCGCCTCATCAGCGGCGGCGACCTCACCCCGGTGTGGCAGGGCTGCGCGGTCCTGGCCGCCTTCACCGCGGGGGCCCTGGCCCTCACCGCGCTCGCCGCCCGCGGCAAGCAGGTGTGGACGATGGACCGGCTGCACCCCGAACTGAGCCTGTGAGGGGCTGTTGACCTGTGAGAATCAGCGCCATGGAAAGCAGCAGCACCGGTACGGGCACGGGCGGCGCACGCCGCCAGGCCACCCGGCAGAAGCTCTACGAAGCCGCCGTCACCCTCATCGCCGAGCAGGGGTTCTCCGCGACCACGGTCGATGAGATCGCCGAGCGGGCGGGCGTCGCCAAGGGCACCGTCTACTACAACTTCGCCAGCAAGACCGACCTGTTCGAGGAGCTGCTGCGGCACGGGGTCGGCCTGCTGACCGCCTCGCTGCGGGCGGCGGAGGGGGAGACGGCGGAGCGCGGCGGGACCCGGGTCGAGGCCCTCGACGCCATGATCCGGGCGGGCCTGGTCTTCATCGACCGCTACCCGGCCTTCACCCAGCTGTACGTCGCGGAGCTGTGGCGCACCAACCGCGCCTGGCAGTCCACCCTGATGGTGGTCCGGCAGGAGGCGGTGGCGGTCGTCGAGACCGTCCTGCGCGAGGGGGTCGAGCGGGGGGAGCTCAGCCCCGAGATCGACGTGCCGCTCACGGCGGCGGCGATGGTGGGCATGGTGCTGGTGGCCGCGCTGGACTGGCAGGCCTTCCAGAGCGAGCGGTCGCTGGACGACGTCCACTCGGCGCTGTCGCTGCTGCTGCGGGGGCGGGTCAGCGGCAGCCGGTGACCCCCGGTCGGCGGTGCCCTTCCGGGGCGCGGGCGGCGTAGAACTGAGTATCCGTACCTAGGCGCACAGATGAGTACGCGTACGGATGGCTCCCACCTGCACGGACCGCAGACTGGGAGTCCCGGGCGGGCACGCGGCCCGCACCGCGGACACGGGGCCGCGGAGCGGACCGGGGGCCGGGGGGACCCGGAAGACGCGGAACGCCGGTGCGGCAGGGCTCGGGGGGAACGAGCCCAGCCGCACCGGCGTTCGGCGTTCGCGCCGGACCGCCGCCGCCCCGGCGGCCGTCAGCCCCGGCCGCGGGCGGGCAGCCGGGTGCGCAGCCGGGCGGTCAGCGAGGACGCCCGGGCCGAGAGCGCCGCCAGGCGGGCCGAGGCGGCCCAGGCCAGACGGGCCCCCGAGCGGGGCAGCAGGAGCGCGCGCAGCCGCCCCCGGCGGGTGAGGGAGGCGAGCAGGGCGCTCCGGGCGCTCAGGACGTCCGCGGACAGCCCGGGGTAGGAGACCTCCGCGCCGGGCGGGGCGTACAGCTCGCGCTCCACCGCGCCCGCGACCCGGTGCACCGCCTGTCCGGCCTCGGCGTCCAGGCCGCCCAGCCGCACCACCCGCTCCGCCGCCCCCCGGGGCGAGAGCGCCCCGTCGGGCGCGATGCCCACGTCCCAGGCGGCGTCGCCGAGCTCCCGCCAGGCGGCCGGCACCGCGCCGGAGCCCAGCCGCCGGTCGCGGACCCGGCGGCGCCACAGCAGCGGGAGCAGCGGCAGGCCCAGCAGGACCAGTGCCGCCGCGCCCCAGCCGAGGACCGCTCCGGCGGAGACCCCGCCGGAACCGGCTCCGAGGTCCTGCTTCGGCGCCGCGCTCCCGCACTCGCCGAGCCTCTTCAGCTCCGGCGGGCAGGCGTCGTTCTGCGACGGGGCCGCCGAGGGCGCCGCCGCGGACTGCGAGGGCAGCGCGGCCGGGGCCGACGGCTGGGCCGCCGGGACGTCGGTGCGGCTGTAGTCCGGCACCGAGATCCCCGACCGGGGCGTCGGCTCGAAGCGGGTCCAGCCCACGCCCTCGAAGTACAGCTCCGGCCAGGCGTGCGCGTCCCGCATCGAGACGTTCACGCTGCCGTCGGACTGCTTCTCGCCCGGGGTGAAGCCGACCGCCACCCGTGCCGGAATGCCCAGCGTGCGCGACATCGCCGCCATCGAGAACGCGAAGTGGACGCAGAAGCCCTCCTTGTCGGCCAGGAAGCGGGCGATGGCCTGCGAACCCGTCCCCGAGGACACCTTCGTGTCGTAGCGGAAGCCGCCGTTCACCGCGAAGAAGTCCTGGAGCCGGACGGCCCGCGTGTAGTCGTCCCGGGCGCCCTGCGTCACCCGCCGCGCGGTCTCCGCCACCACCGGCGGCAGGTTGTCCGGCAGCTTGGTGTACTCGGCCTGCACGAACGGGTTCGGGCCCGGTGCGGACTGCAGCTGCGCCGCCGTGGGCCGCAGCAGCAGGCTCCGTACGGTGTACTGCGCGCCCTGCACGTTCTGGAAGCGGTCCTTGCCGAGCTGGTCGCCGACCAGGGTCCGGCCGACCGGCTCGTAGCGCCACTTCCCGGCGATGTCGACCTGCGTCGCCGGGTACGGCATCGGCAGGTAGCGCTGGGCGTACGTCTCCGCCGCCGAGACGGTGGTGCGGATCTCCGCCGCGCCGGCCCGGACCTGCTCGCTGAGCCCGGACGGGTTCGGCAGCCGCTCGGGCACATCGGTCAGCGGGCGTCCGGAGGCCTCCCACTTGACCCCGTTGAACTCGTCCAGCGCCAGGATCCGCAGGTACTGCTCGCCCCATTGCGGGCTGTCCGTGCGGTACTTGAGCACCACCCGGTTGTCCTGCGCGTTCAGGCTGCTCTGCAGCGACACCAGCGGGTTCACCGCCGAGATCGTGCCCCCGCCGCCCGCCACGGCCGCGTCCTCGCCGGGCGCCCCCAGCACTCCGCCGCCCAGCGCGGGCAGCCCGGCCGGCACCGCCAGCGCCAGACCGAGCGCGACCGCGCCGATGCGGCGTCCGGTGCGCACGGGCGCCAGGGCCCGGCCGCCGCCGGCCGCGCCGCCGCCGTACCCCGAGGCGGCGGACACGCGCGAGCTGGGCGCCGCGCCGAAGACCCGGCCCCACTGGGCGAGTCGGTCGCGGCCCTCCGACAGCAGGAGCAGCAGGTAGCCCGCGCCGGCCAGCAGGAACGCGAACCAGGATCCGCCCTGGCCCGCCGACAGCCCGGCCGCCACCGAGTACAGCGCCAGCAGCGGCAGCCCGGCCGACGCGGCCGAACGCAGCGTCACGGCCAGCGCGTCCACCAGCAGCCCGATCAGCAGCACCCCGGACACCAGCAGCAGCCTGATGCCGTCGGAGAGCGGCGCCGGTATGGCGAACTCGCCCACGTCCCGCACGCCGCGCTCGAACAGTGCTCCGAAGTCGGTGACCAGGAAGGCCAGCGGCCCGCTCCCGGTGGACTCGCCCTTCCCGGCGAAGAGGAACGCGAGCACCAGCAGCGACACCAGCAGCTGTGCGCCGATCGTCAGCGGGCGGGCCAGCGGCACCCGCCGCGCCCCCGCTCCCACCGCGGCCTGCAGGCACAGCAGCAGGGCCGCCTGGACCAGCCAGCCGGAGGTCTCCACCAGCGGCGCCAGCGACCAGGAGGTGAGCAGCGTCGCCAGGACGCCGAAGAGCGTCACCCGTGCCCGCCCGCTCATGCCGGCCCTCCCGTGGTCGCGGCCCCGGTGGCGAGCGGGAGGTCCCCGCCCTGGCGCCACAGTTCGGCGAACGCGGCGCCGGGCGGCACGGCGAGCGCCGTCCAGCCCGCCTCGCGCAGCCTGCGCAGCCGCTCCTCCATCCGCGAGGGCTCGCCGGCCCAGGTCGCGGAGTCCAGTACGAAGGCGACCGCCGCCGCGCTGCGCTGCCGCATCCGGGCCGCCATTTCCGTCTGTACGTCGTCCAGGTCGCCGAAGAACGCGATGAGCAGGCCGTCGCCGCCGGAGCCCGCTCCCGGCCCGCGCACGGCTTCGAGGGCGCGGGAGAGTCCGGCGCCGTCGGAGTGGCCGACGACCGCGAGGGTGTCCATCATCAGTCCGGCCGCTTCGGCGGACTCCTGCCCGCCGGCCGAGAAGCCGCCGCCCTCGCCCGGCACCGAATCGCCGGTGTCGGTCAGCAGGCGCACGGAGAAACCCTGCTCCAGGACGTGCAGCACGGTGGAGGCGGCGGCCGAGACGGCCCATTCGAAGGCCGAGTCGGGGCCCGCGCCCTCGTAGGCGGCGCCCCGGGTGTCCAGCAGGACGGTGGCCTTGCTGCGCTGGGGGGTCTCCTCGCGGCGCACCATCAGCTCGCCGTAGCGGGCGGTGGAGCGCCAGTGCACCCGGCGCAGGTCGTCGCCGCGCCGGTAGGTGCGGGGGATCACGTCGTCGTCGCCGGCGAGGGCGAGCGAGCGGCGGGCGCCGTCGCCGTAGCCGTTGGCCTCGCCGGTCATCCGGACCGGGGGCAGGGGCACGGTGCGCGGGACGACGGTGAGGGTGTCGTAGGTGCTGAAGGAGCGGGTGAGCTCGACCAGCCCGAAGGGGTCGCTCAGCCGCAGCTGGAGCGGGCCCAGCGGGTAGCGGCCGCGCAGGTCGGAGCGGACCCGGTAGGACACCTCGCGCACCCCGGCGGCCTCGACGCGGTCCAGGACGAAGCGGGGCCGGGGCCCGAGCACGTACGGGACCCGGTCCTGGAGCATCAGCAGTCCGGTGGGGACCCGCGAGACGTTCTCCAGCCGCAGCTGGACGCGGGCCTCGGAGCCGGCGGCCACCCGCGCCGGGGTGAGCCGGCGGCCGGAGGTGACCCGGTGGCGGGTGCGGTGCAGGGTGAGGACGCAGATCAGCGGCAGGACGACGAGCAGCAGGCCGACGCGGAGCAGCTGGCTCTGGCCCAGTACGTACGCGCACACGGCGGCGGCGACGCCGGCGGCCAGGAAGGAGCGGCCCCGGGTGGTCAGCCCGGCCAGCGAGGCGCGCAGCCCGCCCGGATCCCTGACCTCCCCGCCGGCGCCGCGCGGGGCACCGGCGCCCATCAGAAGCCCCGGATGCCCGCGCCGGGCGGCATCTCGCCGCGGGCGTGCGCGGCGGGGACGGGGGTGCGCTGGAGGATCTCGTGGACGACCTGCTCGGCGGTGCGCCGGTTCAGCTGGGCCTGCGCGGTCGGCAGCAGCCGGTGCGCGAGGACGGGCGCGGCCAGCTGCTGGACGTCGTCGGGCAGGACGTAGTCCCGTCCGGCCAGGGCCGCGGAGGCCTTCACGGCGCGCAGCAGGTGCAGGGTGGCGCGGGGCGAGGCGCCCAGGCGCAGGTCCGGGTGGCCGCGGGTGGCGGAGACCAGGTCGACGACGTAGCGGCGGACGGGCGGCGCGACGTACACCTCGCGGACCGCTTCGATCAGTTTGACGACGTCGTGGGCGTGCGCGACGGCGGTGAGGTCGTCGAGGGGGGAGACCCCGCCGTGCACGTCGAGCATCTGGAGCTCGGCCTCGGGGCTGGGGTAGCCGACGGAGACGCGGGCCATGAAGCGGTCGCGCTGGGCCTCGGGGAGCGGGTAGGTGCCCTCCATCTCCACCGGGTTCTGGGTGGCGACCACCATGAAGGGGCTGGGCAGGGCGTAGGTGGTGCCGTCGATGGTGACCTGGCGTTCCTCCATCGACTCCAGCAGCGCCGACTGCGTCTTGGGCGAGGCGCGGTTGATCTCGTCGCCGATGACGATCTGCGCGAAGATCGCGCCCGGCTTGAACTCGAACTCGCGGCGCTGCTGGTCGTAGATGCTGACACCGGTGATGTCGGAGGGCAGCAGGTCCGGGGTGAACTGGATGCGCTGCACCGAGCAGTCGATGGACTTGGCGAGCGTCTTGGCCAGCATGGTCTTGCCGACGCCCGGCACGTCCTCGATCAGCAGGTGGCCCTCGGCGAGCAGCACGGTCAGCGCGAGCCGGACGACCTCGGGCTTCCCTTCGATCACGCCCTCGACCGACTGCCGGATCCGCTCGGCCGTGCTGGTCAGATCAGCGAGGCTCGCTCGGTCGTCGTACGTGGTCACCTGGTTCTCCTCGGCCCTTTCCCAGGGCCGACGCTCTTCGCGCATGAACCGGCCCACCCCGAAACACGGACGCCGTTCCGGAGGGACTCCGGGGGGCGTCTCCACGCATTCTTGACGCCGTCACGGCCCGGTGTCACTCAAGAGGCGGGATCGATCTCCCGCAGCAGCCCGGTGTGCACGTCGAAGACGAAGCCTCGCACATCGTCCTTGTGGGGCAGGAAGGGGTTGGTGCGCACGCGCTGCATGGACTGGCGGACGTCCTGGTCGACGTCGCGGAAGGCCTCGACGGCCCAGGCGGGACGCTGGCCGACCTCGTCCTCCAGCTCGTGCCGGAAGTCCTCGGTCAGGCTTTCGAGGCCGCAGCCGGTGTGGTGGATCAGTATCACCGCACGCGTGCCGAGGGCGCGCTGGCTGATGGTGAGCGAGCGGATGGTGTCGTCGGTGACGACGCCGCCGGCGTTGCGGATGGTGTGGCAGTCGCCGAGCTCCAGGCCGAGGGCCTTGTGCAGGTCGAGGCGGGCGTCCATGCAGGCGACGACCGCCACGCGCAGGACCGGGCGGGCGTCCATGCCCGGATCGGCGAACTGCTCGGCGTACCGGCGGTTCGCCTCCACCAGCCGGTCGGTGACGGAGGCGGCGCCGGCCGCGGGCGCGGCGGAGCCGGCGGGCAGGGATGCGGAAGTCGTCATGGTGACGACGTTAGTGGTCACGGGCCGGTCCGGCACTGAGGGAGAGGGGACAAAGAACGTCAACGGAACTTGTTGTGAGCTAACCCACAGGGGTGAGGCGGGGGCGGCCGTACGGGTGATTCGCGGCTTTCGCGGGTTCCCTCCGAGGGGGGCGCACCGGGCGCGGGGCGGTTCGTTGACCGGGGCGGGCGTTGCACTAAAGTGACGCGAACCGGCCGGAGCCCGGCCCTCACCGGCCGCCCGGCCCCCTGGTAAAACTCCGCGTGCGCGGCGCGGCGTACGCCTGCCGCGCCGTTATCTGAGAGGGCGCTTTGACTAGCGAGTCCCGACATGTCCCGGTGATGCTCCAGCGGTGCCTGGACCTGTTGGCCCCGGCGCTGGAGAGGCCCGGGGCCGTCGTCGTCGACTGCACCCTCGGCCTCGGCGGCCACAGCGAGGCCCTGCTGACCCGGTTCCCCGAGGCGCACCTGATCGGCCTCGACCGCGACAAGGAGGCCCTGCGGCTCTCCGGCGAGCGCCTCGCCCCCTTCGGGGACCGGGCCACCCTCGTCCACGCGATCTACGCCGACCTCGCCGAGGTGCTCGACGGCCTGCGGATCCCGTCCGTCCAGGGCATCCTCTTCGACCTCGGCGTCTCCTCGATGCAGCTCGACGAGGCCGACCGCGGGTTCGCCTACGCGCAGGACGCGCCGCTCGACATGCGCATGGACCAGACGACCGGGATCAGCGCGGCCGAGGTCCTCAACACCTACGCCCCGGGCGAGCTGGTGCGGATCCTGCGCCAGTACGGCGAGGAGAAGCAGGCCAAGCGGATCGTGTCCGCGGTGGTGCGCGAGCGCGACAAGGAGCCCTTCGACCACAGCGCCCGGCTGGTGGAGCTCATCCGGGACGCGCTGCCGCAGGCCGCCAAGCGCACCGGCGGCAACCCCGCCAAGCGGACCTTCCAGGCGCTGCGCATCGAGGTCAACGGGGAGCTGTCCGGCCTGGAGAAGGCCATTCCGGCGGCGGTCGACCGGATCGCGGTCGGCGGGCGGATCGCGGTGCTCTCGTACCACTCGCTGGAGGACCGCCTCGTCAAGCAGGTCTTCTCGGCCGGGGCCACCTCCACGGCGCCCGCCGGGCTGCCGGTCGTACCGGAGAAGTACCAGCCGAAGCTGAAGCTGCTCACGCGCGGGGCGGAGCTGCCGACGGAGGAGGAGATCGCCGAGAACCGGCGGGCCGCCCCGGCCCGGTTCCGCGGCGTCGAGCGCATCCGCGAGGCGCGGCTGTGACCCCGGCGGGCCGCTCCGGGGGCGGCAAGGCCGGCAGGGCTGCCCGCCTCGTCCGGGTGCGGCCCGCCGCGGCGTCGGCCGGGCAGGCGGCGCGGATGCCGTTCGTCCTGCTGGTGGTGGCGCTGCTGGGCGGCGGGCTGATCAGCCTGCTCCTGCTGAATTCGGCGCTCAACCAGGGCTCGTTCCAGCTGACGAAGCTGAAGAAGGAGACCACCGCCCTGACGGACGAGCAGCAGGCGCTCCAGCGGGACGTCGACGGGTACTCGGCGCCGGACGCGTTGCAGCGCCGGGCACGGGAGCTGGGGCTGGTGCCCGGCGGCAGCCCGGTCTTCGTCGGTGCCGACGGAAAGGTCGCCGGCACCCCCGCCGTGGCGGAGGCGCCGCCCCCGCCGCCCACGCCCACGCCCGCGCCCGCGACGGCCGCGCCGGGTCCGGCGCCCTCGGCGTCCCCGGCGTCGGTGACACCCCCGGCGTCGGTGGCGCCGACGCCGTCCGGGGCGCCCGTGCCCCCGCAGACCCAGCCGCAGCCGAGCCAGACCCCTGGAAGGTGACGTCGTGACGCGGATCCCTGCGGGGGCCCTCCCCGCCCCGCCCTTCGCCCGCTCCCCGGGCCCCGCCCGGACCCGCGTCGTGCCCGGCCCGCGGGGGGTGCGGTGAGCCCTCAGGAGCCGCCGCGGCGCCGGGTGCCCGGCCCGGCCCGGGCGCGGGCCACCAGCCGGCCCGCGACCCGCCCGGCCACCCGGCCCGCCACCCGGCGTCCCGCCGTGCGGCGCACCCCGCACACCATCCGGCTCGGCAGCCCGCGGCCCCGGCTGCGCCTGGTCGGCGTCGGCCTGACGCTGGTCATGCTCGCCTTCGTCGTCCGGCTCCTCCAGGTGCAGGCCGTCGACGCCTCCGCGTACTCCGCCAAGGCCAGCGAGAACCGCTTCACCAGCTACACCCTGGCCGCCGAGCGCGGGGAGATCACCGACCGCAAGGGCGTGGCCCTGGCCACCAGCGTCGACGCGTACGACATCACCGCCGACCCGAAGATGTTCACCCCCCAGGACAGCAAGGCCCCCGACGCCCCCGAGCAGGCCGCCGCCCTCCTCGCCCCGATCCTCGGCAAGGACGCCAAGGAACTCACCGCCCGCCTGAAGACCAAGAACACCCGCTACGTGATCCTGGCCCGCCGCCAGACCCCCCAGGTGTGGAACCAGATCAAGGACCTCAAGAAGCTCTTCGCCGACAAGGCCGCCGCCGACAAGAAGAGCAACGGCCCCGGCGCCAACGTCATCGCCGGCGTCTTCAACGAGGTCAGCAGCAAGCGCGTGTACCCGAACGGCAACCTCGCCGCCGGGATACTGGGTTACGTCAACGCCGAGGGCAAGGGCGGCGGCGGTCTGGAGTCCTCCCTCGACAAGAAGCTGGCCGGCAAGGACGGGCAGCTCACCTACGCCCAGTCCGGCGGCCGCCGCGTCCCCACCGCGGGGTCCAGCGAGAAGCCCGCCGTGCCCGGCGACGACATCGAGCTGACCATCGACCGCGACATCCAGTGGGCCGCACAGTCGGCCATCACCGAGCAGGTCGAGAAGTCCGGCGCCGACCGCGGCTACGTCGTCGTCCAGGACACCCGCACCGGTGAGGTCCTCGCGATGGCGAACGCCCCCGGCTTCGACCCCAACGACCTGACCAGGGCCAGCTCCGCCGCGATGGGCAACGCCGCGCTCCAGGACGTGTACGAGCCCGGCTCCACCGCCAAGGTGATCTCGATGGCCGCCGTGCTGGAGGAGAAGAAGGCCACCCCCGACACCCACGTCGAGGTTCCCAACCGGCTCCACCGCGGCGACCGGCTCTTCAAGGACGACGTCGACCACCCGACCTGGTACCTCACCCTCAACGGGGTCCTCGCCAAGTCCTCCAACATCGGCACCATCCTGGCCACCGGCCAGCTCGGCGCCGGCCAGCCCGAGGCCAACAAGGTCCTCTACTCCTACCTGGACAAGTTCGGCATCGGGCGCCCCACCGGCCTGAACTACCCCGGTGAATCGCGCGGCATCCTCGCCAAGCCCGAGGCCTGGTCCACTTCGCAGCAGTACACGATCCCCTTCGGGCAGGGCCTCTCCCTCAACGCGATGCAGGCGGCCTCCGTCTACTCCACCATCGCCAACGGCGGGGTCCGGATCACGCCCACCCTGGTGCGCGGCACGAAGGGCCCCGACGGCCGCTTCACGCCCGCCCCGGCCCCCGAACAGGCCCGGGTGGTCAGCGCGGGGACCGCCAAGACCCTCGCGGAGATGCTCGAATCCGTGGTCGACGACCAGGAGGGCACCGGCACCAAGGCCCGCATCCCCGGCTACCGCGTCGGCGGCAAGACCGGCACGTCCAACCGGGTGGATCCGGCCACCGGCCGCTACAAGGGCTACACCGCCTCGTTCGCAGGTTTCGCCCCCGCCGACAACCCGCGGATCACCGTCTACTGCGCCATCCAGAACCCCACCAAGGGCAGCTACTTCGGCGGCCAGATCTGCGGCCCGATCTACAAGACCGTCATGGAGTTCGCGCTCAAGACCCTCCAGGTCGCACCCAGCGGAACGGCCCCCGCCGGACTGCCCGTGACCTTCGACCCCGGCCCGCAGCAGGCCGCCCCGAACACCCCGCCGAACAACGCCCCGACCAGCCCGCAGCCCGGTCCCCAGCCCGGACAGTGAACCGGCCGCCCGGCCAGAAACGCGTGAGGCACCATCAGTGACAACGATCACCCCGAAACCCGGGAACCAGTCGGCCGCCGACGCCCGGGGCGGGCCCTCGCTTCGCGAGCGGCCCGCCGCGCCCGGTACGCTCACCGCCGTGTCCCACGCTGATCAGCCCAGAACCGCCCAGAAAGACGCCCCGGCAGCGCCGCCGGGAGCGCCCCGGCCCGTGTCCGCCCGCCCGACCCCCCTGGGCGCGCTGGCCATCCTGCTGGGCCTCCCTGATCCAGGCGCCACCCAGGTCACCGGCATCACGCACGACTCCCGTGCCGTGCGCCCCGGCGACCTGTACGCCGCCCTCCCCGGTGCCCGCGCGCACGGCGCGGACTTCGCCGCGCAGGCGGCCGCCCTCGGCGCCGCCGCCGTGCTGACGGACCCGGACGGCGCCGGGCGCGCCGCCGCGACCGGCCTGCCGGTCCTCACCGTCGCCGACCCGCGCGGCCGGATGGGGGAGCTCGCCGCCGAGATCTACGGCCGGCCCGGCGGAGGACTGCTCCAGCTGGGCATCACCGGAACCTCCGGCAAGACCACCACCGCCTACCTCGTCGAGGGCGGCCTGCGCGCGGCCGGGCGCGCCACCGGGCTCGTCGGCACCGTCGAGATGCGCATCGGCGACGAGCGCATCAAGTCCGAGCGCACCACCCCCGAGGCCACCGACCTCCAGGCCCTGTTCGCCGTCATGCGCGAACGCGGCGTCGAGGCCGTGGCGATGGAGGTCTCCAGCCACGCGCTGGTCCTGGGCCGGGTCGACGGCTGCGTCTTCGACGTCGCGGTCTTCAACAACCTGAGCCCGGAACACATGGAGTTCCACTCGGACATGGAGGACTACTTCCAGGCCAAGGCGCAGCTCTTCACCGAGCGCCGCGCCCGCCTCGGGGTGGTCAACTTCGACGACGAGTACGGCCGCCGCCTCGCCAAGGAGGCGACGATCCCGGTCGTCACCTTCTCCGCCGCCGGCGACCCGGGCGCCGACTGGCGCGCCGAGGACGTGGTCAGCGGCCACATGGACTCCACCCTGACCCTGGTCGGGCCCGAGGGGCAGCGCGTACGGGCCACCGCCCCGCTGCCCGGCCCGTTCAACGTCGCCAACACCGTCGCCGCGATCGTCACGCTCGCCGTCGCCGGGATCGACCCGCAGACCGCCGCCGACGGCGTTGCCGCCGTCCCCGGGGTCCCCGGCCGCCTGGAGCGGGTGGACGCGGGCCAGCCGTACCTCGCCGTCGTCGACTACGCGCACAAGACGGACGCCGTCGAGTCGGTGCTGCGCGCCCTGCGCGAGGTCACCACCGGCAGGCTGCACATCGTCCTGGGCTGCGGTGGCGACCGCGACACCACCAAGCGCGCCCCGATGGGCGCCGCGGCCGCCCGGTACGCCGACACCGCCGTCCTGACCTCCGACAACCCCCGCTCCGAGGACCCCCTCGCGATCCTCGCGGCGATGTTCGGGGGCGCCGTTTCCGTGCCGCCCGCCGAGCGCGCCGCCGTCCTCGTCGACGCCGACCGGGCCGCGGCCATCGCCGCCGCCGTCGCGCGCGCCGAGGCCGGGGACACCGTCCTCGTCGCGGGCAAGGGCCACGAGCAGGGCCAGGACACCGCGGGCGTGGTACGCCCCTTCGACGACCGCGCCGTGCTCCGCGCGGCCATCGAGACCCAGCAGCGCAGCGCCCGACAGGCCGAGGTGAACCAGTGATCGACCTCTCCCTCGCCGAGATCGCCGACATCACCGGCGGGCGGCCCCACGACATACCGGATCCCTCGGTGCGGATCGGCGGCCCCGTCGTCATCGACTCCCGCCAGGTGGAGCCCGGCAGCCTGTTCGCCGCCTTCGACGGCGAACACGTCGACGGCCACGACTACGCCGAGCGCGCGGTCGCGGCCGGTGCCGCGGCCGTCCTCGCCGCCCGCCCCGTCGGCGTACCGGCGATCGTGGTGCCCGACGTCGAGAAGGCCCTCGGCGCCCTCGCCCGGGCCGTCGTCGAACGCCTGGGCACCGACGTGGTGGCGCTGACCGGTTCGGCCGGCAAGACCTCCACCAAGGACCTCATCGCCCAGGTGCTCCAGCACCACGCGCCCACAGTGTGGACACCCGGCTCCCTCAACAACGAGATCGGCCTGCCGCTCACGGCCCTGAAGGCCACCGCCGAAACCCGGCACCTGGTCCTGGAGATGGGCGCCCGCGGCATCGGCCACATCGCCTACCTGACCGGTCTGACCCCGCCCCGCATCGGCCTCGTGCTGAACGTCGGCACCGCCCACATCGGCGAGTTCGGCGGCCGCGAGGCCATCGCCCAGGCGAAGGGAGAGCTGGTCGAGGCCCTGCCGGGCGCCGCGGAGGGCGGGGTCGCCGTCCTCAACGCCGACGACCCCCTGGTCCGCGCGATGCAGACCCGTACGAAGGCCCGCACGATCTTCTTCGGGGAGGCCGAGGACGCCGAGGTCCGGGCCACCGAGGTGCGGATGACACCGGCGGGACAGGCCTCGTTCACACTCCACACCCCGACCGGGTGCAGCGATGTGACCTTGCGGCTGTACGGTGAGCACCACGTGTCGAACGCGCTCGCCGCGGCCGCCGTCGCCCATGTCCTGGGCATGTCCGTCGAAGAGATCGCCACCGCGCTCTCCGCGGCGGGCACGCTGTCCCGGTGGCGGATGGAGGTCACCGAGCGCGCGGACGGCGTCACGATCGTCAACGACGCCTACAACGCGAATCCCGAGTCCATGCGGGCCGCCCTGCGCGCACTTGCCGCGATGGGTGACTCCGCGAGGGCCAGGGGGGGACGTACGTGGGCGGTGCTCGGCCCCATGGCCGAACTGGGCGACGAGGCACTGGCCGAGCACGACGCGGTGGGACGGCTCGCCGTCCGGCTCAACGTGAGCAAGCTCGTGGCAGTCGGGGGCAGGGAAGCGTCCTGGCTGCAACTGGGCGCATATAACGAGGGTTCGTGGGGTGAGGAGTCGGTGCTCGTGTCCGACGCGCAGGCGGCGGTCGACCTGTTGCGCAGTGAACTGCGCCCGGGGGACGTCGTGCTGGTGAAGGCTTCCAGGTCCATCGGCCTGGAGCGGGTGGCGCAGGCGCTGCTCGACAGCGAGGGCGAGGTCGCCGGCCGATGAGGCAGATCCTGTTCGCGGGTGTCATCGGTATGTTCCTCACCGTCATCGGCACCCCCCTCCTGATCAAGCTGCTGGCCCGCAAGGGCTACGGCCAGTTCATCCGCGACGACGGCCCGCGCGGCCACGCCGGGAAGAAGGGCACGCCCACCATGGGCGGCATCTCCTTCATCCTGGCGACGCTCATCGCGTACGCGGCGACGAAGGTCATCACCGGCGAATCGCCCAGCATGTCCGGTCTGCTCGTCCTCTTCCTGATGGCGGGCATGGGTGTGGTCGGGTACCTCGACGACTACATCAAGATCGTCAAGCGCCGTTCGCTCGGTCTGCGCGCCAAGGCCAAGATGGCCGGCCAGCTGATCGTCGGCATCGCCTTCGCGGTGCTCGCGCTGCAGTTCTCGGACTCGCGCGGACTCACCCCGGCCTCCACGAAGCTGTCGTTCGTCACGGACTTCGGCTGGTCGATCGGCCCGGTGCTGTTCGTGGTCTGGGCGCTCTTCATGATCCTGGCCATGTCCAACGGCGTGAACCTCACCGACGGCCTGGACGGCCTCGCCACCGGCGCCGCCGTGATGGTCTTCGGCGCCTACACCTTCATCGGCGTCTGGCAGTTCCAGGAGTCCTGCGTCAACGCGCAGACCCTGACCAATCCGAACGCCTGTTTCGAGGTGCGCGACCCGCTGGACCTCGCGGTCGTCGCCTCCGCCCTGATGGGAGCCTGCTTCGGCTTCCTGTGGTGGAACACCTCGCCCGCCAAGATCTTCATGGGTGACACCGGTTCGCTCGCCCTCGGCGGCGCGCTCGCGGGCCTGGCCATCTGCTCCCGCACGGAGTTCCTGATGGCCCTGCTCGGCGGCCTCTTCGTGCTCATCACGATGTCGGTCGTCATCCAGGTCGGCTCCTTCAAGATGACCGGCAAGCGGGTCTTCCGGATGGCCCCGCTCCAGCACCACTTCGAACTCAAGGGCTGGTCCGAAGTCCTCGTCGTGGTCCGCTTCTGGATCATCCAGGGCATGTGCGTGATCGTCGGTCTCGGTCTCTTCTACGCGGGATGGGCAGCAGACAAGTGACCTCCTGGCAGGACAGGAACATCACCGTCGCCGGTCTCGGCGTGAGCGGCGTCAGCGCCGCCCGCGCCCTGGCCGGCCTCGGCGCTTCGGTGACCGTCGTCGACGGCGGCGACGGCGAGGGCCACCGGGCCAGGGCGGCGGAGCTGGAGGCGGCGGGCATCTCCGTACGCCTGGGCGACGCGGCCACCCTCCCCGAAGGCACCGGCCTCGTGGTCACCTCGCCCGGCTGGAAGCCCGACAGCCCCCTGTTCGAGGCCGCCGCCAAGGCCGGGGTGGACGTCGTCGGCGACGTCGAGATCGCCTGGTTGCTGCGCGGCGAGAACGCCGCGCCCTGGCTCGCGATCACCGGCACCAACGGCAAGACCACCACGACCCAGATGCTCGCGTCGATCCTGCGGGCGGCCGGTCTGAAGACCGCCGCCGTCGGCAACATCGGCACCCCGATCATCGACGTGGTGACCGGCGAGGAGACCTACGACGTCCTGGCCGTCGAGCTCTCCAGCTACCAGCTGCACTGGGCGCCCTCCGTGCGCGCCCACTCCGCGGCCGTCCTCAACCTGGCCCCGGACCACCTCGACTGGCACGGCTCGATGGAGGCCTACGCCGCCGACAAGGGCCGCATCTACGAGGGCAACACGGTCGCCTGCGTCTACAACGTCTCCGACCCCGCCACCGAGGCCCTGGTCGTCGAGGCCGACGTCGAGGAGGGCTGCCGCGCCATCGGCTTCACCCTCGGCGCCCCCGGCCCCTCCATGCTCGGCGTGGTCGACGGCATCCTCGTGGACCGCGCGTTCGTCGAGAACCGGCAGAAGAACGCCCAGGAGCTCGCCGAGGTCAAGGACGTCAACCCGCCGGCCCCGCACAACATCGCCAACGCCCTCGCCGCCGCCGCCCTGGCCCGCGCCTTCGGCGTGCCGCCGCGCGCCGTCCGCGACGGCCTGCGCGACTTCCGCCCCGACGCGCACCGCGTCGCGCACGTGGACGAGGTGGACGGGGTCACCTACATCGACGACTCCAAGGCCACCAACACCCACGCGGCCCAGGCCTCGCTGGCGGCCTTCGAACCGGTCGTCTGGATCGCCGGGGGCCTCGCCAAGGGCGCGACCTTCGACGAGCTCGTACGGGGTGCCGCCGGCCGGCTGCGCGCGGTGGTGCTCCTCGGCGCCGACCGGGCGCTGATCGCCGAGGCGCTGGCGCGACACGCCCCCGAGGTCCCGGTCGTCGACCTCGAACGGACCGACACTGGGGCGATGCTCGCAGCGGTCCGGGAGGCGGCCCGGCTCGCGGAGCCCGGTGACACGGTCCTGCTGGCGCCCGCGTGTGCCTCGATGGACATGTTCGCCAACTACAACAAGCGTGGGGACGCGTTCGCCGACGCCGTGCGCGAACTGGCCGCCGAGAGCGCCTAGGTCGATCCGGGGCAGGACTCCCTCCTGCCCGACCCGGCCGCTCGCCTCGTACGAGTGGAGGGGAAGATCACAGATGCCGGCCAAGCAGATGCTGCCCGGGCGGCGGCCGTCCGCGGTGAAGGCGCAGGGCCGCAAACGCCCCGCCGCCGCGCGGGGGCCCGCCCGGTCCGGGCCGCTGGAGCGGCTGCGGCGCACGCAGCGGCAGTTGAACAAGGCCTGGGACCGCCCGCTCACGGCGTATTACCTGATTTTCGGCAGTTCGCTGCTGCTGACCGGGCTCGGCCTGGTGATGGTCTACTCGGCCTCCATGATCAAGGCCCTCCAGCTCGGGCTGGGGGACGCGTACTTCTTCAAGAAGCAGTTCCTGGCCGCCGTGATCGGCGCAGTCCTGCTCTTCGCCGCCTCCCGGATGCCCGTCAAGCTGCACCGGGCGCTGTCCTATCCGGTGCTCGCCGGCACCCTGTTCCTGATGGCCCTGGTCCAGGTCCCCGGGATAGGGGTCTCGATCAACGGCAACCAGAATTGGATCTCCCTTGGCGGTCCGTTCATGCTCCAGCCCAGTGAGTTCGGCAAGCTGGCCCTGATCCTGTGGGGCGCCGACCTGCTGGCCCGCAAGGGCGAGAAGGGGCTGCTGAGCCAGTGGAAGCACCTGCTGGTGCCGCTGGTCCCGGTGGCCTTCCTGCTGCTCGGGCTCATCATGCTCGGCGGGGACATGGGCACCGCGATGATCCTCGGCGCGGTCCTGTTCGGCCTGCTCTGGCTCGCCGGGGCGCCGACCCGGATGTTCGCGGGCGTCCTCGTCTTCGCGGGTGTGATCGTCGCACTGCTCATCAAGACCAGCCCGCACCGCATGGACCGGCTCGCCTGCCTGGGGGCGACAGACCCGGGCAAGAACGACCTTTGCTGGCAGGCCGTCCACGGGATCTATGCCCTCGCATCGGGCGGATGGTTCGGTTCCGGCCTGGGCGCGAGTGTGGAAAAATGGGGGCAACTCCCCGAAGCCCACACCGACTTCATCTTCGCCATCACCGGCGAGGAACTGGGGCTGGCGGGGACGCTGTCGGTGCTCGCCCTGTTCGCGGCCCTAGGCTATGCGGGTATCCGCGTGGCCGGACGCACGGAGGACTCCTTCGTACGGTATGCCGCGGGAGGCGTGACCACGTGGATCACGGCGCAGGCCGTGATCAACATCGGTGCGGTGCTCGGTCTGCTGCCGATCGCCGGGGTTCCGCTCCCGCTGTTCTCCTACGGGGGGTCGGCCCTGCTGCCGACCATGTTCGCGGTCGGACTGCTCATCGCGTTCGCGCGGGAGGAGCCGGCGGCGCGAGCGGCGCTCGCGATGCGCCGGCCGAAGTCCGGCCGGCAGCGGAGCGGGCCGATATGGAAGTCGATGAGACGGCGCGTCAAGAGGCGTCCGTCCGGAGAGCGGTGAATTTCGGTGCATGTCGTACTCGCCGGTGGGGGGACCGCCGGCCACATCGAGCCGGCGCTCGCCCTCGCGGACGCCCTGCGCAGGCAGGACCCGACCGTGGGCATCACCGCCCTCGGTACCGAACGCGGCCTTGAGACCCGGCTCGTCCCGGAGCGCGGCTACGAGCTGGGGCTGATCCCCGCCGTACCGCTGCCCCGCAAGCCGACGCCCGAGCTGATCACCGTCCCCGGACGGCTGCGCGGCACCATCAAGGCCGCCGAGGAGATCCTCGTACGCACCAAGGCCGACTGCGTCGTCGGCTTCGGCGGCTACGTGGCCCTGCCCGGCTACCTCGCCGCCAAACGGCTCGGGGTGCCGATCATCGTCCACGAGGCCAACGCCCGCCCCGGGCTGGCCAACAAGATCGGCTCCCGCTACGCGCACGCCGTCGCGGTGTCCACCCCGGACAGCAAGCTGCGCGGCGCCCGCTACGTGGGCATCCCGCTGCGCCGGTCCATCTCCACCCTGGACCGGGCCGCCGTACGGCCCGAGGCGCGCGCCGCCTTCGGCCTGGACCCCAACCTGCCGACCCTGCTGGTCTCCGGCGGCTCGCAGGGCGCACGGCGGCTGAACGAGACCATCCAGCAGGTCGCCCCGACCCTCCAGCGCTCCGGGATCCAGATCCTCCACGCGGTCGGCCCGAAGAACGAACTGCCGCGTGTCGACAACATGCCCGGGATGCCGCCGTACGTCCCGGTACCGTACGTGGACCGGATGGACCTCGCGTACGCCGCCGCCGACATGATGCTGTGCCGCGCGGGCGCGATGACCGTCGCCGAACTCTCCGCCGTCGGGCTGCCGGCCGCGTACGTACCGTTGCCGATCGGCAACGGCGAACAGCGGCTGAACGCCCAGCCGGTGGTCAAGGCCGGCGGCGGCCTGCTCGTCGACGACGCGGAGCTGACGCCCGAATGGGTGCTCGGCCAGATCATTCCGGTGCTGTCCGATCCGCACCGCCTGTACGAGATGTCCCGCGCGGCCGCCGAGTTCGGCCGCCGGGACGCCGACGACCTGCTCGTCGGACTGGTCTACGAGGCGATCGCGGCCGCACGCAACCGCTAGACCCAGGAGGCACAGGAGTGGCCGGAGCGACGACGGCACAGCGCGGCACTTCCGACCGGCCGGGCCGCGGGGGCAAGGGTCCCGGCCGCCCGGCCCGTCCGCCCCGGCCCGGCGGCCGGGCCGGGCGCAACGGCCCCCGGGGGCCCGGCGGCGGCCGCCGCCGGGTCACCCTCCTGGCGGCCCTCGCCGCCGCGGTGCTCCTCGCCGCGGGCTGCACCTGGGTGCTCTACGGCTCCTCCTGGCTGCGCGTCGAGAAGGTCACGGCCTCCGGCACCGAGGTGCTCACCCCCGAGCAGGTCCTCGCCGCCGCGGCCGTGCCCGTCGGCGCGCCCCTCGTCGGGGTCGACACCGACGAGATCGCGGGCCGGCTGCGGTCCCGGCTGCCCCGCATCGATTCGGTCGACGTGGTGCGCGCCTGGCCGCACGCGATCGGGCTGAAAGTGACGGAACGCAAACCCGTCCTGCTCATCAAGAAGGACGCGGAGTTCGTCGAAGTGGACGTGACGGGTGTGCGATTCGACACGGTCCGACAGGCGCCGGCCGGCGTTCCGGTCCTCGAACTGGCCGCGGAGCGCTCGCCGAGCGCCCGGCGTTTCGACGAGGAGCGGCTGCTGCGCGAGGCGGTCGGCATCGCGGGGAGCCTCCCGGAGGCCGTCGCGAAGGAGACCTTGCAGGTCAAGGTGCGGTCGTACGATTCGGTACTGCTGGAGCTCACGAAGGGGCGCACGGTGGTGTGGGGGAGCGGTGAACTGGGCGAGGCGAAGGGGCGCGCGCTGACCGCATTGCTCAAAGCGGCGCCCAAGGCTGACCACTTCGACGTGAGCGTCCCCACCGCACCTGCGGTGTCCGGGAGTTGACGTCGGGTCGAACAGCGAAGCACCCTGGTTGGCCACCGATACGGGTGATCACATAGGGTGAAAAGAAAAACGGGAGGTTCGGCGTGTTCGTTGAACCCGCGCTACTTGTCGACTTAGTGTCCTGTTCGGAAGAGTCCAAGGAACAGACACACTCCTCACCCTAAACTTGAGGTTTAGGGTTCGGGTCGGCGCGTACGGACCGTCCCAATTTCGGCATCAGTCGTCGCACCGCAGGCCCGCGAGGCGGCGACACGTAACTCGAGGCGAGAGGCCTTCGACGTGGCAGCACCGCAGAACTACCTCGCAGTCATCAAGGTCATCGGTGTCGGCGGCGGTGGTGTCAATGCCATCAACCGAATGATCGAGGTCGGTCTCAAGGGCGTCGAGTTCATCGCCATCAACACGGACGCCCAGGCGCTGTTGATGAGCGACGCCGACGTCAAGCTCGACGTCGGCCGCGAACTCACCCGGGGCCTCGGCGCCGGAGCCAACCCGGCCGTCGGTCGCAAGGCGGCAGAGGACCACCGCGAGGAGATCGAGGAGGTCCTCAAGGGGGCCGACATGGTCTTCGTCACCGCCGGCGAGGGCGGCGGCACCGGTACCGGCGGCGCACCCGTCGTCGCCAACATCGCGCGCTCGCTGGGCGCCCTGACGATCGGTGTGGTCACCCGGCCGTTCACCTTCGAGGGCCGGCGCCGCGCGAACCAGGCGGAGGACGGCATCGCCGAGCTCCGCGAAGAGGTCGACACCCTCATCGTCATCCCCAACGACCGCCTGCTGTCCATCTCGGACCGCCAGGTCAGCGTCCTGGACGCCTTCAAGTCGGCGGACCAGGTCCTGCTCTCCGGCGTCCAGGGCATCACCGACCTCATCACCACCCCGGGTCTGATCAACCTCGACTTCGCGGACGTCAAGTCCGTGATGTCCGAGGCGGGCTCGGCACTGATGGGCATCGGCTCGGCCCGCGGCGACGACCGCGCGGTGGCCGCCGCCGAGATGGCGATCTCCTCGCCGCTGCTGGAAGCCTCCATCGACGGGGCGCGGGGCGTCCTGCTCTCCATCTCCGGCGGCTCGGACCTCGGTCTCTTCGAGATCAACGAGGCCGCGCAGCTGGTGAGCGAGGCCGCGCACCCCGAGGCGAACATCATCTTCGGCGCCGTCATCGACGACGCGCTCGGCGACGAGGTCCGCGTGACCGTCATCGCGGCCGGGTTCGACGGGGGCCAGCCCCCGGCCCGCCGGGACAACGTCATCGGTGCCGCGTCCACCAAGCGCGAGGAGCCGGCCCCGGCGCCGGCCCGCGCGCCGGAGCCGGTCCGCCCGGCCTTCGGCGGACTCGGCTCGGTCACCCCGCGCGAGGAGCCCCCGGCTCCGGTGGAGATCCCGGTCGAGCCGGCGCCCGCGCCGCAGGTCCCGACGGCCCGTCCGTACCAGGACAGCCCGGCCGAAGAGCTGGATGTCCCGGACTTCTTGAAGTGACATCGGAGCAGCACAGCGAGAACGGCGCCCACTTCGCCTTCACCGACCGGTGGGGCGGGGTGAGCGCCGTTCCGTACGAGGAGCTCAATCTCGGCGGCGCGGTCGGAGACGACCCGGCCGCCGTTCGCGCGAACCGGGCCGCCGCGGCGGGGGAGCTGGGCATCGACCCGGACCTGGTCGTCTGGATGAACCAGGTGCACGGGCGGGACGTGACGGTGGTGGACGGCCCCTGGCCGGCCGGCGCCCCGGCCCCCGCGGTGGACGCGGTGGTGAGCGCCCGCCGGGGGCTCGCCCTCGCGGTGCTCACCGCCGACTGCACCCCGGTGCTGCTGGCCGATCCCGTCGCCGGGATCGTCGGGGCCGCCCACGCCGGGCGGCCCGGGCTGGTCGCCGGGGTGGTGCCGGCCGCGGTCGAGGCGATGGTGGCTCTCGGCGCGGACCCCGCGCGGATGGTCGCCCGTACCGGGCCCGCCGTCTGCGGGCGCTGTTACGAAGTGCCCGCAGAGATGCGGGAGGCGGTCGCCGCCGCGGTGCCGGCCGCCCGGGCCGAGACCAGCTGGGGGACACCGGCCGTGGACGTGGTCGCCGGGGTGCACGCGCAGCTCGCGGAGGCGGGGGTGGCGCACCGCCACCGTTCGCCGGTCTGCACACTGGAGTCGCGGGACCACTTCTCGTACCGCCGTGACCGGGTGACCGGGCGGCTCGCCGGATATGTGTGGTTGGAACGGATCGATGACAGACCGTAAGTCGGAACTCGCGGAGAACCTCGCGCGGGTGGAGGAGCGGATCGCGTCCGCCTGCGCGGCCGCCGGCCGGGAGCGGGAGGAGGTGACCCTCATCGTGGTCACCAAGACCTACCCGGCGAGCGACGTACGACTGCTGGCGGACCTGGGTGTCCGTCATGTTGCGGAAAACCGTGACCAGGACGCCGCCCCCAAGGCGGAGGCCTGTGCGGATCTGCCGCTGAGCTGGCACTTCGTCGGCCAGTTGCAGACGAACAAAGTCCGTTCGGTGGCGGGTTACGCACAGGTCGTGCAGTCCGTCGACCGGCCGAAGCTCGTCGCCGCGCTGTCGGCGGCCGCGGAGGCGCAGGGGCGGGAACTCGGGTGTCTGGTGCAGATCGCGCTCGACGCCGAATCGGGGGAGCGCGGGGCCCGCGGCGGCGCCGCCCCCGATCTGCTGCCGGAGTTGGCCGGCCTCGTGGCCGCCGCGCCGGGGCTGCGGATCGACGGTCTCATGACGGTGGCTCCGCTGGCGGGCCCTTACGCGGGACGCGAACGGGCGGCCTTCGAGCGGCTGGTGGAATTGTCATCCGGCCTGCGCGCGGACCATCCGGCTGCCACGATGGTGTCGGCCGGAATGAGCGCCGACCTGGAACAGGCCGTGCTGGCGGGTGCGACACATGTACGCGTCGGCACTGCGGTACTCGGCGCGAGACCCCGGCTCGGGTAACGTCGCGAAGAAAGTCGGACCACAGCAGAAAATATGGTCATTTCCGCAGATGAGCGGATAGGCCACGTGGATCGCGGGCAGTTGGTGACTTTGGTGACACAGCGACTTGCTGACAGACACAGCGACACCTGCGACAGGGCGATCCACCACAGAGCGGAGGACTCGGAGAATGGCCGGCGCGATGCGCAAGATGGCGGTCTACCTCGGCCTCGTGGAGGACGACCGGTACGACAACCCGGGGTACGACCCCGATGACGAGTTCGAGCCCGAGCCGGAACCGGAGCGCGTGCGGGACCGGGACCGCCGACAGCAGCCCGTGCACCAATCGCCCGTACCGGACGAACCGGTACGAGTGGTACAGCCTCCGGCGCCGCGGGAGCCCCTCCCAATTCCGTCAGAAAACGGACGTCCCGCGCGAATTGCCCCCGTGGCATCCATCACACCTGACCGCACCAACCTGGAGAAGAACGCCCCCGTGATCATGCCCAAGGTCGTCTCCGAGCGGGAGCCGTACCGCATCACGACGCTGCACCCCCGGACCTACAACGAGGCCCGTACCATCGGGGAACACTTCCGTGAGGGCACTCCGGTGATCATGAATCTCACGGAGATGGACGACACCGACGCGAAGCGTCTGGTCGACTTCGCCGCCGGCCTCGTCTTCGGTCTGCACGGCAGTATTGAACGCGTGACACAGAAGGTGTTCCTGCTGTCGCCTGCTAACGTCGATGTCACGGCGGAGGACAAGGCCCGCATCGCGGAGGGCGGGTTCTTCAACCAAAGCTAGACCGATCCGTCAGACACGGGACCGGGAACAGAGCGAGAACGGGGAGAGGGAAGCGCGGGATGGGCGTCGCACTACAAGTGGTCTACATCGCGCTGATGTGCTTCCTCATCGTGCTGATCTTCCGACTGGTCATGGACTACGTGTTCCAGTTCGCACGTTCATGGACACCCGGCAAGGCGATGGTGGTCGTTCTGGAGGCCACCTACACTGTCACCGATCCACCGCTCAAGCTTCTCCGGCGCTTCATCCCGCCGTTGCGTCTCGGGGGCGTGGCACTCGACCTGTCCTTCTTCGTTCTGATGATCATCGTTTACATCCTCATCAGTTTCGTGAGCACCGCTGCGAGAAGCGTGTGAACGATGTGCTTCCCCGCGGGCGCGGGGACAGTCCCGATACGGTCTTGCCGACTGCCGACGACTACGTAGAGGTGAAGAAGACATGCCGCTGACCCCCGAGGACGTGCGGAACAAGCAGTTCACGACCGTCCGCCTCCGAGAAGGCTATGACGAGGACGAGGTCGATGCCTTCCTCGACGAGGTCGAGTCCGAACTGACGCGCCTGCTGCGCGAGAACGAGGACCTGCGCGCCAAGCTGGCCGCCGCGACGCGTGCCGCCGCGCAGAACCAGCAGCAGCAGCAGAACATGCGCAAGCCGGAGCCCCAGGACCAGCGAGGCCCGGGCGCCCCCGTGCCCGCGGCCATATCCGGCCCGCCGCAGCAGCAGCAGCCGCAGATGGGCCCGCCGCAGCTGCCCGGCGGCCAGCCGCAGCTGCCCCCCGGCCCCGGTGGACACGGACCGCAGGGTCCGGGCCAGATGGGCAACCCGATGCAGCAGCAGTCCATGGGTGGCCAGCACCCCATGGCACAGCAGCAGCAGCAGATGGGCCAGCCGCCCATGCAGCAGCAGTCCATGGGCGGACAGAACCCGCTCGGACAGCCGATGGGCCAGCAGATGCAGCCGATGGGCCAGCAGATGGGCCAGCAGATGCAGCCCATGGGCCAGCCCATGCAGCAGATGCAGCAGCCGCCGCAGCTCCCGCAGCAGGGCCCCGGTGGCGACAGCGCCGCCCGCGTCCTGTCGCTCGCGCAGCAGACCGCCGACCAGGCGATCGCCGAGGCGCGCTCCGAAGCCAACAAGATCGTCGGCGAGGCCCGTTCGCGCGCCGAGGGCCTGGAGCGGGACGCCCGCGCCAAGGCCGACGCGCTGGAGCGGGACGCGCAGGAGAAGCACCGCGTCGCGATGGGCTCCCTGGAGTCCGCCCGCGCCACGCTGGAGCGCAAGGTCGAGGACCTGCGCGGCTTCGAGCGCGAGTACCGCACGCGTCTGAAGTCCTACCTGGAGTCGCAGCTGCGCCAGCTGGAGACCCAGGCCGACGACTCCCTGGCCCCGCCGCGGAACCCGGCCGGTCCGGCGCTCCCGCCGTCGCCGTCCCCGTCGATGGCTCCGGCCGGCGCGATGGGCCACTCCATGGGCGGCCCGTCCCCCATGGGCGGCCCCTCCCCGATGGGCGGTCCGTCGTACGGCGGCCAGCAGCAGATGTCCCCGGCGATGACGCAGCCGATGGCCCCGGTGCGGCCGGCCGCGCCGCAGCCGATGCAGCAGGCGCCGTCTCCGATGCGGGGCTTCCTGATCGACGAGGACGACAACTAGGCGGCGCGCCGCCCCTGTCGGCAGTCTGACGGGCCGGGCCCGGTTCCCCTGCGGGGGACCCGGGCCCGGCCCGTTTCGCGTACCCGGGGGCGGGGGGAAACGCGGAACGGCCCGCACCTCCAAGGGGAGGTGCGGGCCGTTCCGGGGTGCTCAGGCCTTGCGGAGGGCGAACGTCAGGGACAGCGGCTCGTCCGTGAACGGGGCGCCGTACGCGGCGTCCGGCTCGGCGGAGGCGAAGTCCGTGGCGAGGACCTCGTCCGCGATCAGGGCCGCGTGGTCGGTCAGGGCCGTCACGACCTCCGGGTCCGTCGAGGACCACCGCAGGGCGATGCGGTCGGCGACGTCCAGACCGGAGTTCTTGCGGGCCTCCTGGATCAGGCGGATCGCGTCACGGGCCAGGCCCGCCAGCCGCAGCTGCGGGGTGATCTCCAGGTCGAGGGCGACCGTCGCGCCCGAGTCGGACGCCACCGACCAGCCCTCGCGCGGGGTCTCCGTGATGATGACCTCCTCCGGGGTGAGGGAGACGGGCTCCCCGGTCACCTCGACCTCGGCGGAGCCGGACCGCAGGGCCAGCGACAGCGCCGCCGCGTCGGCCGCGGCCACCGCCTTCGCGACGTCCTGCACGCCCTTGCCGAACCGCTTGCCCAGCGCACGGAAGTTGGCCTTGGCCGTGGTGTCCACCAGCGACCCGCCGACCTCCGAGAGGGAGGCCAGGGAGGACACGTTCAGCTCCTCCGTGATCTGCGCCCGGAGGTCGGGCGAGAGCGCGTCGAAGCCTGCCGCGCCGACCAGCGCCCGCGAGAGCGGCTGGCGGGTCTTGACCCCGGACTCCGCGCGGGTCGCGCGGCCCAGCTCCACGAGACGGCGCACCAGCAGCATCTGCTGCGACAGGACCGGGTCGATCGCCGCCGTGTCCGCCTCCGGCCAGGAGGAGAGGTGCACCGACTCCGGGGCGTCCGGGGTGACCGGGACGACCATGTCCTGCCAGACCCGCTCCGTGATGAAGGGGGTCAGCGGGGCCAGCAGCCGGGTCACCGTCTCCACGACCTCGTGCAGGGTCCGCAGCGCGGCCTTGTCGCCCTGCCAGAAGCGGCGGCGCGAGCGGCGCACGTACCAGTTGGAGAGGTCGTCGACGAAGGAGGAGAGGAGCTTGCCGGCGCGCTGGGTGTCGTACGCCTCCATCGCCCCGGTGATCTCCGAGACCAGGGTGTTCAGTTCGGACAGCAGCCAGCGGTCCAGCACCGTGCGCTCCGCCGGGGCCGGGTCGGCCGCGGACGGCGCCCAGTTCGAGGTGCGGGCGTACAGGGCCTGGAAGGCGACCGTGTTCCAGTACGTGAGGAGGGTCTTGCGGACCACCTCCTGGATCGTGCCGTGGCCGACGCGCCGCGCCGCCCACGGGGAGCCGCCGGCCGCCATGAACCAGCGGACGGCGTCGGCGCCGTGCTGGTCCATCAGCGGGATCGGCTGGAGGATGTTGCCGAGGTGCTTGGACATCTTGCGGCCGTCCTCGGCGAGGATGTGGCCCAGGCAGACCACGTTCTCGTAACTGGACTTGTCGAAGACGAGCGTGCCGACCGCCATCAGCGTGTAGAACCAGCCGCGGGTCTGGTCGATGGCCTCCGAGATGAACTGCGCCGGGTAGCGCTTCTCGAAGACCTCCTTGTTCTTGTACGGGTAGCCCCACTGCGCGAACGGCATCGAACCCGAGTCGTACCAGGCGTCGATGACCTCGGGGACGCGGACGGCCTCCAGCGAGCAGCCCTCGTGGGTGCAGGTGAAGGTGACGGCGTCGATGTACGGGCGGTGCGGGTCCAGGGCGGACTGGTCCGTGCCGGACAGCTCGCTCAGCTCCGCGCGGGAGCCGACGCAGGTGAGGTGGTCCTCCTCGCAGCGCCAGATCGGCAGCGGGGTGCCCCAGTACCGGTTGCGGGAGAGCGCCCAGTCGATGTTGTTGTTCAGCCAGTCGCCGAAGCGGCCCTGCTTGACCGAGTCCGGGAACCAGTTGGTCTTCTCGTTCTCCCGCAGCATCGCGTCCTTGACGGCGGTGGTGCGGATGTACCAGGACGGCTGCGCGTAGTAGAGCAGCGCGGTGTGGCAGCGCCAGCAGTGCGGGTAGCTGTGCTCGTAGGCGATGTGCTTGAAGAGCAGGCCGCGCGCGTCGAGGTCGGCGGTCAGCTTCTCGTCGGCCTTCTTGAAGAACACGCCGCCCACGAGCGGGACCTCCTCCTCGAAGGTGCCGTCGGGGCGGACCGGGTTCACGACGGGCAGGCCGTACGCGCGGCAGACCGCGAGGTCGTCGGCGCCGAAGGCGGGGGACTGGTGGACCAGACCGGTGCCGTCCTCGGTCGTGACGTACTCGGCGTTCACGACGTAGTGGGCCTCGGCCGGGAACTCGATCAGCTCGAAGGGGCGCCGGTAGGTCCAGCGCTCCATCTCCTTGCCGGTGAAGGACTCGCCGGTGGCCTCCCAGCCCTCGCCGAGGGACTTCTCCAGCAGCGGCTCGGCGACGACGAGCTTCTCCTCGCCGTTCGTCGCCACCACGTAGCGGACCTCGGGGTGCGCGGCCACGGCGGTGTTGGACACCAGCGTCCAGGGGGTCGTCGTCCACACCAGGAGCGCCGCCTCGCCCGCGAGCGGGCCGGAGGTCAGCGGGAAGCGGACGTAGACCGAGGGGTCGACGACCGTCTCGTAGCCCTGCGCCAGCTCGTGGTCGGAGAGGCCGGTGCCGCAGCGGGGGCACCAGGGGGCGACGCGGTGGTCCTGGGTGAGCAGGCCCTTGTTGAAGATCTCCTTCAGCGACCACCACACGGACTCGACGTACTCGGGGTCCATGGTCCGGTAGGCGTCGTCCAGGTCGACCCAGTAGCCCATGCGGGTCGTGAGCTCGGCGAACGCGTCGGTGTGGCGGGTCACCGACTCGCGGCACTTGGCATTGAACTCGGCGATGCCGTACGCCTCGATGTCCTGCTTGCCGTTGAAGCCGAGTTCCTTCTCGACGGCGAGCTCGACGGGCAGACCGTGGCAGTCCCAGCCGGCCTTGCGGGCCACGTGGTAGCCGCGCATGGTGCGGAACCGGGGGAAGACGTCCTTGAAGACGCGGGCCTCGATGTGGTGCGCGCCGGGCATGCCGTTCGCGGTGGGCGGGCCCTCGTAGAACACCCACTCGGGGCGGCCCTCGGACTGCTCCAGGGTCTTGGCGAAGGTCTTGCTCTCCCGCCAGAAGTCGAGGACCGCGTGCTCAAGGGCAGGCAGGTCGACCTGGGCGGGTACCGGGCGGTACTGCGGCGGTGTGGTCATGAGGCTGAACTCTTCCTCCGGCGGGATGTCACTTCCGTCCGGAGGGACGAGAGCCGCCCTCTTCCTGAGGGACGTGCTGCTCCCGCGGTACCACCCTCCTTGGCCGCCGGACGCGCCGGTGGCCCCCTCATTGGGGTGCGAAGCCGGTTCTACTGGCCCTACGGGAATCCGTACGGCGTTCTTCCGGCGGCTCCGGGGTGATCCTTCACGTCGCGCTCGCCCCCGGGCTCTCACCGTCCCCGGGTCGCTCCTGGCTGCGTCCGACGCTACGCGTCCCCATCCATGCCTCTCGCTGCGCCCAGTGTACGGGCCGGTGCCCGGCTCGGCCCACCGGCTTTCCGGCGGGCGCGGGGTGACCCGGATGGGCTGATCGCCCCGTACGGGATCCACCGGGGCGGCCGGAGCGGATTACCGGGCCCCGGGCTGGGCACAACGGATGCAGGTTGACCTCGATGGACGCGTGCCCCGTTGCCGTGTGGTCGGCGCCGATTTATCGTTCCGGCACGATTCGCGAACCAGATCACAGTAGGTGAAAAGGGGCCGCTGCCATGGTGGCGAAGAAGACGACGGGCGCGGCCGGGAAGACCGCGGCGGCCGTGAAGAAGACGGCGGCCGCACGCAAGACCGCGGCCGCCGCGAAGAGCGCCGCCGCCGGACCGGCCACGGTCGACGGAGCGGCGGCCAAGACCAGGGCGGCGCCCGCGAAGGCGGCCGCGAAGGGCACCACGGGCAAGGCCGCGGCCAAGAAGGCCACGACCGAGGGGGCGGCCCCGGCCGCGCGGAAGACGGGAGCTCGGAAAGTGGTTGCCAAGAAGACTGCGGGTACGGCCAGGAAGGCGGCCACTGCGGCCACCAGCGGGCTCCCGAAGGCGCGGGCCACGGCGGCCACCCCGCCCGGGGAGCTCGCCGTACGGCCCGGGGAGGAGCCCTGGACCGCCCAGGAGGTCGACGAGGCCCGTACGGAGCTGATGTCGGAGGTGCTTCGGCTGCGCGCCGAGCTGGACGCCTCCGAAGTGGCCATCACGGGCCTGATGCGGGACTCGGGCGACGGCGCGGGCGACGACCAGGCCGACACCGGGACCAAGAACATCACCCGGGAGTCCGAGCTCGCCCTGGCCGCGAACGCCAGCTCGATGCTGGAGCAGACCGAGCGGGCCCTGGAACGGCTGGAGGCGGGCACGTACGGCCTCTGCGAGAACTGCGGCAAGCCCATCGGCAAGGCGCGGATGCAGGCCTTCCCGCGGGCCACCCTGTGTGTCGACTGCAAGCAGAAGCAGGAGCGGAGGCACTAGCGCGGGCAGGGGCGCGGGCGAGGGCGCCGGCCCGGGCGCGGGCGGCCCGGGCGCGACCGGCGCCCCCTGACGTACTCTCGTGTCTCGTCGGGATCGAGCTAGTCGAGGGACTCACGTGGCAGAGGCGGAGCGCATCATCGGTACTCCGGACGTCGGGGACGACGCCGAGCCGCGGCCGGAGGCGGTCGCGCCCCGGGGCCGGCGGCGGATCGTGGCGCTGCTCGTCGTGGCGGTGCTCGCGTACCTGCTCGACCTCGGCAGCAAGATGCTGGTCGTGGCCAGGCTGGAGCACGAGCCGCCCATCCGGCTCGTCGGCGACCTGCTGAAGCTCTCGGCGATCCGCAACCCGGGGGCCGCCTTCGGCTTCGGCGAGGCCTTCACGATCATCTTCACCTGCATCGCGGCCACCGTGATCGTGGTGATCGTGCGGCTGGCGCGCAAGCTGTACAGCCTGCCGTGGGCCATCGCGCTGGGCCTGCTGCTGGGCGGCGCGCTGGGCAACCTGACCGACCGGATCTTCCGTTCGCCGGGCGTGTTCCGGGGGGCGGTCGTCGACTTCATCGCCCCGGCCCACTTCGCGGTCTTCAACCTCGCCGACTCGGCGATCGTGTGCGGCGGGATCCTGATCGTCCTGCTGTCCTTCCGGGGTCTGGACCCGGACGGCACCGTCCACAAGGACTGATCGCGGGAATCCTCCTCTGCCGAGTCCTGCATACTCGACAGGTGAGTACGATTCCCGAGATCCGCACCCTGCCCGTTCCCGATGGCCTGGAGGGCGAGCGCGTCGACGCCGCCATCGCCCGTATGTTCGGATTTTCCCGGACCAAGGCGGCCGAGCTGGCGTCGGAGGGGAAGGTCTCGGTCGACGGCAGCGTCGTCGGCAAGTCCGAGCGCGTGCACGGCGGCGCCTGGCTCGAAGTAGAGATGCCCGCCCCGCCGCGGCCGGTCGAGCTCGTCGCCGAGCCGGTACCGGGCATGGAGATCATCCACGACGACGACGACATCGTCGTGATCATGAAGCCTGTCGGCGTCGCCGCCCACCCGAGCCCCGGCTGGACCGGCACCACCGTCATCGGCGGCCTCGCCGCCGCCGGCTACCGGATCTCCACCTCCGGCGCCTCCGAGCGGCAGGGCGTCGTGCACCGCCTCGACGTCGGCACCTCCGGGCTGATGGCCGTCGCCAAGTCCGAGCGCGCCTACACCTCGCTGAAGAACCAGTTCCGCGAGCGGGTCGTGGACAAGCGCTACCACGCGCTCGTGCAGGGCCACCCCGACCCGATGAGCGGCACGATCGACGCGCCGATCGGGCGCCACCCCAGCGCCGACTACAAGTGGGCGGTGACCCAGGACGGCAAGGCCTCCGTCACCCACTACGACCTGATCGAGGCGTTCCGGGCGGCGTCGCTGCTGGACATCAAGCTGGAGACCGGCCGCACGCACCAGATCCGCGTGCACATGTCCGCGCACCGCCACCCCTGCGTCGGCGACCTGACGTACGGGGCCGACCCGACCATCGCCAAGCGGCTGGGGCTGACCCGGCAGTGGCTGCACGCGGTGCGGCTCGGCTTCGAGCACCCGGCCGACGGCCAGTGGGTGGAGTTCGAGAGCGGCTACCCGGCCGACCTCCAGCACGCGCTGGACGTGATCCGGTCCGAGAGCCAGTGACCGCCGGCGGCGTCTCGGTGCGGGTCGCCGGGTCCGAGGCGGACCTGGCGGCCTGCTACGCCGTGCGCACCGAGGTGTTCGTGGTCGAACAGTCGGTTCCGGAGTCGGTCGAGTACGACGCGTACGACGCCGTCGCGCTGCACGTGCTGGCCGTGGGGCCGGACGGGGAGGCGCTGGGCACCGGGCGGCTGCTGTACGGGCCCGCGGCGCTCGGCAAGACCGGCGCGCCGGAGGTCGGCTCGCTGGGGCGGCTGGCCGTGCGCAAGTCCGCGCGCGGGCTGGGCGTCGGAGCGGCGCTGGTCCGGGAGATCGAGGCGCAGGCCGGCCTGCTGGGGCTGGCGGCGGTCGACCTGGGTGCGCAGACGCACGCGCTGGCGTTCTACGAGAGGCTCGGGTACGTGGCGTACGGCCCGGAGTTCCAGGACGCGGGCATCCCCCACCGCGCGATGCGGCGCCCCCTGCCGTAGCCCCGCTCCCGCGGCGCGCGGCCCGCGGGAGGGCCGACACGTCGGGGCGGGACCTTCGACCTGGCATGAGGGCGCCGGCGGAGTGGCAGGGTGGGGGAGTGGATCAGCTAGCTCTGCTGTTCGTGTTGTTGCTCGGGGCCGTGGTCACCGTTCCGCTCGGGGACCGGCTCGGGCTGCCCGCGCCCGTGTTGATGACCATCGGCGGGGCGCTGCTCGCCCTGGTGCCGGCGGTGCCCAACGTGGACATCCCGCCCGAATACATCCTGCCGCTCGTCCTGCCACCGCTGCTGTACGCCTCCGCGCAGCGGACCTCCTGGCGGCAGTTCGCGGCGAACGTCCGGCCGATCCTGCTGCTGGCCGTGGCCCTGGTGTTCGTGACCACCGCGGCCGTCGCGGCCGTCGCGAACGCCGTCGTGCCGGGGCTGCCGGTGGCCGCCGCCGTCGCGCTCGGCGCACTCGTCGCCCCGCCCGACCCGGTCGCGGCGACCGCCGTCGCCGGTTCGCTCGGGCTGCCCCGCCGGATGGTGTCCATCCTGGAGGGCGAGGGCCTCTTCAACGACGTCACCGCGATCGTGCTCTACCACGTCGCCGTCGCGGCGGCCGTCAGCGGCAGCTTCTCCTGGTCCGACGCCCTCGGCGAGTTCGTCCTGTCCGCCGTGGTGGCCGTGGCCGTGGGGCTCGCGCTGGGCTGGGCCACGCGGGCGCTGATGGGCCGGCTCGGGGACGCCACGCTCCAGATCGGGCTGACGCTGCTGGTCCCGTTCGTCTCGTACGTGGTGGCCGAGGAGCTCCAGGGTTCCGGGGTGCTGGCCGTCCTGACGACGGCGCTCTTCCTCGCCGAGTACGCCTCCGACGCCGACGACGTGCTCGGACGGCTCGCCGGCCACACCTTCTGGGAGATCGTCGACACCCTGGTCACCGGCGTGGCGTTCGGGCTGATCGGGCTGGAGCTGCACAACGTCTTCGGCGTCGCCAAGGGCCGCGTCTGGGAGATGGCCGGGTGGGCGGCGGTGGTGATCGTGGTGGTGGTCGGGGTGCGGCTGGTGTGGCTGCTGCCGGCAGGCTGGCTCGCGCAGAAGCTGCACCGGCGCCGGGACTACGAGGAAGAGATCCCGATGACCTGGCGCGAGAGCGTCGTGATGTGGTGGTCGGGGATGCGCGGGGTGGCCTCCGTGGCGCTGGCCCTGGCCATCCCGCTGCGCACCGACTCCGGGGAGCCCTTCCCGGCCCGCGACGAGATCGTCTTCATCGCCTTCGCGGTCATCATGGTGACCCTGGTGTGCCAGGGGCTGACGCTGCCCGCCCTGGTGCGGCGGCTCGGCGTGGAGGCGGACCCGGACGCCGAACGCGAGACGCAGCGGCAGCTGGCGCTGCGCGCGGCGAAGGCGGCGAAGCGGCGGCTGAAGGAGATCGAGGAGGTCGAGGACCTGCCCGAGGACCTGGTGGAGGTCCTCTACCGGCGGGCCTACGACGTCGGGGCGAGGATCAGCCCCGATCTGGTCGACGAGGAGCGGCGGGAGGCGTACGCGAAGCGGGTGGAGCGGATCCGGGACGTCCAGCGCATCCAGCGGGAGATGATGTCCGCCGCCCGGCACGAGGTGCTGGCGGCGCGCAGCGAGCCGGGGTCGGATCCGGAGATCGTGGACCGGGTGCTGCGCCACCTCGACGTGCGCAGCCTGCGCAGTCCCTAGCGGCCGGGCGGCCGGCCGCTCAGGCGGCCGGCGCAGGCGGCGGGGGCGGCGGGGGCGGCGGCTCGGCGGTCGGCACGCGGGGGAAGGCGTACGGGTGGTGGGCGGCCAGCCAGCCGATCAGCTGCTCGCGGACCGCGCAGCGCAGGGTCCACACCTCGTCGGCGTTCCTGGCGGTGACGACGGCGCGCACCACGATGGTGTTCGGCGTGGTGTCGGTGACGGCCAGGGAGCCGGTGCGGCCGTCCCATTCGGGGATGTTCTTGAGGAGGTCGGCGAGCTCGTCGCGCATCAGGGCGACCGGCGCCGCGTGGTCGAGGTGGAAGAAGACGGTGCCGGTGCTCTCGGCGCCGCCGCGCGACCAGTTCTCGTAGGGCTTGCCGGTGAAGTACGAGACCGGCATCGTGATCCGGCGTTCGTCCCAGGTGCGCACGACGAGGAAGGTCAGGGTGATCTCCTCGACCTTGCCCCACTCCTTGTCCACGACCACGGTGTCCCCGATGCGGACGGTGTCGCCGAAGGCGATCTGCAGGCCGGCGAAGAGGTTGCCGAGGGAGGACTGGGCGGCGATGCCGGCCACGATGCCGAGGACGCCGGCGGAGGCCAGCACCGAGGCGCCGACGGTGCGCATCGCGGGGAAGGTGAGCAGCATCGCGGCGGCCGCGACCACCACGGCCACGGCCGTGACCACCCGCTGGATCAGGGTGACCTGGGTGCGGACCCGGCGGACGCGGGCGTCGTCGGGGCGGGAGGCGGCGTAGCGGGCGTAGGCGGAATCGACGACGGCCGTGGCGATCCGGACGAGGAGCCAGGCGGTCGAGGCGATCATGAGCAGGGCCAGGACGTGCCCGACGGCGGCCCCGTGCGCGGGGAAGACGCCCGCCTGCCGGTGCGAGGCCTGGAGCAGGGCGGTGCCCAGGACGAGCCGGAAGGGCGTGACGCAGCGGCGCAGCAGTCCCCAGAGCGGGGTTTCGGTGTGCCGGGCGTCGGCCTGGCGCAGCAGCAGGTCCAGCAGCCATCCGGCGAGCAGGGTGAGGACCAGTACGGCGGCGAAGGCCACGACGGGACGCAGGACGTTCTCCATCTCCATGGCAGAGAACCTAACCGCGCCGGGTCCCGGGACCACCGCCTTCGCCGCGAATGGCACGATGGGAGGCATGAACATCGTGCTCTTCCATTCGACGTACGGGCTGCGGCCCGCGGTGCACGCGGCGGCCGGCCGGCTGCGCGCGGCCGGCCACGAGGTGCAGGTGCCGGACCTCTTCGAGGGGCGTACGTTCGCGACGGTCGAGGAGGGGCTGGCCCACCAGGAGGAGGTCGGCCGCGACGAGCTGCTCAAGCGGGCGGTGCTGGCCGTGGCCCCGTACTCCGACCGGGGCCTGGTCTACGCGGGCTTCTCCTACGGCGGCTCCGTCGCCCAGCACCTCGCGCTGGCCGACGACCGGGCGCGCGGGCTGCTGCTCCTGCACGGCACGGCGGACCTGGAGGAGGGGGCGACGGCGGACGAGCTGCCGGTGCAGCTGCACGTCGCGGACCCGGACCCGTTCGAGCCGCACGACTGGCTGACGGCCTGGTACCTGCGGATGCGGCGGGCGGGGGCGGACGTGGAGGTCCACACCTATCCGGGCGCCGGGCACCTGTTCACGGACCCGGACCTGGACGACTACGACGCACGGGCCGCCGAGGAGACCTGGAAGGCCGCGCTCGGCTTCCTCGACACCCTGTAGCCGGGCCCCCGGCCGGACGGGGCGGGGCCCCCGGCGTTCTCGCCGGGGGCCCCGCCGGTGCGCGGGGAGGCGCGGGCGCCGCGTCCGCGGCGGGTGGAGCGGGTGGGGCGGGTGGGGCGGGCGTGCGGATCAGGCGCGGTAGGCGGTCCACATGCTCTTCATGCGGGAGACCTGGCCGGCCGTGAACTGGTACATGCAGGAGTCGTACGTGTAGTCCATGAAGTTGTGGATCGGGTCGGCACCGGCCGCGGTGCAGGTGTCGCGCCCGGTCGGGCACTCGAAGGCGGCGCTGGCCTCGGCCGGGGTGTCGGAGACGGAGTCGCCGCTGCCCGAGCAGCCGCCCTGGAAGGTGTGGTAGAGGCCCAGCCAGTGGCCGACCTCGTGGGTGGCGGTGTCGCCCTGGTTGTAGTTGGTGGCCGCGCCGCCGGGGATCGAGCTGTTGAGGATGACCACGCCGTCCATCTTCGGCTGCGAGGCGTAGGAGCTGGGGAAGGTCGCCCAGCCGAGGAGCCCGCCGCCGAGGTTGGCGGTGTAGAGGTTGAGCGCGTTCTTGCCGCCCTTGCGCAGGGCGTTCTTCATGTCCTTCTCGGCCTTGGTGCCGTCCGAGACGCCGTACCAGGCCGCGTTGTCGGTGTAGTCGGTCCCGGCCAGGCTGAACTGGAAGCTCGTGTTGACGTTGCCGGTGCCCTGGCCCGCGTAGGCGGCGTTGAGGACCGAGATCTGGCTGTTGATCTGGGCGGCCGTCAGCTTGCCGGCGGTGCCGGAGGTGATGACGTGCACGTAGACCGGGATGGTCGTGGTGGCGGCCGCGGCGCCGGCGACGCCCTCGCTCTGCTGCGGGGAGAGCTGGAGCTGGGAGAGCTTCTTCCTCAGGTCGGCGTCCATGGACTTGACCTGGGCGTCGGTGACCTCGTTGGGGTCGGCCGCGTGCTGCTCCTTCGGGCGGGCCACCCGGGCGTTGGCGGGGGCGGAGCCCTGCTCGGCACAGACCTCGGCGGGGGTCTTGGCGGCGGCGGCCGCGACCGTGGTCGGCGCGGTGAGCGGGGCGAAGGCCAGGGTGGAGGCCAGCACGGCCGTGCCCATGAGGCGGCGGCGGAGCAGGGGGGATATGCGGGCAACAGCGCGCACGTTGACTCCTCGCGAAGCGTGGTGGGGGGTGAGGCAGGTCCTCACGCTGGCCGGAAGCTTACGTGTGCATGTCATCAAGTTGGCAAGTACTCGTAGGTTAAAGATTTGTTGCCGGAGGTGCGCAAGGGGCTCCCGGTCTGCACCAGAAGCCCCTCTGCTCAACAGATTTGACAGATGATCAGTTGACCGGACGGTCGGCCCGCTCCACCTTCTGCGTGCCGCTGAGCGTGCGGTACGAGCGCTGCCAGGCGGAGGTCGCGTCCTGCCGCCGCTTGTCGGACACCACGTAGTAGTCCATCTGCGAACGCGCGGCCGTCACGTCGAGCACGCCGTAGCCGTGGGCGTCCATGTCGAGCCACTTGACGTGCCAGTTCGCGGCCTTGATGGCCGATTCCGCCACCAGCGAGAGCGTGTCCGGCAGCACGTGCAGCGTGTCGTCGAGGTTGTCGGAGGTCACCGAGGTCACCACGAACTCGGTCGCCGCCGTGCCCGAGCCGGGGTACGTCGCCTTCTCCACCGGGAGCTCGTTCGCGAAGGACATGTGGATGTCGCCGGTCAGGAACACCGTGTTCTTGATGTTCCGGTCCTTCAAGTGGCCCAGGAGTTCCTTGCGGTCGTCGGTGTAGCCGTCCCACTGATCCACATTGATCGCCACTCCACCCTCGGGCAGGCCGAGCAGCTTGGTGAGCGGCGCCAGCAGGTGCGCGGGCAGCGCGCCGAAGGCGATCGGCGAGATCATCACCGAGGTGCCGACCAGCTGCCAGGTCGCGGTCGAGGCCGCCAGGCCGGCCTTGATCCAGTCCAGCTGGGCCCGGCCGGTGATGCTGCGCTCGGGGTCGTCCACCGCGCCGCTGCCGACCTTGGCCTGCTGGGAGCGGAAGGAGCGCAGGTCCAGCAGGTGCAGGTCGGCGAGGGTGCCGAAGCGCAGCCGCCGGTAGACGGTGCCCGCGATGGAGGGGCGGACGGGCATCCACTCGAAGTAGGCCTGCTTCGCGGCGGTCGCACGGGCCGCCCAGTCGCCCTCGGCGCCCGGGGTGTGGTTCTCCGCGCCCCCGGACCAGGCGTCGTTGGCGAACTCGTGGTCGTCCCAGATCGCGACGATCGGGTGGGCCGCGTGCAGGGCCTGGAGGTCGGGGTCCGTCTTGTACCTGCCGTGCCGGGTGCGGTAGTCGCCCAGCGAGACGATCTCGTGCCGGGGCTCGTGGGAGCGGACGGTGTACTTCGCCTCGGGATAGGCCCCGGCGGCGTACTCGTAGATGTAGTCGCCCAGGTGGAGCACGGCGTGCAGGTCGGCGCGGGCGGCCAGGTGGCGGTACGCGGAGAAGTACCCGGACTCCCAGTTGGCGCAGGAGACCACGCCGAAGCGCACGCCGGGGGTGGTGGTGCCGTCGGCCGGGGCGGTCAGGGTGCGGCCGGCCGGGGAGAGTGCGGTGCCCGCGGTGAAGCGGTACCAGTACGGGGTCTGCGGGCGCAGTCCGCGCACGTCGGCCTTGACGGTGTGGTCGGACGCGGCGCGGGCGGTGACCGAACCGCTGGCGACGATCCGGGAGAACGCCTTGTCCTCGGCCACCTCCCAGCCCACCGCGGTGTCCGCGCCGAGGCCGGAGCCGGGCACGGCCTCGGGGGCCGGGGTGACGCGGGTCCACAGCAGGACGCCGTCGGGCAGCGGATCGCCCGAGGCGACGCCGTGCAGGAAGGCGGGGGCGAAGTCCGCCGCGTGGGCGGCGCCGGCGCCCAGGGAGGCGAGCGGGGCGAGCGCGGCCGTGGCCGCGGCGGCCAGGACGACCGTGCGGCGGCGCGGGTGCGCCGGGCGGGGGGCCGGGTCGGGGCTGCCGGCGGAAGGGATGAGATGACTGGTCACGGACAACGATATTACTGATCGGTATGTGACGGGGAACAGTCCCCGGACGACAACGGGCGGGCGAACTCTGGGAGTCCGCCCGCCCGTTCACCGTCCGGTATGACCCGGATCGGACCCGGTCTGCCGGGTTCAGCCCGCCAGGGCCTTGTCGATCGCCGCCGTGAACGCGTCCGGCGTGGCCGGGGTCTCGATCTTCTTGCCGTCCATCTTCAGCGTCGGGGTGCCCGTCACCCCGGACTTGTTGAAGGCCTTCGACATGTCCATCGCCCACCGGTCGTAGGTGCCGTCCTCGACGGCCTTCTTGAACTCGGCGTTGCCCTTGAGGGCCGGGACGGTGTCCGCGACCTTCAGCAGGTAGTCGTCCTTGGCGAAGCTGTCGGTGCTCTCGTCGGGGTGCAGCTCCTTCGAGTAGAGCGCGCCCTTGTAGTCCAGGAAGGCCTGCGGGCTCACGTTCAGCGCCGCGCCGAGCGCGCTCAGCGCGTTCTTCGAGCCCTCGCCCTTGGCCGCGTTGTCGATGAAGGTCGCGCCGAAGTAGCGGAGCTTGTACTTGCCCGCCTCGACGTCCTTCTTGATCTGCTCCCCGGAGGACTGCTCGAAGGCGGCGCACGCCGGGCAGCGGGAGTCCTCGTAGATCTCCAGGGTCTTCTTGGCCTCGGGCTTGCCGACGACCACGGTGAGGCCGTCCGCGCCCTCGGTGTTCTTCGGCTTGACGAGGGCGGCGTCCGCGGCCTTGTCCCAGTAGCCGGGCTCGTTGCCCTTGACGATCAGGAAGCCGACGCCGCCGGCCAGGGCCAGGGCGGCGACGATCCCGCCCGCCACGAACATCTGGCGGCGGGCCCTGTCCTTCTTGGCCTGCTGCTCGCGCTCGACGCGCAGCCGCTCGCGGGCCGCGGCCTTGTTCTGCTGGTTGTTGCGTGCACTCATGGTGGTCTCCGTGGGACGGGGAGGAACGGAAGAGGGGGGACTGTCCTGCGTACGTCAGACGCTCGCGAGCGCCGTGCGTACGGGAGGTCCCCGTCGTCCCACGGAATGGGCCGGGAAGCGGGTACGGGCCCCCGTGCCCGGGAACACCGGCCGCAGCGCCCGTCCGGCGGACCGGGCGGCCACCGCCACCGAGGCCACCGCCAGCAGCAGCGGCCGGAACGCGAAGGCGGCCACCGCCCGCAGCAGCCGGGCCAGGGCCCGCTCGCCGTGCCGCAGCCACGCGGCGGCCAGCAGCCCGACGCCGACGTGCGCGCCGAGCAGCAGCCAGGGCGTCCACGGGCCGGGCGAGGCCAGCAGCGAGACCGGGTCCCCGGCGGGACCGGTCATCCGGGCCAGCGGGGCGCCCACCGGGTCCCCGCCGCACAGCTCGTCCAGGCCCAGCGCGCGCAGCGGCCCGGAGACCGGCCCGCCCGCGGGGCCGTAGCAGACGTGCTGCCCGGCGGTGAAGACGGTGTCGGCCGCCAGTTCCAGCGGCACCAGCAGCCCGGCGATCGGGCCGAAGCCGCGCTCCCGGCCCGCCAGCGCGAAGGCGAGGGCGAAGACCCCGGCGAAGGCGCCGCCCACCAGGACGGGCGGCAGCGGGACCCGGGACATGAGCACGTGGGAGCCCGCCGAGAGCAGCACGACGAGCGCGCTGAACAGCGCGGCCCGCAGTGCCCTCGGTCCTGCCCCTGATATCTCCATCGCCGCGAGTCTTTCATGCCTCCCTGTGGATCCGGGGCCCCGGGGCTCCGGATCCACAGGAGCGGCCGGCCTAGGGCATGATCCGGCCGTTGCGGAAGAGGTCCACGAAGATCTGGTGGTCGGCGCGCGCCCGGGCCCCGTAGGCGTGGGCGAAGTCCACCAGCAGGGTGGCGAAGCCCTCCTCGTCGGCGGCGATGGCCGCGTCGATGGCCCGCTCGGTGGAGAAGGGGACCAGGGACTGGCCGCTCTCCGCCGCGTCGGCCGCCGCGTGCATGGTCGCCGTGGCCCGGCCGAGGTCGGCGACGACCGCCGCGATCTCCTGCGGGTCGTCCAGGTCGGACCAGTCCAGGTCCACCGCGTACGGGGAGACCTCCGCGACCAGCTGTCCCGAGCCGTCCAGCTCCGTCCAGCCCAGCCACGGGTCGGCGTGCGCCTGGAGGGCCCGCTGGGAGATCACCGTGCGGTGCCCCTCGTGCTGGAAGTACTCGCGCACCGCCCGGTCGGTGATGTGCCGGGACACGGCCGGGGTCTGCGCCTGCTTGAGGTAGATCACGACGTCGTTCTCCAGGGCGTCGCTGTGCCCCTCCAGCAGGATGTTGTACGAGGGCAGGCCGGCCGAGCCGATGCCCACGCCCCGGCGGCCCACGACGTCCTTGACCCGGTAGGAGTCCGGCCGGACCAGGGACTCCTCCGGCAGGGTCTCCAGGTACCCGTCGAAGGCGGCCAGCACCTTGTAGCGGGTGGCCGCGTCCAGCTCGATCGCGCCGCCGCCGTCGGTGAAGCGGCGTTCGTGGTCGCGGATCTCCGTCATCGAGTCCAGCAGCGAGAAACGGGTGCGGGAGCGGGCCGCGCGCAGGGCGGAGAGCAGCGCCCCCTCGGCGGTGTCCAGGGTGAAGGAGGGCACCTCCTCGTGCTTGGCGCCGGTGGCCAGGTGGTGGATCCGCTCGCGGTAGGCGCCCGCGTAGATCCGGACCAGCTCGCTGATCTGTCCGTCGCTGAGCGCCTTGGTGTAGCCGATCAGGGCCACGGAGGCGGCGAACCGCTTCAGGTCCCAGGTGAAGGGGCCGACGTAGGCCTCGTCGAAGTCGTTGACGTTGAAGATCAGCCGGCCGTTGGAGTCCATGTACGTGCCGAAGTTCTCGGCGTGCAGGTCGCCGTGGATCCACACCCGGCCGGTCTGCTCGTCCAGGTACGGGCCGCCGTGCCGGTCGCGCTCCAGGTCGGTGTAGAAGAGGCAGGCCGTCCCCCGGTAGAAGGCGAAGGCCGAGGCCGCCATCTTCCGGAACTTGACCTGGAAGGCGGCGGGGTCGGCGGCGAGCAGCTCGCCGAACGCGGTGTCGAAGACATCGAGTATCTGTTCGGCGCGCTGCTCGTCGGTCGTCTCGGGTACCGCCATGGCGGGTGCCTCCTGGTGGCGCTGGTCGATCACGTGCGGGATCGGATTCCGGACACGGTCCTTGGCTCTGCAACGGATGACCGTACCGGTCGGTGCCCGTGATCTGTCACCCGGCCGACGTAGGATTGCGAGCTGCCCCCTCTCTCCCCGCCGGAGGATCCCCACCGTGACCAAGACGCCGTTCACGCACCTGCACGTCCACACCCAGTACTCGCTGCTGGACGGTGCCGCGCGGCTGAAGGACATGTTCAACGCGTGCAACGAGATGGGCATGACGCACATCGCGATGTCCGACCACGGCAACCTGCACGGGGCCTACGACTTCTTCCACACGGCGCAGAAGGCCGGGGTCACGCCGATCATCGGCATCGAGGCCTACGTGGCCCCCGAGTCCCGGCGCAACAAGCGGCGCATCCAGTGGGGCCAGCCCCACCAGAAGCGCGACGACGTCTCCGGCTCCGGCGGCTACACGCACAAGACGATCTGGGCCTCGAACGCCACCGGCCTGCACAACATCTTCCGGCTGTCCTCCGACGCGTACGCCGAGGGCTGGCTCACGAAGTGGCCGCGCATGGACAAGGAGACGATCTCCAAGTGGTCGGAGGGCCTGATCGCCTCCACCGGCTGCCCCTCAGGCGAGCTCCAGACGCGCCTTCGCCTCGGCCAGTTCGACGAGGCCCTGAAGTCGGCCTCCGAGTACCAGGACATCTTCGGCAAGGACCGCTACTTCCTGGAGCTGATGGACCACGGCATCGAGATCGAGCGCCGGGTCCGCGACGGGCTCCTGGAGATCGGCAAGAAGCTCGGCATCCCGCCGCTGGTGACGAACGACTCCCACTACACGTACGCGAGCGAATCCGTCGCCCACGACGCCCTGCTCTGCATCCAGACCGGCAAGAACCTCTCGGACCCCGACCGCTTCCGCTTCGACGGCACCGGCTACTACCTGAAGTCCACGGAGGAGATGTACGCCATCGACTCCTCGGACGCCTGGCAGGAGGGCTGCGCCAACACGCGGCTGGTCGCGGACCAGATCGACACCGAGGGCATGTTCACCTTCCGGAACCTGATGCCGAAGTTCGACATCCCGGACGGCTACACCGAGGTCACCTGGTTCCGCGAGGAGACCATGCGCGGCATGAACCGCCGCTACCCCGGGGGCATCCCGGCGGACCGGATGCAGCAGGCCGAGTACGAGATGGACACGATCATCTCGATGGGCTTCCCGGGCTACTTCCTCGTGGTCGCCGACTTCATCATGTGGGCCAAGAACCAGGGCATCGCGGTGGGCCCCGGCCGAGGCTCCGCGGCCGGTTCGATCGTCGCGTACGCCATGGGCATCACCGACCTCGACCCGCTCACCCACGGCCTGATCTTCGAGCGCTTCCTGAACCCCGAGCGCGTCTCCATGCCCGATGTCGACATCGACTTCGACGAGCGCAGGCGCGTCGAGGTGATCCGGTACGTGACCGAGAAGTACGGCGCCGACAAGGTCGCCATGATCGGCACATACGGCACGATCAAGGCCAAGAACGCGATCAAGGACTCCGCGCGCGTCCTGGGCTACCCGTACGCCATGGGCGACCGCCTCACCAAGGCCATGCCCGCCGACGTCCTCGGCAAGGGCATCCCGCTCTCCGGCATCCTCGACCCGCAGCACCCCCGCTACGGCGAGGCCGGCGAGATCCGCGGGATGTACGAGAACGAGCCGGACGTCAAGAAGGTCATCGACACCGCCCGCGGCGTGGAGGGCCTGGTCCGCCAGATGGGCGTGCACGCCGCCGGCGTGATCATGTCCAGCGAGACGATCACCGACCACGTGCCCGTCTGGGTGCGGCACACCGACGGCGTCACCATCACCCAGTGGGACTACCCGAGCTGCGAGTCGCTCGGCCTGCTGAAGATGGACTTCCTGGGCCTGCGCAACCTCACGATCATGGACGACGCCGTCAAGATGGTGAAGGCCAACAAGGGGATCGACATCGATCTCCTGGGCCTGCCGCTCGACGACCCCAAGACCTTCGAACTGCTCGGCCGCGGCGACACCCTCGGCGTGTTCCAGTTCGACGGCGGCCCCATGCGCTCGCTGCTGCGCCTGATGAAGCCCGACAACTTCGAGGACATCTCCGCCGTCTCGGCCCTGTACCGGCCGGGCCCGATGGGCATGAACTCGCACACGAACTACGCCCTGCGCAAGAACAAGCAGCAGGAGATCACCCCGATCCACCCGGATCTGGAGAAGCCCCTCGAAGAGGTGCTCGCGGTCACCTACGGCCTGATCGTCTACCAGGAGCAGGTGCAGAAGGCCGCCCAGATCATTGCCGGGTACTCGCTCGGCGAGGCCGACATCCTGCGCCGCGTGATGGGCAAGAAGAAGCCCGAGGAGCTGGCGAAGAACTTCACGATCTTCCAGGAGGGCGCCCGGAAGAACGGCTACAACGACAAGGCCATCCAGGCCCTGTGGGACGTCCTGGTCCCCTTCGCCGGCTACGCCTTCAACAAGGCCCACTCGGCCGCGTACGGGCTCGTCTCCTACTGGACCGCCTACCTCAAGGCGAACTTCCCCGCCGAGTACATGGCGGGACTGCTCACCTCGGTCAAGGACGACAAGGACAAGTCCGCGATCTACCTGAACGAGTGCCGGCGCATGGGCATCAAGGTGCTCCCGCCGAACGTCAACGAGTCCGAGCCGAACTTCGCGGCCCAGGGCGACGACGTGATCCTCTTCGGCCTGACCGCCGTCCGCAACGTCGGCCAGAACGTCGTCGAGTCGATCATCAAGAGCAGGAAGGCGAAGGGGAAGTACTCCTCCTTCCCCGACTTCCTCGACAAGGTCGAGGCCGTCGTCTGCAACAAGCGCACCGTCGAGTCGCTGATCAAGGCCGGCGCGTTCGACGAGATGGGCCACACCCGCAAGGGCCTCGTGGCCCACCACGAGCCGATGATCGACAACGTGGTCGCGGTCAAGCGCAAGGAGGCCGAGGGACAGTTCGACCTCTTCGGCGCAATGGGTGACGAGGGCGCGAGCGACGAGCCCGGCTTCGGCCTCGACGTGGAGTTCTCCGACGTCGAGTGGGAGAAGTCCTACCTGCTCGCCCAGGAGCGCGAGATGCTCGGCCTCTACGTCTCCGACCACCCGCTCTTCGGTCTGGAACACGTCCTCTCCGACAAGACGGACGCCGGCATCTCCCAGCTCACCGGCGGCGAGCACGGCGACGGCGCGGTCGTCACCATCGGCGGCATCATCTCCGGCCTCCAGCGCAAGATGACCAAGCAGGGCAACGCCTGGGCCATCGCCACCGTCGAGGACCTGGCCGGCTCCATCGAGTGCATGTTCTTCCCCGCGACCTACCAGCTCGTCTCCACCCAGCTGGTCGAGGACACCGTCGTCTTCGTCAAGGGCCGCCTCGACAAGCGCGAGGACGTCCCCCGGCTGGTCGCCATGGAGATGATGGTCCCCGACCTGTCCTCGGCCGGCACCAACGCCCCCGTCGTCCTCACCATCCCGACCGTCAAGGTCACCCCGCCGATGGTGACCCGTCTGGGCGAGATCCTGCGCCACCACCGGGGCAACACCGAGGTCCGGATCAAGCTCCAGGGGCCACGGACCACCACCGTGCTCCGCCTCGACAAGCACCGCGTCCAGCCCGACCCGGCGCTCTTCGGCGACCTCAAGGTGCTGCTCGGGCCCTCCTGCCTGGCCGGCTAGCGCAGCCGCGCGCCCGTACGTCGCGCACCCGCATGCGGAAGGGCTCGTCCGGCACTGCCGGACGAGCCCTTCCGGGTTCCCGCGCGCGGGCGCGGGGTCAGTTGTGGCCGAAGCGCTTCTGCTTGCCCTTGTGGGCCATGTCCAGCGGGCTCGGCGACTGCGAGGAGCGCTCCTCGGACGAGGACTCCATCGACGCCTTCGACGTATCCTGCGCCGACCTCGGCTGCTGCTTGGCGGGCTGCTTCTGGTTCTTGTTCTTGGCCATGGGATGCCTCCGTGGGGGTGTAGGGGCCAGGGCCGCCTTCACACTCACACACCCCCACAAACCGCGCATTTTGGATCATTGCCGCGCGTAGTGGAGCCCCTTTCCGGGCCCTCCGGAACATCCGCCACGCCGATGATCGAGTTCCGGCCGTCAACACCCTTGCGGTCGGGCACACTCGGGGAAAACTTGTCGAGGACCCCCAGGGAACCGCAGGGAAGAGGGTGGAACGCGTGGACCGCTGCGTCGTCCTGGTGGACGCCGGATACCTGCTCGGAGCCGCCGCGAGCCTCCTCGCCGGAGAGCCCTCCCGCTCCCGCATCACCGTCGACCACTCCGCCCTCATCCAGGGCCTGCGCGAACGCGCCGAGGCCGACACCGAACAGCCCCTGCTGCGCATCTACTGGTTCGACGGAGCCCCCGACCGGGTGCCGCAGCCCGAACACCGCAGGCTGCGCGTGATGCCCCGCGTCACCGTCCGGCTCGGCGCCCTGACCCGCAGCGACGGCCGCTGGGCACAGAAGGGCGTCGACGCCGCCATGCACGCCGAGCTCACCGAACTCGCCCGCAACCGGGCCTGCTCCGACGTCGTCCTCGTCACCGGCGACGGCGACCTGCTGCCCGGCCTGATGTCCGCCAAGGAACACGGCGTCGCCGTCCACCTGTGGGCCGTGCAGGCCGCCGACGGGGACTACAACCAGTCCGAGGACCTCGTCGCCGAAGCCGACGAACGCCGCGTCCTGGACCGGGCCTGGATCACCCGGGCCGTCCGCGCCCGCGACCTCGCCGGACTCTGCCCCCCGCCCCCCGCGCCCCGCCCCGAGATCGCCGCGATCCTCTCCGCGCCCCTGCCCGAAGCGGCCCTCGCCGAAGCCGCCCGCAACGGCAACGGTGCGGCCGCCGGCGGGAGCCCGGCCCCCGCCGGCACCCTCCCCGCCCGGACCCCCGCCGGCGGCCCCCCGGACGGAGCCCCCGTACCGGAGCCCGCCGCGGAGGGCGCCAAGCCCGTCCCCACCCCCAAGGACCTCGCCGCGCTGCGCGCCCCCGGCCAGCCGGCCGGCCCCGCGCACCAGCCCCAGAACGGCCAGGGCGCCCCCAGCCCGGCCAGCGCGCTGCGCTGGTCCTCCGACAAGGGCTGGATCGACCGGGCCGGGCCGCTCGGCGAACCCTCCGAGACCGCCTCGCTGCCCACCCTCGCCCAGCTCACCAGCGCCGAACAGCGCTGGGCCGACCGCGAGGAGGACATCACCACCGTCGGCGGTGACCCGTTCGAAGTCGGCCAGGTGTTCGCCCGGCGCTGGATGGAGCGGCTCCCGGAGACCGTCCACCTCCAGAAGCTCGCCACCATGTACCCGCGCGTCCCGCACCGCATCGACGGCGAGCTGCTGCGCTACGCCGCCCGGTTCGGGCTGCTCGCCCACAAGGACGACCAGATCGACGAACACGACCGCTACGCCATCCGCGCCGGGTTCTGGCGCGAGATCGACGTCCGCGCGGCGGCCGAGCACGTGGGCGGCGCGCCCGGTCCGGTGGGCGCCCCGGTGCTCCCGGGCCCGCCGACCCCGGCGGCCGAGTAGGGGCGGAAGCCGCGTAGGCTGCTCCCTCGTGAGTACGGGCACAGCACAGGCAGGGCACAGCACGGCAGCGGCCGCCGCAGCGGCTTCCGACGTGGTCTGCGCGGTGCGTGACCTGGTCAAGACGTACCCGGCCGTCCGCGGCCGGCGCGGGGCGCCCGCACTGCCCGAGACCCGCGCCACCGACGGGATCTGCCTGGAGGTCCGGCGCGGCGAGGTCTTCGGCCTGCTCGGCCCCAACGGCGCCGGCAAGTCCACCCTGGTCCGCCAGCTCACGGGCCTGATGCGGCCCGACGCGGGCAGCGTCACCCTGCTCGGCCACGACCTCGTGCGCCACCCCGAACGGGCCGCCCGCCTCCTCGCCTACCTCGGCCAGGAGTCCACCGCCCTCGACGAACTCACCGTCGCCCTCGCGGCCGAGACCACCGGCCGGCTGCGCGGCCTCGGCGCCCGCGAGGCCCGCGCCGCGCGGGACGAGGTGCTGGAGGAGCTCGCGCTCACCCCGATCGCCGGGCGGCCCCTGAAGAAGCTCTCCGGCGGTCAGCGCCGCCTCGCCTGCTTCGCCGCCGCACTGGTGGGGGAGCGGCCCGTGCTCGTCCTCGACGAGCCCACCACCGGCATGGACCCGGTCGCCCGGCGGGCGGTGTGGGCCGCCGTCGACCGGCGCCGCGCCCGGCACGGGGCCACCGTCCTGCTGGTCACCCACAACGTCATCGAGGCCGAGACCGTCCTCGACCGGGTCGCCGTCATCGACCAGGGCAAGGTCATCGCCTGCGACACCCCCGCCGGACTCAAGGCGGCGGTCTCCGACGAGGTCCGTCTGGAACTGGTGTGGCGCACCGCCGCGCCGCTGGAGGTGCCGGAGGTCGCGGCGCTCGCCCCGGCCGCCGCCGAGTCGGGGCGCCGCTGGGTGCTGCGGCTGGGCCAGGAGGAGGCGCGGGCGGCCGTCGCGGCCGTGACCGGGGGACCGGCGTTCGCCGCCCTCGACGATTTCACGTTGGCCACGCCGAGCCTGGAGGACGTGTACCTCGCGCTGGGCGGCCGGATGAAGGGCCTGGTCAAGTCGTGACCGACGTCGTTGCCGCCGCTGCCGCCGGGCCGGCCGCCGTTCCCGGGGTGCTCGCGCCCCGCGCCCGGTTCTTCCCCGCGCTCGCCGCCGTGTACCGGGCCCAGCTGTCCCGGGCCCGGGTGGCGCGGATCCCGCTGCTGTTCGTCGCCACCTTCCAGTCCGTCGGGATCATGATCCTGATGCGCGGCGTGGTCGACGGGGGCGGCGGCTCCGAGGCGCGGGCCGTCGTCGCCGGCTCGTCGGTGCTCGTCGTCGCCTTCGTCGCGCTGAACCTGCTCGCGCAGTACTTCGGGCAGCTGCGGGCGAGCGGCGGGCTGGACCACTACGCCACCCTGCCGGTGCCGCCCGCCTCCGTGGTGCTGGGCGCCGCGGCCGCGTACGCCTCCTTCACCCTGCCGGGGACCCTGGTCACGGCCGTCTTCGGCTGCGTGCTGTTCGGGCTGCCGATGGGCGGGCTGTGGATCCTGGCAGCGGTGGTGCCGCTGGCCGGAGCCGCGCTGGCGGGGCTCGGCGCCGCGCTGGGACTGCTCGCGCCGCGCCAGGAGCTGGCCACGCTGGCCGGCCAGCTCGGCATGTCGGCGGCGCTGCTGCTCGGGGTGCTGCCGCCGGAGCGGATGCCGGAGCTCATCGTCTGGGCCCGGGACCTGCTGCCCTCCACCTACGGGGTGCAGGCCTTCGCGGAGACCTTCGCCCCGCACCCCGACTGGGCGGCCGTCGCCCTCGACCTCGGGGTGTGCGGGGCCGTCGGAGTGCTCTCGCTGGCGGCCGCGACCTGGGCGTACCGCCGGGCGGCGGTCCGCTGACGCCGACGGCGGGGGTACCTGGCACGATGTGGGGGTGACCGAAGCCCTGACCCCGCCGCCGTCCCCCTCCGACCTCCCGAAGCCGGAGGCCGCCGTCACTCCGGCGGACATCCGCGACGGGGCCGCCGTCGCCCTCGTGGTGGGCGTGTCGGGCGTGCTCCTCGGGCTGCTGTGGGTGTGGCTGGCCCCGCGCGTCCAGTACGTCTCCAACGGCGAGGCCGTCTTCCTGCGCGATACCGAGAGCGAGGCCCGGATCGGGGCTGACGGCACCTTCTTCCTGCTCGCGCTGGGGTTCGGGGTGCTGAGCGCGCTCGGCGTCTTCCTGTGGCGGCGGCGCGGGGGCGTGCCGCTGGTCATCGGGCTGGCCGTCGGGGCGTGCTTCGCCGCGCTGGTGGGGTGGCGGCTGGGGCTGTGGCTCGGGCCGACCTCCGACGTGCCGGCCGCCGCCGCCAGGGCGGGCAAGGGGGTGCCGTTCGACGCGCCGCTGCAGTTGCTCGCGCACGGGGCGCTGCTGGTGTGGCCGATGGCGGCGGTGGCGGTGCACTTGGCGCTGACCGCGGTGTGGGGGCCGCGCGACGCGGCTCCGGCGGAGGACTGGCCGGGCAGCTACCCGCCGCCCCACGTCCACGCGGACCCGGCCGCGTCCTGACGGCCCCCGCCCTTCCACCGCTCCCGCCTCGGACGCCGACGCGGCTCAGGACACGGCGCTGCGCGCCCGCGCCTCAGGCGCCGGCGGGCTTCAGGCGGGGCGGGCGATGGGGGCCAGGGTGGCCGTGGTGAGGGCGGTGAGGGTGGTGGGGGCGAGCTCCACTTCCAGACCCCGGCGGCCCGCCGAGACGCAGATCGTGGCGTGGGCCGCCGCCGAGGCGTCCACCACCGTGCGCAGGCGCTTGCGCTGGCCCAGGGGGGAGATGCCGCCCCGGACGTAGCCCGTGGTGCGTTCCGCCAGGGCCGGGTCGGCCATCGCCGCCCGCTTGGCGCCCACCGCCGAGGCCAGGGCCTTCAGGTCGAGCGAGCCCGAGACCGGGACCACCGCCACCGTGAGGACCCCGTCGGCCTCCGCGACCAGGGTCTTGAAGACCCGGTCGGGGGAGACGCCCATGGCCTCGGCGGCCTCGTCGCCGTACGAGGGGTGGGCCGGGTCGTGCTCGTAGGCGTGCGTGGTGAAGTCGGCGCCGGCCGCCGTGAGGGCCGCCATCGCGGGGGTGCCCGCTGCCGTCTGCTGCTTCTTCTTGGCCATCTCGTCGGCCTCCGTCAGTTCGGGCTCGTCGGGGCGCGGGTCAGTTCCACCGCCGGGAGGGAGGGCAGGTGCCGGATCACGGCCGTCTCCGAGCGGAGCAGCTTGAGCTCCTCCGCGAGGCGGGTCGCGGTGTCGGGGGCCTGGAGGAGCCGCTGCTTCGAGGGGATGTCGAGCACGGCCGCGGCCGCCACCAGGTAGGACACCACCGACGGCTCGTCGGGCAGGTCCGGCGCCGGGGCCAGGGTGCGCTCGCGGGCCCCGGCCAGCCGCTTCTGGTAGCTGCGGAAGGCCCGCAGGACCCCCTCGGAGAGGGCCCCCGCGCCGTCGCCCGCGTCCTCGGGGAGTTCCTCCAGCTCCGCGACCAGGAACGGCCCCGACGCGTCGACGGAGAGCAGCCGCACCCGGGTGGTGCCGGTGGCGAGGACCTCGAAGGTGCCGTCCTCGCGCTCCCGGATCGTCGCCGCGTCCGCGATGCAGCCGACCCGGTGGAAGGCCTGTACGGGGTCCGCGCCGAAGCCGGCCGCCGGACCCCGCTCGGGCAGGGCGGTCTGGTCGGGCAGACCGGGCGCGGTCGGCGCGACCTCCCGGCCGTCGCGGATCGCCACGACGGCGAACCGGCGCGGCTCGTCCTCCCCGGTCTTCAGCAGGTCGCGCATCATGGCGCGATAGCGCTCCTCGAAGATGTTCAGCGGCAGCACGAGGCCCGGGAACAGAACCTGGTTCAGCGGGAAGAGGGGCAGGCGAACGGTGGTCACGAGGCACAGGGTAGTGGCCGGACGGCCCGGGCCGTCACCCCCGGCGCAGGAGCCGGGACGCGCCCGCGGCCACCGTCGTGGCCAGGATCCACCCCAGCAGGACCAGGGAGGCCGCCGCCCACTGCCAGCCGCCCGTCACCTTCCACTGCCCCTCCTGGCCGAGGTCGATCACCGGGAGCAGCAGATCGAGGGCGTACAGGGCGGCGTCCCACTGCGGGTGCTCGTCCGCCTTGATCGGCTCCGGGCGGTGCCCGGAGAACAGCAGGGCGCCCGCCGCCCACAGCACCGCCATCCACAGGGCCGCCCGCCCGGGCCGGTAGCCGTAGACCACCGTCCAGTCCTGGAGGTACCCCCAGGCCTTCGCGGCGGGCGGCAGGGTGGACCGGCGCCGCCGCTGCTTGGCCAGCAGCACCTCGCGGGCGTCGGAGTCCTCCCCGCCGTTGCGCAGTACGGCGGCCAGCCGTTCGTACGGCTCCGGCGAGTACTCGGGCGTGGCCGCGGCCACCCACTCCAGGCGGCGGGCGAGCGGGAAGTGGCCCCGGGGGGCGAGGTTCTCGTAGACGAAGCCCTCCATGGAGAGCCGGCCCGGGCCGGGCCAGCTCGTGGAGCGGTCGACGAGCTTGACCACCTTCGAGCCCGACACCACCACCCGGCCCCGCTCCGGGGCCTCGCCGACGAAGCGGAACTCGGGGGTCTGGATCCGCCGGAGCGAGACCTCCTGTTCGGTCCGCAGCTCGAACCGGGCCCCGTAGAAGTCGACGGAGTCCCCGAAGCGGCCGTCGTCCAGCCGCAGCCCGCCCCGGCACTCGAAGGGCCGCTCCGGGCCGCCGCGCGTCGGGGTCTGCCCCCAGTCGTACGGGCGGGCGGCCTCCCCGGCCTCCGGGGCGGCGATCGAGGTCAGGTAGAGGGTCCGCTCGACGGTCAGCGTCGGGGCGTTCAGCGCGCGCCGGCCGTCCGGGTTGACCAGCAGCGCCCCGCGCAGGCTCATCGAGGCGCCGACCTTCGCCGCGCGCAGGCTGACCTCCCCGTACGCCTCCACCAGATCGGCCTGGAAGTCCTGGGCGACGGCCATCCCGTCGGCGGCGAAGGCGCGGCCCCGCCCGTCGCGCCGGAAGACGGCCTGGCTGATCAGCAGGTCGGTGCCGATCTGCGCGTCGGTCAGCCGGATCCCGCGCGCCACCCGGCAGCGCGCCAGGTGCAGGTCGCCCTCGGTGTGCAGCCGGGCCGCCTCGATCCGGGGCACCGCGCAGTTGTCCAGCCGCAGCGTGCCGAAGCGCGTCTCGGAGAGCTGGATCTCGCTGTCGAAGCGGCAGGAGCGGATCTCGACGTACGGGGGCACCACGCCCCCCGACAGGTCCAGGCGCCCGGTGACGTGCGCGCCGCGCAGCTTCAGGCAGCCGACGCGGCCCGGTACGGGCTCCGGCCCGGCCAGCAGCAGCAGCGCCACCACCTCCGCCCGGACCCGGCGCCCGGGACCCCAGACGGCGTCGCCGTGCGGATCGTCCTCCTCGGCGATCCGGGTGCCGAGGTCACAGACGGTGCCCGCCCGGAAGGTCTGCCACATGTGACGTTCGGCGTCCGTCAGGTCCGGCGGAACCCCGTCCACCCGCACTTCGGTCATGGCAGCCCCCCGCTGTCCCGTTGCGTGTACGAGAACGCTAAGGGGCGCCGGTGACATCCGGGACGCGTATCAGCCAGTGATACGGGCGAACGGTGCCGGGAATCGGTCTGAGAGAATTGGGGGGTGATCTCTCGTATCGACCTGCGCGGCGACACCCTCCCCGAGGGTGGCGCCCTGCGCGATCTGCTGCCCCGTGCCGAGTTCGACGTGGAAGCCGCCCTGGAGAAGGTGCGGCCCATCTGCGAGGACGTCCATCATCGTGGCACGGCGGCGCTGATCGAGTACGCGCGGAAGTTCGACGGGGTGGAACTGGAGCAGGTCAGGGTGCCCGCCGAGGCCCTCAAGACCGCCCTGGACGAGCTGGACCCGGCCGTCCGCGCCGCCCTGGAGGAGTCGATCCGGCGTGCCCGGATCGTGCACCGCAGCCAGCGCCGCGCCGAGCACACCACCCAGGTGGTGCCCGGCGGCACCGTGACCGAGAAGTGGGTTCCGGTCGAGCGCGTGGGGCTGTACGCCCCCGGCGGGCGTTCCGTCTACCCGTCGTCCGTCGTCATGAACGTCGTACCGGCGCAGGAGGCCGGCGTCGAGTCGATCGCGCTCGCCTCCCCGCCGCAGAAGGAGTTCGGCGGCCTGCCGCACCCCACGATCCTCGCCGCGTGCGCGCTGCTCGGCGTGGACGAGGTGTACGCGGCCGGCGGCGCCGTCGCCGTCGCGATGTTCGCGTACGGCACCGAGGACTGCCTGCCGGTCAACATGGTCACCGGCCCCGGCAACATCTGGGTGGCCGCCGCCAAGCGCTACTTCACCGGCAAGATCGGCATCGACACCGAGGCCGGCCCCACCGAGATCGCGGTCCTCGCGGACTCCACGGCCGACCCGGTGCACGTCGCCGCCGACCTGATCAGCCAGGCCGAGCACGACCCGCTGGCCGCCGCCGTCCTCGTCACGGACTCCGCGGAGCTCGCGGCCGCCGTCGAGCGCGAGCTGGAGCCCCAGGTCGCCGCGACCAAGCACGTCGAGGACCGGATCAAGCCCGCCCTGGCCGGCAGGCAGTCCGCGATCGTGCTGGTCGACAGCCTGGAGGACGGCCTCAAGGTCGTCGACGCCTACGGCGCCGAGCACCTGGAGATCCAGACCGCCGACGCGGCCGCCTGGGCCGCCCGCGTCCGCAACGCCGGCGCGGTCTTCGTCGGCCCCTGGTCCCCCGTCTCGCTGGGCGACTACTGCGCCGGATCGAACCACGTGCTGCCCACCGGCGGCTGCGCCTGCCACTCCTCCGGCCTCTCCGTGCAGTCCTTCCTGCGCGGCATCCACATCGTCGACTACACGCGCGACGCCCTCGCCGAGGTCACCCACCACGTGGTCACGCTGGCCGAGGCCGAGGACCTGCCCGCGCACGGCGCCGCCCTGAAGGCGCGCTTCGGATGGAAGGTGCCCACCCAGTGAGCTTCGGCATCGACGACCTGCCCATCCGGGACGAGCTGCGCGGCAAGACCCCGTACGGCGCCCCCCAGCTCGACGTGCCCGTCCAGCTGAACACCAACGAGAACCCCTACGAGCTCCCCGCGGAGCTCGTCGCGCGGATCGCCGAGCGCGTCGCCGACGCCGCCCGGACCCTCAACCGCTACCCCGACCGGGACGCCGTCGAGCTGCGCACCGAGCTGGCCGCCTACCTCACCCGTACGGGCAAGCACCCGGTGGCGCGCGAGAACGTCTGGGCCGCCAACGGCTCCAACGAGGTGCTCCAGCAGCTGCTGCAGACCTTCGGCGGGCCGGGGCGCACGGCGATCGGCTTCGAGCCCTCGTACTCGATGCACGCGCTGATCGCCCGGGGCACCGGCACGGGCTGGATCTCCGGGCCCCGCCGGGAGGACTTCACCATCGACGTGGAGGCCGCCGAGCGGGCCATCGCCGAGCACGCCCCCGACGTCGTCTTCATCACCTCCCCCAACAACCCCACGGGCACCGCGGTCGGCGCGGAGACCGTCCTCGCGCTGTACGAGGCCGCGCAGGCGGCCAAGCCGTCCCTGGTGGTCGTGGACGAGGCGTACGTGGAGTTCAGCCACCGGGACTCGCTGCTGCCGCTGATCGAGGGCCGCCCGAACCTCGTGGTCTCCCGGACCATGTCCAAGGCCTTCGGCGCCGCCGGACTGCGCCTGGGCTACCTGGCCGCGCACCCCGCAGTGGTCGACGCCGTCCAGCTGGTGCGGCTGCCGTACCACCTGTCGGCCGTCACCCAGGCGACCGCGCTGGCCGCCCTGGAACACACCGACACCCTGCTCGGCTACGTCGAGCAGCTCAAGGCCGAACGGGACCGCCTCGTCACCGAGCTGGCGGCCCTCGGCTTCGAGGTCACCGAGTCCGACGCGAACTTCATCCAGTTCGGGAAGTTCGACGACTCGCACACCGCCTGGCAGAAGATCCTCGACCAGGGCGTCCTGGTCCGGGACAACGGCGTACCGGGCTGGCTGCGGGTCACCGCCGGCACCCCGGACGAGAACGACGCGTTCCTGGAAGCGGTTCGCGCACTGAAGAAGGAGCAGCAGGCATGAGCCGCATCGGACGGGTCGAACGCACCACGAAGGAGACCTCGGTCCTCGTCGAGATAAACCTCGACGGCACCGGCAAGGTCGACGTCTCGACCGGCGTGGGCTTCTACGACCACATGCTCGACCAGCTCGGCCGCCACGGCCTCTTCGACCTCACCGTCAAGACCGACGGCGACCTGCACATCGACAGCCACCACACCATCGAGGACACCGCCCTCGCGCTGGGCGCCGCCTTCAAGCAGGCCCTCGGCGACAAGGTGGGCATCTACCGCTTCGGCAACTGCACCGTGCCGCTGGACGAGTCCCTCGCCCAGGTCACCGTCGACCTCTCCGGCCGCCCCTACCTCGTGCACACCGAGCCCGAGAACATGGCGCCGATGATCGGCGAGTACGACACCACGATGACCCGGCACATCTTCGAGTCCTTCGTCGCGCAGGCCCAGATCGCCCTGCACATCCACGTCCCGTACGGCCGCAACGCCCACCACATCGTGGAGTGCCAGTTCAAGGCCCTCGCCCGGGCCCTGCGCTACGCCGCCGAGTTCGACCCGCGCGCCGCCGGCATCCTGCCCTCCACGAAGGGCGCCCTCTAGCCGTGAACGGCCTCAACACCATCCTGATCGTCCTCGGCCTGTTCCTGGCCGGCGGCGTCTACTCCTTCCAGAAGCAGAAGATGCCCGTATCGGTCATCGTCCTGCTCGCCATCGGCTCCGTCATGTGCCTCGTCGCCGGAGTCCTGCGCATCCAGGGGATCTGGGAATGACCGCACGCAAGAACGTCGTCGTCTTCGACTACGGGTTCGGCAACGTCCGCTCCGCCGAGCGGGCCCTCGCCCGCGTCGGCGCGGACGTCGAGATCACCCGCGACTACGACAAGGCCATGGACGCCGACGGCCTCCTCGTCCCCGGCGTCGGCGCCTTCTCCGCCTGCATGCGCGGCCTGAAGGACGCCCGCGGCGACTGGATCATCGGCCGCCGGCTCTCCGGGGGCCGCCCCGTCATGGGCATCTGCGTCGGCATGCAGATCCTCTTCGAACGCGGCATCGAACACGGAGTGGAGACCGAGGGCCTCGACGAGTGGCCCGGCACGGTCGGCCCGCTGAAGGCCCCCGTCGTCCCCCACATGGGCTGGAACACCGTGGACGCGCCCGCCGACAGCCAGGCCTTCGCCGGGCTCGACGCCGACGCCCGCTTCTACTTCGTGCACTCCTACGCGGCGCACGAGTGGAACCTGGAGGTCACCAACCCGGCCATCCGCGCGCCCAGGGTCACCTGGGCCACCCACGGCGAGCCCTTCGTCGCGGCGGTGGAGAACCGGGCACTGTGGGCCACCCAGTTCCACCCCGAGAAGTCCGGCGACACCGGCGCCCAGCTGCTCACCAACTGGATCGAGACCCTCTGATGAAGACGCTTGAGCTCCTCCCCGCGGTCGACGTCCGCGACGGCCAGGCGGTCCGCCTCGTCCACGGGGTCTCCGGCAGCGAGACCTCCTACGGCTCCCCGCTGGAGGCGGCCCTCGCCTGGCAGCGCTCCGGCGCCGAATGGCTGCACCTCGTCGACCTCGACGCCGCCTTCGGCACCGGTGACAACCGCGACCTCGTCGCCGGGATCACCCGCGCCATGGACATCAAGGTCGAGCTGTCCGGCGGCATCCGCGACGACGCCTCGCTCGCCGCGGCCCTCGCCACCGGCTGCACCCGCGTCAACCTCGGCACCGCCGCCCTGGAGACCCCCGAGTGGGCTGCCAAGGCCATCGCCGAACACGGCGACAGGATCGCCATCGGCCTCGACGTGCGCGGCACCACCCTCAAGGGCCGCGGCTGGACCAGCGAGGGCGGCGACCTCTACGAGACCCTCGCCCGCCTGGACTCCGAGGGCTGCGCCCGCTACGTCGTCACCGACATCGGCAAGGACGGCACGCTGACCGGCCCCAACCTGGAGCTGCTGCGCAACGTCTGCGCCGCCACCGACCGGCCCGTCGTCGCCTCCGGCGGCATCTCCAGCCTGGACGACCTGCGCGCGCTCGCCGCGCTGGTCCCCGAGGGCGTCGAGGGCGCGATCGTCGGCAAGGCCCTGTACGCCAAGGCCTTCACCCTGGAAGAAGCCCTGAAGGTGGTCTCCGCATGAGCAGCTCCTCCGAAGCGGTGCGCCGCATCTCCTCCGGCGGGCCCTACGAGGACGTCATCGGCTACTCGCGCGCCGTGCGGCTCTCCAACGGCCTCGTCCTCGTCTCCGGCTGCACCGCCGCCGACGGCGGGGGCCCGTACGACCAGACCATGACGGCCTTCGGCGTCGCCTTCAAGGCGCTCGCCCAGGCGGGCCTGGGCCCCGAGCACGTGGTCCGCACCCGGATGTACCTCACGCACGCCCGGGACGTGGAGGAGGTGGGCCGCGCCCACAAGGAGCTCTTCGACGCCGTCCGCCCCGCCGCCTCCATGATCATCGTCTCCGGCTTCGTCGACCCGTCGATGGTCGTCGAGGTGGAGGTCGAGGCGTACAAGGAGGTGGAGGCGTGAGCCTCGCCGTACGCGTGATCCCCTGCCTCGACGTGGACAACGGCCGCGTCGTCAAGGGAGTCAACTTCCAGAACCTGCGGGACGCGGGCGACCCCGTCGAGATGGCCAAGCTCTACGACGCCGAAGGCGCCGACGAGCTGACCTTCCTCGACATCACCGCCTCCTCCGGCAACCGCGAGACCACCTACGACGTGGTCCGCCGCACCGCCGAGCAGGTCTTCATCCCGCTGACCGTGGGCGGCGGGGTGCGCACCGCGGACGACGTGGACAAGCTGCTGCGGGCCGGGGCCGACAAGGTGGGCGTGAACACCGCCGCCATCGCGCGCCCCGAGCTGATCCGGGAGATCGCCGAGCGCTTCGGCCGCCAGGTGCTCGTGCTGTCCGTGGACGCCCGCCGCACCGCCTCCGGCTCCTTCGAGGTCACCACCCACGGCGGCCGCAAGGGCACCGGGCTGGACGCCGTCGAGTGGGCCCACCGCGCCGCCGAACTGGGCGCCGGGGAGATCCTGCTGAACTCGATGGACGCCGACGGCACGAAGGACGGCTACGACACCGAGATGATCGCCGCCGTGCGCCGGCACGTCACCGTCCCGGTGATCGCCTCCGGTGGCGCGGGCACGCTGGCCCACTTCCCGCCCGCCATCGCGGCGGGCGCCGACGCCGTCCTGGCGGCGTCGGTGTTCCACTTCGGCGACCTGCGGATCTCCGAGGTCAAATCGGCCCTGCGGGAAGCGGGCCACCCGGTCCGCTGAGGCGGCCGTGCGCGGGCCCCGGCCCCCGTCCCTCCCGCCCGGGAGGGACGGGGGCCGGCCGGTCAGATGCCGAGCTGGGCCCTGGTCAGGCGGGACACGGCCTCCTTGTCGCCGTCCAGCTCCACCGCGGCGGCCTCCTGGCGGCCGAAGCAGAACAGCGTGAGCTCGCCCGGCTCGCCCGTCACCGTCACCACCGGGACGCCCTTGTGCGCCACCGCCGTACGGCCGTCCGGGCGGCGCAGGACCAGGCCGACCGGCGAGCGCCGGCCCGTCAGCCGGGCCAGCTTCTCCAGACGGGACCACAGCGAGTCCGAGAACACCGGGTCCAGCGTCCGCGGCGACCAGTCCGGCTGCGCGCGCCGCACGTCCTCGGCGTGGACGTAGAACTCCACCGCGTTCGCCGCCTCGTCGATCTGCTTGAGCGAGTAGGGCGACATCTTCGGCGGACCGGTCCGGATCAGCTGGATGAGCTCCTCGTACGGCTTGGCCGCGTACTCGGCCATCGTCCGGTCCAGCCGGGGCTTGAGCGCCTTCAGCACCAGACCGCCCGCCGCGTCCGGCCGCCGCTCGCGCACGACCACGTGCGCCGCGAGCTCCCGCGCCCGCCAGCCGTCGCACAGCGTCGGGGCCTGCGGTCCGGCCGACTCCAACAGGTCCGCCAGCAGCAGGCGTTCGCGCTTCGCATGGGTAGACATGCGCGACAGCCTACGGCCGGAACCCGCCCCGTGCCCGCCCATCAGGCGGACGGCGCTCCGTGCCCGCGCCGATCACGCGGCACAATGGCCCGCATGAGTACGTCCTCCCTCGATCCCGCCCTCGCGGCCCGCCTCAAGCGCTCCCCGGACGGCCTGGTGCCCGCCATCGCCCAGCAGTACGACACCGGCGAGGTGCTCATGCTCGGCTGGATGGACGACGAGGCCCTGCACCGCACCCTGACCACCGGCCGCTGCACCTACTGGTCCCGCAGCCGCGGCGAGTACTGGGTCAAGGGGGACACCTCCGGCCACGTGCAGCACGTGAAGTCCGTCGCCCTCGACTGCGACGCCGACACCCTGCTCGTCAAGGTCGACCAGGTCGGCGCCGCCTGCCACACCGGCGCCCGGACCTGCTTCGACGCCGACGTCCTCCTCCGCACCGACGCCGAATAGGTAGGGTCCGCGCCATGGATCTAGAGACGTTCCGCAAGCTCGCGGCCGACCGCCGCGTCATCCCCGTGAGCCGCAGGCTGCTGGCCGACGGGGACACCCCGGTCGGGCTCTACCGGAAGCTCGCCGGCGAGCGCCCCGGCACCTTCCTGCTGGAGTCCGCCGAGAACGGCCGTTCCTGGTCCCGCTACTCCTTCGTCGGCGTCCGCAGCGACTCCACCCTCACCGTCAAGGACGGCGGTGCGCACTGGATCGGCACCCCGCCCGTCGGCGTGCCCACCGACGGCGACCCCCTCGAAGCGCTGCGCGCCACCGTCGAGGCCCTGCACACCCCCCGCGACCTCGCGGCCGGCATGCCCCCCTTCACCGGCGGCATGGTCGGCTACCTCGGCTACGACATCGTGCGCCGCCTGGAGCGCATCGGGGACCACACCGAGGACGACCTGAGGCTCCCCGAGCTGACCATGCTGCTCACCTCCGACCTGGCGGTCCTCGACCACTGGGACGGCACGGTCCTGCTCATCGCCAACGCGATCAACCACAACGCCCTCGACACCGGCGCCGACGAGGCGTACGCGGACGCCGTCGCCCGCCTCGACGCGATGGAGGCCGACCTGGCGCGGCCGGCGCCCTACGTGCCCGCCGCGCTCCCGGAGTCCGCGCTGCCGCCCTTCGACGCCCTGTGGGGCGGCGAGAAATACCAGGCCGCCGTCGAGGACGTCAAGGAACGCATCCGGGCCGGCGAGGCCTTCCAGGTGGTGCCCTCGCAGCGGTTCGAGACCCCCTGCCACGCCTCCGCGCTGGACGTCTACCGGGTGCTGCGGGCCACCAACCCGTCCCCGTACATGTACCTCTTCCGCTTCGAGAACGGCTTCGACGTGGTCGGCTCCAGCCCCGAGGCGCTGGTCAAGGTCGAGGACGGGCGGGCCATGGTCCACCCCATCGCGGGCACCCGCCACCGCGGGGCGACCCCGCAGGAGGACAACGACCTCGCCGAAGAGCTGCTGGCCGACCCCAAGGAACGCGCCGAGCACCTGATGCTCGTCGACCTCGGCCGCAACGACCTCGGCCGGGTCTGCGAGCCCGGGTCGGTGGAGGTCGTCGACTTCATGTCGATCGAGCGCTACTCCCACGTGATGCACATCGTCTCCACGGTCACCGGACGCGTCGCCGAGGGCAGGACCGCCTTCGACGTGCTCACCGCCTGCTTCCCGGCCGGCACCCTCTCCGGCGCCCCCAAGCCGCGCGCGATGCAGATCATCGAGGAGCTGGAGCCCTCCCGCCGGGGCCTGTACGGCGGCTGCGTCGGCTACCTCGACTTCGCGGGGGACTCCGACACGGCCATCGCCATCCGCACCGCGCTGCTGCGCGACGGGACGGCGTACGTGCAGGCCGGAGCGGGCGTCGTCGCGGATTCGGTGCCCGAACTGGAGGACCAGGAGTGCCGCAACAAGGCGGCCGCGGTGCTCCGGGCCGTCGGAGCGGCGAACCGCCTCCACCGCGGCTGAGGCCGTAGGGGATAGTGGGGTACGTGAGTGCCGTGCCCCCGCCCCCGCCCCCCGCCGCAACGGACGCCCCCGAAAGCGCCGAGAGCAAGAACGGCCGCCGCAGCGTGGTCGTCGCCCTGCTGCTCGGCGCGCTGGGCGCCGCCGTCGTCCTGCTCGCCTCCGGCCGCGTCTGGGCCCGGGGCAGCGCCGCCGTGGGAGGCGGCTCGCTGCCCCTGACCGCGGACGGCCGTGCCGTCACCGGCCTGCCCGCGGCCCTGGCCATCGTCGGCCTCGCGGCCCTGGTGGCGGTGTTCGCCGTCCGCGGCCGGGGACGGCTGCTGGTGTCCGCCCTGCTCGCGCTGAGCGGTCTCGGCGGGGCGCTGTCCGCGGTGGCCGCCGCCGACGACCACCGGGCGCTCGACGAGCGCGCGGTCACCGCGACGGCCGACACCGCCGCCCGGGTGGGCGGCCTGACCCATACGGCGTGGCCGTACGTCACGGCCTTCGGCTGCGTCCTGATCCTGCTGGCGGGCCTGCTGGCGCTGCGTTTCGGCCGGAGCTGGCCCGCGATGGGGGGCCGCTACGAGCGTGACGGCAGCCCGCGCAGGAGGACTCCGGCGGCGGTGGACCCGGACCGGCCGGAGGACCTGTGGAAAGCTCTGGACCGTGGTGAGGACCCGACCGGCTGAACGGCCGCCCGGCGAAGGGCCACCCACTGGCGAAAGGGCCCGCCCCGTGCGGGACAATGACAGCGAGCGTGCGACACAGCACGCGAGACAGAGCAACGAGGAGCAACTCATGGCGGGCACGAGCCACGGACACACCCCGGCCGCCTGGACCGGTGTCATCATCGCCTTCATCGGTTTCTGCGTCTCCGGCGCCTTCATGGTGCTGGCGAACCCGATCGGGTTCTGGGCCGGTCTCGTCGTCGTCGCCGTCGGCGGAGTCGTCGGCCTCGCGATGAAGGCCGCGGGCATGGGCGCCCCGAAGGTCGAGCACCGCGACCTCGCCGACGTCATCGCCGCCAACCGGGTTCCCGCCAAGGTCTGAGCGGTACCGAGGTTCCAAAGGCGCGGCCCGGTCGGGCTGCGCCTTTTGCCGTGAGCGGAGAGAATCAGCCGGTGGACGCCCCTCGCACCCCCGCCACGCCCTGGCGGCCCCCGCCGCCCGCGCAGGCCCCCGTACCGCCCGCGCAGGCCCCCGTACCCGGCGCGCAGGCGCCCGTACCCGCCTCGCGGGCCCGCCGGCTGGCCGGGCCGCTGCTCACGCTGGCCGGGACCGTCGCCGCCTTCGCCTACGTCGGTGCGGTGGACCCCAACGAGCCCGGGCACTACCCGGTGTGCCCGCTGTTCCGGCTGACCGGTGTGCTGTGCCCCGGCTGCGGCGGGCTGCGCAGCGCGCACGCCTTCGCCCGGGGGGACCTGGCGGCCGCGCTCGGGTCCAACGCCGTGGCCGTCGCCGGCTACCTCGTCTTCGCCGGTTTCCTGGCGTTGTGGCTGTTCAGGGCGGTGCGGGGCGGCGCCGTGCCCCGGCTCGCGCTGCGGCCCGCGGCCTGGTGGGGAATCGGACTCCTGGTGCTCGTGTTCTCGATTGTCCGCAATTTTCCCCTCGGTTCCGCTCTGGCCCCCTGAGCCCTTGCAGGGCCTCGCGGACAGCTATGGGAAGCCCATATTCCGACTGTCCAGTCCCTGGGAATCGGCGAAGTCAGTGCAGAGGCCGTACAGACCTGCGGATACCATTTGGAGTGCTGACCTTGCAGGGGTACGTGTCCGCAAGGCGGCCGACCGTCACTAACCCGGAAGGGGGCCGCTCGCGTGAGTGTGCTCGACGAGATCATCGAAGGGGTCCGCGAAGACCTTGCCGAACGGCAGGCCCGCGTGAGCCTCGACGAGCTCAAGGAGCGTGCCGCCAAGGCGCCCCAGGCCAAGGACGGTGTCGCGGCCCTGCGCGGCGACAGCGTCAAGGTGATCTGCGAGGTCAAGCGCTCCAGCCCCTCCAAGGGCGCGCTGGCCGCGATCGCCGATCCGGCCGGGCTCGCCGCCGACTACGAGGCGGGCGGTGCGGCGGTCATCTCCGTCCTCACCGAACAGCGCCGTTTCGGCGGCTCGCTGGCCGACCTGGAGGCCGTCCGCGCCCGCGTGGACATCCCGATCCTGCGCAAGGACTTCATCGTCACGGCTTACCAGCTGTGGGAGGCCCGTGCCTACGGCGCCGACCTCGTGCTGCTGATCGTCGCGGCCCTGGACCAGGAGGCCCTCGTCTCCCTCATCGAGCGGGCCGAGTCCATCGGCCTCACCCCGCTCGTGGAGGTGCACGACGAGGAGGAGATCGAGCGGGCCGTGGCCGCCGGCGCCAAGATCATCGGCGTCAACGCGCGCAACCTCAAGGACCTCAAGGTCGACCGCTCCACCTTCGAGCGGATCGTCGGCGAGATCCCGGCCCACATCGTGAAGGTCGCCGAGTCCGGCGTCCGCGGACCGCACGACCTGATCGCCTACGCCAACGACGGCGCCGACGCGGTCCTCGTCGGCGAGTCCCTGGTCACCGGCCGCGACCCGAAGGCGGCCGTCGCCGACCTCGTCGCCGCCGGCGCCCACCCCGCCCTGCGCCACGGCCGGAGCTGATCCCTCCCATGCCCCCCTCCCGCCCCTGCGTCCGCACCCGGACGGGCCACGGCCCGTCCGGTGTGCAGACGGCGCACGCGCCCCTGGCGCGCGGCTGCCGCCCCCGCGGCTGCCGCGCCCCGGCCCGGCGCGTGCACGGCCGGCGGGTGCGGTACGTGATCGGCTCCGAACCCGGACAGGTCAACGGAATGCGATGGCGCGGCGGAGCCGCGCTGTAGACGACGGCCACCCCGGCCCGGGACGCGAAGGCGCGCCGGGCGGGAGGTCGCGCACGGCCCCGCGCCGCCCGGGCACCCGCCCCCGGCGCGTCGGGCCGACGCGTCCGCACGGCCGCGCCCCCCGAGCGGGGTGCGCGGGCCGCGGAGCGACAGCGCCATACGGTGCAACCAGCCCCCGTCGCGCATTTCCGTACACGTAGGAGTAGTGGCCATGTCCACCAGCTCGTTCTTCATTCCGGACCCGGAGGGTCACGTCCCCAACGCCGAGGGCTACTTCGGTGACTTCGGCGGCAAGTTCATCCCGGAGGCGCTCGTCGCCGCCGTGGACGAGGTCGCCGTCGAGTACGAGAAGGCCAAGGGCGACCCGGCCTTCGCCGCCGAGCTCGACGACCTCATGGTCAACTACACCGGCCGGCCCAGCTCCCTCACCGAGGTGCCGCGCTTCGCCGAGCACGCGGGCGGCGCCCGGATCTTCCTCAAGCGCGAGGACCTCAACCACACCGGCTCGCACAAGATCAACAACGTGCTGGGCCAGGCGCTGCTCACCAAGCGCATGGGCAAGACCCGCGTGATCGCGGAGACCGGCGCGGGCCAGCACGGCGTGGCCACCGCCACCGCCTGCGCCCTCTTCGGCCTCGAATGCACCATCTACATGGGCGAGGTCGACACCCAGCGCCAGGCCCTGAACGTGGCCCGCATGCGCATGCTCGGCGCCGAGGTCATCGCCGTGAAGTCCGGCTCCCGGACCCTCAAGGACGCCATCAACGAGGCGTTCCGCGACTGGGTCGCCAACGTGGACCGCACCCACTACCTCTTCGGCACCGTCGCCGGCCCGCACCCCTTCCCGGCCATGGTCCGCGACTTCCACCGCGTCATCGGCGTCGAGGCCCGCCGGCAGATCCTGGAGCGCACCGGCCGGCTGCCCGACGCCGTCGCGGCCTGCGTCGGCGGCGGCTCCAACGCCATCGGCCTCTTCCACGCCTTCATCCCGGACGCCGGCGTCCGCCTGGTCGGCTTCGAGCCCGCCGGGCACGGCATCGAGACGGGCGAGCACGCGGCCACCCTGAGCGCCGGCGAGCCCGGCATCCTGCACGGCTCCCGCTCCTACGTCCTCCAGGACGAGGAGGGCCAGATCACCGAGCCCTACTCGATCTCCGCCGGTCTGGACTACCCGGGCATCGGCCCGGAGCACTCCTACCTCAAGGACTCCGGCCGCGGCGAGTACCGCGCGGTCACCGACGACGCCGCCATGCAGGCGCTGCGGCTGCTCTCGCGCACCGAGGGCATCATCCCGGCCATCGAGTCGGCGCACGCCCTCGCCGGCGCCCTCGACCTGGGCAAGGAGCTGGGCGAGGACGGGCTGATCGTGGTCAACCTGTCCGGCCGCGGCGACAAGGACATGGACACGGCCGCCCGCTACTTCGGCCTGTACGACACCGACGGCGAAGTCGCCGGCAACGAGTTCTCCGAGGGGGACGACAAGTGAGCACCACCGGCAACATCGAGCTGCTGAGCGCGACCCTCGCCAAGGCGAAGTCCGAGGACCGGGCCGCCCTCGTCGCCTACCTCCCGGCCGGCTTCCCGAGCGTGGACGGGGCCGTCGAGGCCGTCAAGGCCATCGTCGCGGGCGGTGCGGACGTCGTCGAGATCGGCCTGCCGCACAGCGACCCGGTCCTGGACGGCCCGGTCATCCAGACCGCCGACGACATCGCCCTGCGCGGTGGCGTCAAGATCGCCGACGTGATGCGCACCGTCCGCGAGGCGCACGGGGCGACCGGCGCCCCGATCCTGGTCATGACGTACTGGAACCCCATCGACCGCTACGGCGTCGAGCGGTTCACCGCCGAGCTGGCGGCGGCGGGCGGGGCCGGCTGCATCCTGCCCGACCTGCCGGTCCAGGAATCCGCGCTGTGGCGCGAGCACGCGGCGAAGCACGGTCTGGCGACCGTCTTCGTCGTGGCCCCCAGCAGCAAGGACGCGCGCCTGGCCACCATCACGGCGGCCGGTTCCGGTTTCGTCTACGCGGCGTCCCTGATGGGCGTCACGGGCACCCGCGAATCGGTCGGAAACCAGGCCGAGGACCTGGTGCGCCGCACCCGGGCCACCAGCGACCTGCCGGTCTGCGTCGGCCTCGGCGTCTCGAACGCCGCCCAGGCCAAGCAGGTCGCCGCCTTCGCCGACGGGGTCATCGTCGGCTCGGCCTTCGTGAAGCTGCTGCTGGACGCGCCGGACGAGCGCGCGGGGCTGGACGCCGTACGCGCCCTGGCGGGCGAGCTTGCGGAAGGCGTACGCAGGTCCTGACGCCGGGCGGGCCCGGACGGGGGTTCCGTAGCCCGATCGGGTGGAAACGGGAGCGGGGAGGCACGCGAGTGCCTCCCCGCTTCGTTTGGCCGAACGTGAGCGAGAAGAACGACGGTGCGAACCGCGATGCGATGACGAAACGATCGGCCCGGGAGAGGCTCCAGCAGGAGCGCGAGCGGGAGAAGACCCGGGACAAGCGCCGACGGACCCTCGTCGTGTCGGCGGCGGTGGTCGGCGTGCTCGGCCTCGCGGCCGTCGTCGGCCTGATCGCCGCCAATGCCGGGTCCGGGGACAAGTCGGCGAAGGCGGGCCCGGTGGCCGCCCCGTCGGGGGCCACCGGCAAGGACTCGCTCGCCATCCTGTCCGGCAAGGAGGGGGCGCCCTCCCAGCTGACCGTCTGGGAGGACTTCCGCTGCCCGGCCTGCAAGGCCTTCGAGACCAACTACCGGGACACCATCCACGACCTGGAGGCCAAGGGGCTCCTCAAGGTCGAGTACCACCTCGTCACCCTCATCGACGGGAACATGCGCGGCAGCGGCTCGCTCAAGAGCGCCAACGCGGCGGCCTGCGCACAGGACGCCGGGAAGTTCACCGCCTACCACGACCTCCTCTTCCAGAACCAGCCGGAGGAGACCGACGACGCCTACGGCAAGAACGCCAAGCTGCTGGAGCTGGCCGGCAAGGTGGACGGGCTGGACACCCCCGCCTTCCGCTCCTGCGTGGAGGACGGCGCGCACAACAGCTGGGTCGCCAAGTCGCAGGAGGCCTTCGTGGCGGGCAAGTTCCGCGGCACCCCGACGATCCTGCTCGACGGCAAGGACATCTTCGCCGACCAGGCCGATCCGCTGACCCCGCAGAAGCTGAGGGCGAAGGTCGAGGCCAAGGCGGGCGGGGGCGCGGGCACGGCTTCCGCGTCGCCGTCGCCCTCCGCCTCGGGCTCGGGTTCCGGTTCCGGTTCCGGTTCCGGGTCGGTCAAGGGGTCCGCGAAGGGCACGCCCGCGCCGTCCGGCTCCCCGAAGGGCCTCTCCAAGGGGACCTCGCAGGACTGAGCGGCGCCGGCCGCCGTGTGTGGTTTTGGTTTCAGCTTGCCGGGCGGGTTGCGGTGCGCACCGCCCGGCAGGGTAGCGTCAGGTCTGCCATGACCCTTGCCTATATCCCCAGTCCGTCGACCGGCGTGATCCATCTCGGACCGATCCCGCTCCGCGGCTACGCGTTCTGCATCATCATCGGCGTCTTCGTCGCCGTCTGGCTCGGCAACAAGCGGTGGATCGCGCGCGGCGGAAAGCCGGGCACGGTCGCGGACATCGCCGTGTGGGCGGTGCCGTTCGGCCTCGTCGGCGGCCGCCTCTACCACGTGATCACCGACTACCAGCTCTACTTCGGCGAAGGCCGCGACTGGGTCGACGCCTTCAAGATCTGGGAGGGCGGCCTCGGCATCTGGGGCGCCATCGCGCTGGGCGCGGTCGGTGCCTGGATCGGCTGCCGGCTGCGCGGCATCCCGCTGCCGGCCTGGGCCGACGCCCTGGCACCCGGCATCGCCATCGCGCAGGCCTTCGGCCGTTGGGGCAACTGGTTCAACCAGGAGCTGTACGGCCGTGCCACCGACCTGCCGTGGGCGGTGAAGATCAGCGAGGGGCCCAACCGGGTCGCCGGGACCTACCACCCGACCTTCCTCTACGAGTCGCTCTGGTGCCTCGGCGTCGCCGCGCTGGTCATCTGGGCCGACCGCCGCTTCAAGCTCGGGCACGGCCGCGCCTTCGCCCTGTACGTGGCCGCGTACTGCCTGGGCCGCGGCTGGATCGAGTACATGCGGGTCGACGAGGCGCACCACATCCTCGGCCTGCGGCTGAACGTGTGGACGGCCATGATCGTCTTCATCCTCGCGGTGGTCTACTTCGTGCTCTCCGCGAAGCTGCGGCCGGGGCGCGAGGAGGCCGTCGAGCCGGAGACCTCCGACGGTCCGGGCGGGGCGGCCGTGGCCGCTGTGGCCGGGGACGCGCCCGCCGCGGCCGGCGGGGCCGGTGGGGCGAAGGCTGATCTGACGAAGCCCGCGCCGGCCGGGGGAGCGGCCGGGGCGAAGGCGTCCGAGGGCACCGTCAAGGCGGACCTGACCAAGGCCACCGACGGCGCCGCGGGCGGGGCCGACAAGAGCTGAACGGATTCCACCGCAGGGGGCGTCGCGCGAGCCGCGGCGCCCCCTGCGGCGTACCCGGGCGGCGGGCGGGTCACAGGGGGCTCGTCCGGCGGGACAGGGTCAGGGTGCGGTGGGCGGCCGCCACCACCGCAGGGTCCACGAAGCGGCCGTCCGGCAGGGCCTGGGCCCCCGGGGTGGCGCGGGCGGCGGTGACGATCTCCTCGGCGGCGGTGACCTCCTCAGGCCGGGGCAGGTAGGCCCCCTCGATCACCGGGAGCTGGCGCGGGTGGATCGCCGCCCGGCCGAGGAAGCCCAGCGCGCGGCCGCGGGCGCAGGAGGCGGCCAGCGCCTCCAGGTCCCGGATGTCGGGGAACACCGACTGGGCCGGGGGCGCGAGCCCGGCGGCCCGGGCGGCGACCACCACCCGCGAGCGCGGCCAGTCCAGCCCCGCCTCCGCGCTGACCCCCAGATCGGCGCGGAGGTCCGCTTCGCCCAGGGTCAGCCCGTGCAGGGAGGGGTGCGCGCGGGCGATCTCGTACGCCCGCTCCACCCCCAGCGCGCTCTCCAGGAGCGCGTACAGGGCCACCCCGCCGGCCCGGTCGGCGATCCGTACGACCTGTTCGGGGGCGTCGATCTTCGGCAGCCGCAGCCCGGCGAGCCCGTGCAGCCGGGCCAGGGCGGTCAGGTCGGCGCCCGCCCACGGGGAGCCGAGGGCGTTGACGCGTACGTGGACGGGGACCGGGGGCCGCTCCGTGAGCAGCTCGGCGGTGGCCGCGCGGGCGTACTCCTTGCGGGAGGCGGACACCGAGTCCTCCAGGTCCACGATGACGGCGTCCGCCCCGCACCGCAGGGCTTTGGCCACCACCTCGGGGCGGTCCCCGGGGGCGTAGAGCCAGGTCAGGATCACAGGGCTCGCTCCGTTCGGAGGGCGGCGATCTCGGCCCGGGTCAGGCCGAGTTCGGTGAGGACGGCGTCGGTGTCGGCGCCGTGCGGCCGGCCGGCCCAGCGGATCCCGCCGGGGGTGCCGGACAGCCGGAAGAGGACGTTCTGCATGCGGATCGGGCCGAGTTCGGGGTCCTCGACCTCGGTGACCGTGTCCAGGGCCGCGAACTGCGGATCGGCGAGGACGTCCCGGACGTCGTAGACCGGGGCCACGGCCGCGTCGGCCTCCTCGAAGGCGGCGACGACCTCGTCGGCCTTGTGCCGGGCGATCCAGGCCCCGACGGCCCCGTCGAGGAGCCCGGCGTGGGCGGCGCGCCCGGCGCCGTCCGCGAACCAGGGTTCGGCGGTCAGTTCCGGGCGTCCGACCAGGCGCAGCACCCGTTCGGCGACGGACTGGGCCGAGGTGGACACCGCCAGCCAGCGGCCGTCCGCGCTGCGGTAGGTGTTGCGGGGCGCGTTGTTGGCGGAACGGTTGCCGGAGCGGGGCTGGACGTAGCCGAGCTGGTCGTACCAGAGGGGGTGCGGGCCGAGCACGGTGAGGATCGGCTCGATGATCGCCAGGTCGACCACCTGGCCGCGGCCGGTGCGGTCGCGTCCGGCGAGGGCCGTCATCACGGCGTACGCGGTGGTGAGCGCGGCGATGGAGTCCGCGAGGCCGAAGGGGGGCAGGGTCGGCGGGCCGTCCGGCTCTCCGGTGATCGCCGCGAAGCCGCTCATGGCCTCGGCGAGGGTGCCGAAGCCGGGGCGGTGGGCGTACGGGCCGTGCTGGCCGAAGGCCGTGACGCGGGCCAGCACCAGGCGCGGGTTGGCGGCCGACAGCTCGGGCCAGCCCAGGCCCCACCGCTCCAGGGTGCCGGGGCGGAAGTTCTCGATGACCACGTCGGCGGTGGCGGCGAGCCGCAGCAGGGTGTCCCGGCCGCCGGGGGCGGACAGGTCGAGGGTCATCGTCCGCTTGTTCCGCCCGAGCAGCTTCCACCACAGCCCGACGCCGTCCTTGGCGGGGCCGTGGCCGCGCGAGGGGTCGGGGCGGTCGGGGTGCTCGACCTTGATCACCTCGGCGCCGAAGTCTCCGAGCAGGGTGGCGGCGAGCGGCCCGGCGAAGAGGGTGGCCAGGTCCAGCACCCGGATCCCCTCCAGGGGCCCGGCGCTCACGCGCCGCCCCCGGCCCGGGGCCCGGCCCCGGCCCCGGCGGGCGGGGCGTCGGCGTCGGCACGGGCTCCGGCCTTGGCTTCGGGGCGGAGCACGGGGGCGTCCAGGTCGGCGCGGGTGGGCATGGAGGGCTGGGCGCCGGGGCGCTGGACCGCGAGGGCGGCCGCGCGGGCGGCCCAGCTCAGGGCCTCGGGCATCGGGCGGCCCTCGCCGAGCGCCACCGCGAGGGCGCCGACGAAGGTGTCCCCGGCCGCCGTGGTGTCCACGGCCCGGACCCGCGGCGCGGGCACCGTCAGCGGCTCCCGTCCCCGCGCCGCGTACAGCGCCCCGGCCGCGCCCAGCGTGACCACCACCTCCGGCACCTCGCGCAGCAGCGCCTCCGCAGCCGCGCGGGGATCGGTGAACCCGGTGAGGGCGGCGGCCTCGTGCTCGTTCGGCACCAACAGGTCGACGAGCTCCAGCAGCTCCCGCGGCAGCGGCCGCGTCGGGGCCGGGGTGAGGACCGTACGGACCCCGTGGGCGCGGGCGGCCGCCGCGCCCGCGACGACGGCCTCCAGGGGGAGTTCGAGCTGGAGCAGCAGGGCGTCGGCGGCCCCGATCCGGGAGTCGTCGCCCGGCTCCAGGCCGGTGACGTGCCCGTTGGCGCCGGGGACGACGACGATGCTGTTGGCGCCCCCGTCGTCGACGGTGATGTGCGCGGTGCCGCTGGCACCCTCGACGGTGCGCAGCGCGGCCGTCTCGACCCCGGCGGCGACGAGCGCGGAGCGCAGCCGTGCGCCGAACTCGTCCGTGCCGACCGCGCCGATCATCACCACCTCCCCGCCGAGCCGGGCGGCGGCCACCGCCTGGTTGGCGCCCTTGCCGCCGGGAACGGTGCGGAACTCCCGCCCGGTGACGGTCTCCCCGAGGCGGGGAGCCCGGGCGACGTAGGCGACGAGGTCCATGTTGGTACTGCCGAGCACGGCGATGGCCGTCATGAGCGGGCTGCCTCCTGGGCGGTGAGGTGGGCGAGGGTGTCGAAGCCGATGCCGTCGAAGCCGGCGACGGTGGTGCGGAGACGGTTCTTGAGCGGGGCGGTCCAGCGCTCCGGGAGCCGGTCGGGGCAGCCGGCCAGGAGCCCGGCGACCGAGCCTGCCGTGGCGCCGTTGGAGTCGGTGTCCCAGCCGCCGGACACCACCCGGCACACGGAGTGCGTGAAGTCCCCGTCCGCGTGGGTGAGGGCGGCCGCGATCAGGGCGGTGTTCGGGAGGGCGTGTACCCAGTGGTAGTGGCCGTAACAGGCGTGCAGCCGGTCCACGACCCGGTCGAAGTCCGCCTCGGCGCGGGCGGCGGCGATCCCGAAGCGGACGGCGTCGGCGAGGCGGGAGCGGGGCGGTACGACCGACAGCCCGGCCCGCAGCGCGGTGTGCACGTCGCCGCGGCCCCCGGCGGCCTCCGCGATGGTGGCTGCGGCGAAGAGGGCGGCGAAGACGCCGTTCGCGGTGTGGGTGAGGACGGCGTCGCGGTACGCCTGCTCGGCGGCCGCCGCCGGGTCGCCGGGGTTGGTCCAGCCGTGCACGTCGGCGCGGATCAGGGCGCCGATCCACTCCCGGAAGGGGTTGTGGTGGATGGCGGTCGCGGGGGGCTCCAGGCCGAGGAGCAGGTTGCGGTACGCGACGCGCTCGGCGGTGAAGGTGCGGCCGGCCGGGAGCTCGTCGAGCCAGAGGCGGGCCAGGTCGGCGGTGGTGAAGCCCTTGCCGTGGCGCTGGAGCAGGAGCAGGCCGAGGAGGGGGTGGTCGAGGTCGTCGTCCTCGGGGGCGCCGTCGATGTTCTCGGCGAGGGAGGTGGCGGCGGAGCGGCGGTTCCACGGGTACGCGGCGAGGAGTTCCGCGGGGACGCGGCGGGCGGTGAACCAGTCGGCCAGGGGCCAGTTGCCGGCGGCGCGGGCGAGGGCCCGGATCCCCTCCAGGGGGAGCTTCTCGACGGGCTTGCCGAGCACGCACCCGACGGCCCGCCCGATCCACCCCGCCTCCAGCCTGCGGCGCAGCGCGGCATCCGCCGGCCCGGCGGCGGGGCCGCCCGCCCCGGCCCGGCCGGCCGCCGCTGCCGCACCGCCCACGGACCCCGGCCCGCGCCCGGCCCCCGGACCAGGCCGGGGCTCCGGTCCTGTGCCGGTGCCGGTGCCGGTGCCGGTGCCTGGCCGGGGCTCGGGGCCCGTGCCGGGATCCGGGGCGACGGGGAGCCCGGGGCCTGTGCCGGGGCGTGGCTCTGCGGGCAGCCCCGGGCTCGGTCCGGGATCCGGCTCCGGGTCCGGTACGGGGTTCGGGGGTGTGCCGGGCCCCGGGTCCGCTGCGGGGTTCCGGGGTGGGCCGGGATCCGGCTGGGGGCGGGCCGTCGGGACGGGGGCGGGGGGCCAGGTGGCTTCGAGGGCGGGCCAGTCGGTGGGTTCCGCGAGGGCCGTGGGGACCGGGAGGGCGGCCAGTTCGGACAGGAGACGGCCGGCGAGGGCGCGGAGTTCCGGTGGAGCCGGGGTGGAGGAGGCCCCCGCCCGGTCCGGGGCCGGGTGGCCGCCCGCCGCCGTCCAGGCGCGCGCCACGGGCCCCGCGTCCCGGCCGTCCTCGGCGGCCTGCCGCAGCTCGTGGCCGATCAGGTCCTCCGGCTGCGCCCAGGTGAGCCGGATCACCGCGGGGACGCGAGGGCCGTGAAGGCCGCCTCGTGGGCCCGCCGCCGGGACCGGTCGAGGGCGAACACGTCCCGGGCCACGGCGGCCAGCGTCACGGCCGGGCCGTGCAGGTCCAGCCGGCTCGCCTCGGCGACCTGCTTGGCCCAGCCCTCCGGTACGGCTCCGGCCCCGCCCAGCGCGCCCGCGACCGCGCCCGCCATGGTGGCGATGGAGTCGCAGTCGCGCCCGTAGTTGACGGCGCCGAGCACCGCGGCCTCGTACGCCCCGTCCGCGACGAGCAGCATGCCGAGGGCGACGGGGAGCTCCTCGATGGAGTGCAGCCGGGAGGGCCGGCGGGCGCCGAGGGAAGGCGTGCGGTAGTCCGGGCCGACGGAGTCGTAGGGGGCCACCGCCTCCCGGAGCGGCACCAGCGCCGACTCGAAGTCCCGGTGGCGCAGAGCGACTTCGCGGACGGCGCCGATGGCGGCGCGGGTGCCGTCCTTGGCGAAGGCCAGCGCGGTGTCCACCACCGAGGCCGCGTCCGCGCCCGGTACGCAGGCCGCCGCCACGGCCGCCGCGAACACCCCCGCCGCCTCCCGCCCGTACGAGGACTGGTGTGCGCCGGTGATGTCCAGCGCCTCCGCGTACGCGGCCGCCGGATTGCCCGCGTTGACCAGGCCGACCGGCGCCATGTACATCGCCGCACCGCAGTTGACGATGTTGCCGGTACCGGCCTCGCGGGGGTCGGCGTGCGCGTAGTGCAGCCGGGTCACGATCCACTTCTCGGCGAGGAACACCCGCTGGAGGGGCAGGGCTTCGGCCTCCAGTTCCGGGATCCAGCGGGGGACCGTCATCAGGTCCGGGACCAGGTGGTCGGCGACCGCGTAGGCGTCGAGGTGGTCCCGTACGGCGGCGTAGACGCGGATCAGCGCGTGGGTCATGAGGGTGTCGTCGGTGACGTGTCCGTCGCCCTTGTGGTACGGGGCGAGGGGGCGGGCGGTGCGCCAGTCCTCGTGCCAGGGCCCGACCACGCCGTGCACGCGGCCGCCGTGCCGTTCGACGATCTGGTCCGGGGACCAGCCCTCGACCGGGCCGCCGAGCGCGTCGCCGACGGCGGCTCCGACGAGGGCGCCGGTGACCCGGTCCTCCAGTGTCAGCGTCATGTCCGAATCATCCCTTGGGTGAGGTGAGTTCCGTACGGGTGAGCAGCGCGGCGAGCTCGACGAGGTCGGTGCCGGCCAGCCGGGGCAGGGCGCAGCCGGAGAGGGTGCGGCAGGCTTCGCGCCAGGCGGCGGGCAGGGAGTCGCCGCCGCCGAGGGCGCCGGTGAGGGCGCCCGCGAGGGCCGGGGCGGAGTCCGCGACGCGGGAGAGGCAGGCGGCCGCCGGGACCGCCTCGCCGACGCGGCCGCGGGCGGCGGTGGCCAGGGCGAGGGCGACGGGGACGGTCTCGGCGGCGGCGATGCCGTAGCTGTAGACGTGGTCCACGATCTGGTGCTCCAGCAGCGGGACGAGGGCGAAGGCCCCGGCCGTGGCGTCCGCGCGGGCGAGGGCGACGGCGTGCCGGGCGTTGCGGCCGATCTCGGTGCCGGCGGGGAGCTGCGCGAGGGCGGCGTCGACGGCCGCGGCGGTGTCCGCGCCGGCCAGGGCGGTGGCGAGGGCGGCGGCCATGGCGCGGGCGCCGTGGACTCCGTCGCCGTCCTGGGTGTAGCGGGCGTCGAACTCGGCGAGGTCGGCGGCGGCGGCCGGGTCGCCGGGGTGCACGACGGCGAGGACGCAGGCGCGGACGCAGGCGGCGTCGTCGAAGTAGTGCGGGTTGTCGTGGCCGGTGGCGGGCGGGCGCAGGCCGGCGGCGAGGTTGCCGAGACCGGCGCGCACGGAGATCCGGGCGCGCAGCGGCAGGACGGCCGACTCGACCTCCGGGGCGCGGTCGGCCGCCGCCGCGACTTCGCAGGCCAGGGCGTTCCAGGCGAGGTCGATGGCGGCGCGCATGCGGCGGGAGCGGGAGAGGTCGCTGAGCAGGACCCCGGCGGCGGTGAGCACGGACTCGGCGGCGAAGGCGGCCCATTCGGCGTCGTCGGAGGGTCCGAGGCGCAGCGGTTCGGGGGGCTGGTTGAGAGCGATCGGGACGGGGAGGGTGGTCGTGGCGTTCTGCTCCGCGAAGGTGTCGAGCTCGCGGGTGAGGCGGCGGGTCCACTCGGGCATCCGGCTGGCGCGGTGCCGTGCGGCGGGCCACCCGGCGGCGTCGCCCGCGGCGAGCCCGAGCAGCAGCCCCTCGATCCGCCGTACGCCTGCGGCGGGCCCGGCGGTACGCGTTCCCGCGCGGGGGCCTTGGCCTGCGGCGGGCCCGGCGGTGCGGGGCTCGGAGCGCGGGCCGGTGGCGGGCGCGGCGGTGGCGGCCTCTGTGCACAGGCCGGTGGCGGGCCCGGCCGTACGGGTGCCTGCGGCGGGCCCGGCGGTGCGCGTTCCCGCGCGGGGGCCTTGGCCTGCGGCGGGCCCGGCGGTGCGGGGCTCGGGGCGGGGGCCGGTGGCGGGCGCGGCGGTGGCGGGTTCCGTGCGCAGGCCGGTGGCGGCTCCGGCCGTACGGGGGCCTGCGGGGGCCTCGGCCGTACGGGGCTCGGGGCGGGGGCCGGTGGCGGGCCCGGCCGGGCGGGGTTCCGTGCGCGGGCCCGCTCCGGTCCCGGCCGTACCGGGTTCCGTGCGCGGGCCCGCTCCGGTTCCGGCGGTGCGGGGGGCCGGGTGGGGGCCGGTGGCGGGGGTGGCCGGGCTGGGGGGCGGGCGCAGGGCGGTGGCGGCCTCGCCGGCTCCGGCCTCGGCGGTTGGTGGCAGGGTGCCCGCCACCGGCGGGAGTCCCCCGGGGCCCGGCCCGCCCGCGTACGCGACCTCCCGCCAGGCGGGCTCGGGGGGCGGGGTCATCGGGCGGGCTCGGATTCGGGGGTGAGCAGGTCCGCGATGTCCAGGACGTGGTAGCCCCGCATCGAGGGGAGGCAGCTGCCCCGGACCGGCCCGATGGCGGCGGCCCAGGCGGCCGGTACGGCGGCGGCCCCCGACAGGGCGCCGGCCAGGGCGCCCGCCACGGCGGCGGTGGTGTCGGCGTCGCGGCCCATGTTGACGGCCGTCAGCACGGAGGAGGGGAAGTCGCCCGCGCAGGCGGCGAAGGCCCCGAAAGCCAGGCCGACCGCCTCGGGGGCGAGGTCCGTCCACGGGTAGCCCCCGATGACCACCGCGGAGCGCACCGCCCGCTCGCCGCGCGGGGCCGCGGTGACGGCGCGGCGCAGGGAGCGGGCCGTCCAGGAGTCGGACGGGATGACCGACAGGGCAGCCGAGACCACGGAGGCGGGGGAGCCGCCCGCCATCGCCGCCGCGACTCCGGCGGCCACGGCCTGGCCCCCGTAGATGCCCTCCCCGTCGTGGCTGACCGAGCCGTCGATGGCGACCAGCCGGGCGGCTTCCGCCGGGCGGCCGGCCGCGAAGACGCCGAAGGGGGCCGCCCGCATCGCGAGGCCGTCGCTCCAGGCGTGCCGGTGCTGCGCGGAGATGGGGGCGGCGAGGCCGCGCCGGAGGTTCTCCAGGGTGCCCCGCTCGGAGAATCCGGCCCCGCGGAAGGGGCCCTCGTCCAGGTCGGCGATCCAGTGGTGCCAGGCCCGCTCGACGTGCGCGACGGTGAGCGCGGAGCCGTGCCGGGCCAGCAGCAGGCCGGAGAAGATGGCGTACTCGGTGTCGTCGGTGCCCGCCGGATCGTCCGAGACGAAGCCCTCGATGCGGCCCCATTTCGCCCGGATCTGCGACGGCTTCATGTTCTCCGCCGGGGCGCCCAGCGCGTCACCCACCGCGAGGCCGAGAAGAGCGCCCCTGGCCCGTTCGAGGAGGACCTGCGGATTGCATGCAATCAGCTCCATGGCGCGCCTCTCCACTTGATGGGACTCATGATGAGCCCTTGGGGGATTTGTGCCACGACATGTGGTTTGTCGGTCGCCGCGAAACACCCCGCGAACGCCGCCGTCACCCGGTCGCCGAAGCGCGAAAGCCCAGGTAAGTACGGCCTTCCTTGCTGGCGGGCGGCAAAAATCGTGCGTACTTTCGAGGTGTTCAGGGGGAGTGCTCCGGGTGGGGCACGGCTGCGCGTGCTTTCGCGTACCCACTCGCACCAAAAGGGGAGATACGCCGCATGTCCATCATCGACACCGAAGCGCCGCTGCACACCGCCCACCGCGACAACCACACCCACCGGGACGTCAACGGCGGATGGCTGCGGCCGGCCGTGTTCGGCGCGATGGACGGGCTCGTCTCCAACCTCGCTCTGATGACCGGCGTCGCCGGCGGCTCCGTCGCCCCGCAGACCATCGTGATCACCGGCCTGGCGGGCCTCGCGGCCGGCGCCTTCTCGATGGCGGCGGGCGAGTACACCTCCGTCGCCTCGCAGCGCGAGCTCGTCCTGGCCGAGCTCGACGTGGAGCGCCAGCAGCTGCGCAAGCACCCGGTCGACGAGATGGAGGAGCTCGCGGAGCTCTACGTCTCGCGCGGCGTCGAGCCCGCCCTCGCCCGCGAGGTCGCCATGCAGCTCTCCCGCGACCCGGAGCAGGCGCTGGAGATCCACGCCCGCGAGGAGCTCGGCATAGACCCCGACGACCTGCCGTCGCCGCTGGTCGCCGCGGTCTCGTCGTTCGGCTCCTTCGCGCTCGGCGCGCTGCTGCCCCTGCTGCCGTACCTGCTCGGCGCGACCTCGCTGTGGCCCGCCGTGCTGCTGGCGCTGGTCGGACTGTTCGCCTGCGGCGCGGTCGTCGCGCGGGTCACGGCCCGGTCCTGGTGGTTCAGCGGGCTGCGCCAGCTGGTCCTGGGTGGCGCAGCCGCGGGTGTGACGTACATCCTGGGAACCTGGATCGGTGGCGTCGTAGGCTAACCGCCGCGGGAGTGAGACACTATGCGGTACGCAACATAAGTAGTCCGTTACCCGGCGGTTTCGATTCCGTGACCCCGGGGCATCAGACCAGGGCGCCGGGCAATGATGCCCGTCTCGCGCCGGGACCTTCGCCCCGTGTTGTGTCCGCAGAAGTCCTTGCAGGAGCCCCGCAGCCCCAGCGAAGGTCCTTTCTTCCCCACCTCGTGCGATGTCCGCATGTTGGAACGCGATATCCGCTTCTCGGGATTGCCGTCATCATGTAACCTGCACGAAATTTCGCAGAGGGCCAACGTCGTCCCTCGGCTATGCACATATGCCACGACGACGACGGGAGAGCCGATGCGTTCCGCATCCACGCACTCCGCGACCGGCCCCAGCACCACCGCCTGGTCGCCCATGGACGGTCGCCCCGCCCAGCAGGGCATGTACGACCCGCGCAACGAGCACGACGCCTGTGGCGTCGGCTTCGTGGCCAACCTCAGCGGCGAGGCCAGCCACACGCTGGTCGAGCAGGCGCTGACCGTATTGCGGAACCTCGAGCACCGCGGCGCCACCGGCTCCGAGCCGGACTCGGGCGACGGCGCCGGGATCCTGTCCCAGGTACCGGACGCCTTCCTGCGCGAGGTCGCCTCCTTCGAGCTCCCCGAGGCCGGCGCGTACGCCGTCGGCATCGCCTTCCTCCCCGCCGACGGCACCGCACAGGCCGTCGCCGTGGAGCGGATCGAGGCCATCGCCGCCGAGGAGAACCTCACGGTCCTCGGCTGGCGCGAGGTCCCGGTCAGCCCCGACCTGCTCGGCAACGGCGCCCGCGCCACCATGCCGGCCTTCTCGCAGCTGTTCGTGAGCAACGGCAGCACGGGCATCGAGCTGGACCGCAAGGCCTTCGTGCTGCGCAAGCGCGCCGAGCGCGAGGCCGGCGTCTACTTCCCGTCGCTGTCCGCCCGGACGATCGTCTACAAGGGCATGCTGACCACCGGCCAGCTGGAGCCCTTCTTCCCGGACCTCTCCGACCGCCGCTTCGCCTCGACGCTCGCCCTGGTCCACTCCCGGTTCTCGACGAACACCTTCCCGTCCTGGCCGCTCGCCCACCCGTACCGCTTCGTCGCGCACAACGGCGAGATCAACACGGTCAAGGGCAACCGGAACTGGATGAAGGCCCGCGAGTCCCAGCTGGCCTCCGGCGCCTTCGGCGAGGGCGCCCTGGAGCGCATCTTCCCGATCTGCACCCCGGACGCCTCCGACTCGGCCTCCTTCGACGAGGTCCTGGAGCTGCTCCACCTCGGCGGCCGGTCGCTGCCGCACAGCGTCCTGATGATGATCCCGGAGGCGTGGGAGAACCACGCGTCCATGGCGCCGGACCGCCGTGCCTTCTACCAGTACCACTCCACGATGATGGAGCCCTGGGACGGCCCGGCCTGCGTCACCTTCACCGACGGCACCCAGGTCGGCGCGGTCCTCGACCGCAACGGTCTGCGCCCCGGCCGCTACTGGGTCACCGACGACGGCCTCGTCGTGCTCGGCTCCGAGGTCGGCGTCCTCGACATCGACCCGGCCAAGGTCGTCCGCAAGGGCCGCCTCCAGCCCGGCAAGATGTTCCTCGTCGACACCGCTCAGAAGCGGATCATCGAGGACGACGAGATCAAGGACGAGCTCGCCTCCGCCGCCCCCTACGCCGAATGGCTGGAGACCGGCGAGATCGAGCTGACGGACCTGCCCGAGCGCGAGCACATCGTCCACACCCACGCCTCGGTCACCCGCCGCCAGCAGACCTTCGGCTACACCGAGGAAGAGCTGCGCGTCATCCTCGCGCCGATGGCCCGCACGGCCGGCGAGCCGCTCGGCTCCATGGGCACGGACTCCCCGATCGCGGCCCTCTCCGAGCGCCCCCGGCTGCTCTTCGACTACTTCACCCAGCTCTTCGCGCAGGTCACCAACCCGCCGCTGGACGCCATCCGCGAGGAGCTCGTCACCTCGCTGCTGTCCTCGCTGGGCCCGGCCGGGAACCTGCTGGAGCCGACCTCCGCGTCGTGCCGCAGCGTCACCCTGCCCTTCCCGGTGATCGACAACGACGAGCTCGCCAAGCTCATACACATCAACGCCGACGGCGACATGCCGGGCATGAAGGCCGCCACCCTCTCGGGCCTGTACCGGGTCTCGGGCGGCGGCGCGTCCCTCTCGGCGCGCATCGAGGAGATCCGCGCCGAGGCCGACGCCGCCATCGAGGCCGGTGCCCGCCTGATCGTCCTGTCGGACCGCCACTCGGACGCCGAGCACGCGCCGATCCCGTCGCTGCTGCTCACCGCCGCCGTGCACCACCACCTCATCGCCACCAAGCAGCGCACCCAGGTGGGCCTGCTGGTCGAGGCCGGCGACGTCCGCGAGGTGCACCACGTCGCCCTGCTCATCGGCTACGGCGCGGCCGCCGTCAACCCGTACCTGGCGATGGAGTCCGTCGAGGACCTGCTGCGCGCGGGCACCTTCCTGACCGGCCTGGAGCCGGAGCAGGCCATCAAGAACCTGATCTACGCGCTCGGCAAGGGCGTCCTGAAGGTCATGTCCAAGATGGGCATCTCCACCGTCGCCTCCTACCGCGGCGCCCAGGTGTTCGAGGCCGTCGGCCTCGACGAGGAGTTCGTCGCCACGTACTTCAGCGGCACCGCCACCAAGATCGGCGGCGCCGGTCTGGACGTCGTCGCCAAGGAGGTGGCCGCCCGCCACGCCAAGGCGTACCCGGTTTCCGGCATCGCCGCCACGCACCGCGCGCTGGAGATCGGCGGCGAGTACCAGTGGCGCCGCGAGGGCGAGCCGCACCTGTTCGACCCGGAGACGGTCTTCCGCCTCCAGCACGCCACCCGCAACCGCCGGTACGACATCTTCAAGAAGTACACGGACCGGGTCAACGAGCAGTCCGAGCGCCTGATGACGCTCCGCGGCCTGTTCGGCTTCAAGTCCGACCGCCCCGCCCTCTCCGTGGACGAGGTCGAGCCGGTCTCCGAGATCGTCAAGCGCTTCTCCACCGGCGCCATGTCGTACGGCTCCATCTCCAAGGAGGCGCACGAGACCCTCGCCATCGCCATGAACCAGCTGGGCGCCAAGTCCAACACCGGTGAGGGCGGCGAGGACCCGGACCGCCTCTACGACCCGGCGCGGCGCTCGTCGATCAAGCAGGTCGCCTCCGGCCGCTTCGGCGTGACCTCCGAGTACCTGGTCAACGCGGACGACATCCAGATCAAGATGGCGCAGGGCGCCAAGCCCGGCGAGGGCGGCCAGCTGCCCGGCCACAAGGTGTACCCGTGGGTCGCCAAGACCCGGCACTCCACCCCGGGCGTCGGCCTGATCTCCCCGCCGCCGCACCACGACATCTACTCCATCGAGGACCTGGCCCAGCTGATCCACGACCTCAAGAACGCCAACCCGGTCGCGCGCATCCACGTGAAGCTCGTGTCCGAGGTCGGCGTCGGCACGGTCGCCGCCGGTGTCTCCAAGGCCCACGCGGACGTCGTCCTCATCTCCGGCCACGACGGCGGAACGGGCGCCTCCCCGCTCACCTCGCTCAAGCACGCGGGCGGCCCCTGGGAGCTCGGCCTCGCCGAGACCCAGCAGACCCTGCTGCTCAACGGGCTGCGCGACCGCATCGTGGTCCAGACGGACGGCCAGCTCAAGACCGGCCGCGACGTCGTCATCGCCGCGCTGCTCGGCGCCGAGGAGTTCGGTTTCGCGACCGCGCCGCTCGTCGTCTCCGGCTGCGTCATGATGCGCGTCTGCCACCTGGACACCTGCCCGGTCGGCATCGCCACCCAGAACCCGGTCCTGCGCGACCGGTTCTCCGGCAAGCCCGAGTTCGTCGTCAACTTCTTCGAGTTCATCGCGGAGGAAGTGCGCGAGATCCTCGCCGAGCTGGGCTTCCGCAGCATCCAGGAGGCCGTCGGCCACGCCCAGCTCCTGGACACCAGCAAGGCCGTCACGCACTGGAAGGCCCAGGGCCTCGACCTGGAGCCCCTCTTCCACGTGCCCGAGCTGCCCGAGGGCGCGGTCCGCCACGCCCTGATCGAGCAGGACCACGGCCTGGAGAAGGCCCTCGACAACGAGCTGATCAAGCTCGCCGGCGACGCGCTGAACGCCGCCACGGCGGAGGCCGCCCAGCCGGTCCGCGCCCAGGTCGCGATCCGCAACATCAACCGGACCGTGGGCACCATGCTCGGCCACGAGGTCACCAAGAAGTTCGGCGGTGCGGGCCTGCCCGACAACACCATCGACCTGACCTTCACGGGCTCCGCCGGCCAGTCCTTCGGCGCCTTCCTGCCCAAGGGCATCACCCTGCGGCTGGAGGGCGACGCCAACGACTACGTCGGCAAGGGCCTCTCCGGCGGCCGCGTCGTGGTCCGCCCGGACCGCGGCGCCGACCACCTCGCCGAGTACTCCACCATCGCCGGCAACACCATCGGCTACGGAGCCACCGGCGGCGAGATGTTCCTGCGCGGCCGCACCGGCGAGCGCTTCTGCGTCCGCAACTCCGGCGCCCTGGTCGTCTCGGAGGGCGTGGGCGACCACGGCTGCGAGTACATGACCGGCGGCCACGCCGTCGTCCTCGGCGAGACCGGCCGCAACTTCGCGGCCGGCATGTCGGGCGGCTCCGCCTACGTCATCGACCTCGACCCGCGCAACGTCAACGTCGGCAACGCCGGCGCCGTCGAGACCGAGCTCTCCGACACGGACAAGCAGTGGCTGCACGACGTCGTGCGCCGCCACGAGGAGGAGACCGGCTCGACCGTCGCCGCGAAGCTGCTGGCCGACTGGTCCGTCGCGGTGGACCGCTTCAGCAAGATCATCCCGACCACGTACAAGGCAGTGCTCGCCGCCAAGGACGCCGCCGAGCTGGCCGGACTCTCGGAGTCCGAGACCACCGAGAAGATGATGGAGGCGGCGACCAATGGCTGACCCGAAGGGCTTCCTCACCACCCCCCGCGAGACCGCCTGCTCCCGTCCCGTCGCCGACCGGCTGAAGGACTGGAACGAGGTCTACGTCCCGGGCTCGCTGCTCCCGATCATCAGCAAGCAGGCCGGCCGCTGCATGGACTGCGGCATCCCGTTCTGCCACAACGGCTGTCCCCTCGGGAACCTGATCCCCGAGTGGAACGACTTCGCGTACCGCGAGGACTGGTCGGCCGCCTCGGAGCGGCTGCACGCCACGAACAACTTCCCGGAGTTCACCGGGCGGCTGTGCCCGGCGCCCTGCGAGTCGGCGTGCGTGCTCGGCATCAACCAGCCGGCCGTCACCATCAAGAACGTCGAAGTCTCGATCATCGACAAGGCCTGGGACAACGGCAACGTCACCCCGCAGCCGCCCGAGCGGCTGTCCGGCAAGACGGCCGCCGTCATCGGCTCCGGTCCGGCGGGCCTGGCCGCGGCCCAGCAGCTGACCCGGGCCGGGCACACCGTGGTGGTGTACGAGCGCGCGGACCGCGTCGGCGGGCTGCTGCGCTACGGCATCCCCGAGTTCAAGATGGAGAAGGTGCACATCAACCGCCGCATCGAGCAGATGCGCGCGGAGGGCACCAAGTTCCGCACCGGCATCGAGGTCGGCCGTGACATCACGGCGACCGACCTGCGCAAGCGGTTCGACGCGGTCGTCATCGCGGCCGGGGCCACCGTCTCCCGCGACCTGCCGGTCCCGGGCCGCGAGCTGAACGGCATCCACTTCGCGATGGAGTTCCTGCCGCTCGCGAACAAGGTCCAGGAGGGCGACTTCCTGGCTCCGCCGATCACCGCCGAGGGCAAGCACGTGGTCGTCATCGGCGGCGGCGACACCGGCGCGGACTGCGTGGGCACCGCCCACCGCCAGGGCGCGGCCTCGGTCACGCAGCTGGAGATCATGCCGCGCCCGTCGGAGGACCGGCCCACCGGCCAGCCGTGGCCGACCTTCCCGATGCTCTACAAGGTCACCTCGGCCCACGAGGAGGGCGGCGAGCGGATCTACTCCGTCTCCACCACCCACTTCGAGGGCGACGAGGACGGCAACGTCAAGGCGCTGCACCTGGTCGAGGTGGAGTTCAAGGACGGCAAGCTGGAGCAGAAGCCGGGCACCGAGCGCGTCCTCCCCGCGCAGCTGGTCACCCTGGCGATGGGCTTCACCGGCACCGACCGGGCCAACGGCCTGGTGGACCAGTTCGGCCTGGAGCTCGACGAGCGGGGCAACGTCGCCCGCGACGCCGCGTACGCGACCAACGTCGACGGCGTCTTCGTCGCCGGTGACGCGGGCCGCGGCCAGTCCCTGATCGTCTGGGCCATCGCGGAAGGCCGCTCGGCCGCCCGCGGCGTGGACCGCTTCCTGACCGGCAGCAGCGCCCTCCCGTACCCGGTCAAGCCGACGGACCGCTCGCTGATGGTGTAACCCACCCGCAGCACCCCCGCCCCCCGGGGCGGGACCCCTCATACGGCCCGTACGACGGAGTGCGGCACCCCGACACAGCGCCCGCCATGACCGTTTCGGGACGCCGGGCTCGCGCCGCTCGGCCGTGGCCGGCCTCCCGGGCTTCGCCCGGCTGAGCCGGCCTCCGGCCGTCGGTGCAGCACCCCCGCCCCCCGGGGCGGGACCCCTCATACGGCCCGTACGACGGAGTGCGGCACCCCGACACAGCGCCCGCCATGTCCCCGACCAGGGATGGCGGGCGCTGTGGCGTTCGGGGTGGTATCACTCGGGGGCGAACTCGTAGCGGAGCTCGTAGAGGTGTCCGGCCTTCACCATGACGGTGACCTCGACGGGGCGTCCTTCGTCCCCGTAGACCGTGCGGAGAGTGCGCAGCACCGGAAGGTCACCGGGAAGACCCAGGGCGGTGTACTGCTCCTGCGTCGCCACCCTGGCGGACACCCGGTCGACGCTGTGGCGGGGAGGGAAGCCCAGCTCGGCGAGGAGCGTTGGGGTACCACCTCTGATTCTGCGCGGTTCGGCGAGCGGGGTGCCGTGGGCGATGTCCGGCGGGTAGAAGGAACTCACCAGTTCCGCAGGCTCGTCGTCGAGGCTGATCAGCTGTCGGCGGCACACCGCCGTACCGCCCTCCGCGCACCCCAGGGCTTCGGCGACGTCACCGGCGACCACCACGGCCTCGACCGCGAGCAGCGTGCTGCGCGCGGCTCGCCCGTGCTCCGAGACTTCGGCGAGCCACGGATACGCTCCTCCGTCCGCCGCCGGCGCGAGGGAGGCCGCGGGCCGGACGGTTCGCTGCCGCCTATCCCGCACGGTGATCGCGGCTCCGGCGCGGCCGACCGCCAGTCCTTCGTCCTTCAGGAGCTGTACGGCCTTCTGGATCGTGGCGTTGGAGGCATCGAAGCGGGCCTTCAACTGCGTGGTCGAGGGCAGCTTGGCGCCTGGTGCCAGGGCGCCGCTCATGATCTCGTCGCGGAGATCGGCGGCGATGCGGGCGTGCAGCGGTCGCGGATCGAACGCTTGGGCTCGGGAGGCGGGCAAGGTCATCCGATCCTGATCTCGTACCGCAGTTGGTGGCGGTCGGCGGGCATGACCATCAGGTCCGCCTGGACCGGGCGGTCATGTGCGTCGTAGGTGGTGCGGGCGAGCTGGAGCACCGGCTCGCCCGGTTCGAGGCACAGGTGTGCCCGTTCCTCCTCGGCGGGGATCTTGGCCGTCACGGTTTCGACGACCCGTACGCCGGTGTGCCCGAGGGCGGCGAGCAGGGTCACGGCGCCGCCGCGGATCTTTCCTGTGGCGGCCAGGGGGGTGCCCGACGCGATGGCCGCGGGATAGTAGGTGTCCGTCAGTTCGGTGGGGTGTCCGTCGAGTTCGATGATCCGGCGGCGCACCACGACGGTGTCCCCGTCCCCGAGCCCGAGGAGGGCGGCGACGGCGGCCGGTGCCGGGACTTCCCCGGCGTGGACGACGCGCTGGGTTCCCCGGGCGCCCGCCGCCCGCGCCTCTTCGGTCCACGCGTCGGGGGTCCCTGGCGCGCGGGGTGTCAGGTAGGGCACCGACACGCTGGTCCACTCACTACCGCTCACGCTGCCTCCTGAACGTTCTCCGTGCTCCATCGACCCCACGGTATGCGACGCGCCATGGAGTGAACCCACCCTCGCAGACCTTGCTGCTATTCGCGAATAGCGATACGTGTTCCGACAGCAGCGTTTCCCTCGTGCCCGCACGTCAGTACGCGCCGCCCGGCAGTTCGTCGGGGACACGCTCGCCGAGTGGGGCTTGTCCGAGCGCCGGGACGACATACGGCTCTGCGCTTCCGAACTGGCCGCGAACGCCGTTCTGCACGGCGTTCCCTGGGGGCGCGAGTTCTCCGTACGTGTGGCCCGGGAGGGCGGAATCGTCTGGATCGAGGTGCGCGACAGCGGACCCGGCCTGCCAACCGTGCGACACCCCGAACCCGAGGCCGAGGGGGGCCGGGGGCTTTGGCTGGTGGCCGCCCTCGCGGACGAATTCGAGATCCGTGACGAGCGGGTGGGTAAGTCCTCGTGCGCGGGCTTCAACGTGGCGGAAGCGTGAGTTCGGCCGTCTGAGGCCCCGGGCCGCCTCGCCGCTTCCCCGAAGGGGTTCCAGTGCAGGCCGGTCGGGGCGGTCGCTCGGGCTGGGTGACGTGGTGCGCCAGTACGGTCCGGTGGAACGGTAGGCGGTGCCACCGGCATCAGGCCGCGAGGTGGGGCTGGGGATACTGGTGGGGTGGATGTTGAGGTGCGGGGTGTGCGGGGTGGGGATGAGGTCGAGTGGGTCGCCGAGTTGAGGGCGGACGTGATGCGGGGGGATCTGGAGCGGCTCGGGCGGTACGACCACCACCGGGCGCGGCAGCGGGTCCGGGATTCCTTCGGCGGTGAGCACTCCCGGGTCATAGAGGCCGGGGGCCGCCCGGTGGGGAGCCTGACCGTGCGGCCGGGTGCGGGCGGCGGGCTGGTGCTGGAGCACTTCTACCTCGATCCCGCGCACCAGGGGCGCGGGATCGGGACCCGGGTGCTGGAGGGGGTGCTGGCGCGGGCCGACGCCGAGGGGGCCGCGGTCCGGCTGACCGTGCTGCGGGGGAGCGCCGCGCGCGGGCTGTACGAGCGGTACGGGTTCACCGTGGAGGCGCAGGACGAGGTGGACATCCACATGGTGCGGGCCGTCAGGCCGTAGGGGGCCGGTCGGCGCGGGCCGTGCGGGCGGCCAGGGCGGCCCGGGACGTCACGCCGGTCTTGCGGTAGATGTGCGACAGGTGGGTGTCGACCGTACGGGGGCTCAGGCGCAGCCGGGCCGCGATGGCCGGGGTGGTCAGCCCCTCCGTGACCAGCGCCGCGATCTGCTCCTCGCGCGGCGTGAGGTGCGGGAGCGGCGGTGCGGGTGCGGGGCCCGGCGGGAAGAGGTCCGCCAGGCCCGTCAGGAGGCGGGAGCCGCCCGACTCGGCCAGCCGGCGGCCGCGCCGCCACCGCTGCGCCGCCCCGAGCGGATCCCCGGCTTGGCCCGCGAGGGTGGCGCCGATCAGCAGGGACTGGGCCTCCCACAGGGTGGCCCCCGCGCGCGCCGACTCCTCGGCGGCCCGCGCGTACCGCTCGGCCGCCCGGCCGGGTTCGCCCTCCGCCGCGAGCACCGCGCCCTCGCCGCGCAGGGCCGCCGCCCGCTGGCTGGGCAACCCGAGCCGTCCGGCGTCCGCGGTGGCCATGTCCGCCCAGCTCCGGGCCTCCGCCCGGTCGCCCGTCGCGACGGCCGCGTGGACCAGGGCCTCCAGGAACAGCGGGCGCAGCGTCGGCTGGAGTCCCGCCAGCCGCGGGCCGCCGCCCGCCCGCAGCATCGCGGAGCGGGCCCGCTGGTGGTCCCCGGAGTACAGGGCGGCGTAACTGAGCACGCACCAGGCCAGCGAGGTCCACCAGGTGCTGCGCGCGCCGGCCAGCTCGACCGCCTCCTCGGCCACCGACAGCGGCAGCGGGTCGCCCGGGGGCAGCGCCGCGATCAGCACCTGTGCCTTGTTGCCCAGGACGAGCCCGAGCAGTTCGTCGCTGCCGATCCCGCGGGCGATTCCCTCGGCCTCCTCGCACAGCTCCAGCGCCGACTCCAGCCGGCAGGAGTTCATGTGGACGACGGCCTTGCACAGCAGCAGGTGGGGCAGCAGGTGCAGGGGGCCGACGCGGCGGACGAGGGCCAGCCCGCGGTCCGCGTGCCGTTCCGCCCGCGGATAGCGGTCCAGGTAGAACTCGGTCCACGCGATGCGGGCCAGCGGCTCGCACAGGTCGGCGAGTTCGGCGTCGGTCAGGGCGTCGAGGCGGTCGGCGGCCCGGTCGGCGAGCCGGTGGGCCGTCGCCGGCTCGCCCCCGTAGGTCTCCCCGAGGGCGGCGGTCGTCAGCGCCCCCGCCGCCGCGGGCGCGTTGCCCAGCCGCAGGGCCAGCCCGTACGTGCGGACGACGTCGGCGCGCACCTGCTCGTAGGACAGGGCGTGCGGGGCGGACGAGCCCAGCTCCAGCCCGAGCGCCAGTGCGTCGGCCGGGCGCGGCGCGGGCCGGCGGGCCAGCTCGCGGCGCAGCAAGGCCACGGCGGCGCCGTAGCGGCCGAGGTGACGCTCCATCGCCGCGCACAGGGTGACGGCGCTGGCGCGCAGCCCGCCGTCGCCGTCCCCGTCGTCCCCGTCGCCCCCGTCGGCGCCGTCGAGTTGTGCGAGCAGATCCTGGAGCAGGTCCCGGCTCGCCCGCAGCTCACCGCACACGCTCAGCGCCCGGGCCCGCCACAGCAGCAGCTCCCGCCGCCGCGCCGTGTGCGCGGGCGTGTCCGGCAGGATCCGCAGCACCACCCCCAGCCAGTGGGCGCAGCTCGCCGGGGCGGTGGTGCTGGCCTCGGACGCCGCTTGGAGCAGGGCCTCGGCGGCCCGCGGATCCCATCCGCTGAGCGCACGTTCCACGTGGTGGGCCCGTACGGCGGCGGACACGCCCGTACCGGCGGGCGCGGCGGCGGCCCGCCGGTGCATGCCGGAGCGGCGCCGGTGCCCGGTGTGCTCGTAGATCACGGTCCGCAGCACCGGATGGCGCAGGGACCAGCTCCCCGCGGGCCCCGCCCGCAGCAGGTCCCGGTCCGACAGGACGCCGAGGTCCGCGTCGAGGAGGCCCGCGTCCGCGATCTCGGCGGTGAGGGCCAGCAGCGGGGCGGTGGCCTGGTCGCCGAGGACCGCGACGGCTTCGGCGGTGCGGCGCTGGGTGGCGGTCAGCGGGGTCAGCTCGTCCAGCAGCAGTGCGGTCAGGCCGCCCGCGGGGACGGCCGGTCCGGCGCCGTGGCCTTGGAGGAGGGCGAGGAAGTAGAGGGGGTTGCCGCCGCTGGCGCGGTACAGGTGTCCGGCGTGTCCGGGCGCTACCCCCGGGGCCAGTTGCTCCACGCAGGTGCGCTCGTCGAGCGGTCCGAGGTCCAGGCGCAGCACGGTCCCGGAGTCGGCGCCCCGGGCCAGGGCCGCCGCCGGGGAGGCCGCGGTCTGCCGGTCGCGCCGGGCCACGACGAGGGTGACCGGGCCGTGGGGCGGGTGCCGGACGAGGTGGTCGAGGAGTTCGAGGGAGGCCGGGTCCGCCCAGTGCAGGTCGTCGAGGGCGACGAGCAGGCCGCCCCGGGGCGGGCCGTCGCCGCCGTCGCCGCCGTCGCCGGGGGCGGTGGCCAGGGCCGTGAGCAGCCGGGCGGTGGCGCGGTGCACGGCGAACCGGTCGGCGTGGGCGTCGCGGCCCTCGTGCGGGTGCGTCCCGGCGCCGCCCGCGGCCTCCGTGCCCGCCGCCGTCCCGTGTACGACGGGCGCCACCGCCGGGTCGTGGAGCGGTCCGCGCGCCGGATCCGGACCGGGGTCCAGGTCGGCGAACGCGTCGGTGAACAGGCGGAAGGGGATGTGCCGTTCGTACTCGGTGGCCCGGCCGCGCAGGACCGTCATGCCGCGCAGGCGGGCGCGCGCGCACAGCTCCGTCAGCAGCCGGCTCTTGCCGATGCCCGCCGCGCCGGTCAGGTCCACCACCCGAGGGCGGTCCGTCCCCCGTCCGGCGAGCACCTCGTCGAGGCGCCGCAGTTCGGCCTCCCGGCCCACCGGCCCGGTCCTGGTCACGATGAGCCCCCCTGTGACTGGCGCGGGGGAAAAGCCTAGCGAGCCCGACGCGCGCACGGGTACGGACCTACGTAGGTGGTCCTACGGATGTGCGTGCGGGGCCGCCCTGCCACGCTCGGAAGCATCCCGCCCGTACGCGACCCGGAGGATGCCCGATGCGCCGATTACCGGGGTTCGCCGCCCCTGTCCTGGCCGCCTGCCTGCTCACCGCCGCCGTCGGCTGCTCCGGCCGGGCGGCCGACGCCGCGGCCGGCCCGTCGGGCGGCGCCGGGACGCGGAGCCCGTCCGCGACCCCGACCCCGTCCGCGAGCCCGACGCCCACGCCCACACCGACGCCCACGCCCACCCCCACGCCCACGCCGACTCCCACGCCCTCCTGCACGAGCACGGCCGGCATGAGCACGCGCGAGCGGTTCGCCTACCTCAGGGACCTCCCGAACGAGAGCGCGGGCATCACGCACGGCATCTACGCCTACTACGACGGGGTCGCCTTCCACCCGAACCGGTCACAACTGCCCTGCGAGCCGCAGAAGGTGGCCGTCACCCAGTTCTGGGTGGTGATGACCGCGGAGGCGAACCGGGATCCGGTGACCGGGAAGCTCTACGGCCTCTCCTTCCGCTACGAGCGGATCGAGGACCGGGAGTTCACGGTCGGGCCGGCGGGCGGCCGGGCGTACGAGGCTGCGCCGCCGAGCCCCGAAGCGTGCAAGGGCACGATCTCCGTGCTGCACCTCGGGGACGCGGTGGAGCAGGACGCCCTGCCCGAGAACCTCAGCTTCGAGAACTCCGGCGGCCTCGGCGCCGCCCGTGACATGACCACGGTCAAGGTCTCGGGGGACCTGGTGCTGGACGCCGTGTTCGTACCGCCGACCGCGCCGCAGTTCTGCAAGCCCTGAGGGGCGGGCGGTCACCCGGGCCGGGGGGCGCACCGACTGCGCGGGGGGCAGCCGGTGCGCCCCCCGGCCCGTGTGACCGCCTGGGCCGGACGGAGCATTCCGTCCCGGTTCGGGTGGAGTTGTGGCGCCCGGGGTCTGGTAACAGTGGGGGCCATGCCCTCCCGAACGCTGCTGCGGTGCCTGCTCGGCGCCGCCCTGCTGCTGCCCGCGGCCTCCCTCTCGCCCGCCGTCGCCGCCGGCGGCGGGCGGACCGTCGACTACCAGGGGCTGCACCTGGCCCTGCCCGCCGGCTGGCGGGTCGTCGACCTCGACCGGCACCCCGACGCCTGCCTCCGCCTGGACCGTCCCGCCCTTTACCTGGGCCACGCCGGATCCCAGTCCGAGTGCGCCGCCGGCCGGGCCGTCGCCACCCGCGCCGACACCCTGCACCTGGAGCCGATGGCGGGCGCCCCGCCGCGCGCCGACGTGCCGACCCTCCCCGTGGACCCCGGTACCGCCCTGCCGCCCGCCGAGGGCCCGAGCGGTGAGGTGCGGTACGCCCTGCGCGGCACCGGGGTGATGGCCACCCTCTCGTACGGGGAGGACCCGGCCGCCGTACGGGGCCTGCTGGCCCGGGCCGCGACGCCCGGGGACGCGGCCCCCGCGCCCGCGCCGGCCGTCCCCGCCGCGGGCCCGCCGCCCGTGCCCCGTGCGCCCCGGGAGGCCTTCGCGGGGACGGGCTTCGACGCCTGCACCGCCCCGACGCAGAAGTCGATGGACACCTGGCGGGCGGAATCCCCCTTCGGCGCGGTCGGCATCTACATCGGCGGCCGCGCCCGCGCCTGCGCCCAGCCGCAGCTGACGGCGGGCTGGGTCCGCAAGCAGACCGAGGCGGGCTGGCACCTGATGCCGATCTGGGTCGGCCCGCAGCCCTGGAACAGCTCCTCCACCGGCCTGTCCACCGACCCCTCCCGGGCCGAGGCACAGGGCCGGGAGGCCGCCGACGGGGCGGCCGAGGCGGCCCGGGCGCTCGGGCTGGCACCGGGCACGCCGCTCTACGACGACCTGGAGAACTACTCCGACCGGGCCACCTGGGACGCCCCGGTCGTCGCCTACCTCACCGCCTGGACGGTCCGGCTGCACGAGCTGGGCCACCGTTCGGCGGCGTACGTCTCCGCGAGTTCGGGGGCCAAGGCCCTCAGCGCCCACTACCAGCAGGCCCCGCAGTCCATGCCGGACGTGCTGTGGGTGGCCCGCTGGAACCTGTCGGCGACCGTCACCGACGAGGACATGGGCCTGCCCAAGGGCACCGCGCAGTGGGCCGGGCCGCGCCGGGCCCACCAGTTCCGGGGGGACCACGACGCCTCGTACGGCGGGGTGACGATCAACATCGACCGCAGCCGGGTCGAGGTGGACCCGGCCGCGCTCGGTCCGGTGGGCGGCCCGGCCGGCGGGCCGGTCCCGCTCAGCTGACGGGCTCCTCGCGGGCCGGTTCGTCGTCGTTGCCCCGGCGCAGGGTGCGCAGCCCCCGCGCCGGGGTCCACGTCCGCACCACCAGCTCGTCGCCCTCGACCCCGGTGCGTACGACCTCCGCCAGGTCGGCGTGGAAGAGGTGGAAGGGGTGCGGGGACTCGGTCTCCTCGGCGTACCGGTGGAGCTCGGGCGGATCCACGACCTCCACCGCCCGCCCGGAGACCCGTACGTCGCCCCCCGACATGGTCTCGCCCTCGCCGGGGTTGGTGTGCAGGGCGAACCGGGGGTCGCGCCGCAGGTCGAGGGCCTTCATCGAGCCCGGCATCATCCCGAGCCACAGCTCCCCGCCGCGGATGTCGACGTTGAGTCCGGTGAGGCGGGGGGAGCCGTCCTTGCGGAGGGTGCCCAGCACGTGGTGCGGGAACTGTGCGAAGCGGGCCCGGACGCCCGCCGCGAACTCCGGCTCCGCCTGCTCGAACGCTGCCCAGTTGTTCGTCGTCATAGCCCCATCAAACCGCCTGCGCCGACGCCTCCGCCCGGGCCGTAGCCCAGGTGGGTGGCCAGGCGCCGCCGGTGCGCGGCCGGGGGGCCGAACAGCTGGGTGGAGCCGTGGGCGCGCTTGAAGAAGGTGTGGGCCTCGTGTTCCCAGGTGATGCCGATGCCGCCGTGCAGCTGGATCATCTCGCCCGCGACGTGCGCGAAGGCTTCCGAGCAGGCCGCCGCGGCGGCCGCCGCGAGGGCCGGGGCGGCGTCGGCGGCGGCCGCCGCCAGGGCGAGGGCGCGGGCCGTCTCGACGGCCGCGTACAGGTCGGCGAGCCGGTGTTTGACCGCCTGGAAGGAGCCGATGGGCCGGCCGAACTGGACGCGTTCCTTCACGTGCCGGACCGTCACCTCCAAGGCCCGTGCGGCGGCGCCCGCCTGTTCGGCGGCGAGTGCGGTGCAGGCCAGGTCCAGGACCCGGTCGAGGACGGCCGCGCCGTCGGCGCCGAGCAGCCGTGCCGGGGTGCGGTCCAGGGTCAGCGAGGCCAGCGGGCGGGTCTGGTCCATGGTGGCCCGTACGGTGAACTCCGCAGGCGGGGCGGTGAGTTCGTAGAGGCCGAGACGGCCGGTGTCCGCGGCCCGGGCGAAGGCGAGCAGCAGGCCCGGGCGGTCCGGGCCGGTCAGGACGTAGCGCTTCGCGCCGGTGAGGAGCGGGCCGGAGCCGGTGTCCCGCGCCCGGGCGACGAGGTCCCCGGACTGCCAGCCGCCGGGACCGCCCGGGGAGTCCTCGGCCCAGGCCAGCGCACCCACCACCGAGCCGTCGGCCAGCCCCGGCAGGTGCCGGGCGAGGGCGGCGCGGTCCCCGGCCGCGAGCAGCGCCCCCACGGTCAGCACCGCCGAGCCCAGGTACGGTACGGGGCTCAGCGCGCGGCCCAGCTCCGCCATCACCACCCCGGTCTCGGCGGGTCCGCAGCCCAGCCCGCCGTACTCCTCCGGTACGGCCAGCGCGGCCACGCCCACCCCCTCCGTCAGCGGCCCCCAGGCCGCCGGGCCGGGGTGGCGGGCAAGGACGGCGCGCACGGCGTCGCGCAGCGCGTCCTGCTCGGCGGTCGGAACCAGGGAGGCGGGGGAGGCGGGGGCGGCGGGGGAGGCGGGAGAGACACGGGCCGCCGGGGACGCGGGCGGCGCGGCGGGCGTCGGGACGTTCACGCGGACTCCCCCCGGGCCGCCCGCCGCAGCGGCGCCTTGAGCAGTTTGCCGCCCGCGTTGCGCGGGAGTTCCTCCAGCACGGTGAACCTCCGGGGTACCTTGAAGTTGGCCAGCCGTTCCCTGGTCCAGGCGGTGAGTTCCTCGGCGGTGACCGGGGCGGTGGTGACGAGGTAGGCGACCCCGACCTCGCCGAGGCGTTCGTCCGGGGCGCCGACCACGGCCGCGTCCGCGACGGCGGGGTGGGTGAGCAGCACGTTCTCCACCTCCGCCGGGTAGGCGTTGAATCCGCCGACCACGTACATGTCCTTCAGCCGGTCGGTGATGGACAGGTAGCCGCGGTCGTCCAGCACCCCGATGTCCCCGGTGCGCAGCCAGCCGCCGGGCAGGATCGCCTCGGCGGTGGCGGCCGGGTCGTCCACGTAGCCCGCGGTGACGTGGTAGCCGCGCACCTGCACCTCGCCGGGCTCCCCGGCGGGCAGCACCGCGCCGAGCGGGCCGGCGATCCGCACCTCGGTGCCGGGCAGCGGCAGCCCGACGGTCCGGGCCAGCGTCGTGGCGTCGGCGTCGGTGGGGCAGACGGAGACGACCCCGCCGGACTCGGTCAGCCCGTACGCGGTGAACACGTCGGGCGCGCCCAGCGCGGCGCGGATCTCCTCGACGAGGGAGGCGGGCACGGAGGCCGCGCCGGTGCCGGCCAGCCGCAGGGCGGAGAGGTCGTGGGCGGGGCGGTCCGGGTGGCGGATCAGGCCGTGGAAGACGGTCGGGGGGCCCATCAGGCAGGTGACGCGCTCGTCGGCCATGCGCCGCAGGATGCGGTCGGCGTCGTAGCGGGCCTCGGGGAGCATGGTGACCCCGCGCAGCAGGCAGGCGAGCACGCCCGCCTTGTAGCCGAAGGTGTGGAAGAAGGGGTTGACCAGCAGGTACCGGTCGCCGGGGCGCAGGGTGACGAGGTCGGCCCAGGAGGCGTAGAGCCGCAGCGTCTGGCCGTGGGTGTGCGGCACGCCCTTGGAGCGGCCGGTGGTGCCGGAGGTGTAGAGGACGTCGGCGACGTCGTCCGGCCGGATCAGGGCCGCGCGTTCGGCGCGCTCCGCGTCCGGGGCGGACTCCCCGGCGCGCAGGTACGCCTCCCAGGACTCGGCCCCGGCGCCGCCGCGCAGCAGCACGGTGGAGCCGAGGGCCCCGAGGTCCTCGCCGGAGGCGTGCAGTTCGCGGGCGTAGTCGCCGCCGAGGAAGCCGCGTTCGGTGAACAGCACGCGGGCGCCGCTGCGGCGGATGACGTCGGCGGCCTCGGCGGGCTTGTAGCGGGTGTTCACGGGGACGAGCACCGCTCCCGCGCCGACGGCGCCGAGCGCGGCGGTGATCCACTGGCGGCTGTTGGGGGCCCAGAGGGCGACCCGGTCGCCCGGCCGGACGCCGTGGGCGATGGCGGCCCGGGCCGCTGCGGCGACCTCTTCGGCCAGCCGGGCGAAGCTCCAGCGGACCTCCCCGTCGGCGAGGGCCTCGCGGTCCCCGTACAGGGCGGCGGCGTACTCGGGGAGCAGGGCGAGGGTGGCGGGCGGCGCGACCGCCGGAGCGGGGGGTGCGGGGGCCGGTGGCAGGCGGGGCACGGGGGCCGACGGCGGTGGGGGCGGGGGCACTTGCGGGGTCTGGCGGGGGCTGGTCACGAACCCTCCCTACTTGACGAGCGAGCGTGGGCGGTATCCAATCACAGCTGTTTCGGTTAGGCATATACCTACTAGGAACAACTTCCCCCTGGATCCCGGAGGTCCCCGTGTCGATCCCCCTCGTCGGCCCCACCGTCACCGCCGCTGCCACGGCCGATGCCATGAAGGCGGTCCTGTCCAGCTACTGCACCGGAGTCGCCGTCGTCACGGCGCCCGGAACCGACGGCGACGGACACGGCGGCCGGCCCGCCGCGATGGCCGTGCAGTCGTTCTCGTCGGTCTCCCTGGACCCGCCCCTGGTCTGCTTCTGCCCGGCCCGCACCTCGACGACCTGGCCGCGGATCCGCGCCGCGGGCGCCTTCGCCGTCAACGTCCTGGCGGCGGACCAGCTGGAGCTGAGCCGCCGGTTCGCCGTCACGGGCGGCGACAAGTTCGCCGGGGTGTCCTGGCGGCCGGGCGCGAACGGCGCGCCGCTGCTCGACGGGGTGCTCGCCACCGTCGAATGCGTACTGGAGGACGTGCTGGACGGCGGCGACCACGTCATCGCGCTCGGCCGGGTCACCGCCGCGACGGCGCACCGCGACGGCGCTCCGCTGCTCTACTTCCGCCGGGCCTACGGGCGGGTGCCGGACTCCGGCGCGAGCGCCTCGATGTCGGCCAGCATGGCGGCGGCCAGGTCGCGCTCGGAGGCGTAGTACCGCTCGGCCCACTTGAGGGTGAGCGTGGGGTACGCCCATGCCGCCTCGTCCTGGGCGCCCTCCCCGTCCGCCACCGCGCGGCAGCGCATCTTCTCGGCGAACTCCTGGTGCCCGCGCAGGATCTCGCGCATCTGCTCCGGCTCCAGCAGGTGGCCCAGCCACAGCCGGAGCATCGGCCCGTGCTTGAGCACCGGGGGGTCGACGGGCGCCTCGCGCGCCCAGGTGCGGACGGCGGCCATGCCCGCGTCGGTGATCCGGTACACGCGCTTGTCGCGGGTGCCGGTGTCCTGGGCGACCAGCCGCGAGGAGGCGTATCCGGCCTTCTCCAGCCGCTTGAGCTCGCTGTAGATCTGGCTGAAGGAGGGGCTCCAGTAGAAGAAGCGCAGCGACCAGTCCGACCACTTCTTCAGGTCGTAGCCGGACAGCTCCTCACCGAAGGAGAGCAGGCCGAGCACCGCCCAGCTGGTCGCGGGGAGCGCGCGCTTGTTCGTCTCGTCCTTCTCGTCTGCCACGCAGCGCAGTCTACGACCGGTGTCCGCGATGGCCTTCCCCCCGCTGCGTATGACTGCTAGAAGTATTCCTATTAGGCATACACGTACTGCCCACCCGATCCCCGGATGGAGGGACCGCACCGTGAAGTTCTCGATGATCTTCGAGGCGCAGCTCGTCGACCCGACCCCCGAACGCGAACGCCGGGTCATCCACGACTGCGTCGAACAGGCCGTCTTCGCCGAGGAGATGGGCTTCGACCGGATCTGGGCGGTGGAGCACCACTCCCTGACCCAGTACGCCCACATGAGCGCCTCCGAGATCTTCCTGACCTGGGTCGCCGCCCGGACGCAGAAGATCCGCATCGGCCACGGCGTGGTCACCATGCCCTTCGGCTACCAGCACCCCGTCCGCGTCGCCGAACGCGCCGCCATGCTCGACGTGCTCTCCGGCGGACGCGTGGACGTCGGCGCCGGGCGCGGGGCCACCCGCCAGGAGATGTCCATGTACGGGGTCCGCCCCGAGGACACCTACCCGCAGATGGAGGAGGCCCTGCGGATCTTCTCCGCGGCCTGGCGCGAGCCGGAGTTCGAATGGCACGGCTCCCTCGACATCGGCCCCGGCGCGATCCTGCCCCGCCCGGTACAGGAGCCGCACCCCCCGCTCTTCATGGCCTGCTCCAAGCACGACACCCTCAAGCTCGCCGCCGAACTGGGCATCGGCGCCCTGGTGATGGGCTTCGCGGGCGCGGACGACGTCCGCACCATGCGCAAGGTCTACGACGAGGCCATCGCCACCCGCACCGGCGAGCGGTTCGTCTCCGACCGGGTCAACGACCACCTCTCCGCGCTCTGCCCCACCATCGTCCTCGACGACGCCGAGCGTGCCCTGCGCCTGGGCACCCGCGGGCAGCGCTTCTTCGCCGAGTCCATCGCCCACTGGTACGGGAACGGGCCCGCGCCCACCGGGTACGCCGAGGACGAGGACCACGCGGGCGCCCTCGCCCGGGGCCGCGAGGAGCTCGTCGCGCGGCTGCACGAGGCGGACATCCCGGCCCGCCCCGTGGACACCGGCACCTACAACGCCGAGCACGCCTACGGCAGCGCCGAGACGGCCATCGCCTACGTCGAGCAGCTGCGCGACATCGGCGTCGACGAGGTCATGTGCCTGATCCAGATGGGCACCGTCCCGCAGGAGGCCTGCATGGAGACGATCCGGCAGTGGGGCGAGAAGGTCATCCCGCACTTCCGCGCCCTGGAGCGGGACGGGGAGGGCTGAGCCGTGGTCTCGCTGGACGGGAAGGTCGTCGTCATCACCGGCGCCGGCCGCGGACAGGGGGCCGAGGAGGCCCGGCTGTGCGCGGAGGCGGGGGCGCGGGTCGTCGTCACCGACATCCGGGAGGAGGAGGGCCGGGCGGTCGCCGCCTCCCTGGGCGACAGGGGCCTGTACGTACGGCACGACGTGGCCGACGCGGGCAGCTGGGCCCGGGTGGTGCGGGAGGCGGTCGCCGCCTTCGGGACCGTCTCGGCGCTCGTCAACAACGCCGCGCTGTGGCGCACCGCGCACGTGGAACGCCAGAGCGCCGAGGGCTTCGAGGAACTGCTGCGCGTCAACCTGCTGGGGCCGTTCCTCGGCATCCAGGCGGTGGCGCCGGTGCTGCGCGCGGCCGGGGGCGGCTCGGTCGTCAACATCTCCTCGACGGCGGGCCTGGTCGGCATCCCGGGCCACGCGGCCTACGGGTCCAGCAAGTTCGCCCTGCGCGGGCTGACCCGTTCGGCGGCGCTCGACCTCGCGGCGGACGGCATCCGGGTCAACTCGGTGCACCCGGGGGCCATCGACACCCCGATGGTGGCCGACGCGGTCGCCGGACGGGACTGGTCGCACGTGCCGCTCGGGCGGATGGGGCGGCCGCGCGAGGTCGCGGAGCTGGTGCTGTTCCTGTGCTCGGACTCCTCCTCGTACGTGACGGGCGCGGAGTTCGCGGTCGACGGGGGGATGACGGCCCGATGAGCGAAGCCACGGACGACGCCGCGTACGCCGCGGGCGCCGCGCACGGCGGGGCGGACGGGCTCTCCCCGGCCGCACGGGGGCTGTGCGACGCCATGGCGGCGGGCTTCCCCGCCCCCGGCGACGCGGCCGCGCTGCGGGCGGCGGCCGTGCCCGGGCCGCCGGGCCCGGAGGTGGCCTCGGTGCGGGACGCCGTCGCGGGCGGGGTCCCGGTCCGGGTGTACGACCCCGCGCCCGGGGCCACGGACCGCCCCCTCGTCGTGTACCTGCACGGCGGCGGCTGGGTGATGTGCGGGCTCGACACCCACGACGCCACCTGCCGCAGGCTCGCCGCGGCCTCCGGGGCCGTCCTCGTCTCGGCCGACTACCGGCTGGCCCCGGAACACCCCTGGCCCGCCGCCCTCGACGACGCGCTCTCGGTGCTGCTGTGGGCGCGGGCCGCGGCCACCGCCCTGGGCTGCGACCCGCGCCGGGTGGTGGTGGCCGGGGACTCCAGCGGCGGCAACCTGGCGGCGGTGACGGCCCTGCGGGCGCCCGAACTGGTCGCCGGCCAGCTGCTGGTGTACCCGCCGCTGGACGCCGCCATGGACTCCGGGTCGGTGGCCGCGTACGGGCGCGGGTACTTCCACACCGCCGCGCACATGGCCTGGTACTGGGACCAGTACGGCGGCGATCCCGCCCACCCGCACGTCTCGCCGCTGCGGGCCCCGGACCCGCAGCTGTCCGCACTGCCGCGCACGCTGGTCCTCCTCGCCGACTGCGACCTGCTGCGCGACGAGGGCCTGGCGTACGCGCGGCGGCTCGCCCGGGCGGGCGTGGACTGCGAGGTCCGGCTCTACCCGGGGGTCTTCCACGGCTTCCTGGGCCTGCCGCTGCCGGCCGGCCGGGCGGCGCTCGCGGGAGCGGCGGCCTGGCTGGCGGCGACGCCGCGGGGGCGGCAGCCGTAGGCCCGCAGCGCCCGGGCCGCCGGCCGTACGGTCCTCCGCCGTACGGTCCTCCGCCGTACGGTCCTCCGCCGTACGGCCAACGGCCCGGCGGACGGAGCGAGAAGGGGGCGGGGCGGCCGGATTCGAACCGGCGTCCTCCTCCATGACGTGTAGGCGCACTGCCTCTGTGCTACGACCCCGCCGTGCGGTGATCGTACGCGGGCCGCGGACGGGTGCGCACGGGGGTTTCCCCGGCATGATGTGTCCATGCCTGGGTTCCTGATGCGCGCCTGCCTGCTCCTCGCCGTGGAGGCGGGCGCGGCCTTCCTGCTGCGCGACTCCGCGGCCCCCTGGATCCCCGTCCTGCTCGGGGTGTTCGTCCTCGGCTCCGCCGTCCCCCACGGCACCCCGGCCGAGTTCGCGGGCCGCTTCCTCGTCGCCGTCCTGGCCGTCGGCGCGGCCCTCGCGGGCGCCGCCGCCTGGGCGGGGTACGCCGGCCAGGACACCGGCCCGGCCCCGTGGGCCGCCCGGGGGGCCACCGCCGTCCTGCTCCTCTTCCAGACGGCCGTGCTGCTGCGCCTGTCCCGCCGCCGCACCTGAGCCCCTTCCCGCGAACGCATGGAACGGGCTGGTCAGCGGCCGGGGGTATCGAAAACAATGACCCCATGACGTCACGCGCCCGTTCCTTCGACACGGCCGCCGCCCTGTACGCGGCCCACCGCCCCGGATATCCGGAGGAGCTGTACGACGCCGTCGAGGAGCTGGCCGGGCTGCCGTTCGACGGGGCGCGGGTGGCCGACGTGGGCGCCGGGACGGGCCTGGACACCGGGCCGATGCACCGGCGCGGGGCCCGGGTGACCGCCGTCGAACCCGGGGACGGGATGGCCGCGGAGTTCCGGCGCGCCCACCCGGACGTCCCGGTGGTGCGCGGCGACGGGGACCGGCTGCCCCTGGCCACCGGCGCCTTCGACCTCGTCACCTACGCCCAGGCCTGGCACTGGACCGACCCCGCGCTCGCCGTCCCCGAGGCGCTGCGCGTGCTGCGCCCCGGAGGATCGCTCGCGATCTGGTGGAACGACGCCGACGAAACCGTCTCCTGGGTCGCCGCGCAGGCCGAGCGGCTCCGGGCCTTCTTCCCCGCGGGCGCCGCCACGCACTTCCGTGCCCTTCCGCAGGGCCTCCCCTCGGGCTTCGCCACGCGCACCGTCGCCTGGTCGCGCCGGATCCCGCTGGAGGCGCACCTGGCCAACCTCTCCAGCCACTCGGCGTTCCTGCTCCTCGGCGCCGAGGGCACCCGCGCGTTCATGGAGGCCGAACGGGCCCGCCTGGCCGTGCACTTCCCGGACGGGACGGTGGAGGAGCCCTACACCGTCAGCCTGCACGTCGCCGGGAACGCCTGATGGACACCGGCCCCGCACCCCACGGCCCCGCACCCCACGGCCCGCAGCGCGCCCGGCGGCCGCTGCGCCCGCTCCGGGTGCCGCGCGCGCTCCGGCTGCTCAACGACCTCCTCGCCTTCGTCCTGGAGGTGGCCGCCCTGCTCGCGCTCGCCGTCTGGGGCTACGAGTGGGGCGGCCGCCTGGTCGTCGGCGCGCTGATCGGGGCGGTGGTCGCGGGCGCCGCGGCCGTCCTGTGGGGGGCCTTCGCCGCCCCGCGCGCCCGCTACCGGGTGCCGTTGCCGGCCGTCCTCGGGGTGAAGGCCCTGGTCTTCGGCTCCGCGGCCCTGGCCGTCGCCGGGCTGGGGCACGGGCAGCGGGCGTGGTGGTTCGCCGGACTGGTGCTCGTCAACACCGCCCTCGCCACCGCCTACCGCTCCCGGGAGCGCAGCACCTGAGCCCGGCAGGCCGCGGGCGTCCCCCAGGCGTCGCGCAGCGGGCGGGCCTTGCGCAGCCACAGCGACAGGTCCAGCTCCTCGGTGTAGCCGACGGCCCCGTGCAACTGGAGCGCGGTCAGCGCGGCCGCGTACGCCGCCTCGCCCGCGGTGAGCTTGGCCGCCGCGACCTCGCCGGGCTCCAGCGACAGCGCCGCCGCCCACAGCAGCGGCCGGGCGAACTCCAGGCCGAGCAGGGTGTCCGCCAGCCGGTGCTTGACCGCCTGGAAGGCCCCGATCGGCGTGCCGAACTGGGTGCGCTGCTTCACGTACTCGACGGTGCGCCCGAGCAGGGCCTCGCCGACGCCCAGGCACTGGGCCGCCGTCAGCAGCCGCGCCCAGTCGAGGGCTTCGCGGGCGGCGGCCGTGACGGCGGGTCCGGCCGCGAGGAGTTCCCCGCCGGCCGCCGGGGCGGACAGCGCCCGGGCCGGGTCGAGGGAGGCCAGGGCGTCCCCGCCGCCGGGGGCCAGGCGCAGTTCCCCGGCCGCCGAGACCGTGAAGCGGTGCGTCGCCGCGTCCGCGTCCAGGGCGTACGGGGACCCGCCGGGCAGGGTCAGCGTGGCGAGGGCGGCGCCGGAGGCGAGCCCCGGGAGGAACCGTTTCGCCAGGACCTCGTCCCCCAGCCGTGCCAGCAGGACGGAGGCGGCCGCGCCCTCCACCGCCGGCCCCGGCACCCCGGCCCGCCCCAGCTCGACGAAGCCGAGCGCCAGTTCCACCGGGAGCGGGCCCAGCCCGTCGTGGGCCTCCGGCACGGCCAGCGCGGCCAGTCCGGTGTCGGCCAGCCGCGACCACAGCTCCCGGCCCGGCCCGTGGTCGCCCGCCGCCCAGGCCCGTACGACGGACGGCACCCCGGCGGCGGCGAGCTGGGAGCGCAGGGTGCGGGTGAAGTCCGACTGTTCCTCGGTCGGCAGGAAGCGCATCAGCGGCGGCCCTTCGGGAGGCCGAGCAGCCGCTCGGCGATGATGTCGCGCTGGATCTCGTTGGTGCCCGCGTAGATCGGTCCGGCCAGCGAGAACACCCAGGGCTCGGCCCATTCGCCGTCCGCCAGCTCGGCGTCCGCCCCCAGCAGGTCCAGGGCCGTTTCGTGCAGGGCGATGTCGTACTGGGACCAGAACACCTTGTTCAGGCTGGACTCGGCGCCGATGGCGGCCCCGGCCGCGAAGCGGGAGGCGTTGGTCCAGGTGAACAGTTCGTAGGCGCGCGCACCGACCAGCGCGTCCGCGACCCGGTCGGCCAGCGCGGTGTCCGCGGGGTCGCCGCGCTCGCGCCACAGGGCCAGCAGCCGCTCCGCGGAGGCCAGGAAGCGGCCGGGGGAGCGCAGGGTCAGGCCCCGCTCGTTGCCCGTCGTCGACATGGCGATCCGCCAGCCCTGCCCGGGCTCCCCGATCACGTCCTCGTCGGGCACGAAGACCTCGTCGAGGAAGAGCTCGGCGAAGGCGGGCTTCCCGTCGAGGCGTCCGACGGGCCGCACCGTGACCCCGGGCGCCCGCAGGTCGAACATCAGGTACGTGAGCCCGTGGTGGGGTCGGGCCGCGCCGGGATCCGTACGGAAGATGCCGAAGGCCCGGTCCGCGAAGGCGGCCCGCGAGGACCAGGTCTTCTGCCCCGACAGCAGCCAGCCGCCCTCCGTGCGCTCGGCCCGGGACTTCAGCGAGGCCAGGTCGGAGCCGGACTCCGGTTCGGACCAGGCCTGGGCCCAGATGACCTCCCCGCTCGCCATCGCGGGCAGGACGCGGGCCCGCTGTGCGGGCGTCGCGTGGTCGAAGAGGGTGGGGGCGAGCAGGTTGATGCCGTTCTGCGAGACCCGGCCCGGCGCGCCCGCCGCCCAGTACTCCTCCTCGAAGACCAGCCACCGTTCGATGTCCGCGCCCCGGCCCCCGTACTCCTCGGGCCAGGACACCACCGACCAGCGGTCCGCGTGCAGCAGCGCCTCCCATTCCCGGTGCGCCGCGAATCCGGCCTCCGTCTCCAGCGAGGGCAGCGGCCGGGCCGGGACGTGCGCGCGCAGCCAGTCCCGGGCCCGGGCCCGGAAGTCCGCCACCTCCGGCGCGTGGTCGATGTCCATCAGCCGTTCGCCTCCTTCATGGCCGCCACGTCCATGCCGCCGAGCGGGTCGGCGGCCGTCTCGGCGTTGTGGGCGTGCGCGAGGTGGTGCAGGCCGAAGGCGGAGTCCATGCCGGCGTGCAGGCCCTGGAGGTCCTCGGCCTGGTTGACGGCCCGCTTGGTCAGGGCCAGCCCGAAGGCGGGCATCTCGGCGATCCGCAGGGCCAGCAGTTCGGTGGCGGTGGCCAGTTCGGCGGGTTCGACGACCCGGTTGACCATGCCGATCTCGTGGGCCCGGCGGGCCGACATCCGGTCGCCGGTGTAGAGGAACTCCTTCGCGATGCGCGGCGGCATCGCCCACGGGTGGGCGAAGTACTCGACCCCGGGGATGCCCATGCGCACCACCGGGTCGGCGAAGAAGGCGTCCTCGCCGGCCACGATCAGGTCGCACACCCAGGCCAGCATCAGCCCGCCCGCCACGCAGGCGCCCTGGACGGAGGCGATCACGGGCTTGGGCAGTTCCCGCCAGCGGCGGCACATCCCCAGGTACACCTCCGATTCGCGGGCGAAGCGGGATTCGGCGCCCGTGCGGCGGGAGTGGTCCCACCACAGTCCGGCCCGCCGCTCGAAGGGCAGGTGGGCGTCGCGGCCGGGGGTGCCGATGTCGTGGCCCGCCGAGAAGTGCGCGCCGGCCCCGCCGAGGACGACCACCTTCACGTCGGGGTCGTCGGCGGCCCGGTAGAAGGCGTCGTCCAGCGCGTACGTCATCGCGCCGTTCTGGGCGTTGCGGTAGCGGGGGCGGTTCATGGTCACGTAGGCGAGGGGGCCGCGGCGCTCGTAGAGCACCACGGGCTCCTCCTCGCGGGCCTCGTCGGAGGCGGGGTGAGCAGGCATCCACGGATCCTTCCCTAACAAGTGTTTGGTAGGTTAACGTACGGCCATGAGCAGCGTCGAGGAGTTCCGCACCGAGGTCCGCGGATGGCTCCGCACCCACCTCACCGGCGAGTTCGCCGCCCTCAAGGGCCGCGGCGGACCCGGCCGCGAACACGAGGCCTTCGCCGAACGCCTGGCCTGGGAGCGGCACATGGCGGCCCACGGCTGGACCTGCATCGGCTGGCCGCCCGAACACGGCGGCCGCGGCGCGAGCATCGGGCAGCAGATCGCCTTCCACGAGGAGTACGCCCTCGCCGACGCCCCCGCCCGCGTGAACCACATCGGCGAACAGCTCCTCGGCCCCACCCTCATCGACCACGGCACCGAGGAGCAGAAGGCCCGCTTCCTCCCGCCGATCCGGGCCGTGCAGGAGCTGTGGTGCCAGGGCTACAGCGAACCGGGCGCCGGCTCCGACCTCGCGGCGGTCCGCACCCGGGCCGCCCTGCACGACGGGGAGTGGGTGATCGACGGCCAGAAGACCTGGACCTCCCTCGCCCACGAGGCCCAGTGGTGCTTCGTCCTGGCCCGCACCGAAGCGGGCTCGCGCCGCCACGCCGGGCTGTCCTACCTGCTCGTCCCCCTCGACGGGCCCGGCGTCGAGATCCGCCCGATCGTCCAGCTCACCGGCACCTCCGAATTCAACGAGGTCTTCTTCGACGGAGCCCGTACCCACGCCTCGCACGTCGTCGGCGCCCCCGGCGACGGCTGGGCCGTGGCCATGGCCACCCTCGGCTACGAACGCGGCGTCTCCACCCTCGGCCAGCAGGTCGGCTTCCGCCGCGAACTCGAAGCCCTCGCCGCCCTCGCCACCGCCAACGGCGCCCTCGCCGACCCGCTCCTGAGCGACCGCCTCGCCCGCGCCTGGACCGGCCTGGAGGCCATGCGGGCCCTCGCCCTGCTGCCCGCCACCCCGCCCTCCCTGGCCAAGCTGTACTGGGCCCGCTGGCACCGCGACCTCGGCGAACTCGCCATGGACGTGCGCGGCGCCGCCTCACTGCTGGCCGCGGGCGCGCACGGGGAGGCGTACGACCTCGACGACTGGCAGCGCCTCTTCCTCTTCTCCCGCGCCGACACCCTCTACGCCGGGTCCGACGAGATCCAGCGCACCATCGTCGCCGAGCGCGTCCTCGGCCTTCCCAAGGAGGTACGGGCATGAGCCCCGCACCCGCCTACGTCCCGGCCCACGGACTGCTCCGCGGCCGCACCGCCGTCATCACCGCGGCCGCCGGCGCCGGGATCGGCGGCGCCACCGCCCGCCGCTTCCTGGAGGAGGGCGCCGACGTCCTGATCGGCGACGCCCACGCCCGCCGCCTGAAGGAGACCGAGGAAGCCCTCGCCGCCGAGTTCGGCGCCGCCCGCGTCGCCTCCCTGCCCTGCGACGTCACCGACGAGGACCAGGTCCAGGCCCTGTTCGCGCGGGCCGAAGAGCTCCACGGCGGCCTCGACGTCGTCGTCAACAACGCCGGACTCGGCGGCACCGCCGACCTCGTCGACATGAGCGACGAGGCGTGGAACAAGGTCCTCGACGTCACCCTGAACGGAACCTTCCGCTGCACCCGCGCCGCCCTGCGCTCCCTGAAGGCGTCCGGGCGCGGCGGCGTCGTCGTCAACAACGCCTCCGTCGTCGGCTGGCGCGCCCAGACCGGCCAGGCCCACTACGCCGCCGCCAAGGCCGGGGTGATGGCCCTGACCCGCTGCGCCGCGCTGGAGGCCGCCGCGTTCGGCGTGCGCGTCAACGCCGTCGCCCCGAGCCTGGCCATGCACCCGCACCTGGTGAAGGTCACCAGCGAGGAGCTGCTCACCGAGCTCACCGCCCGCGAGGCCTTCGGCCGCTACGCCGAACCCTGGGAGATCGCCAACGTCATCGTCTTCCTGGCCGGCGCGTACTCCTCGTACATGACGGGCGAGACCGTCTCGGTCAGCAGCCAGCACGCGTAGCCGCAGAATGGGCCCGTGCCAACGAACAAGAAGAAGACGCAGGTGACGGCCTCGCCCGAGCGCCGTCGCGAACTCCTCGACACCGCCGCCGAGGTCTTCGCGGCCCAGGGCTACAACGCCACCACCGTCCGCAAGATCGCGGACGCCGCCGGCATGCTCGCCGGCAGCCTCTACTACCACTTCGATTCCAAGGAATCGATGCTCGACGAGATCCTCTCGGCCTTCCTGAACGAGCTGTGGGCGGGCTACGACACCGTCCTCGCCGCCGGTCTCGGCCCCAGGGAGACCATCGAGGCCCTCGTCACCGAGTCCTTCCGGGAGATCGACCGGCACCGCGCCGCCGTCGCCATCTACCAGAAGGAGTCCCGGCACCTGTCCGCGCAGCCCCGCTTCCACTACCTCTCCGACTCGCAGGTCAAGTTCGAGAAGGCCTGGCTCGGAACGCTGGAGCGCGGGGTCGCCGCCCGGGTCTTCCGGGCCGACCTCGACATCCGCCTCACCTACCGCTTCGTCCGCGACACGGTGTGGGTCGCCGCCTCCTGGTACCGGCCCGGCGGCCAGCACAGCCCCGAGGAGATCGCCCGCCAGTACCTGTCGATGGTGCTGGACGGGATCGCCGTACGCACGTAACCCCCCAAGAGGAGTCCCGATGCCCGAGGCCTACATAGTCGACGCCGTCCGCACGCCCGTGGGGCGCCGGGGCGGCGGGCTGTCCGCCGTGCACCCCGCCGACCTCGGCGCACACGTCCTGAAGGCGCTGGTGGAACGGACCGGGATCGACCCGGCCGCCGTCGAGGACGTGGTCTTCGGCTGCCTCGACACCGTCGGCCCGCAGGCCGGGGACATCGCCCGGACGGCCTGGCTGGCGGCGGGCCTGCCCGAGGAGGTGCCGGGGGTCACCGTCGACCGCCAGTGCGGCTCCTCCCAGCAGGCCGTCCACTTCGCCGCGCAGGGCGTGCTGTCCGGCACCCAGGACCTGGTGGTCGCGGGCGGCACCCAGAACATGTCGATGATCCCCATCGCCTTCGCCTCCCGGCAGGCGGCCGAACCCCTGGGCTTCACCGAGGGCCCCTACGCGGGCTCGGCGGGCTGGCGCGCCCGCTACGGCGACGCCCCGGTCAACCAGTTCCACGGGGCGCAGCTGATCGCCGAGAAGTGGGGGATCTCGCGCCGCGACATGGAGGAGTTCGCCCTGCGCTCCCACCAGCGGGCGCTGCGGGCGATCGACGAGGGCCGCTTCGCGCGCGAGACCGTCCCGTACGGGGACGTGAGCGCGGACGAGGGGCCGCGCCGGGACACCTCCCTGGAGAAGATGGCGGGCCTGAAGCCGGTCGTGGAGGGCGGCACCATCACCGCGGCCGTCTCCTCGCAGGTCTCCGACGGCGCGGCGGCCATGCTGATCGCCTCCGCCCGGGCGGTCGCCGAACACGGCCTCACCCCCCGGGCCCGCATCCACCACCTCTCCGTGCGCGGGGAGGACCCGATCCGGATGCTGTCCGCGCCGATCCCCGCGACCGCGTACGCCCTGAAGAAGACGGGCCTGGCGCTGTCCGACATCGACCTGGTCGAGATCAACGAGGCCTTCGCCCCGGTGGTCCTGGCCTGGCTGAAGGAGACCGGCGCCGACCCGGACCGGGTGAACGTCAACGGCGGCGCGATCGCCCTGGGCCATCCGCTGGGCGCGACGGGTGTCAAGCTCATGACCACGCTGCTGCACGAGCTGGAACGCACCGGCGGCCGCTACGGCCTCCAGACCATGTGCGAGGGCGGCGGGCAGGCCAACGTGACGATCATCGAACGGCTGTAGACGCAGGTCAGGGGCCCGGACGGAAGACTCCCGACCGTCCGGGCAGCGCGCCCCCGGGGAGGTGTGCTAGCTTTGGACGCGTTGCAGTTGTGGTACCCATGAACTTTATGTGCGCCTGACGGGAATGCTCCGACAGGCGCTTTAATTGTTTTTACCGGGATCTCCGGATGGGGCCCTTGCCGCCTATTCAGGAGATTCAAATGGCACTTGGCACCGTGAAGTGGTTCAACTCGGAAAAGGGCTTCGGCTTCATCGAGCAGGACGGTGGCGGCCCGGACGTCTTCGCCCACTACTCGAACATCGCCACCCAGGGCTTCCGTGAGCTCCAGGAGGGCCAGCGCGTGTCCTTCGACGTGACCCAGGGCCAGAAGGGCCCCCAGGCGGAGAACATCCTCCCCGCCAACTAAGTACGTCAGCCGGCCGGGGTCCGCACCGCGAGGTGCGGGCCCCGGCTTGTCTGCTGTTTCACCCGCGTTCGCACCCCACCGCGTGCGAACGTGCGTACCTGCCGGTTTCAGGAGGGCTTTTTCCGCATGACCAGCTCCAGCTCCGCACGACCCAGCCGCCGCCCCACTCGGGGCCGAGGTGCGGCCCAGGGACGTCCGAAGGCTGGCGCGGGACGGCAGAAGTCCGCCCCCGTTGCCCGGCCGCAAGAATTCACCATGCCCGAACCGCTGACCCCGGCCCTCGCGCCGGTGGCCGCGTTCGAGGACATGGGCATGCCCGAGGCGCTGCTGAAGACCCTCGCCGCCCAGGGCGTGACCGAGCCGTTCCCCATCCAGGCCGCCACGCTGCCGAACTCCCTCGCCGGCCGTGACCTGCTCGGCCGCGGCCGCACCGGCTCCGGCAAGACGCTGGCCTTCGGCCTGGCGCTGCTGGCCCGCACCGCCGGTCACCGCGCCCAGCCGAAGCAGCCGCTCGCGCTGGTCCTCGTGCCGACCCGTGAGCTCGCGCAGCAGGTCACCGACGCCCTGGCGCCGTACGCCACGTCCGTGAACCTGCGCATCGCGACCGTCGTCGGCGGCATGTCGATCAACCGGCAGTCCGGCGCCCTGCGCCGCGGCGCCGAGGTGCTCGTCGCCACCCCCGGCCGCCTGAAGGACCTCATCGACCGCGGCGACGCCGACCTCTCCCAGGTCGCCGTCACGGTCCTCGACGAGGCCGACCAGATGACCGACATGGGCTTCATGCCGCAGGTCACCGCCCTGCTCAAGCAGGTCGCGCCCGGCGGGCAGACCATGCTGTTCTCGGCGACCCTCGACAAGAACATCGACAAGCTCGTCAAGATGTTCCTCACCGACCCCGTCGCCTTCTCCGTCGACCCGTCCGCCGGCGCGGTCAGCACGATGGAGCACCACGTCCTGTACGTCATGGACGAGACCGACAAGAAGGCCGTGGCCACGCGCATAGCCGCTCGCGACGGCCGGGTGATCATGTTCGTCGACACCAAGCGCGGGGTCGACCGCATGGTCAAGAAGCTCCTCGCGGACGGTGTCCGCGCCTCCGGCCTGCACGGCGGCCGCTCGCAGCCGCAGCGCAACCGCACCCTCGACTGGTTCAAGACGGGCGAGGTCACCGCACTGGTCGCCACCAACGTGGCCGCGCGCGGCATCCACATCGACGACCTCGACCTGGTCGTCAACGTGGACCCGCCGACGGACCACAAGGACTACCTGCACCGCGGCGGCCGCACGGCCCGCGCGGGCGAGTCCGGCAGCGTCGTCACCCTGGTCCTGCCCGACCAGAAGCGCGACATGACCCGGCTGATGTCGGACGCCGGCATCACCCCGCGCACCGCGCAGATCAAGTCCTCCGACGAGGAGCTCGCCCGCCTCACCGGCGCCAAGGAGCCCTCGGGCATCCCCGTGGTGCTGGAGGTGCCGCAGGCCACCCCGCCGAAGCAGCGCTCCGGCTCGGGCTCGGGCTCCGGCTCGGCGCGCCGCCGTTCGGGCGCCCCGCGCACCGGTTCCGCCACGGGCGGCGCCCCGGCGGGCGGCGGCCGCGGCCGTCGCACCGGCGGCGCCTCCGGGCAGGCCCCCGCCTCCGCCGGGTCCGGCCAGGGCCGTCGCGGCCAGGGCGGCCAGGGCGGCTCCGGCTCGGGCTCCGCAGCGGCGGGCCAGGGCCGGCGCACCGGGGGCGGCGCCTCCGGCGGCGCGGCCGCCGCCTCCGCGCGCAGCCGCGTCGGCACCGGCGGCCAGGGCCGCCGCCGCGCGGTCTGACGGGCGGACGTACGACGACGAAGGAGCCGGGCGGCGCGCGATGCGCCGCCCGGCTCCTTCGCGTTCCGGCCGCGGTGGACCGCCGTCAGCGGACCATCTTGGACTGGAGCCTCGCCAGGGTTCCCAGGTCCAGGCCGAGGCCCTTCGTCAGGTAGCCGTAGAAGCTGCCGTAGTCGGCCTCCATCCGCGCCGTCGCCGCGTCCAGGTAGTCCTGGCGGACCTCCTGGAGCGGGATCAGCAGGTCCGGGTTCTGCATCCGGCCCGACTGCTTGAGGCCCGCCCGGACCTGGGCGTCGTAGGCCCCCCGGAAGGTGTTCGAGGCCAGGTAGTCGGCCCCGGCGCTCTGCTCCGGCACGCCCAGCGCGCGCAGCAGGACGTAACTCATCCAGCCGGTACGGTCCTTGCCCGAGGTGCAGTGGTACAGCAGCGGGCCCTGCCGGCCGTCCGCGATCTCCCGCAGCGTCGCCGCGAACTGCGCCCGGTTCTCGGGGCTGCTCACGAAGGTGCGGTAGATGTCGCGCATGTAGGACTCGGCGCGGCCCCCGCCGAGCATCTGTTCCTGCTGGACGGGGTCACCGCTGCCGATCGCGGTCATCAGGGTCCCGTACAGGCCCAGGTCGCTGACCGGGCGGGAGGTGGCGGCGAGGCCGGGCGGCAGCCGGTCGGCGCCGTCGTACTGGACCTCCAGGGGGATGCGGAAGTCCACGGCCTTCGTGAGGCCCAGACCCGCGACGGTGGTGATGTCCGCCGGGGTCAGCTTGCCGAGCGCGTCGGAGCGGTAGACCAGCCCCTGGCGGACCTGCCCGCCGGTGTAGGTGCGGTAGCCGCCGACGTCGCGGACGTTGACGGCTCCCTGGAGGGGGATCTGGCGGATCGCCGGGGCCTGCGGCCGGTGCGGGGCGCTGCGGCCCGCGGGGGCGGCCGCCACCGCGGGCGCGGCGGCCACCGCGGGCGCGGCGGCGGGCAGGGCGGCGACGAGGGCCAGCGAGGCGACGGCCGCCGCGGTCGCCAGGCGGGTTCGGGCACGGCTCATTGGATACGACTCCCGTGACGGAGAAGGGGGATCACCCTGGTGGAGGCAGGGTGCGGAGCGTGTGCAGTACCGCGTGTGCCTCGGCCATGACGCGGCCGACGAGCTCCGCACAGGACGGCAGATCCTCGATCACCCCCGCGACCTGGCCGGATGCCATGACTCCGAGGTCCGTACGGCCCTCGACCATGGACGCCTTCAGGAGCATCGGGGTGTTCGCGGCGAGCAGGACCTGGCTCCAGGACAGGTCCTTGCCGTGCTTCATCGCCAGCCCGTCGCGCACCATCCGCGACCAGGTCAGGCCCGACAGCTTCTTGAACCCCGCCGCGTGCCGCACCGCCCGGGCCAGCGCCCGGGCGCGGCCCGCCCGCTCCAATGCCTCGACGAGCTCGGTGCGCAGCATCCGGTGCGGCAGCCCGTCGACGGCGGTGGTGACGGTGACGTCCTTGACGGTCGCCTTCAGGTACTCGGCCTTGACGGCGTCCGGGACGGGGGAGTCGGAGGTCAGCAGGAAGCGGGTGCCCATGGCGATGCCCGCGGCGCCGTAGGCCAGCGCCGCGACCAGGCCGCGGCCGTCGCGGAAGCCGCCCGCCGCGACCACCGGGATGTCCACGGCGTCGACCACCTGCGGCAGCAGCACCGTGGTCGCCACGTCCCCGGTGTGGCCGCCGCCCTCGCCGCCCTGCACGATCACCGCGTCCGCGCCCCAGGCCGCGACCTTCTCGGCGTGCCGGCGCGCCCCGATGGAGGGGATCACCACCACGCCCGCGTCCTTGAGGCGGGCGATCAGCTCCCTGGAGGGGGCCAGGGCGAAGGAGGCCACCCGTACGCCCTCGTCGATGATCAGCTGGGCGCGCTCGGCCGCGTCCCCGGCGTCCGCGCGCAGATTGACCCCGAAGGGGGCGTCCGTACGGGACTTCACCTCGTGGACGGCCGCCCGCAGCTGCTCGGTGGTCATCGTCGCCGAGGCGAGGATGCCGAGCGCCCCGGCTTCGGCCGCCGCCGACACCAGGCGCGGGCCGGCCACCCAGCCCATGCCCGTCTGGACGATGGGGTGGCGGACGCCGACGAGCCGGGTGAAGGCGGTCTCCATGGCGGGCGCCGCCGCCTGCGGTGCCACGTCAGACCCGTACTTCGCGGTCGCGCAGGCCCTTGGGGTCGATCACCTCGCGGATCAGCCGCAGCTCCTCGCCGGTCGGCTCGCGGGTGTAGGGGACCTCACCGCCCGCGGGCAGCGCCAGCTCGAAGCCGGTGGCCTCGCGGACCCGGTCCAGGGTGACGCCCGGGTGCAGGGAGGCCAGCCGCATCGTGCGGCCCGGGCCCTCGAAGTCGAAGACGCCGAGGTCGCTGACGACGCGAGGCAGGCGGTGGAAGCGGGTGACCCCGGCGGCCTCGGCGCGGTCGTGGCCGACGCCGCTGACCATGTCGACGCGCTCGACGAACACCCGGGGGGAGTGCTTGGGGATCCAGTAGCTCACCGGGTTGTTCAGGGTGTTGACGGGGGCCCCGCGCACGCCCAGGAGCTGGCGGGCGGGCCGCTCCCAGTCGCCGATGCAGGAGATGTTCTGGTTGCCGTACCGGTCGATCTGGCTGGCGCCCATCATCACGTGCCGCCGCCCGCCCGTGACCATCGTCAGGTGCCTGCGGTACGGGAGCCAGCCCTCGGGCGTGCCGTCCAGGCCGACCAGGGTGGCCTCGCCGTCGGTGAGCAGGAGGTCGGGGGAGAAGGTGCGCTTGGCGAGGCGGGCGCCGAAGGCGGGGACCAGGCCCATCGGGCTGGCGAGGACCTCGCCGTTGTCGCGCCAGGCCTCGGCGCAGGCGATCACGCAGTACTCGGGGCGGGTGGGCAGGGCGGTCACTGCTGCTCCTCGTGCCAGGCGCGGACGGCGCTCTGGTAGTCGTGTTCGCCCGGGCCCGACAGGAAGCGGGCGGCGAACTCCGGCCAGGGGGTGGTGGCGTACATCTTCTGGAAGGCCTCGTCGCGGTCGTAGTCGGGCACGCAGGAGGTGAAGTGCGCGCCGTTCGGGGTCTCCACGACCCCGGTCACCGCGTGCCGGCTGACCAGGAGGGACTGCAAGGGGCCCGACTTGGCCAGCTCGGCGCTCTCCACGAGCTGTTCGCAGGAGACGTACGCGGTGTCGGCGGCCTCGCAGAACAGGTCGTCGAAGTAGGGGTCGGGGCCCAGGTACTGGCCGTTGCCGAGGCGGTCGGCGCGGCTCAGGTGGACCAGAGCCGCGTCCATGCGCAGGGCGGGGACGGCGACGAACTCCTCGCCGTCGGCGTACGGGGAGGTGACGGTGCGCAGTTCCGGGTTGACCCGCATCACGTCGGAGCCGAGACCGGCCCGGACGGGCAGGAAGGGCAGCCGGTTCGCGGCGGCGTGCAGGCCCCACATGAACATGGCCTCGTCGTACTCGGTCAGGGCGAACGCGCCGCTCTCGCGGGCGGCCCGGTAGTGCGGCTCCAGCGGGATCGAGTCGAGGGTGACGAAGGGGGTGACCAGGCGGCTGATCCGGCCGGCGGCGGCGAGCAGGCCGACGTCCGGGCCGCCGTACGCGATGACGGTCAGATCGGTGATCTCGGACCGGAGCAGTGCTCTGACCAGGGCCATCGGCTTGCGCCGGGAGCCCCAGCCGCCGATCCCGAGGGTCATGCCGCTGCGCAGCCGGCCGACCACCTCGTCGGGGGTCATGGTCTTGTCGGTCACGGGGTGCTCCCGTCCTTTCCGGAGGCGGCTGCGCCGAAGGTGTCGCGGACCCGGTCGGCGACCCCGCTGAGGTTGGCCTCGAAGGTGAAGCCCTGTTCGAAGCGGTAACTGCGCCGGACGTCGACGGGGTCGATGCCGTTGATCGCGGCCTTGGCCAGCCGCAGCAGGTAGCCGTCCTTGCGGGCGATCTCGGCGGCCAGCTCCCGGGCGGCCGCCCGCAGTTCCGCGCCCGGGACGACCTTCCACACCGAGCCGTGCCGGTGCAGTTCGGCGGCGGTGGCGGTGCGCGAGGTGTAGTACAGGGCGCGCATCAGGTGCTGGGGGACCAGCCGGGCCAGGTGGGTGGCCGCGCCGAGGGCGCCGCGGTCGAGCTCGGGCAGGCCGAAGACGGCGTCGTCGGAGGCGACGATCGCGTCGGCGTTGCCGACCAGGCCGATGCCGCCGCCCAGGCAGAACCCGTTCACCGCCGCGACGACGGGGACCTCGCACTCGTAGACGGCGGCGAAGGCCTCGTAGCAGCCGCGGTTGGCGCCGATGAGGGCGGCGTGCCCGGTGTCGCGCTGCATCTCCTTGATGTCGACGCCCGCGTTGAAGCCGCGGCCCTCGGCGGCCAGGACCACGCAGCGGACCTCGGGGTCGCGGCCCGCCGCGCGCAGGGCGTCGGCGAGGTCGTACCAGCCGCGTACCGGGAGGGCGTTGACGGGCGGGAAGTCGACTGTGATGAGTGAGACGCCCTTGTCGGGGCTGGAGGTGGAGACACCCATGAGCGGATCAGCTACCTTTCCACCAAACATTTGTTAGGTGAGGAAGGTAGCAGCCGATGGAGCTCAAGGGGAGGGTCATCGTCGTCACCGGCGGAACCCGGGGCGTCGGCGCCGGGATCGCGCGGGCGTTCCTGGCGGCGGGCGCCGACGTCGTGGTCTGCGCCCGCCGGCCACCGCAGCGGCCGGTGGCCGAAGGGGGGCGCGAGGCCGCCTTCGTCCCCGTCGACCTGCGGGATGCCGCCGCCGTGGAGGCCTTCTTCGACGAGGTCGGCGCCCGCCACGGACGCCTGGACTGCCTGGTGAACAACGCGGGCGGCACCCCGTACCGGCTGCTCGGCGAGGGCGGGGCCGAGCGGCACGCCCGGGTCCTCGCGCTGAACCTGATCGCGCCGATGACCGCCTCGCTCGCCGCGTACCCGTGGCTGCGCGAGAGCCGGGGCTCGGTGGTGATGATCGGCAGCGTCAGCGGCACCCGCCCCTCACCCGGCACCGCCGCCTACGGCGCGGCCAAGGCGGGGCTGGAGAACCTGGCCCGCTCCATGGCCGTGGAGTGGGCCCCCGAGGTACGGGTCAACTCGCTGGTGCTCGGCATGGTGCGGACCGAACTCGCGCACCTGCACTACGGCGACGAGGCCGGCCTCGCCGCCGTCGGCCGGACCGTCCCCCTGGGCCGGCTGGCCGAGCCCTCCGACGTGGGGGAGGCGGCCGTCTTCCTCGCCTCCGGGCGGGCGGCCTACATCAGCGGGGCGGCCCTGCTGGTGCACGGGGGCGGGGAACGGCCCGCCTTCCTCGACGCGGCGAACGTCAACAAGGAGAACTGACATGGGCATTGCAGACGGACGAGTGGTCGTCGTGACGGGCGCGGGACGCGGCCTGGGCCGGGCGCACGCGCTGGCCTTCGCGGCGGAGGGGGCCCGGATCGTCGTCAACGACCTGGGCGTGGGCCTGGACGGACTGCCCGGACCGGACGGCCCGGCGGCCCGGGTCGTCGAGGAGATCCGGGCGGCGGGCGGCGAGGCGGTGGCACACGGCGGGGACATCGCGACGGCCGCGGGCGCGGCCTCCCTGGTGGAGTGCGCCCTCGCGGCCTTCGGCCGCCTCGACACCCTCGTCAACAACGCCGGGTTCCTGCGCGACCGGATGCTCGTCAACCTCGACGAGGACGACTGGGACGCGGTGATGCGGGTCCACCTCAAGGGCCACTTCCTGCCGCTCAAGCACGCCGCGGCCTGGTGGCGGGCCGAGGCGAAGGCCGGCCGGCCGGTCGCCGCCCGGGTGGTCAACACCTCCTCGGGCGCGGGCCTGCTCGGCTCCGTCGGCCAGGGCAACTACAGCGCCGCCAAGGCGGGCATCCTCGGCCTGACCCTGGTCGCGGCGGCCGAGATGGGCCGCTACGGGGTCCAGGTCAACGCCATCGCCCCGGCGGCCCGCACCCGCATGACGGAGCAGGCCTTCGCCGAGTCCATGGCGGCCCCCGCCCCCGGCGCCTTCGACGCCATGGCCCCGGAGAACGTCTCCCCGCTGGTGGTCTGGCTCGGCTCGGACGCCGCGGCCGGGGTCACCGGCCGGGTCTTCGAGGCGGAGGGCGGCCGCATCACGGTCATGGAGGGCTGGCACCCCGGCCCCACCACCGACCGTGCCGCCCGCTGGACCCCGGCGGAGGCGGGCGAAGCGGCGGCGAAGCTCCTGGCCGCCTCCCGGCCCCCGGGCGCGGTGTACGGGGCCCAGGCCTAGGCCGCCCCTTTCGTGCCGCGCCCGGCCCGGGCAGCCGCGCGGTGGCGGAGGTTGACGCGCGAGGCCCTCGCCACGGCCGCCGGGCTCAGGAAGCGCAGCGGACCGATGAGGCGCGACGCGAACAGGTGCATGTGCCGCGCCAGCGCCTCGTCGCGGGCCGCCGCCGAGAACATCAGCCGCTCCAGCGGGTTGAAGGGACGGGAGCGGGCGAAGTCGGCGGCCAGCCACTGGTGACCGGCGAGCCGCCGCCGGTGCCTGCGCGCGTACCGCGCGAGCGACCGGTCGAGGCCGCCCCGGCCGGCCAGGGCCGGGCCGGCCTCCTCGGCCAGCCAGTGCGCGGACTGGAGCGCCCACCCGCAGCCCACCCCCCACAGGGGATCGCCGGTCAGGGCGGCGTCACCGATGAGGGCGAGGCCCGGCGCGGCCGCGACGCGGCTGCGCAGCGGGTAGTCGACCGTGCCGGTGATCTTCGAGACGCGCTCGGCGGAGTCCACGGGCGGCGCGTCGGGCAGGGCGCGGACGAAGGCGAGGAAGCTGCCCTCCAGGTCCGCCCGGAAGGCCGGCAGCCGCTTCTTGTCCGGCAGCACCGCGAGGACCGTCACCCCGTCGTCGTTCGGGAACGCGTACGCCATGTCGGGTTCGAGGAACCACGTCTGGCCGAGCCCGCCCGGCAGGGGGAGGCCGCGGAAGTGCGCGAGGTAGCCGAACCGCCCGTTCTCGTGGCTCCGCCCGCGCACCGGGGCGGCGGCCGCCACGGCCGATTCCCTGCCGTCGGCCCCGACCACCAGCCGGGCCCGGATCTCGCGCTCGCCCCGCGGCGTCGACGCGCGCACCCCCGCCGTCCGCCCGGCCTCCCGGACCAGCGCGGTCACCCGGTGGCCCGGGAGCAGCTCGACCCCGGGGGTCGCGGCCGCGCGGGAGCGGATCAGCGGGTCGAGGACGCTGCGCCGCACGTTGTACGCGTACGGCAGCCCGGGACCGCCCGGCGCGGCCCGGGGCACGATCCAGCCCCAGCGGGTGTACCAGCGGGCCTCGTTGCGGACGGCCCCCGCCTCCTCCAGCGCCGGGACGAGCCCCAGTTCGTCCAGCACCGGGTAGGCGTTGGCCGTCAGGGAGTGGGTGCAGAGCCGCTTGTACGCCGCCGGGTCCGAGCGGCGCTCCAGCAGGGCGACGCGGGCGCCGCGCCGGGCCAGCAGGATCGCCGCGGCGCAGCCCGCGAGGCCCGCTCCGCTGATGACGACGTCGTAGTCGCAGGGGTCCTGTTCCGTGCTCTGCGGCTCGGTCATGCGCTGACGCTCCCTTGGGCCGTGGCGGGCGTGCGTGGGGGTGACGCGGTGGGCGGTACGGCTGCCACTGGTGTCAGGTGCATGAAGAGTTGTCAAGGGCGGGGGCGCCGGGAGGCCCCCTCAGGTGCGGAACCAGCGGCGCCTGGACTCCTCCTCCTCCGGCCCCGACGCGCCCTCCGCGGGTGCTTCCGCGGTGATCAGGTCCTGGAACTCGGCCGTCGCGGCGAGCTCGGCCCGGTCCTTGACGCGGTACTTCAGCCCCTCCACCAGGTGCCGCTTCTCGCCGGGCCGCCCGGTCTCCTTGAGCAGCCTGGACAGCAGGACCAGCTCCCGGGGGGCCGCCCCGCGGCCCGCCTCGACCAGCACCCGGTCCGGCCACAGGGCGGGCACTTCGAGCGGCCCGTCCGGGCTGTGCGACGGGGTGACCCGTGCCGACGCGGTGAGCTCGATGAGGTCCTTGGCCCTGCGCTGCGTGGCGATGCTGCGGTTCAGCCGGGTGGGTTCGAGCGGACGGCCCAGCTCCTGGAAAGCGGCGTAGAGGTCCGGGAGGAAGGGGACGGGCAGGTCCCTCGCGGCCAGCGCGAGCAGCCGGTCGGCCTGCCGGTCCTCCCCCTCGTCGCGGAACGCCGCGACGGCCCGGGCCACGCTCATGGGCTCGTCCGTCCAGGGGGTGGCCGCTCCGGGCCCGCGCCACGCCTCCAGCTCCTCGGCGGTCTGCCGGCGGGCGTCCCGGACGCGGTCGATGTCCGCCCGGAGCAGGCGCAGCACCGCCTCGTGCTGGCGCACCAGGTCCTCCAGCTCCTCGATCCGGCGCGTGACGCCGCCCAGCTCCCCCTCCAGCTCCGCCACCTGCTCGTGGGTGGTGGCGCGCTGCTCGAAGGCCTCGTCGAGGCTCTCCCGGATCCGTTCGCCGTGCTCCCGTTCCCGGTCGATCTGCTCGCGCAGCCCGGCCAGTTCGTGCGCCGTCCGTACGCGCTCCTCCTCCAGGGCGATCCCCGACACCGCCTCCTTGTACTCGCGCGCGACCAGCGGCCCCTTGGTGCGGGCGGCCGCGTACAGCAGGCTCCACCCCTCGGCGACCCTGTCCGGCTCCACGGCCCGCCCCGCACCGGCGAGCAGCCGGTGCAGGGCGGGCAGCAGCTCCGGCCGCGGCAGGTTCGCGCCGCTCAGGAAGCGGGAGAGACGGCTGGCGTCCACCGCGGCGGCGGGCTCGTTCTCCCTGAGCCACTTCACGATGTCCGACGAGGACATGCCGAGGTCCTCGCGCAGATCGCGCAGGTGCCGCGCGAACGCGGCCTCCTCGGTGTTGAGCGCGCCCAGCGCGCTCAGCTGCTGCGGCCGGCCGCCGCGCACGGACAGGGACTGCTCCGACATGCACGTTCTCCTCTTGCGAGGCCCGCAAGTTGCGGGCCGTCACGCAATACGGGCTTGCGGCGTCGCCAACAGGACGCCCGGGACGTTCTCTTGCTCCCACGGGCCGCCACCGGGCCCCCGGGAGAAGGAGAACCACGTCATGCCGCGCACCCTACGCACGAGGGACGACGAGAACCGCCCGTTTCTGGAGATCCGCCTCCGCGGACTGCACCTGACCGTCCAGCACGTCCCCTACCGGCTGGTCACCCTGATCACCACCGTCTGCGGGGCCGCCGCCGGAGCCGTCTGGTACCCCCGCTAGGGGCTGTCGTCGAAGTCGCCCCGGTCCGGGGGCCCGGACGGCGCACCGCGCCGCCCCGGCCCCCGGCCGCGGGCAGGGCTCAGCGCTTGAGGGTGAAGGTGAAGTCGCCGGAGAGCCGGCCGTCCAGCCGGACCGCCGATACGAGCCTCCCCTCCGTGAGCAACCGCGCGGCCCCGTTCCGCGACAGACCGCAGCCTTCGGCGATCAGTCGCAGCGGCCGGACGGGGACCGGCGCCGCGAAGCGCACCGACACGTCGAAGGCCTCGTGGAGCGCCGGACGGCCGGAGCCGCCGGTGTCCAGGCGCCAGGCGCCGTCCCAGTCGAGGGCGACGTGGTTGCGCCGGAGCAGGAGCGGATCGCGCAGCAGCTCGGCCGCCAGGGCGAGGTCGTTGTCGTGCAGCCGCTCCAGCAGCCGGGGCGGTACGGAGCGCACGTTGACCCGCTCCAGGACCGTGAGCTTCGCCGTCCGCCCGCACCCGGTGCAGAGCACCAGGAGCCAGACGTCGATGAGCTTGTGGTGCGCGTTGAGACGGAATTTTCCGTCGGCCCGGAAGCGGCCGGCCGCGCACGTGTGGCAGCGGCGCCGGACGAGCGGCAGGCATGTGGGCATGACGACCCAGTTGTTGAGCACAGGAGGACACCGGTTCCAGTGAGAAATCCGCAGCGGGAAGCGGCGCGGCGCGAACGGGCGCGGCGCGCGGCGAGTCAGCAGTCGGGGGGTCTCACACGGTGTACAACGGGCCGTCCTTGCCTGGGCGATGTGGTCCGCCAGCACGGTAGGCGGCCACCGCGCCCGCGTTCCACCGGTTTTCGCCCGGGCCCGCTCCGGCGGGACCGGCGGTTCGGGACATCCTGCGTCCGGCCGGGGCCGCCCCGCCGCCCGGGGGGCGGCGGAGCGCGCCTGGTGGGACGGGGGCGCGGGGGGTTGCGGATTCGCGGATTCCGGCCAGGGGGCGCGCGACCGCCCCGCAACCGGAGCGCTTGTCCGGTACGCGCCCCTCCCGGCCCCCGCCGCCTGTGGTGGCATGTCCATGCCCAAAGCCACCCCGTTTCCGACGGACGGAGTACCTGGACATGCTGTTGCGCAGACTCGCCTTCGGGGCCGCCGCCATCGCCCTGGCGGCCGTCGCCGCTCCCGCCCCCGCCCAGGCGGACACCCCCTCGGTGCCGCCCGGCCGCGTCACCGTCGAGGTCGTCGGCGCCAACGGCTCCGGCTGCCCCCAGGGCACCACCGAGGTCGCCGCCGCCTCCGACAACACCGCCTTCACCGTCACCTACAGCACCTACCTCGCCCAGACCGGCGCCGGCTCCGGCGGCACCGACTTCCGCAAGAACTGCCAGCTCGCCCTGCGCGTCCACGTCCCCCAGGGGTACACGTACGCCATCGCCCGCGCCGACTACCGCGGCTTCGCCCACCTCCAGCGCGGCGCCTACGCCCAGGAACGCGCCGGGTACTACTTCCAGGGCGCCTCCCAGACCACCCGCATCACCCACCAGGTCAACGGCCCGTTCTCCGACAACTGGCAGGCCAGTGACCAGACCGCCTACAACGACCTCGTCTGGGCCCCCTGCGGCGAGGAGCGGAACCTCAACGTCAACACCGAACTGCGGGTCTACGGCGGCACGTCCAGCCCCCAGACCCTCAGCTTCATGAGCATGGACTCGACGGACGGCAGCGTCAGCACCGTGTACCACTTCGAGTGGAAGGAATGCCCCTCCGCCGCCTGACCGTGGACCGCGCGCACGCAGAAGGAGTGACATCGATGTCTCATTCCCTGTTCCGCACCCTGCTCGTCGGCGGCGCGGCCGCCGCCCTGACGGTCACCGCGACCCCGGCCCAGGCGTCCATCACCGTCCCGCCGGACAAGATCGTCATCGAGCTCGCCACCGTGAACGGCTCCGGCTGCCGCGAGGGCACCGCCCAGGTCGCGGTCGCCCCCGACAACACCGCCTTCACCGTCACCTACAGCGAGTACGCGGCCCAGGTCGGCCCCGGCGCCCCGCCGACCGGCTTCCGCAAGAACTGCCAGCTCAACCTGCGCGTCCACGTGCCGAACGGGTTCACGTACGCGATCGTCCAGGCCGACTACCGCGGCTTCGCCTACCTCCAGCCCGGCGCGTCCGGCGTGGAGCGGGCCAGCTACTACTTCCAGGGCATGCCGCAGACCGCCCAGCGCACCCACACCTTCAACGGGCCGCTGGACGACAACTGGCAGACCTCCGACAAGACCGAGTACGCGGACCTCGTCTGGGCCCCGTGCGGCGAGAAGCGCAACTTCAACATCAACACCGAACTCCGCGTCAGCGGCGCCACGTCCAGCCCGAACGCGACCAGCTTCATGGCGATGGACTCCACCGACGCCAGCGTGAACACCCTGTACCACCTCGCCTGGGCGACCTGCCCCACGCCGCCCAGGGCGTAGCCGCTCCGGCGCGGGGGCGGGGCCGACGTGCGACCGGCCCCGCCCCTCTTTTCCCGGTTCCCGGTACCGGAGCGCGGCGGCTTGGTTACGCTCGGCTACAGGCCGAACGAACTGGGGGTGACCCGCCCGTGGTCAACATCCGCGACCTCGATCCCAGCGCCTCGCCGCTGGACTACTACGGCGCCGAGCTGCGCTGCCTGCGGGAGGACGCGAAGCTGACGCAGTCCGGCCTGGGCGGCATCGTCTTCTGCACGGGGTCCCTGATCGGGCAGATCGAGAACGCGCGGAAGGTCCCGACCCGGGAGTTCTCGGAACGGATCGACGCGGCGTTGAATACCGGTGGCACGTTCAGCCGGCTGGTGGGGCTGGTGCTCCGCAGCCAGCTGCCGGTGTGGTTCCAGGAGTACGCGGAGATGGAGGCCAAGGCCGCGTACCTTTCCACGTACCAGTGCCAAATCGTCTACGGGCTGTTGCAGACCCCCGAATATGCTCGCGCCGTGATCCGCGTGGACCACGCGGACAGGGTCGACACCATGGTGGCGGCCAGGATGGAGCGGCAGCGCATCCTGACACGCGGTACGCCGCCCGTCCTGTGGGTGGTGCTGGACGAGGCGGTCCTGCACCGCGAGATCGGTGGTCGTGAGGTCATGCGGAAGCAGCTCGCCCACTTGCTGGGGCTTCGTGACCGCCCCTGGCTCAACATTCAGGTGTTGCCGTTCGCGGTCGGTCAGCACGCGGGAATGATGGGCTCGTTCAACCTCCTGCGGTTCGACGACGATCCAGATCTCCACTACTGCGAGAGCTACGACTCGGGCCACATGACGGCCAATCCGCAAGTGATCAGGGAACGTTCGGTCGGATACGCTCTCCTCCAGGCAGAGGCGCTGTCGCCAGCACGGTCGGCGACGCTGATCGCTCGTGTGATGGAGGAACGCTATGGGAAGCATCCAGAACCGGACGGGCGCGCGGTGGCGTAAGTCGTCGTACAGCGGAAGCAGCGGCGGTGACTGCGTCGAGTGCGTCCCGCTGGGTGACGCGACCTGGGTGAAGGCCAGCTACAGCGGCGGAACCGGCGGGGACTGTGTCGAGGTGGCCGCGCAAGCCTGTGGGGTCGCCGTGCGGGATTCCAAGGTGCCCGGCGGGCCCGTTTTCACCGTCGGGCGGGACGCCTTTGCCGCCTTCGTCGGGGCCTTGTAGGAGGTGAGGGGGCGCATGACGCCCCCTCACGTTGGCTCAGTTGCAGTGGCCGGGGCCGCGCGTGACGCTCACGGAGCCGATCGCGCCGCCGAAGGCGATGCAGGTGTTGCGGCCGTCGATGTACACCGGGCCCGCGTACGAGGTGTAGTCGCCGTTGTCGATGCCGCCGCCCCCCGTGACCAGGCGGGTCACCCACGCCTCCATCCAGACGGCCGGGCCGGGGCTGTTGCGCACGGTGACCACACAGTTCTTGCCCGTCGAGGCGTTCCACGTGAGGTGGACCGTGCCCACCGACCCGAGGTCGGCGGACTCGACGAGCCGGTACCCCGCGCCGCACTTGCCGTTGTATCCGGCCGCGTGGGCCGTGCCCGTGGCCGCGAGGGTGGCGGCGGCGGTCAGCGCGAGCGCCCCCGCCACCGAGGCGGCGCGGCGCCGTCGGGCCGCGCTCACCGCGCGCCCGCGGCCAGGCTGCCGCAGTGGCCCCAGCCGGAGTTGCCCGACCACGAGCCGACCTGCCCGTTGAACTGCACGCAGGTGCCCCGGGCGTCCAGGTAGACGGGGCCGGCGTAGTACTTGAAGTCGCCGCTCTGGTACGAGCCCACGTTGTCGCTCGCGCGGGTCAGCCCGACGAACATCAGCTGCGGGGTCCCGCTGCCGCTCTTGGGGACGGTGTAGGCGCAGTTCCGGCCCGTGGCGGAGCTGTAGTAGAGGTAGGTGTAGCCCGTCGCGAAGGTCAGGGTGTCGACCTTGGTCCCCTCGCAGACGGCGGCGGCGGCCTGCGCGGGCGCGGCGCCCACGACGGCCGCCCCGGCCAGGGCGAGCCCGGCGGCGGCCACGGCCGTCGCTCCCCGCCGCAACGCTCCGTGCCGTGACACGCGTATCCGAGAACTCACGCTCGTGCTCCTTCGTCGGGAGTCGGTGGAGTCGGTGGAATCGGGGCGATTGCCTCACGTGGCACCGCCGGCCGCAAGGGCGGTCCGCCCGCGCCGCCGGAATTGACCGGGACGCGGTGGTGGCGGGGCGGATTCCGGTGGACATCCGCGCGGCGCTGCCCGCCGTCCGCTGTTTCCCGCTGAGCGGGAGCGCGCCCTCCCGCCCACCGCCGCCGCCCGCCTACCGTCTGCCGCACCACACACCACCGCAGCCGGGAGGCCCCATGCTGAACGACCGGCTCCGGCGCGAGGCCGCCGCGCTGCTGCGCACGGCGGAGCGCGGACGGACCCCCGTACGGCCGCTGGCCGAGCTGTTCGCGGGGATCGACGCCGAGGACGCGTACGAGATCCAGCTCCTCAACATCCGCCGCCGGGTTGCCGAGGACGGCGCCCGCGTCACCGGGCACAAGGTCGGGCTGTCCTCGCCCGTCATGCAGGCCATGATGGGCGTCGACGAGCCCGACTACGGGCACCTCCTCGACCACATGGAGCTGCGCGAGGACACCCCGGTCCCGGTGGCCGCGTACTGCGCGCCCCGCATCGAGGTCGAGGTCGGCTTCGTCCTCGGCGCCGACCTGCCGGGGGAGGGCTGTACCGAGGCCGACGTGCTCGCCGCCACCGAGCGCGTCGTGCCCGCCCTGGAGCTGATCGACAGCCGCATCGCGGACTGGCGGATCGGCATCGCCGACACCATCGCCGACAACGCCTCCTCCGCCGGATACGTCATCGGCCCCGGCCGCGACCCCCGCGAGCTGGACCTCAAGGGCATCGAAGCCCGCCTCGGCGACGGCGGCGACACCGTCCTGGCCGCCGGGCGCTCCGACGCCGTCCTCGGCGACCCGGCCACCGCCGTCGCCTGGCTGGCGCGGACCGTCGCCCGCTTCGGCGTACCGCTGCGCAAGGGGCACCTCGTCCTGCCCGGCTCCTGCACCCGCGCCGTGGACGTGAGCCCCGGACGCACCTACACCGCCGAGTTCACCGGCCTGGGCGCCGTGTCCCTCTCCTTCCTCTGACCGGAGTGAGTACCCGCATGAAGAAAGCCACCGCAGCGATCGTCGGCTCCGGCAACATCGGCACCGACCTGCTCCACAAGCTGCTCCGCTCCCCGCACATCGAGCCCCGCTGGATGATCGGCGTCGACCCCGCCAGCGAGGGCCTGGCCCGGGCCCGGCGGGCCGGGCTGGAGACCGGTGACGCGGGCGTCGGCCCGCTGCTCGCCTCGCGCGGCGAACTGCCCGACCTGGTCTTCGAGGCCACCTCCGCCGGCGTGCACCGGGCCAACGCCCCGCGCTACGCCGAGCTCGGCATCAAGGCCGTCGACCTGACCCCCGCCGCCGTCGGGCCCGCCGTGGTCCCGCCCGCGAACCTGACCGCGCACCTGGACCGGCCCAACGTCAACATGATCACCTGTGGCGGCCAGGCCACCATCCCGATCGTGTACGCCGTCTCGCGGGTGGTGCCCGTCGCCTACGCGGAGATCGTCGCCTCCGTCGCCTCGGTGTCGGCCGGGCCCGGCACCCGCGCCAACATCGACGAGTTCACCCGTACCACCGCCCGGGGCATCGAGGAGATCGGCGGCGCCGCCCGCGGCAAGGCGATCATCATCCTCAACCCGGCGGACCCGCCCGTCATCATGCGCGACACCGTCTTCTGCGCGATCCCCGAGGACGCCGACCGCGAGGCCGTGACCGCCTCCGTCAAACGCGTCGTCGGCGACGTCGCCACGTACGTGCCCGGCTACCGGCTGCGCGCCGAGCCGCAGTTCGACGACCCGTCCCCCGCGACCGGCGGGCACGCCCGGGTCGCGGTCTTCCTGGAGGTGGAGGGCGCGGGCGACTACCTGCCGCCCTACGCCGGGAACCTCGACATCATGACCGCCGCCGCCACCAAGGTCGGCGAGGAGTTCGCGAAGGGCCTCCAGCTGTGAAGACGTACTCCGACACCCTCGACATCCGGATCACCGACTCCTCCCTGCGCGACGGCTCGCACGCCGTGCGCCACCGCTTCACCGCCGAGGACGTCCGGTCGGTGGTCGCCGCCCTCGACGGCGCGGGCGTCCCCGTCATCGAGGTCACCCACGGCGACGGACTCGGCGGCTCCTCCTTCAACTACGGCTTCTCCACCACCCCGGAGCAGGACCTCGTCAAGGTCGCCGCCGAGACGGCCCGCCGGGCGAAGATCGCCTTCCTGATGCTGCCCGGCCTCGGCGTCATGGACGACATCCGCGCCGCCCAGGCGGGCGGCGGCGCCATCTGCCGGATCGCCACCCACTGCACCGAGGCCGACATCTCCGTGCAGCACTTCGGCCTCGCCCGCGAGATCGGCCTGGAGACGGTCGGCTTCCTGATGATGGCCCACTCCACCAGCCCCGAGGCGCTCGCCCGGCAGGGCCGGATCATGGCCGACGCCGGCTGCCAGTGCGTGTACGTCGTCGACTCGGCCGGGGCCATGGTGATGGACCAGGTCACCGACCGGGTCGCCGCGCTGGTCGCCGAACTGGGCGACGACGCCCAGGTCGGTTTCCACGGGCACGAGAACCTCGGGCTCGGCGTCGGCAACTCCGTCGCCGCCGTCCGCGCCGGGGCCCTCCAGATCGACGGTTCCACCCGCCGCCTCGGCGCCGGGGCGGGCAACACGCCCGTCGAGGCCTTCGCCGCCGTCTGCCGCAAGATGGGCATCCGCACCGGCATCGACGTCCTCAAGATCATCGACGCCGCCGAGGACGTGGTGCGGCCCGTCATGGACGACGAGTGCCGCCTCGACCGCATGGCGCTGCTGATGGGCCACGCGGGCGTCTACTCCAGCTTCCTCGTGCACGCCTACCGCCAGGCCGACCGCTACGGCGTCTCCGGCCCGGAGATCCTGCTGCGCGCGGGCGAACGCCGCCTGGTCGGCGGCCAGGAGGACCAGCTCATCGACATCGCGCTCGAACTCGCGGCCGCCGCCGGACGCTAGCCGCCGGTCCCGTCCGCCCGCTCGCCTCTCCGCCCGCTCCCCTTTCCGCCCGCGCACCCCCAACGAAGTGGAGGGCCACCCCCATGACCCCAACGACTCCGGCCGAGGACGGTCCCCGCGTCATCGAAGCGGCCGCCGTACCGGACCGGTTCGCCCGCGGCTGGCACTGCCTCGGCCTCGCCGCCGACTTCGCGGGCGGCCGGCCCCACGAGGTGGAGGCCTTCGGCACCCGGCTCGTGGTCTTCCGGGGAGCCGGTGACGGCGCCCTGCACGTCCTGAACGCCTACTGCCCCCACATGGGCGGCAACCTCGCCCACGGCACCGTCAAGGGCGACACCGTCGCCTGCCCCTTCCACGACTGGCGCTGGTCCGGCGACGGCCGCTGCGCCGAGGTCCCCTACGCCCGCCGGGTCCCGCCGCGCGCCCGCACCCGCGCCTGGACCACCCTGGAACGCAACGGCCAGCTCTACGTCTGGCACGACCCCGAGGGCAACCCGCCGCCCGCCGGCGTCACCATCCCCGCCATCGAGGGCTTCGGCGAGGACGACTGGAGCGCGTGGAGCTGGAACTCGCTGCGCGTCGAGAACGCCAACTGCCGCGAGATCGTCGACAACGTCGTGGACATGGCGCACTTCTACTACGTGCACTACGCCTTCCCGCACCGCTTCACGAACGTCTTCGACGGGCACGTCGCCACCCAGTACATGGAGTCCACCCCGCGCGGCGACGTCGACCTCGGCACCCTGTCCACCGGCGGCGGCCTGCGCTCCGACGCCTCCTACTACGGCCCCTCGTACATGATCGACCGGCTGTGGAGCGACGTCGGCGGGGGAGTGGAGATGGAGTCCGTCCTCATCAACTGCCACTACCCGGTCGACGCGAACAGCTTCGTCCTGATGTACGGGGCGATGGTCAAGAAGCTGCCCGGCATGAGCGACGAGCAGGCCGCCGACGCCGCCCGCCTCACCTCCGAGGGCCTCGCCGTCGGCTTCGAGCAGGACGTGGAGATCTGGAAGAACAAGACCCGGATCGACAACCCGCTGCTCACCGAGGAGGACGGTCCCGTCTACCAGCTCCGCCGCTGGTACGAGCAGTTCTACGTGGACGCCGCCGACGTCCGCGCGGAGATGGTGAACCGCTTCGAGTTCGAGATCGACACCACCCGCGCCACCGCCGCCTGGCGGGCGGAGGTCGAGGCGAACCTGGCCCGCCGGGCCGCCGGATGACGGCCGTGGTGTGCGGGGCGTGCGGCAACCGGGTGCTGTGCGAGAAGTTCGGCCCCGCGCACATCCAGGTCCAGTGGACCGGTGACGCCGCCGTGCTCTGCCCGCACGTGGGCGCCGCGGTGGCCGCCGGGCGGCCCGGCGGCCGGGTCCGCGGCTGCCCGCGGCTCGGCGAGGCCGTCGAGGCGGCCGTCCGCGAGGGCCGTCTGCGCGAAACCCGCCGCCAGGAGCCGGGCCCGCCGGAGCCCGGCCCCGGCGGACCCCGGCGGTACGAACCCGGGCCGGCCGGTTCCGGGCCGGCCGGTTCCGGGCCTTCCGGTTCCGCGCCGGACGGGTCCGGCCCCGGCGGGTTCGCGTCCGGCCCCGGTGCCGCGGGGGATGAGCGGTGACGGCCGAACGCCCGGCCCCGGCCCGTACGACGGCCCGTCCCGCGGAGTCCGCCGCCCCGGGCGGAGCCCCCGGCAGGCTGCTGGTCCGCGTCACCGCGCGGATCCAGGAGACCCCGGACGCCGTCTCCCTCGTCCTGGACCCGGAACTCCCCTACGCCCCCGGCCAGTTCCTCACCCTGCGGATCCCCGGCGGGGCCGCCCGCTGCTACTCGCTCGCCAGCTCCCCGCACACCGGCGAGCCGATGCGCATCACCGTCAAACGGGTCCCCGGCGGAACCGGCTCCGGCTGGGTCTGCGACACCGTGGCCCCGGGCGACGAACTGGAGGTGCTGGCGCCCGCGGGCACCTTCACCCCGGGCCCCGGCGGCCTCGACGCCGACCTGCTGCTGCTGGCGGGCGGCAGCGGGATCACCCCCGTGCTCTCCCTCGCCAAGTCGGCGCTGGCGGCCGGGCGGGGCCGGATCACCCTGCTGTACGCCAACCGCGACTCCGGCTCGGTGATCTTTGCCGAGGAGCTGCGCCGGCTGGCCGGTGAACACCCCGGCCGGTTCGGCGTCGTCCACTGGCTGGAGGAGCTCCAGGGCCTGCCGACCGCCGGGCGGCTCGGCCCGCTGCTGGCCCCCTACGCCGGGCGCGAGGCCTGGCTGTGCGGGCCCGGCCCGCTGATGGATGCCGCCGCCGAGGCGCTGCGCGCGGCCGGGGCGCCGGCCGCGCGGATCCACCGCGAGCGCTACTTCTCCCTCGCCGCCGACGTCTTCGCCCCCGCCGCCGCCCCGCCCCCGGACGGCCCCGCCGGTCCCGGCCCGGCCGCCGCCCCGGCCCTCGTCGAGGCGGAGCTGGACGGGCGGGCGCACCTGCTGCCCTGGGACCGGCGGACCCCGCTGCTGGACGTGTTGCTCGCGGCGGGCGTCGAGGCCCCGTACTCCTGCCGCGAGGGTGCCTGCGCGGCCTGCTGCTGCCGGGTCCTGGAGGGGGAGGTCACGATGGTCCGCAACGAGGTGCTGGACGGCGCCGACCTGGCCGAGGGCTACGTCCTGGCCTGTCAGGCGCTGCCGCTGAGCGACCGGGTGCGCATCGGCTACGCGTGAGACCGGGCACGAGAAGGGCTCCGGGTCCGGCCCCCTGGCGAGGGGTCGGGTCCGGAGCCCTTCTCGTGCGCGGGATATGACTACCCGCTACATCCACTCGCTGAACCGCAGCCAGCCCAACATGTTGTCCATGGCCCGTTCCGAGACCGCCGGTTCGAGGTCCGGCGGGGGCGCGGCGGCGGGCCGGCCGGCCCGCCCGGCCCCGTACAGCTCCCGCCACACGGCCCGCGCGCACGCCGCCACCGGGGGAGCGAGGCGCACCAGTTCCCGTTCGCCGCCGCGGACCGCCGACAGGGACACGGCCGCCACCGCCCGCCCGGCGCCCCGCAGCGGCGCCGCCACGCACGAGATGCCCCGGAAGCTCTCCTCCCGGTCGAAGGCGATCCCGCGCTCGCGGGTGGCCGCCAGCTCCGCGCGCAGTGCGAGCGGCCGCACCAGGGTCCGGGCGGTGCGCGGGCGCAGCCCCTGCGCGAGGACCCGCTCGACGGAGTCCGGCCCGCTGAAGGCGAGGATCGCCTTGCCCGCGGCCGTGGAGTACGCGGGCATCCGGCCGCCGACCCGGGAGGGCACGGCCGTGGCCTCCGAGCCGCCGATCCGCTCCAGGCACACCACCTCCGTGCCGTCCAGCACCGACAGGTGCACCAGCTGCCCGGTCCGCTCGTGCAGGTCGTGCAGCAGCGGCAGCGCGGCCCGGCGCAGCCGGTTGTGGTGCGCGGCGAGCGCGCCCAGCTCCAGCATCCGCATGCCCATGCGGTAGTCCCGGCCCTCGCGGTCAAGCCAGCGCAGCCGTACCAGCTGGTCGAGGATGCGGTGGGCGGACGAGCGGGGGATCCCGGAGCGGCGCACGACCTCCGTGAGGGAGAGGCGGGGGTCCGGGCCCTCGAAGGCGCCCAGCACGCTCGCGGCCTTCTCCAGCAGCGACGGGGGTGCCTGGGGTGCCTGCGGTGACAGCTCTGTCTCCATGGCCCGCACCCTGACACGGCCCCTCGGCCGCAGGGAAGGACCCGTGACCAAATATTTCTGTCAGGAATACTTCGATTAGGTGTAAACAGCTCGTGGGGCGCCGTTCCCGCTGAGCGGGAACGGCGAGTTCCGCCGCCCGGCGGCCCGGCGTACGTTCGCCGCACTCCGAAGCCGACGCACCCCGCCCTCCGAGAAAGGGACACCATGAGCGACGAAGACGTCCTCGACGCAGTCCGCGCCCTCGCCCCGGCCCTGCGCGAACGCGCCCCCGAGGCCGAGGCCCTGCGCAAGGTCCCCGAGGAGAGCATCAAGGAGCTGGCCGACACCGGCTTCTTCCGCCTCCTCCAGCCCCGCGCCCACGGCGGCCGCGCCGCCCACCCCGGGCTCTTCTACGCCGCCGTCAAGGAGATCGCCAAGGCCTGCGGCTCCACCGGCTGGGTCTCCTCCGTCGTCGGCGTGCACCCCTGGCACGTCGCCCTGTACGACCCGCGCGCCCAGCAGGAGGTCTGGGGCGAGGACCGGGACGCCCGCATCTGCTCCTCCTACGCCCCCACCGGCAAGGTCACCCCCGTCACCGGCGGTTTCACCCTCAGCGGGCGCTGGCACTTCTCCTCCGGCTGCGACCACACCGAGTGGGCCCTGCTCGGCGGCCTCGTCACCGACGCCGAGGGCCGCCCCGTCGACATGCGGACCTTCCTGGTCCCCCGCTCCCAGTACACGATCGACGAGGTCTGGGACACCGTCGGCCTGCGCGGCTCCGGCTCCAACGACATCACCGTCGAGGAGGTGTTCGTCCCCGAGCACCGCGCCCTGAGCTTCGGCCCGGTCACCGCCCTGAGCGTGCCCGGCCACGCGCAGAACCCCGAGCCCGTCTACCGGCTCCCGTACGCGTCCGTGTTCACCACCACCATCTCCACCCCCCTGGTCGGCATCGCCGAAGGCGCCTACGAGGCCCACCTGGCCGCCACCCGGGCGCGCATCCGCGTCTCCTACGGGCAGCAGGTCGCCGAGGACCCCTTCGCGCAGGTCCGCATCGCCCGCGCCGCCAGCGACATCGACGCCTCCTGGCTCCAGCTCCAGCGCAACATCGCCGACCTGTACGCCCTCGCCGAACGCGGCGAGCCGCTGCCCGTCACCCTGCGCACCCGGGCCCGCCGCGACCAGGTCCTGGCCACCGAACGCTGCGTCGCCGCCGTCGACCTCCTCATGGAGAACGCGGGCGGCAGCGCCCAGCGCACCGGCCCCAACCCGCTCCAGCGGGCCTGGCGCGACGCCCACACCGGCCGCGGACACGCGGCCAACGACCCCGAGCGCGCCCTCGTCCTCTTCGGCCAGGGAGCCCTCGGCCTCGACATCCAGGACACGATGCTGTGAACGCCACCGCTGTGAAACCCACCGAGCTGAGCCACGAGAGCACCTCCCGCACGGCGAAGGCCGCGGGCCTGACGCTCCACTACCACGAGGCCGGGCCGGCCGGCCCGGACGCACCCGTCGTGATCATGCTGCACGGCGGCGGGCCCGGGGCCTCCGGCTGGTCCAACTTCGGCGCCAACCTGCCCCACTTCGCCGCCCGCTTCCGCACCCTGCTCGTCGACCAGCCCTGCTACGGCCGCTCGGACAAGCCCGAGCCCGACCGCGACTACTTCAGCTTCAGCGCCGGCGCCGTCGTCGCCCTCATGGACGAACTCGGCATCGAACGCGCCCACTTCATCGGCAACTCCCTCGGCGGCGGCACCGCCACCCGGATCGCCCTCGACCACCCCGGCCGGGTCGGGAAGCTGCTCCTGATGGGGCCGGGCGGCATCTCCCTGAACCTGTTCTCCGCCGACCCCACCGAGGGCATCAAGCGGCTCTTCGAGTTCAGCCTCGACCCGGAGCCCACGCGCGAGCGGATGCGCACCTTCCTCACCACCCTCGTGCACGACCCGGCGCTCGTCACCGACGCCCTCGTCGAGGAGCGGTTCGCCCAGGCCACCGATCCCGCGGCGCTGCTGGGCAGCGCCCGCATGGCCGCCTCCTTCGCCCGCTGGCCCGAGGACACCATGCTCTGGCGCGAGGCCCACCGCATCGCCTGCCCGGTCCTGCTGACCTGGGGCCGCGAGGACCGCGTCAACCCCGTCGACGGCGCCTTCCTCGCCCTCAAGGCCATCCCCGACGCCCGCCTGCACGTCTTCCCCCGCTGCGGCCACTGGGCTCAGACCGAGGCCGCCGCCGACTTCAACCGCCTCGCCACCGACTTCTTCTCCCACTGAAGGGGCCCTCCATGGACATCCGCGCACTCGGCTACCTGCGCATCGAGACCGCCGACCTCCCCGCCTGGCGCACCTACGTCCTGGACCTCCTCGGCATGACCGAGGCCCCGGGCAGCACCCCCGACCGGCTCGACGTCCGCATCGACGACCGCGTCCACCGCTTCCAGTTCGTCGCCGGGGACCAGGACCGCCTCCTGGCCGCCGGGTTCGAGCTGGCCGGCGCCCGCGCCCTGGAGGAGGCCGCCGCCGAACTGGAGGCCGCCGGCCACCCCGTCAAGCAGGCCGACGCCGCCACCCTCGCCGACCGCCGCGTCCAGGGGCTGATCCACTGCGAGGACCCCAGCGGCAACCCCCTGGAGCTCTACTGGGGCCAGGCGCAGGACCACACCCCGCTCGCCGCCCCGTACGGCAACCGCTTCGTGACCGGCGAACTCGGGCTGGGCCACGTCGTGCTCCCCGCCCCCGAGACCGAGGCCACCCTCGACTTCTACGAGGACCTCCTCGGCTTCCAGCTGCGCGACTCCATGCGGCTGCCCCCCGTCGCCGTCCCCACCGGGCCGCCCGGCCGGGACTTCCACTGGATGCACTTCCTCAGCCCCAACCGCCGCCACCACAGCCTCGGGCTCTACCCCGGCGCGCTGCCGCCCGGCATCGTCCACTTCATGGTCGAGGCGGAGAAGCTCGACGACGTCGGCTACTGCCTGGACCGGATGAACCGCGCGGGCATACCCATCGCCTCCACCCTGGGCCGGCACTCCAACGACCACATGGTCTCCTTCTACGCCCAGGCCCCCGGCGGCTTCCAGGTCGAGTTCGGCTGGGACGGCCTCCTCGTCGACCCGGCCACCTGGACCGCCAAGGAGATCACCGCCGACAGCTTCTGGGGCCACCAGTGGAACGGCTGACCGGGCCGGACCGGGCCGGTCGGACCGTGGACGCCTTCGCCAGCGGCATCGCCGTCGTCGCGGCGCTCGGCGCCGACGGCCGCCCGGCAGGGCTGGTCTGCCGGTCCTTCGCCTCCCTGTCCCTGGAGCCGGCGCTGGTGCTGCTGTGCGTCGACGGGGACGCGGCCGGCTGGCCCGCCGTCCGCGCCGCCGGACGCTTCGCGGTGAGCATCCTCGCCGAGGAGCAGCGGGCCCTGTGCGAGGCCCTCGACGGCCCCGCCGCCCCGGACGCCGACCCCTTCGCGGGCTTCGGCTGGCAGGCCTCCGCGTCCGGAGCCGTCCGCGTCACCGGGGCGCTGGCCACCGCCGACTGCGTCCTCGACACCGTCCACGAGACGGGCGACCACCACCTGGTCACCGCCCGGGTCCTCGCGCTCGCCGCCCGCGAGGGCGGCTCCCCCCTGCTGTCCTTCCGCAGCGACTACGTCACCGGAGCCTTCGGATGAACCCTCGCCCCGACGCCCACTACGACGTCGTGGTGGCCGGCTCCGGCGCGGCCGGACTGGCGGCCGCGATCACCGCCCGGCTGCGCGGCCTGAGCGTCCTCGTCGTGGAGAAGACCGACCGCTACGGAGGCTCCACCGCGCTGTCCGGCGGCGCGGTCTGGGTCCCCGGCAACTTCCACCTCGACCGCGCCGGGATCGCCGACACCGGCGACAAGGCCCGCGCCTACCTCGACGCCACCGTCGGCGACCGGGTCCCCCGCGCCCGCACCGACGCCTACCTGCGCCACGGGCCGCGCATGGTGCGGGAGTTCCACGACCGCACCGAGGTCCGCTTCATGTACACCCCCGGGTACCCGGACTACTTCCCCGAGGCGCAGGGCGGGATGGCCCAGGGGCGTTCCGTCGAGCCGTGCATCGTGGACTTCCGGCTGCTGGGGGAACTGGGCCGCGAGATGCGCCGGGCGGGCCTGCCCACGTACGGGCTGACGATGACCTCGTACGACTTCCGGTTCCTGAACATGGCCGGGCGGACCTGGGCGGGCCGCCGGGCCTCGGTGCGGGTCGGGATGCGGGCGCTCGGCGCGCTCGCCGCCGGGCGCAGGCCGCTGTCCCTGGGCGAGGCGCTGATCGCCCGGATGCGGCTGTCGCTGCACCGCCTCGGCGGTGACCTGTGGCTGTCGGCGCCGCTGACCGGGCTGGTCACCGACGCCTCCGGCCGGGTGGCGGGCGTACGGGTCCTGCGCGGCGGCCGGGAGGTCACCGTGGGCGCCGGCGGCGGGGTGGTGCTCGCCTCGGGCGGCTTCTCGCACGACCAGGCGCTGCGCGAGAAGCACCTGCCCGCGCCCACCTCCACCGACTGGACGCACGCCTCGCCGGAGCAGACCGGCGACGCCCTGCGGCTGGGCGAGGAGCTGGGCGCCGCCACCGACCTGCTCGACCGGGTGTGGGGCGCGCCCTCCCTGTGCCCGCCGGGGGAGCGGCCGTTCTTCCTCGTCGCCGACCGGGGCGTCCCCGGCATGGTCATCGTCAACGGTGCGGGGGAGCGCTACGCCAACGAGGCCCTGCCCTACCACGCGTTCGTCGACCGGATGTACGCCGCCGACCGGCCCGAGGCGCCCACGGTGCCGTCCTGGCTGGTGCTGGACGCCCGCGCGAAGAGCCGGTACCTCTTCGCGGGGCTGCTGCCCGGGCAGCCGTTCCCCAAGAGGTGGCTGGAGAGCGGCTTCCTGAAGAAGGCCGCGACGCTGGAGGAACTGGCCCGCCAGACCGCCGCGCCCGGCCTGCCCGCGGCCGTCGCCCGCTTCAACGGCTTCGCCGAGCGCGGCCGGGACGAGGACTTCGGCCGGGGCGACAGCGTCTACGACCGCTACTACGGCGACCCGACGCTGCCCAACCCGAACCTGGCGCCGATCGCCAAGGGCCCCTTCTACGCGCTCCCCGTCCACCCGGGCGACATCGGCACCAAGGGCGGCCTCGTCACCGACGGGGACGGGCGGGTGCTGCGCGAGGACGCCACCGCGGTCGAGGGCCTGTACGCCTCGGGCAACTGCTCGGCGGCGGTGATGGGCGAGACCTACCCGGGCCCGGGCGCCACCATCGGCCCCGCGATGGCCTTCTCCTGGGCGGCGGTGAACGCCATCGCGCGGGACCGGGAGGAGGGGGCGGGTCAGGACAGCTTGCCGTCGTAGTCCGGGAGCTTGACGGTGCGCTCGGCGTGCCCGCCGACGAGGTCGCCGTCGTTGTTGCCGATGTTGGCGATGATCGTGTAGCCGCGGGCCTCGATCTCCGCGCGCTTGCCCGTCTTGTAGGCGCTGACCTGCGAGAAGAGGTCGGGCAGGTCGCGGACGTAGAGGCCCGAGACCGGGTAGCCGACGGCCTTGAGGTTGCGCTCGGTCAGGGAGTACACGATGCCGGGGCGGGCCGTGACGAAGAAGATCGCCACGCCCCGGTCGTTCGCGTACCGGGTCAGCTCGCGGACCTTGGAGATCGCGGGGGTCGGGAAGGTCCAGAACCAGTGGAAGTCCGTCTCCAGCGAGGTGTTGTCGATGTCGAGGACGATCGCCGGCTTCTCCCCGGCCGGGGAGGCGGCGATCCGCTGCTCGATGCCGGGGCGGGCGGCGTCGATGACGGAGGCCACGTCGCGCTGCCAGGCCGCGTAGTCGATGCCCAGGATCGCCGCGTTGCCGCCGGGGGCGGAGGCGGAGGCGGAGGCGGCGGGCGCCGCGGCGGGCGCGGGCACGGGCGCCGGGGCCGCCGCGGCGCCGGTGGCCGGCAGCAGGGTCAGGGCGGTGGCGGCGACGACGGCCGCGGCGGCGGCGCGGGCACGGTGGGCTGCGAGCATGTGGGGGCGCTCCTCGATCACGTTGGCATGTACGCGATCAGGTTGGGGGAGCGCCGCAGCCATGTCTACCGGTCGGTAGGAAACAATTCGTGGCCGCCCGGTGAATGATCACTTCCGCTCCTCGCCGACGGCCCCGGACCCCTCAGGTGTCGCACTCCAGCACCGTGCGGCACAGCCCGCACCGCGCCCGCAGCGCCCCGGCGCCCGCCGGAACCCGCAGCCACTGGCCGCACACCGGGCACGGGAAGCTCACCCGTAGCCCCCCGTCCCCCACGCCGCCCCCGCCGGGCCCGAACCGGTACGCCGCCCCGCGCGGCGGGGCCGACCCCGTCCGCCGGGCCCGGGCGTAGCGGCGCCGCTCGCCCGCGCCCGCGCCGGCCAGCGGGGCCCGGTGCGCCTCCCGGCCGGCCAGCGCGCGCCCGCGCAGGTAGGCCTCGTAGGCCTGGGGGCTGGAGAACCAGGGCGCCGGGTCCTCCCCGAAGTGCCGGGCGCGGCGGGCCAGTACGTATCCGAACTCCTCGGGGGTGAGGTAGCCGAGCTTCTGGTGGCTCAGCGCGTCCTCGCGGTAGGCGTCGAGCAGCAGCCAGCCGGACCCGAGGAAGGCGGCGGCCGTGTCGGTGAGGATCTCGTTCGCCGCGGTGTCGGCGAAGCCCAGGCCCAGGCGGTGCAGCAGGACGTGGGTCACCTCGTGGGAGAGTGCGGCCGCCAGATCGCGCCGGTGCAGCCGGAAGCGGTCGTTGACCTCCACGAAGTACTCCGGTCCCGCGGTCAGCTCCACGGTGGCCGCGTCCCGCATCGGCCGGAACGAGACCACCATCCGCGCGTCGGGCAGCCGCAGCGCGCCCACCACGGCCGAGGCCACCCGGTGCGCCCCCAGGTGCAGGTCCTCGGCGGGCCCGAAGGCCGCCTCGGCGCGGGAGATGCTCGTGGCGTAGGCCCCGATCCCCTCTGCGCCCAGGCGGCCGAAGAGCGCCGTGAGCGATGCCCGGACCGTCTCCAGGTGCGGAAATCCGTGCGCGACCGGGCTCGTCCGCCCGCCGTCGTCCGTCATGGGGCCCCCTGCGCCGGAAGTTGTCCGAAAACGCCTTCTTGAAGACAGCCGTACCACCGATGTGTCATGGACTCGTCATGCATGTGATGGCACGCACAGCCCAACCCCCCACGAAAGGCAGTGTGTTGACCGTGGCCACTCTCGCAAGAATCCTCAAGCGCACCCTCGCCGCCGGCGCCGTGGCCCTCGCGGCCGTCAGCCTCCAGCCCGCCGGAGCCAGCGCCGCACCCGCCCCCGTCGTCGGCGGCACCCGCGCCGCGCAGGGCGAGTTCCCCTTCATGGTCCGCCTCTCCATGGGCTGCGGCGGCGCCCTCTACACCCAGCAGATCGTCCTCACCGCCGCCCACTGCGTCGACGGCTCCGGCAACAACACCTCCATCACCGCCACCGGCGGCGTCGTCGACCTCAACAGCTCCGGCGCCGTCAAGGTCAAGTCCACGAAGGTGCTCCAGGCCCCCGGCTACAACGGCAAGGGGCGCGACTGGGCCCTGATCAAACTCGCCAAGCCCATCAACCAGCCCACCCTCAAGATCGCCGAGACCAAGGCCTACGACAACGGCACCTTCACCGTCGCCGGCTGGGGCGCCACCCGCGAGGGCGGCGGCCAGCAGCGCTACCTCATGAAGGCCACCGTCCCCTTCGTCTCCGACGCCTCCTGCCAGAGCGCCTACGGCTCCGACCTCGTCCCCGGCGAGGAGATCTGCGCCGGCTTCACCCAGGGCGGCGTCGACACCTGCCAGGGCGACTCCGGCGGCCCCATGTTCCGCCGCGACAGCGCGAACGCCTGGATCCAGGTCGGCATCGTCAGCTGGGGCGAGGGCTGCGCCCGGGCCGGCTACCCCGGCGTCTACACCGAGGTCTCCACCTTCGCCGCCGACATCAAGGCCGCGGCGGCCGGCCTCTAGCCCCACCGGCCACCCGGGCCCCGCCCCCCGGGCCGGCACCGCCCCGCGCACCGGTCCCGCCGCACGCACCGGCACCGCCCCGCGCACCCGTGGGGGGGGGGGGGGGGGCCCCCCCCCCCCGCCCCCCGGGCGCCCGGGCCCGCCCCCCCCCCCCCCCCCCCCCCCGCGCCGGGCGGCCGCCCCCCCCCCCCCCCCCCCCCCGAAACGGCCGGAAGGACGAGGCGCCCCGCCCCCCGCCCCCGTACGGTGGGCCGGGCTGCCACGAGCCCGGCCCACCGCCGCCCCCGTCCCGCGGCACCCTCCCCACGGCCGTCCGTGCGGTTGCGGGCCGGAGCGCACGCGGGTCCCATGGGAAGACTCCACCGGCGGCAGCGGGCGACAGCGGGGAAGGCAGCGCATGACGATCAGAGTGGTCATCGCGGACGACCAGGAAATGGTCAGGACCGGCTTCCGGATGATCCTCGAAAGCCAGCCCGACATCGAGGTCGTCGCCGACGTCGTCGACGGCGAAGCGGCCCTGGCCGCCGCCGCCGCCCACCGGCCCGACGTCCTCCTCCTCGACATCCGGATGCCCAAGCTCGACGGCCTGGAGGTCACCCGCCGCCTGTCCGGCAAGGACGGCCCGCGCATCGTCATCGTCACCACCTTCGACCTCGACGAATACGTCCACGCGGCACTCCACGGCGGCGCGTCCGGCTTCCTCCTCAAAGACGCCAGCCCGGCCATGCTGGTTGAGGCAGTCCGCGCCGCCGCCGTCGGCGACGCCCTCGTCTCCCCGGCCATCACCGTGCGCCTGCTGCGCGAGATGGCCCCCCGCCTGCCCTCCGCCCAGGCCGCCCGCCGCCCCGCCGAACCCCTCACGGAACGCGAACGGGAAGTCGTGCGCTGCCTCGCCCGCGGCCTCACCAACGCCGAGATCGCCGCCGAGCTGTACGTCTCCCTGTCCACCGTCAAGACCCACCTGGCCAACGTCCAGGCCAAACTCGACGCCCGCAACCGCGTCGAGATCGCCGCCTGGGCCTGGGAGAGCGGCCTCGCCGCCAACCCGGCGTGAACCACCCCCGCCCCCCGGCCCACCGCCCCGGCCGCCCCCGCCGTAGGGCTCGCCCGCCGAGGGGGACACGATGAGCCCCCTCGCCTCCTGGGCGCGCCGCCATCCCGGCGGCGCCCGCATCACCCGCGTCCTGCTCTCCCTGGTCCTGCTGGCCCTCGTCACCTTCGAAGGCGTCGTCCTCGCCCGCCAGCCCAGCGTCCCGCACGCCGCCGTCTGGATCTCCGGCGTCCTCGTCTGCCTCAGCGCCGCCCCCTGGCCCCGCATCCCGCTCCTGCCGCGCGCCTGGTTCGCCGCCGCCACCACCTGGACCGTCACCCTCCTGCTGATGTTCGGCAACCACCCCCTCGTCGTCTGGGGCGGCGGCGAGGCCATCGCCCTGCTCGTCCTGCTCACCCAGGTCCTGCTGCGCGCCCCCGCCCGCACCGCCGCCGTCCTCGGTCCCCTCCTCGGACTCGGCTGCATGGCCGTACCCGTCCGCGACGCCGACCCCGGCCGCTTCACCCTGCTCTTCTCCGTCCTGGCCGTCGTCGTCGGCGCCTACTCCGTCCTGCTGCGCCTGCAGTCCGTCCAGCGCGTGCGCGACCTGCGCGCCGTACGCACCGCCGAACGCCTGGAACTCGCCCGCGAACTCCACGACCTCGTCGCCCACCACGTCACCGGCATCGTCGTCGAGGCCCGCGCCGCCCGCTTCACCAAGGTCTCCGCCGAACGCGCCGCCGAGACCTTCGGCCGCATCGAAACCGCCGGGGACGAAGCCCTCGGCTCCATGCGCCGCCTCGTCGCCATCCTCCGCGAGGACGAAGCCGACCGCCCCGCCCCCGCCCCGGCCGCCCCCGTCGCCGGCCTCGACGACCTGCGCCGCCTCACCGAACGCTTCGCCGCGACCGGCCCGCCCGTCGCCCTCTTCATCGAGGACGGCCTCGACGCACGCGTCCCCGCCCACGTCGCCGCCACCGCCCACCGCATCGTCCTCGAAGCCCTCACCAACATCTCCAAGCACGCCGCCACCGCCACCGCCGTCCGCATCGGGCTGCGCACCCTGCCCACCGGCCTCGAAGTACGCGTCGCCGACGACGGCGGACGCCCCGCCCGGCTCTCCGAAAAGGCCCGCGGCGGCGGCTACGGCCTCGCCGGAATGGCCGAACGCGCCGAAGCCCTCGGCGGCACCCTCACCGCCGGACCCGCCCCCGAGGGCGGCTGGCTCGTCACCGCCCTCCTGCCCCTGTGAGGCCTGCGTCTCACGGACCGACTGGACGGGGTACCGGCCGCGGCCGCCACGTATTCTCGGGAACCATGAACAACAGCGACATCGACGAGATCGACGAGAACGTCACCGCCGAACTGTCCCGCCTGCGCGACAGCATCGACAACATCGACGCGGCCGTGGTCCACATGCTCGCCGAGCGCTTCAAGTGCACCCAGCAGGTCGGCCACCTCAAGGCCAAGCACCAGCTGCCCCCGGCCGACCCGGGCCGCGAGGCCAGCCAGATCGCCCGCCTGCGCCAGCTCGCCGAGAACGCCAAGCTCGACCCGGCCTTCGCCGAGAAGCTCCTCAACTTCATCATCGCCGAGGTCATCCGCCACCACGAGACCATCGCCGCCGGCGAAGACCAGTAACCTCCGCCGCCCCGGAGGGGGCCGGGCCCCGCGGCCCCCGCCCCCTTCGGCACGGACCGGCCGTCAGGCAGCATGGGCGCATGTCCGCACTGACGCGCAACGAAGCGCAGCTCCGAGCCCAGCTCCTCGACGTCCACGACTACGCCGTCGCCCTCGACCTGACCACCGGCGACGACACCTTCGACTCCACCACCACCATCAGGTTCACCGCCCGCACCACGGGCGACACCTTCGTGGAACTGAAGCCGGACGAACTGCGCTCCGCCACGCTCGACGGCACCCCCCTCGACCCCGCCGCCCTCAGTGACGACCGGCTCCCGCTCACCGGCCTGACCGAAGGCCCCCACGAACTGCGCCTCGACACCCGCATGCGCTACTCCCGCACCGGCGAGGGCCTGCACCGCTTCACCGACCCCGCCGACGGGGAGACGTACGTCTACTCCCAGATGTTCATGGACGACGTCCAGCGCGTCTTCCCCGCCTTCGACCAGCCCGACCTCAAGGCCGTCTTCGCCTTCACCGTCACCGCCCCCGCCCACTGGACCGTCCTCGCCAACGGCATCACCACCCGCACCGGCGACCGCACGGGACACCCCTCGGGGGACGGCGCCGGCGTCTGGACCTCCGCCCCCACCCCCCGCATCTCCACCTACCTCGCCGCCGTCGCGGCCGGCCCCTGGCACAGCGTGACCACCGAACACGCCGGCCTCCCCTTCGGCCTCCACTGCCGCCGCTCCCTCGCCCCCCACCTCGACGCCGATGCCGACGAGATCCTCTCCGTCACCACCGCCTGCTTCGACCGCTACCACGAGAAGTTCGCCGAGCCCTACCCCTTCGACTCCTACGACCAGGCCTTCGTCCCCGAGTTCAACGCCGGCGCCATGGAGAACCCCGGACTCGTCACCTTCCGCGACGAATTCGTCTTCCGCTCCGCCGTCACCGACACCGAACGCCAGACCCGCGCCATGGTCATCGCCCACGAAATGGCCCACATGTGGTTCGGCGACCTCGTCACCCTGGCCTGGTTCGACGACATCTGGCTCAACGAGTCCTTCGCCGAATACATGGGCTACCAGACCCTCACCGAAGCCACCCGCTTCACCGACACCTGGACCGAATTCGGCGTCACCCGCAAGTCCTGGGGCTACGACGCCGACCAGCGCCCCTCCACCCACCCCGTCGCCCCCGGCCCCGACGACGTCCCCGACACCGCCTCCGCCCTCCTCAACTTCGACGGCATCTCCTACGCCAAGGGCGCCTCCGCCCTGCGCCAGCTCGTCGCCTGGCTCGGCGAGAAGGACTTCCTGGCGGGCATCAACACCCACTTCGCCCGACACAAGTTCGCCAACGCCTCCCTCGCCGACTTCGTCGACTCCCTCGCCGCCCACACCGACCGCGACGTCCACGCCTGGGCCGAGATCTGGCTGCGCACCACCGGCATCGACACCCTCACCCCCCGCGTCCAGGAGAGCCCCGGCGGCTGGACCCTCACCGTCGACCGCACCGGCAGCCGCCCCCACCGCATCACCGCCGGCACCTACGCCCGCACCCCCGACAACCGCCTCGAACGCGCCGAACTCCTCGACCTCGACGTCCCCTCCGAGGAGATCCTCTCCGCGAGCGGCCCCCGCCCCGCCCTGCTCGTCCTCAACGACGGCGACCTCACCTACGCCAAGATCCGCCTGGACGAAACCTCCCTCGACACCGCCCTGCGCGACCTCTCCCGCGTCCCCGACCCCCTCACCCGCACCGTCATCTGGGCCTGCCTGCGCGACATGGTCCGCGACGGCGAACTCGCCCCCGCCACCTACCTCGCCACCGCCGAAGCCCACCTCCCCGACGAGAGCGACCTCGCCGTCGTCCAGGGCGTCCTCGCCTTCGCCCGCACCCAGATCGCCGACCACTACACCGCCCCCGCGCAGCGCGGCGCCGCCCTCACCACCATCGGCTCCATCGCCCGCGCCCTGCTGCGCCGCACCGAGGACGGCCGCGAACCCGGACTGCGCCTGACCGCGGTCCGCACCGCCATCGACAGCGCCACCCAGCCCGACACCCTCGCCGCCTGGCTCGCCGACGGCACCGTCGGCGGCAGCCCCGTACTCGACCCCGAACTGCGCTGGCGCATCCTGGCCCGGCTGTCGGTCCTCGGCGCGGTCGACGAAGCCGCCATCGACGCCGCCCTCGCCGCCGACCCCAGCGCCACCGGCCGGGAAGGCGCCGCCCGCTGCCACGCCGCCCTGCCCACCCCCGAGGCCAAGGCCGCCGCCTGGAACCGCCTCTTCCACGACGACACCCTGTCCAACTACCTCTTCAGCGCCACCGCCCAGGGCTTCTGGAAGCCCGAACAGGCCGACCTCGTCAGCGAGTACGTCCCCCGCTACTACCCGGACGCCATCGCCCTCGCCGCCCGCCGCGGGCCCGCCATCGGTCAGGCCGCGGGCCGCTGGGCGTTCCCCTCCCACGCCGTCGACGAGGCCCACCTCCAGGCCGGCCTCGCCGCCCTCGACACCCCGGGCATCCTCCCGCTCCTGCGCCGCCAGCTGGTCGACCAGCTGGACGACCTCGCCCGCGCCCTCCCGCTCCGCCGCTCCTGACCCCCGGCCGCCGTCCCGGGGCCGGACCTGGCCCCGGGACCGGTCTCGGTCTCGGCTTCGGCTTCGGCTTCGGCGCGGGGTGGCGGGGACGCGGGGCGGCGGCTGGAAAGTGACCCCGGACAAACCCCGGCGGTTACCCCATTCGGGTCGGATCGTTGTACCGGCCGGGTGTCCCGCCCGGCCTCGGCCGCGCGGCGCCCCGCACCGCCGAGCCCCCGGAGGCCCCATGACCGCGCCCACGCCCCCGCCGGCGCCCCCGCTCGCCGGCGGACGCCACGGCGGCGACGCACTGCGGCCCCTCCTGGACACCGTCCTCACCGCCCTGCGCACCGGCGCCGAAGAACGGGGCGGGCCCCTCCCCGCCGGCGGCCCCGACACCGTCGCCGCCCGCGTCGCCGCCGCGCTGGGCGACGTACTGCCCGAGCACGGACGCGGCGACCACGAAGCCCTCCGCACCCTCGTCCACACCCTCGCCGCCGGCGCCGCCGACCCCGCCCACCCGCTGTGCGCCGCCCACCTGCACTGCCCCCCGCTCGCCGTCGCCGCCGCCGCCGACCTCGCCGCGAGCTGCCTCAACCCCTCCCTCGACTCCTGGGACCAGGCCCCCGCCGCCTCCGCCATCGAGGCCCACCTCACCAGCACCCTCGCCGCCGAGCTCTACGGCACGTCCCGCGCCGACGCCCTCCTCACCACCGGCGGTACCGAGGCCAACCAACTGGCCCTGCTCCTGGCCCGCGAACGCCACGGCCCCCGCCTGACCGTCCTGCACGGAGCCAACGCCCACCACTCCGTCCCGCGTTCCGCCTGGCTCCTCGGCCTGCCCCCCGCCGTCGCCCTCCCCACCCCCACCGGCGTCCTGGACCCCGCCACCCTCGCCGAGGCCCTCGCCACCACCCCCGGCCCCCACCTCGTCACCGCCACCGCCGGCACCACCGACGCCGGACTCATCGACCCCCTCACCCCCCTCGCCGACGTCTGCGACCAGCACCGCGCCGACCTCCACATCGACGCGGCCTACGGCGGCACCCTCGCCCTCAGCCCCCGCCACCGCCACCGGCTCGACGGCCTCACCCGCGCCCGCTCCCTCACCCTCGACCTGCACAAACTCGGCTGGCAACCCGTCGCCGCGGGCCTCCTCGCCGTCCCCGACCGCGACCTCCTGGCCCCCCTCGCCCACCAGGCCGACTACCTCAACGCCACCGACGACACCGAGGCCGGCCTCCCCGACCTCCTCGGCCGCTCCCTGCGCACCACCCGACGCCCCGACGCCTTCAAGATCGCCGTCAGCCTGCGCTCACTCGGCCGCGACGGCCTCGCCCACCTCATCGACCTCACCTGCACCGCAGCCCACCGGCTCGCCGAACTCCTCGACGCACACCCCCGCTTCGAACTCCACGCGCCCCCCACCCTCACCACGGTCCTCTTCCGGCCCACCCCCACGGACGACGGCCACCTCGCCACCCTGCGCCGCACCCTCCTGCACGACGGCACCGCCGTCCTCGGCCGCGCCACCGCCGACGGCCGCCTCTGGCTCAAGGCCACCCTGCTCAACCCCCACACCACCGCGCAGGACCTGGACACCCTCGTCGCCCTCCTGGAAGGCAGAACCCGCCCATGACCGCCGCCCCCCTCGATGCACCCCACGACCTCGTCGGCATCGGCATCGGCCCGTTCAACCTCTCCCTCGCCGCCCTCGCCCAAGGCCTCCCGCAGCAAGGCATCGGCCCCCTCGCCACCGCCTTCTACGACCAGCGCCGCGACTTCCGCTGGCACCCCGGACTCCTCATCGACGGCGCCACGCTCCAAGTGCCCTTCCTCGCCGACCTCGTCACCCTCGCCGACCCCACCAGCCCCTGGACGTTCCTGAACTACCTCAAGCACAAGGAACGTCTCTTCCCCTTCTACTTCTCCGAGCAGTTCCACATCCAGCGCGCCGAATACGACGCCTACTGCCGCTGGGTCGCCGGCCGCCTCCCCGGACTCCACTTCGGCCACCAGGTCGACGCCGTCCGCTGGAACCCCGAACGCGACCTCTTCGAAGTCGACTACACCCAGCTCGACACCGATGGCGAAGCCGACGCACTCGGCCGCACCCACACCCGCAACCTCGCCCTCGGCATCGGCACCGCCCCCTACGTCCCCGAACCCCTGCGCCCCCTCGCCGACGCCCCCACCGTCCCCGTCATCCACTCCGCCGACTACCTCGACAACCGCGCCCGCATCCTCGCCGCCGAGCACGTCACCGTCATCGGATCGGGCCAGTCCGGCGCCGAGGTCTTCCTCGACCTGCTGCGCGCCCGCCCCCACGGCCGCGAACGCCTCACCTGGCTCGCCCGCACGCCCTCCTTCGCCCCCATGGAGTACTCGAAGCTCGGCCTCGAACACTTCACCCCCGACTACACCCGCTACTTCCACGCCCTCCCCGAACCCGTCCGCGACCAGCTCGTCCCCGCCCAATGGCAGCTCCACAAGGGCATCGACGCCACCACCATCGCCGCCATCCACGAGGAGCTCTACCGCCGCACCCTCCACGGCGGCTGGCCCGACACCGTCCTGACCCCCGGGGTCAGCGTCCGCACCGCGGGCCGCGTCGCCACCACCAAGGTCGAGCTCCACCTCGAACACGCCCAGCAGGGCACCCGCTCCCGCCTCACCACCGACGCCGTCGTCCTCGCCACCGGCTACGAGGAGCGCCCCCTCAGCAGCCTCCTCGCCGGCCTCGACCCCTACGTGCGCAAGGACTCCTCCGGCCGCCCCCGCATCGACGACCGCCACCGCATGGTCCTCGACCCCTCCGTCACCGGCACCGTCTTCGTCCAGAACGGCGAACGCCACACCCACGGCGTCGGCGCCCCCGACCTCGGCCTCGCCGCCTGGCGCAGCGCCGCCATCCTCAACACCCTCACCGACAAGGAGCCCTACCCCCAGCCCCACCGCACCGCCTTCACCACCTTCGGCCTCGAACAACGGGAGCACACCCGCCCGCACCCCGCGGGCGAGCTGCTCCCGCTCGTCGAACACCCCTGAACCGCGGCGACCGGCTAGAACACCGGCACACCCGCCCGCGTCAGACGCCAGTCCACCGAGGCGAACTCCGCCGGATCCACCGTCCCCTTCGCCTTCACCCACTGGATGATCGTGTTACGGATCTCCTCCGAATTGGCCCACAACTGCCCGGCCTGCGGCACGTGCGGGAAGTTCCCGCCCCCCGAGGCCCGGTAGTTGTTCACCGCGAACACGAACCGCCCCGCCGGATCCACCGGCTTCCCCTGGAACGACAGCCCCGAAATCCGCGAACCCACCGGCCGGGACACGTCCACGTCGTACGCCAGCCCGTACACCGCGTCGTAGTTGTAGTCCGGAATCCCCTCCGCGTTCGTCAGCTTCGCCACGTCCACCGGCGCGTCCACGGCCGTCTGCACGTAGTACCGCGCCGAGAACTCCAGGTAGTCCTTGAGCTGCGCGCCCGTCAGCAGCCGGGCCTCCAGCGTGTTCTCGAACGGGTACAGCCCCGCCGCGTCCTTGATCGTGATCCGCCCCGCCGGAATCGACGCCGTCCGCGAGAAGCACGACGCCTGCGACAGCACCGGCAGCGACGCCCACTGCGAACCCGCCAGCGCCGCCCGCACCGTCTCCGCCTGCACGTGGTTGATCAGATCGATGATCGGCACGTCCTTCACCGGGCCGTCCGCCGAAGACATCGCCTGCGTCGAGGTCCCGATCACCTGGTTGACGTACGCCACCACCTTGCGGTGCTCGTCCGACAGCAAGCGCACGATCTTCCGGTCCTCCGCCACCGTGTTGGAGTTCAGCACCTGCGCCGACACCTTCGCCACCGACCAGCGGCCCGCCTCCCACACCAGCTCGAAGTCGAACAGCGTCAGCCGCTGCCCCCACTTCAACGGCTCCGACAGCACCACGTCCTTGCCGGTCGCCCGGTTCTTCACCCGGTACTCCGGGATCTCCGTGTGCGCGTGACCCACCAGGATCGCGTCGATCCCCGGCACCTGCTCCGCCACCAGACCCGCCGCGTTCTCCACGTACGGCAGCTGGTCCCCGTAGCTCGACGTACCGCTCGACCCCGAATGCGCCGAGACGATCACCACGTCCGCACCCATCGACCGCAGCTTCGGCACGTACTTCGCCGCCTGCTCCTCCAGACCCGGGAACGTCATCTTCCCCTGCACGTTCGCCTTGTCCCAGATCGCGATCCCCGGGTTCGTCAGCCCCAGCACCGCCACCTTCACGTCCCGCCCGTGCGGCGTCCGCAACCGGTGCATGCTGTACGGCGCGAACGCCGGCCGCAACGACTTGGCGTCCAGCGCGTTCGCCCCCAGCAGCGGGAAATCACACTGCTCCTCGAACTTCCGCAGCACCGGGATCCCGTAGTTGAACTCGTGGTTCCCCAGCGCCGCCGCGTCGTACCCGATCGCGTTCATCGCCTGCGCCATCGGATGCACCGGACCGCGCCGCGCGGTGATCGGATCCACCTTCGCGTAGTAGTACGACAACTGCGTGCCCTGGATCGTGTCGCCCGCGTCGATCAGCAGCGTGTTGCAGCGCCCCTTGCGCGCCCGCACCTGCTCCACCAGCGTCGAGATCTTCGCCAGACCGACGTCGTTGTGCGCCTTGTCGTCGAACTCCTTGTCCGTGAAGTAGTCCCAGTTGAAGACGTTCCCGTGCAGATCGGTCGTCCCCATCACCGTGAACGCGTACGTCCGCGGCCCCTTCCCCCGCTGCGCCGACGGGCCCTCCAGCGCGGCGGCCGGGGTGCTCGTGGCCCCCGCCAGCGCCGCGGCCGCACCCGTCGCGGCCGAAGCCCCCATGAACTTCCTACGGTCGAACGTCATGCCATCTCCCCTTTTGAGGCGTGAACAACGCGCGTAGATTCTGACCCACGGGTAACAAAGCGCAACACCCCCGGCAGGTTTCGATCCGATGACCACACCCGAACGGGCGACAGTGCGACAGTGAATCCATGACCCACGACCCCGCACACCAGCCCTACGGAACCCCCGAGACCCCCCGCGTCGCCGTCCGCGGCGAAGCCCGCCTCGAAGTCGACCCCGAAATCGCCCGCATCGGCATCACCGTCAGCGCCCGCGGCACCGACCGCCGCACCGCCCTGGACGACCTCACCCGCCGCAACACCGCCGTCCTCGACCTCATCAAGAGCTACGGCGAACCCGTCGAAAAACTCGAAACCGGCGCCTTCTCCATCACCCCCGAGCTCACCCGCCACGGCCGCGCCGAACGCGTCCGCGCCTACCACGGCCGCGTCCACATCACCGCGGAACTCAGCGACTTCACCACCCTCGGCGAACTCACCACCCGCCTCGCCGACCTCGAACTCACCCAGGTCGACGGACCCTGGTGGGCCCTGCGCCCCACCTCGCCCGCCCACGGCGAAGCCCGCCGCCAGGCCGTCCTCGAAGCCGTCCAGCGCGCCCGCGAGTACGCCCGGGCGCTCGGCGCCGAACTCGCCGCCCTCGTCGAACTCGCCGACCTCGGCGCCGAGGACGGCGCCCCCTTCGCCCGCCCGGGCGGCGGGGGGATGCGCACCATGGCCTTCGCCGCCGAGACCGAGGACTCCGTCGCCCCGCCGCTCGATCTCGAACCCCAGCGCCAGACCGTCCGCGCCCAGGTCAACGCCCGCTTCACGATGACCCCGCCGCAGCTCTGAAACCCGTACGAAACGCCGAACACGTGCCCCTGTCGGGGTGCTCATCAGAGCACCCCCACGCACATTCAACAATTGTCAACAACCTTTTGCCCAACGGTTGTTGAGTGGACACCCGGAACCAATTTCCTACTGTCTGGTAGGGGCATACGCTCGACCCATGCGCCGAGCGAAAATCGTATGTACCCTGGGCCCCGCCACCGACTCATACGACCAGATCAAAGCCCTGGTCGAAGCCGGAATGGACATCGCCCGCCTCAACCTCAGCCACGGCACCTACGCCGAACACGAGGAGCGCTTCCAGCGCGTACGCAAGGCCTCCGACGAGACCGGCCGCAGCGTCGGCATCCTCGCCGACCTTCAAGGCCCGAAGATCCGCCTCGGCCGCTTCCACGAAGGCCCCGTACTCCTTGAACGCGGTGACGAATTCACCATCACCGTCGAAGACCACCCGGGCGACCGTCACACCTGCGGCACCACCTACAAGGGCCTCGCCGCCGACGTCACCACCGGCGAACGCATCCTCGTGGACGACGGCCGCGTCACCCTCGAAGTCACCGCCGTCGACGGCCCCCGCGTCCACACCCGCGTCATCGAAGGCGGCATGGTCTCCGACCACAAGGGACTCAACCTCCCCGGCGTCGCCGTCTCCGTCCCCGCCCTGTCCGAAAAGGACATCGACGACCTCCGCTGGGCCCTGCGCACCGGCGCCGACGTCATCGCCCTGTCCTTCGTGCGCAGCGGCCGCGACATCGAGGACGTCCACCGCATCATGGACGAGGAGGGCCGGCGCCTCCCCGTCATCGCGAAGATCGAAAAGCCCCAGGCCGTCGACAACATCGACGACATCGTCGCCGCCTTCGACGGCATCATGGTCGCCCGCGGCGACCTCGGCGTCGAAATGCCGCTGGAGCAAGTCCCCATCGTCCAGAAGCGCGCCGTCAAGCTCGCCAAGCGCAACGCCAAGCCGGTCATCGTCGCCACGCAGATGCTCGACTCGATGATCGAGAACTCCCGACCCACCCGCGCCGAAGCCTCCGACGTCGCCAACGCCGTCATCGACGGCACCGACGCGGTCATGCTCTCCGGTGAGACCAGCGTCGGCAAGCACCCCGTCGAAACGGTCCGCACCATGGCCCGCATCGTCGAAGCCGCCGAAGAGGACATCCTGGCCAAGGGCCTCCCCCCGCTCACCGACCGCAACAAGCCCCGCACCCAGGGCGGAGCCGTCGCCCGCGCGGCGGCCGAAATGGGTGACTTCCTCGGCGCCAAATTCCTCGTCGCCTTCACCCAGAGCGGCGACACGGTCCGCCGCCTCTCCCGCTACCGCTCACCCATCCCGCTCCTCGCCTTCACCCCCGACGAAGCCACCCGCTCCCAGCTCAACCTCACCTGGGGCGTCGAAACCTTCCTCGGCCCCCACGTCGACTCCACCGACGCCATGGTCGCCCAGGTCGAAGAACAGCTCCTGCGCATCGGCCGCTGCGTCCCCGGCGACATCGTCGTCATCACCGCCGGCTCACCCCCCGGCGTCAGCGGCAAGACCAACCTCGTCCGCATCCACCACATCGGCGACGCCGTCCGCTGACCCCCCGGCCAGGTGACACCCCCCCGCCCCCCCCGGGGTGTCACCAGCCGAACCGCCGGTCCACCACCACCGCGAACTCCTCGAACGACAGCACGGCGTCCCCGTTCGCGTCCGCCGCGTCGAACAACGCCGACGACGCCTGCGCGTCCCCCACCCCCCAGAACGGCAGATCCCCCCGGGCCGCCAGCGTCGGCCCCTTGCTCCGCAACGCCGAGATCACCTCCGCACGGGTCAGCTCGCCGTTCCGGTCCAGATCCAGCGCGTCGAACAGCTTCCGGGCCTTCTCGCTCACCGCGGGCCTCCTCGGTCCCTTGACCTCGACCAAGGTCGAGGTCGTGCGTTCCCCACATGACGATCAAGGAATACCCCGAAGAGCAGGTCGCTGCCCAGGCCATCGGCCACTGGACCGGCGCGCCCGCGACCGCAACCTCAAGGTCCACACCCGCATGCGGCAGGACGTCTCCGACGCCGACTGCGCGGACCTGCCGCTCCAGGGGGTCGGCCCGGTGCGCGTGCACTCCGGGTGACCGGACATCGCCGTACGCAGCAAAAAGCGGACGTCACGCGAAGGTGAACGTCCGCTCTTCGGACAAGTACCGGGTGCGGGACTCGAACCCGCACGTCCTTTCGGACAGATGTGTTTGAGACATCAGCGTCTGCCATTCCGCCAACCCGGCCAGGTCGCTGGTCGGAGTGTACCGGGTGACCATCGCGCACTGCAGCTAGGTAGGCTCATACAAGCAGCACCGCCCCGCAAAGAGGAGCCCCCCGTGACCGCCGAGCACGAGTCGACGCCCACGCCCGACGCCGACCAGTCGCACGTTCCGCCGCTGACGACCCGGGTCGTCATCGCCGAGGACGAGGCGCTCATCCGTCTGGATCTCAAAGAGATGCTGGAGGAGGAGGGCTACTCCGTCGTCGGGGAGGCCGGGGACGGGCAGACGGCCATCGAGCTGGCCCGTGAGCACCGGCCCGATCTGGTGATCCTCGATGTGAAGATGCCGGTCCTCGACGGGATCTCCGCCGCCGAGAAGATCGCGGAGGAGTCCATCGCCCCGGTCCTCATGCTGACCGCGTTCTCGCAGCGCGACCTCGTCGAGCGGGCCCGGGACGCCGGGGCCATGGCGTACCTGGTGAAGCCCTTCAGCAAGAGCGACGTCGTGCCGGCCATCGAGATGGCGGTGTCGCGCTTCGCTGAGCTGCGGGCGCTGGAGAAGGAGGTGGCGGACCTTTCCGCCCGTCTGGAGACCCGCAAGCTCGTGGACCGGGCCAAGAGCATCCTGCAGACCCAGTACGGGCTGACGGAGCCGGCGGCGTTCCGGTGGATCCAGAAGACGTCGATGGACCGCCGGATGTCGATGCAGCAGGTCGCGGAGGCGGTCATCGAGGACGCCGAGGAGAAGAAGAACGCCGCGAAGCAGTAGCGGCGCCGCACGCGCGTGAGGCCCGTCTCCCCCCGAGGGGAGACGGGCCTCACGCGTACGGGCGGCGGGGTCAGTCCTCGCCGAGGTAGGCCTTGCGGACGTCCTCGTTGACGAGGAGCTCGCGGCCCGGGCCCGACAGGACGATCTTGCCGATCTCCATGACGTGGCCCTGGTCGGCCAGGGACAGCGCGGCCTGGGCGTTCTGCTCGACGAGCAGGATGGTGGTGCCGGCGGCCTTGAGCTCGGCGATGGTCGCCATGATCTTCTGCATCATGAGCGGGGAGAGACCCATGGAGGGCTCGTCCAGCATGAGCAGCTTCGGGCGGCACATGAGCGCGCGGCCCATGGCGAGCATCTGCTGCTCGCCGCCGGAGAGGGTGCCCGCGGCCTGCTTGCGGCGCTCGCCGAGGATCGGGAAGAGCTCGTAGGCGCGGTTGACGTCCTGCTGGATCCCGTCCTTGTCGCTGCGCAGGAACGCGCCGAGCAGCAGGTTGTCCTCGATCGTCATGCGCGGGAAGATGTGCCGCCCCTCGGGGGAGTGGGCGAGCCCGAGCGAGACGATGTCGTGCGCGGGGACCTTCCTGAGCGATTTGCCCTCGAACTTGATCTGGCCGCCGCGCGGCTTGATGAGTCCGGAGAGGGTGCGCAGGGTGGTGGTCTTGCCGGCGCCGTTGGTGCCGATGAGGGTGACGATCTGGCCGGCTTCGACGGTGAAGGAGATGCCCTTGACGGCTTCGATCTTGCCGTAGGCGACGCGGAGGTCCTCGACCTCCAGGAGCGCGGTCACTTGGCCTCTCCGTCCGTGCTGGTGGTGCTGGTGGTGCCGGGCGTCCCGGCCGCCTCGGCCGTGGCCGCTTCGGCCTCGGCCGCCTCGACCTCGGCCACCTCATCGGCGCCGGGGGCGCCTTCGAAGGGTTCGCCCAGGTAGGCGGCGATGACGCGTTCGTCGCCCTGGACTTCGGCGGCGGTGCCCTCGATGAGCTTCTCGCCCTGGACGAGGCAGGCCACACGGTCGCAGAGGTTGAAGATGAAGCGCATGTCGTGCTCGATGACGAGGACGGCGATGCCCTGGTCCCGGATGGCGAAGATGAGTTCCTCGGCGGCGCGGGTCTCCTGCGGGTTCATGCCGGCGGTGGGCTCGTCCAGGAGGATGAGGCCGGGGTCGCTGGCGAGGGCGCGGGCGATCTCCAGCTTGCGCTGTTCGCCGTAGGGGAGGTTGCGGGCGAGGTGCTCGGCCTTGTGGGCGAGGCCGATGAACTCGAGGAGTTCCATGCCGCGCCGGTGGCTTGCTTCTTCGGCACGGCCGAAGCTGGGCAGGCGCAGGAGGGCGGACCAGAGGCCTTCCTTGGTGCGGGTGTGGCGTCCGACGAGGACGTTTTCCAGGACCGTCATGTTGTTGAAGAGACGGATGTTCTGGAAGGTGCGGGCGATGCCTGCGGCGGTGACCTTGTAGGACTTGGGGGGCAGGACCGTGCCCTTGTACCGGACTTCGCCCTCGGTGGGGATGTAGAGGCCGGTGAGGCAGTTGAAGAAGGTGGTCTTGCCGGCGCCGTTGGGGCCGATGAGGCCGACGATCTCGCCGCTGCGGACGGTGAGGTCGACGTTCTTGACGGCGGTGAGGCCGCCGAAGCGCATCGTGACGCCGCGGGCGTCGAGCACCGTCTCGGTGACCGTCTCGGTCGTGGTGGTGGTCATGGATCAGGCCCCTGTCTTGCCGAGGACTGTGGGTGCTTCGAGGTCCTTGTGCAGTTCGAGCTGGTTGCGCCGGTTGGGGATGAGGCCCTCGGGGCGCAGGCGCATGAGGACGACGAGCGCGATGCCGAAGACGAGGAGCTGGTACTCGCCGAGGAACTGGAGCTTGTTGGGGATCATGAAGAGGAGGGCGCCGCCGACGAGGGGACCGGAGATGGTACCCATGCCGCCGAGGACCACCGCGGCCAGGAGGAAGGCCGAGTTCGGGGGGACGGCGTTGGCGAAGACGTACTGGTCCGGGGTGACGGTGTAGTTCACGTGGGCCTGTACGGCTCCGGCCAGGCCGGCGAGGGTGGCGCCGAGGGCGAAGGCGATCAGCTTGACGCGGAAGCCGTTGATGCCCATGGCTTCGGCGGCGGTCTCGTCCTCGCGGATGGCGACCCAGGCGCGGCCGATGCGGGATTCGGCGCTGCGCCGGAAGACCATGATCACGATGAGGGTGACCAGGAGCATCAGCAGGAAGTAGTTGGCGAAGCGGCCGACGGTGAATCCGGCGATGGTGTGGGTGGCGCCGAAGTCGAAGCCGAAGAGGTCGACGTTGGGGACGCCGGCGATGCCGTTGGGGCCGTTGGTGAGGTCCGGGCCGGAAACGCCGTCGAGGTTGTTCATCGAGATCCGGAAGATCTCTCCGAAGCCGAGCGTGACGATGGCGAGGTAGTCGCCGCGCAGGCGCAGGGTCGGGGCGCCGATGAGGACGCCGAAGACCATGGAGGCGAGGGCTCCGAGGAGGATCGCGGCCCAGAAGGGGAAGTGCACTCCGAAGGGGGAGTTGGGGGAGCCGGAGACCAGGGCGGCGGTGTAGGCGCCCACGCCGAGGAAGGCGACGTACCCGAGGTCGAGGAGGCCGGTGAGGCCGACGACGATGTTCAGGCCGAGGGCGACGGTGGCGAAGATCAGGATGTTGACGCCGAGCGTCGCGTACTGGTCGTCGGTCTGGGTGAGGGGGAAGGCGGCGGCCGCGACGAAGGCGCCGACGAGGGCGACGTTGCGGTGCTTGTTGGTGAGTGCGGTGAAGCGGGCGACCAGGCCGGCCTTGTTGAGGGCGGTGAAGCCGAAGGCGGCGATGATCAGGAAGCCGATGAAGAGTTCCTGGTAGGCCGTGGTGACGCCGTAGGTGAAGAGGCCGAGGGCGACGGCGAGGAGCACGGCGATGAGCAGGATCTCGGCGTAGGCCGGGAGCGCGCGGGCCGGTGCCGGGGTGCCGCCGGCGTGGGCGGCCTTGGCGACGGCCCAGCTGTTGGAGACGTTGTGCTTGGTCTGCTCCCACCAGGTGTCTTCGGGGTCCGCGAGTTCGAGCGCGGGCCGTTCGAAGGGGAGGGAACGGGCGCCGATGTAGGCGGCCGCGGCGGTGACGACGGCGACGAAGGCGCCGGGTTCGAGGTTGACGAGGCCGCCGAGGGTGTTGCTGATGGCCCAGGCCGTGTAGAGCACGGTGAGCAGGGTGCCGAGCGCGGTGAGTTTGATCGCGGCGTCGGCTCCGCCGGGGGTGAGCCAGCGCAGGCCCTTGATGCCGTAGGAGGAGAGGCCGAAGAGGGTGGTGAGGGCGCCGCCGACGAGGACGAGCCACTGGAGGCCGCCGGGGTATCCGTAGACGGTGAGGTCTCCGGGGAAGGCGGCGGTCCAGGTCCAGGCGAGGAAGCAGGAGATGACGGTGAGGGCGCCGCCGGCGGTGGCGAGGGCGCGGGCCGTCTTCTCGGGGAGGGCGATCCCGGGGCGGCCGGCGAGCGTCTGCTGCGGGGCGTCCGTGGTGTCCGTGGTGGTTGTCGTCATGGTTCTCACGCCCTGTCGGCCACGCGCTCGCCCAGCAGACCCTGGGGTCGGAAGAGGAGCACGAGGATGAGGAGTACGAACGCCCAGGTGTTGCCCCAGGACTGGCCGCCGAGCTGGCTCATGCCGGGGACGTCGGCGATGTAGGCGGTGGTGAGCGTTTCGGCGAGGCCGAGGACCAGGCCGCCGATCATGGCGCCGTAGATGTTCCCGATGCCGCCGAGGACCGCGGCGGTGAAGGCCTTGAGTCCCAGGATGAAGCCCATGCGGTAGTTGACTTCGCCGTACTTGAGCCCGTAGGCGACGGCTCCGATGGCGGCGAACGCGGCGCCGAGGGCGAAGGCGACCGTGATGATGCGGTCGGTGTTGATGCCCATGAGCTTGGCGGTGTCCGGGTCCTGCGCGGTCGCCTGCATGCCGCGGCCGGTGCGGGTCTTCTTGACGAAGAAGCCGAGGAACGCCATGGAGATGGGGGCGGCGAGGAGGAGGAAGACGTCGCCCGTCTGGATGGTGATGCTGCCGAGGTGGAAGGGGCCGCCGGGGATCTCGGGGAACTTCACGGAGGACTTCGCGTCGGGGTACCAGGCCCACACCGCCTGCTGGAGGACGATGGAGAGGCCGATGGCGGTGATGAGCGGCGCCAGGCGCGGCGCGCTGCGCAGGGGCCGGTAGGCGAAGCGTTCGGCGCCGACGGCTATGAGGGTGGCGACGATGACGGCGCCTATGAGCATGAGCGGCAGCGCGACCCACATGGTGGTGCCGCCGGGGAGCATCAGCCAGACCGTGAGGGCTCCGAACCCGCCGGTCATGAAGATCTCGCCGTGGGCGAAGTTGATGAGCTGGACAATGCCATAGACCATCGTGTAGCCGATGGCGACGAGCCCGTACATGGATCCCAGTAGCAGGCCGTTGACCAGCTGTTGCGGCAGTTCGTGCACCGCAGGTCCTCCGAGTCTTTCGACGGATGTGACACCGCGCGGGGCGCTTGTGCGCGCCCCGCGCGGCAGGTGAGGGGTGAGGGCTAGCGAGCGGGTGCTAGCGGCGCCGGGTCAGCCGGCGAGGGTGCCGGACTCGACGGCCTTGAAGTCGTCGCCGTCGACCTTGTAGACGGTGAGCTGCTTGTTGGTGGCGTCACCGAACTCGTCGAAGGCGACCTTGCCGGTCACGCCGTCGAAGGAGACGTTCTGGACGGCTTCGAGGACCTTGGCGCGGGCGTCGCTCGGGAGCTTGCCGTCGTTGGCCTCGACGACCTTCTTGACGCCCTCGATGATCGCCCAGGCGGAGTCGTACGAGTAGCCGCCGTAGGCGGAGAAGTCGTCCTTGTAGCCGGCCTTCTTGTAGTTCTCGATGAACTCCTTGGCGGACGGCAGGGACTCGACGGGGGCGCCGACGGAGGTGCAGAGGTCTCCGGCGGCGGTGGTGCCGGCGAGCTCGACGAACTTCTTGTCCTTGATGCCGTCGCCGCCGACGAGCGGGATGTTGGCGCCGGAGGCCTTGATCTGCTTGCTGAGCGGGCCGGCCGCGGGGTACTCGCCGCCGTAGTAGACGACGTCGGCGCCGGAGCTCTTGACCTGGGTCACGATCGCCGAGAAGTCCTTGGACTCGGGGTCGATGTGGCCCTCGCCGGCGACGGCGCCGCCGAGCTTGGTGAACTCGCCCTTGAAGGTTCCGGCGAGGCCGGCGCCGTAGGTCTTCTTGTCATCGATGATGAAGACCTTCTTCTTGCCCGCCTTGTTGAAGAGGTACTGCGCCGCGTACGGGCCCTGGATGGCGTCCGTGGTGGCGGTGCGGAAGTAGCTCTTGTAGGTGCGGGTCTTCTGGCCCTCGGCCCACTTGGGGCCCTGGGTCAGGGAGGGGCTGGTGTTGGCGGGGGAGATCTGGACGAGCTTGGCGTCGTCGAAGACCTTCTGCATCGACTCGGAGACCGAGGAGTTCAGGGGGCCGACGACACCGAGGACGTCCTTGTCGGCGGTGAGCTTGGTGGCGTTCTGCTGGCCGGAGGAGGCCTGCGCCTGGTCGTCCAGGGCCGTGAACTTGAAGGTGACGCCCTTGACGTACTTCTTCTCGTTGGCCTGCTTGACGGCGAGCTCGGCGGAGTTCTTGATGCCGAGGCCGAGGGCCGAGAGGTCGCCGGTGAGGGGGGCGTCGACGGCGATGGTGACGGTGGTGCCGCCACCGTCGGAGCCGCCGGCCTTGTCGTCGCGCGATCCGCAGGCGGTGAGAGTGAGGGCACCCGCGGCGAGGGCAGCGGTCACGGCGATGAGCTGACGATGACGCACGATCAGTCCTTTCCTGGCGCCGCGTCCCCCCTGGGACGCGCCGAGTCGAACGCGGGGAACCGAACTGAAGTGAATCCGGCGGTCGCGGTAACTGGCCGTGACTCTAAGCGGCTCATCGGGGGATATGGAGGGCTGAGGCCAATGATGTGACTCTCTTGTTATGCCACGGCGTAATACATAGCGGATCTCTGCGGGTGGAACGGGGGAATTCAGGCCGGTTCGTCTTGTCCGCATGGTGAGACGCGTGAGGACCGTAAAGCGGTTTGAGTCCTGTCGCGCCAGGACTCTGGGACCTTTTGGTCATGACGGGGGCGTGGGCGCGGCGTCTCGGGTTTCGGGACAGGCCCTGGTCAGGGCGACGGAAAGATCCCTGGCATAACGGTCACCGGGGATGTAACTGTGATCCTCTTTCTGGAATCCATTACTGAGGGTTACTTCCAGGAAAGGGAGCCCGGAATTCCGTGCTACATGCACGCAGTCTTTCGCCTGAATCGTCAGGATCAGCTCGCGGACTTCCCCGGCTGCCACGGTGACCGGCAGCGCTGGCCGGATCGTGACGCCCAGCGCGCCCGACGGCTGGCCGATCCGCTCCAGCGTGACGGCCGGACCGGAGGAGGTCCGCACACGCACAGTGAACGCGAACGCGCTCCCGGCCGGAGGCGGCTCCAGCGGATCCCCGTAGCCGAGGGAGAGGGTCTGGGACGGGGGTGGCGGCGCGGCCGGGGGCACGGTCTCGGGCCGGGTGGCGTACCAGCGGGCGGCGCCCCCGGCCAGGACGGCGGCCGCCGCCAGGGCCAGCAGGGCGCGCCGCCGGCGCACCGCGCCCGCGCGGATCCGCAGCGCGAGGCGGGCCGTGGGCGTACGGGGACCCGTGCGCGGGGCCTCGCGGCCGGCCGTGCCCTCCCCGGGCTCCACCGGGCCGATGCCGCCGCTCACCGCCCCGCCCCGCGGGCGGTGGCGCCGCGGCGGGCATGGGGCGCGGCGGCGCTCGGCGCGGCGGTCCCGTGCGCGGTCGCCCGGGGCGTGCGCGCGGCGGTGGCGGCGCGCCGCGGCGCCGGTCCCGGTCCCATGGCGGGAACGCTAGACCGGCGCCGGTGGCCGCACAACTGCTCGTATCGGCCCGCTTGTTAAGACTCCGTGTCGCGCAGCAGGCAGGTGATGCGGGCGGTGCAGACACGGCGGTCAGCTTCGTCGCTGATGACGATCTCGTAGGTGGCCGTGGAACGGCCCCGGTGGACGGGCGTGGCCACGCCCGTGACCAGGCCGGAGCGGGCGCCGCGGTGGTGGGTGCAGTTCAGGTCGACGCCGACGGCGACCTTGTTGATCCCGCCGTGCATCATCGCGCCGATGGAGCCGAGGGTCTCGGCCAGCACGGCGGAGGCGCCGCCGTGCAGCAGTCCGTAGGGCTGGGTGTTGCCCTTGACGGGCATGGTGGCCACGACCCGCTCGGCGGATGCCTCCAGGACGCGGATCTCCATGCGGGTGCCGAGGTCGCCGGCCGAGAAGAGCGCGGGCAGGTCTATGCCCAGGGCCGCGTACTCGTCGAGGACTTCCTGCGGGAACTTCACGGCGTGCTGCTCGGCGTGCTGCTCGGCGTGCTGCTCGGCCATCGGGATGCTCCGTTCGTCAACGCTCGTTAACTCGATGTCTGTGGTGGCCGTTCTATCAGGCCTGCTCGAAGCGGACGACGACGGACTTGCTGGCGGGGGTGTTGCTGGTGTCGGCGGTGGAGTCGAGGGGGACCAGGACGTTGGTCTCCGGGTAGTAGGCGGCGGCGCAGCCCCGGGCGGTGGGGTAGTGGACGACGCGGAAGCCGGGGGCGCGGCGTTCGACGCCGTCGGTCCACTCGCTGACGAGGTCGGTGTAGGAGCCGTCGGCGAGGCCGAGCTCGGCGGCGTCGTCGGGGTGGACCATGACGACGCGGCGGCCGCCGGTGATGCCTCGGTAGCGGTCGTCGAGGCCGTAGATGGTGGTGTTGTACTGGTCGTGGCTGCGCAGGGTCTGCAGGAGCAGGCGTCCGGCCGGGACGCGGGGGTACTCGACGGGGGCCGCGGTGAAGTTGGCCTTGCCGGTCTTCGTGGGGAAGCGGCGTTCGTCGCGGGGGGCGTGGGGGAGCTGGAAGCCGCCGGGGCGGGCGACGCGGGCGTTGAAGTCCTCGAAGCCGGGGACGACGCGGGCGATGCGGTCGCGGACGGTGGCGTAGTCCGCCTCGAACTCCTCCCACGGGGTGGCGGAGGCCTTCCCGAGGACGGCGCGGGCCATGCGGGCGACGATGGCGGGCTCGGACAGCAGGTGGGGGGAGGCGGGGGCGAGGTTGCCGCGGGAGGCGTGGACCATGCCCATGGAGTCCTCGACGGTGACGAACTGCTTGCCGGAGGCCTGGACGTCCTTGTCGGTGCGGCCGAGGGTGGGCAGGATCAGGGCCCGCCGGCCGGTGACCGCGTGGGAGCGGTTGAGCTTGGTGGAGACGTGCACGGTGAGGGAGGCCCGGCGCATGGCGGCCTCGGTGACGTCGGTGTCGGGAGTCGCGCCCACGAAGTTGCCGCCCATGGCGAAGAAGACCTTGGCCTCGCCGTCGCGCAGGGCCTGGATGGCGCGGACGACGTCGAAGCCGTGGGCGCGCGGCGAGGTGATCGCGAATTCCCGGTCGAGGGCGTCGAGGAAGGCCGGGGCGGGCCGTTCGAAGATGCCCATGGTGCGGTCGCCCTGGACGTTGGAGTGGCCGCGGACGGGGCAGACGCCGGCCCCCGGGCGGCCGATGTCGCCGCGCAGCAGGAGCAGGTTGACGACCTCGCGGATGGTGGCGACGGCGTGCTTGTGCTGGGTGAGGCCCATGGCCCAGCAGACGATGGTGCGCCGCGAGGCCAGGATCATGGCCAGGGCGGATTCGATCTCGGGGCGGGTCAGGCCGGTGGCGGTGAGGGTCTCGTCCCAGTCGGCTTCCTTGGCGGCGGCCGCGAACTCCTCGTAGCCGTGGGTGTGCTCCCGGATGAAGGCCTCGTCGGTGGCGTCGCCGGCGTCGAGGACGAGCTTGTTGAGGAGGCGGAAGAGGGCCTGGTCGCCGCCGATGCGGATCTGCAGGAAGAGGTCGGTCAGGGCGGTGCCCTTGAGCATGCCGAGGGGGCTCTGGGGGTTCTTGAAGCGTTCGGTGCCGGCCTCGGGCAGCGGGTTCACCGAGATGATCTTCGCGCCGGCCTGCTTGGCCTTCTCCAGGGCGGAGAGCATGCGCGGGTGGTTGGTGCCCGGGTTCTGCCCGGCGACGATGATCAGTTCGGCCTGGTGGAGGTCTTCGAGGGAGACGCTGCCCTTGCCGATGCCGATGGTCTCGTTGAGGGCGGAGCCCGAGGACTCGTGGCACATGTTGGAGCAGTCGGGCAGGTTGTTCGTGCCGAATTCGCGGGCGAAGAGCTGGAAGAGGAACGCGGCCTCGTTGCTGGTGCGGCCCGAGGTGTAGAAGACGGCCTCGTCGGGGGAGGACAGGGCGCGCAGCTCCTCCGCGATCACCGCGAAGGCCCGCTCCCAGCTGATCGGCTCGTAGCGGTCCGCGCCCTCGGGGAGGTAGACGGGCTCGGTGATGCGGCCCTGCTGGCCGAGCCAGTACCCGGAACGGTCGGCGAGGTCGGCGAGGGGGTGCTCGGCGAAGAAGGCGGGGGTGACCCGGCGCAGGGTGGCCTCCTCGGCGACGGCCTTGGCACCGTTCTCGCAGAACTCCGCCGTGTGCCGCTTGTCGCCCTCGGGCCAGGCGCAGCCGGGACAGTCGAAGCCGTTCTTCTGGTTGACCTTGAGGAGGGTGCGCGCGGTGCGGGCGATCCCCATCTGCTCCTGGGCGATCTTCAGGGTGTGCCCGATCGCGGGCAGCCCGGCCGCCGCGTGCTGAGGGGGCGCGACCTGCGGCGCGTCCTGTACCGGATCACCTGCGGGCGGCTTGGTGGCCATGTCGCTCCCCTTTGAGCATCCTGGGCGTCGTGCGTCCCGAGCTGCCGCGTCCCGCCGTGCGGCCGCGGCAGCGCGCGTATTCGCGTACATGTCCGATCCTGTCACGCTCCGCCGACATCACCGAAGCCGGATTTGTCGGTGGGGGCGCCTAGGATCGGGGGCGTGGCAGAGACAGCAGCGAAGAAGACCGACCAGCCGCCCGCAGCGGACCGCCCCCGCCTGATGCTCATGGACGGGCACTCCCTGGCGTACCGGGCGTTCTTCGCGCTGCCCGCGGAGAACTTCACCACCGCGACCGGCCAGCCGACGAACGCCATCTACGGCTTCGCGTCGATGCTGGCGAACACGCTGCGCGACGAGGCGCCCACGCACTTCGCGGTGGCGTTCGACGTGTCGCGCAAGACGTGGCGCTCGACGGAGTTCCCCGAGTACAAGGCGAACCGTTCCAAGACCCCCGACGAGTTCAAGGGGCAGGTCGAGCTGATCGGCGAGCTCCTCGACGCGATGAAGGTGCCGCGGTTCGCGGTCGACGGCTTCGAGGCCGACGACGTGATCGCGACGCTGGCCACGCAGGCCGAGGCGGCCGGTTTCGACGTGCTCATCGTCACCGGTGACCGGGACTCCTTCCAGCTGGTGTCCGAGCGCACCACGGTGCTGTACCCCACCAAGGGCGTCTCCGAGCTGACCCGCTTCACCCCGGAGAAGGTCGAGGAGAAGTACGGCCTCACCCCCCAGCAGTACCCGGACTTCGCGGCGCTGCGCGGCGACCCGTCCGACAACCTGCCCGGCATCCCGGGCGTCGGCGAGAAGACCGCCGCCAAGTGGATCACCCAGTTCGGGTCGTTCAAGGAGCTGGTGGAGCGCGCCGAGGAGGTCAAGGGCAAGGCCGGGCAGAACTTCCGGGACCACCTGGAGGCCGTCAAGCTCAACCGGGTCCTGACCGAGATGGTCAAGGACGTGGAGCTGCCGAAGGCCCCCGCCGACCTGGAGCGCGCCCCCTACGACCGGTCCGCGGTGACCGGAGTGCTGGACGTGCTGGAGATCCGCAACGCCTCGCTGCGCGAGCGGCTGCTGGCCGTGGACCCGGGCACCGCCGAGGAGCCGGCCCCGGCCCCGGCCGCCGGGGTGGAGCTGGACGGCTCCGTGCTGGGCGCGGGCGAGCTGGCGCCCTGGCTGGCGGCGCACGGGGACGGCCCGCTGGGCGTCTCCACCGTCGACAGCTGGGCCCTGGGCCAGGGCAACGTCTCCGAGGTCGCGCTGGCCGCGGCCGGCGGGGCCGCCGCCTGGTTCGACCCGTCCGCCGCGGACGAGGCCGACGAGCGGGCGTTCGCCGCCTGGGCGGCCGACGCGGCCCGGCCCAAGGTCGTGCACAACGCCAAGGGCCTGATGCGGGTCTTCCCCGAGCACGGCTGGACCCTGGCCGGGGTCACCATGGACACCGCGCTCGCCGCCTACCTGGTCAAGCCGGGCCGCCGCTCCTTCGCGCTGGACGTACTGTCCAACGAGTACCTGCACCGGGAGCTGGCTCCGGCCGCCTCCGACGGACAGCTGGCCTTCGGCGACGCGGACGACACCGCCGAGGCCGACGCGCTGATGGCGCAGGCCCGCGCCGTCCTGGACCTGGGCGAGGCCTTCACCGCCAAGCTCGACGAGGTGGGCGCCACCGGGCTCCTGCACGACATGGAGCTGCCGACGTCCGAACTGCTGGCCCGGCTGGAGCGGGCCGGCATCGCCGCCGACCGCGACCACCTGGAGGCAATGGAGCAGCAGTTCGCCGGAGCCGTGCAGCAGGCGGTGAAGGAGGCGCACGCGACGGTCGGCCACGAGTTCAACCTCGGCTCGCCCAAGCAGCTCCAGGAGGTGTTCTTCGGCGAGCTGGACCTGCCGAAGACGAAGAAGACCAAGACCGGCTACACCACGGACGCGGACGCCCTGGCCTGGTTGGCCAAGCAGACCGACCACGAACTCCCGGTGATCATGCTGAGGCACCGGGAACAGGCCAAACTGCGCGTCACGGTCGAGGGCCTCGTCAAGTCCATCGCCGCCGACGGCCGGGTGCACACCAGCTTCAGCCAGACCGTCGCCGCGACGGGCCGGCTGTCCTCCACCGACCCCAACCTGCAGAACGTGCCGGTGCGCACCGACGAGGGCCGCGCCATCCGCCGCGGCTTCGTCGTCGGCGAGGGCTACGAGTCCCTCATGACCGCCGACTACAGCCAGATCGAGCTGCGCGTCATGGCCCACCTCTCCGAGGACGAGGGCCTGATCGAGGCCTTCGCGACCGGCGAGGACCTGCACACCACCGTCGCCTCCCAGGTGTTCGGGGTGGAGCGGTCCCAGGTCGACGCCGAGATGCGCCGCAAGATCAAGGCCATGTCCTACGGTCTGGCGTACGGGCTGTCCGCCTTCGGTCTCGCCCAGCAGCTGAACATCGAGCCCGCCGAGGCGCGCGGTCTGATGGACACCTTCTTCGAGCGGTTCGGCGGGGTCCGCGACTACCTCCAGCGCGTGGTCGACGAGGCCCGCGCGACGGGGTACACGGCCACCGTGTTCGGGCGCCGCCGCTACCTGCCGGACCTCAACAGCGACAACCGCCAGCGCCGTGAGGCCGCCGAGCGGATGGCGCTGAACGCCCCCATCCAGGGCACCGCGGCCGACATCGTCAAGGTCGCCATGCTGCGCGTCGACAAGGCCCTCGCCGAGGGCGGGCTCACCTCGCGGATGCTGCTCCAGGTCCACGACGAAATCGTGCTGGAGATCGCGCCCGGCGAGCGCGGGCGGGTCGAGGAGCTGCTGCGCCGGGAGATGGCCGCCGCCGTCGAACTGCGGGCCCCGCTCGACGTGTCCGTGGGCGTGGGCGCGGACTGGGAGTCCGCCGCGCACTGACGCCCGTACCCGGTCCGTCCGCCCGGGCGCCCGTTCCCGCCTACGCGGCGGGGGCGGGCGTCCGCGCGTCCCGGCCGGACCGGCCGGCGGAGTCGGGGGAGTCGGCGGGACCGGCCGGTCCACCGGGTCCGGCCGGTCCGGGGCGGTGGCGCAGCCGCACGAGGGCCCCGTACAGCAGCAGTCCGACGGCGAGGCCGCCGCCCGCACCGAAGCAGACCGTCGGGATGATGTCGAGCGGGGTGCCGATCCGGTCGAAGAACGTGAAGTAGCGGACCACCCGCGCCGTGATGCCCACCGCCACGCACCCCGTGACCAGCACGGCCGCCGCCCACAGCGTGCCGCGGCCGAGCTCGGGCACCGCCGCGGGCGGCCCCGGCGGGACCGGCGTCCGGCGCAGCGCGCTCACCGCGAACCACAGCAGGGCGCAGGCGGCGAGTGCCGAAGTGCCGTACTGCACGAAGGAGTACAGCGGCAGCCCGAAGGCGAAGGGCTCCCCGAGCCGGGGCAGCAGCTCCGTGCCCCAGCGGTGCGGGTGCGTGAAGCTGTCCCACACCACGTGCGTGAGCGAGCCCGCCACCGCCGACAGGTAGAACCACAGGGCGAGCGAGGGGAGCCGGCGCTCCCGCCAGTCCTCGCCGCGCACGCACGCGTACGCCCGGCCCCGGCGGCGCCGCGGCAGCAGCGCGAGGAGCGGCTCGCGCAACAGGAGCCAGGCCGCGCACAGGGCGGCGCTCAGCACGGCGTCCACGGTGAACACGCCCGCCGGGGAGTGCGCGAAGCCGCCGTAGCCGAACAGGCCCTGGACGACCGCGTCCGCGAAGTAGAAGGTGTCCGGCGCGAACGAACCCGCGACGAGGGCGGAGGCGACCAGCGGTCCCCGGGCGCGGCCGGTCCTGCGGAGCACCGGAAGGACGGCTGCCGCATGGCTGAGGGTGAACGGCACGGGGGCTCCTCCTGCTCTTCGGGACCGGGACAGTATGCGCGAGCGGCGCGGGGACGTGCGGATCCGGTGAAATCCGGACCTCGCTGCGTGCCCTGTGAAGGGAGTTGACGTAGGGTCACGCGCACACCTAGGGGAGGGACCGCTCATGTCGGCACGAATAGTCGGACGCGGACTGCGCAGGGGCGCCGCGGCCGCTCTGGTCTCGGCACTGGTCGCCGCGGCGATGACGGCTTCGCAGGGTCCGGCCTCCGGCATCGGCGGGCGGATGTCCGCGGCCGGGGAGGACGCGCGGTCCGAGGCGGCGGGGCCCGCCGCGGGATCCGGCGGCGACTCCTCCTACATGACCGAACTCCCGCCGCTGCTCAGCCCCGCGCCCCCGGCCGTCCTGCTGCCGGAGGGCGGACAGCCCGCCGTCCAGCCGACGCCCGGCCCCGTGCCCGACGCGGCCGCCCCGGCGGTGCCCGTGACGGTGCCGGTGGTGTGGGAGGGCGCCGGCGCCCAGGGGATACCCGCGAGCGTGCTGGCGGCGTACCGGGGGGCCGAGCGCAGGATCGCGGAGACGGACCCCGGCTGCGGGCTGCGCTGGCAGCTCCTCGCGGCGATCGGCAAGGTCGAGTCCGGGCAGGCGGGCGGCGGCCGGGTCGATGCCGCCGGAACCACCCTGCGGCCCATCCTGGGACCGGTGCTCGACGGCAACGGATTCGCGAACATCTCCGACACGGACGGCGGGGCCTACGACGGCGACGCCCGCCACGACCGGGCCGTCGGACCGATGCAGTTCATCCCCTCCACCTGGGCGGCCTGGGGCCAGGACGCCAACGGCGACGGGCGCCGCGACCCGAACAACGTCCACGACGCGGCCCTGGCGGCCGGCCGCTACCTGTGCGCGGGAACCCGTGACCTGCGGGTGGGGGCCGACCTCGACCGGGCGGTGCTCTCCTACAACCAGTCCGGGGAGTACCTGAGGACGGTGCGGGCCTGGTTCACGTACTACCTCCAGGGGGCGCACGAGGTTCCCGACACGGGTGGTACGGGCGGCGGCGGTACGGGTGCGGGTGCGGGCACGGGCGCCGGGACGGGCGCGCCGGCCACCCCGAAGCCGGAGCCGAAGCCCACCCCGACGCCGAAGCCCACGCCGACGCCGACTCCGACGCCGAAGCCGACTCCCACGCCGACCCCCACGCCGACCCCCACGCCGACCCCCACGCCGACGCCCACGCCGACGCCGACCCCGAAGCCGACCCCGACTCCCACGCCGACGCCGACCCCGACCCCCACGCCGACCCCGAAGCCGACGCCGACCCCCACCCCGACCCCCTCGGCGTCGGCGTCCTCCCCGGCGAAGCCCTCCGTCCCGGCTGCCACCCCCAAGGCGAGCCCCGCCCCCGGCGCCTCCGCCACGCGCACCCCGTAGGGCCCCGGAGTCCCCGCGGCCCCAGGCCCGTTCCGCCCGCCGCCCGGGCGGGGCGGGCCTTCTCGCGCGCAGGTCCAGACGGTTCTCATCTCGCCCCCGCGTTGCTACGGTACGCCTCCCTGACGCCCCATCAGATATCGGAGGCCCCGGCATGCGCGCACTCGTCGCCGCCGCCATCGGGCTGGCCGCCGCGCTGGCCCTCGTCCTCGCCGTCACGGCGTTCGGGGCGCCGGAGGGCACGACCTCGCCCAAGCCCCTGCTCACCACCGCGCCCGCCGCGCCCGGACAGTAGAGGAGACCGGCCGTGCGACGCAGAGCGAGCCTGGTCCTGCTAGCCCTCGCCGTGTTCTGCGCGGCCCTCGCCCCACTGCTGCGCTGGTACGCGTACCCCAGGCTGGCCAAGATCCCGCCGAACCAGTACCAGGAGATGGTGCTGGAGGCCAAGGACGCGACCCTGCTCGACTACACCGGCGGCATGCAGCCCAAGAAGGTCGACAAGGTCACCATCGTCCAGACCCTCAAGGGCAACGTCGAGGCGTCCAGGGAGATCGAGGCCAGCGCGGGCAAGGACGTCGTCGTCTGGGACACGCTGTCCTACATCATCGGGCCGGACGGCAAGATGGTCTCCCGGATCCCCGAGCGCTACATCTTCGACGCGCACACCCAGGACCCGGTGCACGCCACCGGCGAGATGGTCGACGCAGACCCCGTCAAGCGCCAGGGCATCGAGTTCAAGTGGCCGTTCTTCACCGAACCGCGCGACTACCTGTACTTCGACGCGCAGACCCGCACCTCGTCGCCGATCCACTACGTCGGACCGCGCACCTACCGGGGCATGGACGTCTACTACTTCGAGCAGACCGTCCCCTGGACCAAGGTGCCCATGCCCAAGAAGATGCCGATCGAGGGCATCGACCCGGCGACGATCGAGCAGACCACCGGCACCACCCTCTGGTACACGGTGACGGCCCGGTTCTGGGTGGATCCCGTCACGGGGGCGCCCGTCAACGCCGAACAGGACATCCAGCAGGAGATGCGCGGCGGCATCGCGGCCGGGGCGCCCGATGGCAAGCTCACCGCCTTCGCCGGGCACGTCACCATGCGGCCCGACTACGCGAAGTACACCCTGGACCTGGTCTCCGCCAACCGTACGAAGGTCCTCGCACTCCACACCTACGCCCCGGCCGGCCTCGCCCTGGGCGGGCTGGCGCTGCTCGCGGCCGCCCTCTGGCTGGAGGCCCGCGGCCGCCGCGGGGAACGCCACCGCGAGGGCGGGCTCAGCGCCTGAGGCGGGCGTTGGTGTGCCGGGTCGGCTCGGCGGTCGCCGGATCCTCGGGCCACGGGTGCTTGGGGTACCGGCCGCGCAGCTCGGCGCGCACGGCGCGGTAGCCGCCCCGCCAGAAGGAGGCCAGGTCGGCGGTGACGGCGGCGGGCCGCCCGGCCGGGGACAGCAGGTGCACCAGCACCGGCACCCCGGCCACCCGCGGCGTCTCGGCCAGCCCGAACAGTTCCTGGAGCTTCACCGCGAGGACGGGCTGCTCGGCGGAGTAGTCGACGCGGACGCGGGAGCCGCTGGGCACCTCGATCCGCTCGGGGGCCAGTTCGTCGAGCCGGACCGCCTCCCCGGTGGCCCACGGCAGCAGCCGGTTCAGCGCCTGGCCCGCGTCGATGCGGCCCAGGTCGGCGCGGCGGCGGGCCCGCGACAGCTCGGGCTCCAGCCAGTCCCCGGCCCGGCCCAGCAGAGCCGCGTCGTCCGCCACGTCGGGCCAGCCGCCGCCCAGCGTCCGGTGCAGGAAGCCCAGCCGGGACCGCAGCGCCAACGCGTCCGCGGACCAGCGCAGCAGCCCCAGGCCGTCACCGCGCAGCCCGTCGAGGAGGGCGGCCCGGACCAGGTCCGGGTCGGGGGAGCGCAGCGGGCGGACGGTCAGCTCGATCGCCCCGAGCCGCTCGGCGGTGCGGGCGACGATGTCGCCGTCCTCCCAGCGCACCTCCTCGCCGGAGGTGAGCAGGTGCCGGGCCGCTGCGCGGGCGTCGCCCTCGTCGATGACGGCCGCCAGCCGGACCCGGGCGGAGGGGGAGTGCGGCGCCCGGTCGGCGACCGCTACGGCCAGCCAGGGCGCACTGCGCAGCGGCGAGGCCTCGGCGAGCTCGGCCCCCGTGCCGCCCGCCATCAGGAAGGCGCCGCCGCCCTTGGCCTTCGCCACCCGCTCCGGGAACGCGAGGGCCGCGACGAGCCCGGCCGCGGCCTGGTCGGACAGCGTGCGCTCCGGGCGCGGAGCGGGGTTCCCGTCGGTGGCGGCGCGTTCCAGCCGCCCCGCCTCCGCCCGCCAGCGCGCGGCGTACGCGTCGCCGCCCGACCGGGCCCGGCGCCAGGCGGCGGCGAGGTCGTCCCCGTACTCGCGCGGCGGCTCCTCGCTCAGCAGCGCGACGACCTCCGCCGCCCGCCGGGACCCCAGCGCGGCGGAGCCGTCCAGCAGGGCGCGGGCCAGGCGCGGGTGCAGCCCCAGCCGGGCCATCCGCTGCCCGCGCGGGGTCGGCCGCCCGGCCGCGTCCACCGCGCCGACGGCCCCCAGCACCTCCCGCGCGGCGCCCATCGCCCCGGCCGGCGGCGGGTCCGGCAGGGCCAGCCCGGCGGCGTCGGGGTCGCCCCAGCAGGCCGCCTGGAGCGCGAACTGCGCCAGGTCCGCGATCCGGATCTCGGGAGAGGGGAAGGCGGGCAGCCGGGCGTCCTCCGCCTCGGCCCAGCACCGGTACACCGTCCCCGGCGCCTCCCGGCCGGCCCGGCCCGCCCGCTGGCGGCCCGCCGCGCGCGACGCCCGTACGGTCGCCAGCGCCCCCAGGCCCCGGGCGTGGTCCACCCGGGGTTCGCGCGCGAGCCCCGAGTCCACGACCACCCGTACGCCCGGCACGGTCAGGCTCGACTCCGCGACCGCCGTCGCCAGGATCACCCGGCGGTGCGGCGCGGCCGTCAGCACCGCGTCCTGGACGGCGGCGGGCGCCCGGCCGTGCACCTGGAGGACCTCCGCGCCGACCGCTCCCAGCGCTGCGGCGACCCGGGCGATCTCGCCCACGCCGGGCAGGAAGCACAGCACGTCACCGGTGCGTTCCGCCAGGGCCCGCCGGACCACCGAGGCCACGTGCGCCAGCTGGGCCGGATCCACCCGCATCCCGTGCGGCGGCCGCACCGGCCGGGGCGGCGGCGCCCACACCGTCTCCACCGGGTGGGAGACGGAGGCGGCCTCCACCACCGGGGCGGGCGATCCCGCCCCGGGCCCGGCACCGGCCCCGGGGTCGCCCAGCAGCCGGGCCCACGCGTCCGCGTCGGTCGTCGCCGAGGCCGCCACCAGGCGCAGCTCCGGGCGCAGGGTCGCGCGCACGTCGAGGAGGAAGGCGGCGGCGGTGTCCGCGTCCAGGTGCCGCTCGTGGCACTCGTCCAGGACCACCACGTCCACGCCGGTCAGCTCCTGGTCCCGCTGGAGCCGTTGCAGCAGCACTCCGGTGGTGACCACCTCGACCAGCGCGGCGGGACCCACGACCCGCTCGCCGCGCACCGTGAAGCCGACCGACTCCCCGGCCCGCTCGCCCAGCAGCCACGCCATCCGCCGGGCGGCGGCCCGGGCCGCGATCCGCCGCGGCTCCGCGACGAGCACCCGGCGCCGCGGCCCGCCTCCCACGAGCCCCGCCAGCACCAGCGGCACCAGCGTGGTCTTGCCGGTGCCGGGCGGGGCGCACAGCACCGCCGCGCCCCGGTCCGCCAGGGCGGCGACGAGCGCGGGCACGGCCTCCCGTACGGGCAGGGCGTCGAGATCGGCGGTCCGCGGCGCGCGGTGGGCGGCGGGGCCCTGCGGGGGACGGGTCACGTCAGTCGCGCTCGCAGACGAAGATCGCGGTGCCCGGGATCAGGTTGCCGCGCAGCGGGGACCAGCCGCCCCACTCCTGGTCGTTCCACTCGGGCCACTCCGGCTCCACCAGGTCCAGCAGCCGGAACCCGCCCGCCACCACGTCGCGGACCCGGTCGCCGAGGGTGCGGTGGTGCTCGACGTACACGGCGTCGCCCTCCTCGTCCTGCTCGACGTACGGGGTCCGGTCGAAGTAGGAGGCGGCGACGGAGAGGCCCTCCGGCCCGGGCTCGTCGGGGAAGGCCCAGCGGATGGGGTGCGTGACGGAGAACACCCAGCGGCCGCCGGGCCGCAGGACGCGGCGCACCTCGCGCATCACGTTGACCGGGTCGGCGACGAAGGGCACGGCCCCGTACGCGGAGCACGCCAGGTCGAAGGAGCCGTCGCGGAACGGCAGCCGGCCGGCGTCGGCCTCGACGAGCGGGACGTCGTCGCCGATCCGCAGGGCGTGCTGGAGCTGGCGGTGGGAGAGGTCCAGGGCCACCGGACGGGCACCCCGGGCGGCCAGCCAGCGCGAGCACTGGGCGGCTCCGGCGCCGATCTCCAGTACGTCCTTGCCCCGGAGGGAGGCGGCCGGTCCCAGCAGGGCGGCCCGCTCCTCGTCGAGGCCCTCGGGGCCCCACACGAAGCGGTCGTCGCCGAGGAAGGCGCCGTGCTCGCTCTGGTAGTCGTCGGCGTTGCGGTCCCACCAGCCGCGGCTCGCCCGGCTGCTCTCCGCCTCCCCGGCGTCACGCCGGGTGGCCTCGGCGTCGTCCCCGGCGGGGTCTTCCGCCTCGTACGCGGCTTCGGGGGCGTAGTCCTCTTGGTTCATGGGGCCCGTCGTCGTAGTCTGCGGATGGGTTCTGGAAGCGTTCCGGACAGCTTCTCGATGTGCTCATCGGGACGTCCACGCCCACGAATTGTGCCGGTTGTGCGGTGATCTGCCCGGGGTGTGCGCCTTCGCGCATTGACCCTGTCCGGCTGCCCCCGTATGCTACAAGTTGCGCTGCGAGCCTGTGCTCCTCAGACCTAGCAGGCTGCGCTTGCTTCTGTTGATGTCCCCTCGGTTTTCGAGGCCCTGCCGCTTGAGCGGATCTGGGGCTTCCTTGGCTGTCCGGCTTCGGCAGATGCCGATAAGGGCTCCCGGCGTAGCAGTACCTACGACTTTCTGTCCGTAACCGGAGCCCTTTCCCACATGACGAGCAGCACCGAGACCACCGCCACCACCCCTCCGCAGGTAGCGGTCAACGACATCGGCGACGCGGACGCGTTCCTCGCGGCCATCGACGAGACGATCAAGTACTTCAACGACGGCGACATCGTCGACGGCGTCATCGTCAAGGTGGACCGGGACGAGGTTCTCCTCGACATCGGTTACAAGACGGAGGGCGTGATCCCGAGCCGCGAGCTCTCGATCAAGCACGACGTCGACCCGAACGAGGTCGTCAAGGTCGGCGACGAGATCGAGGCCCTGGTTCTCCAGAAGGAGGACAAGGAAGGCCGTCTGATCCTGTCCAAGAAGCGCGCTCAGTACGAGCGTGCCTGGGGCACGATCGAGAAGATCAAGGAAGAAGACGGCATCGTCACCGGTACCGTCATCGAGGTCGTCAAGGGTGGTCTCATCCTCGACATCGGCCTCCGCGGCTTCCTGCCGGCCTCTCTCGTCGAGATGCGTCGCGTCCGCGACCTCCAGCCCTACGTGGGCAAGGAGCTCGAGGCGAAGATCATCGAGCTGGACAAGAACCGCAACAACGTGGTCCTGTCCCGCCGTGCCTGGCTCGAGCAGACCCAGTCCGAGGTTCGCCAGACGTTCCTCACCACCCTGCAGAAGGGTCAGGTCCGCTCCGGCGTCGTCTCCTCGATCGTCAACTTCGGTGCCTTCGTGGACCTGGGCGGCGTCGACGGTCTCGTGCACGTCTCCGAGCTCTCCTGGAAGCACATCGACCACCCGTCCGAGGTTGTCGAGGTCGGCCAGGAAGTCACCGTCGAGGTCCTCGACGTCGACATGGACCGCGAGCGCGTCTCCCTGTCGCTGAAGGCGACGCAGGAAGACCCGTGGCAGCAGTTCGCCCGGACCCACCAGATCGGCCAGGTCGTCCCGGGTAAGGTCACCAAGCTGGTTCCGTTCGGTGCGTTCGTCCGCGTGGACGAGGGCATCGAGGGTCTGGTCCACATCTCCGAGCTGGCCGAGCGCCACGTGGAGATCCCGGAGCAGGTCGTCCAGGTCAACGACGAGATCTTCGTCAAGGTCATCGACATCGACCTCGAGCGTCGCCGGATCTCGCTGTCCCTGAAGCAGGCCAACGAGTCCTTCGGTGCCGACCCGGCGTCGGTCGAGTTCGACCCGACCCTGTACGGCATGGCTGCCTCGTACGACGACCAGGGCAACTACATCTACCCCGAGGGCTTCGACCCCGAGACCAACGACTGGCTCGAGGGCTTCGACACCCAGCGCGAGACGTGGGAGCGCCAGTACGCCGAGGCGCAGGTCCGCTTCGAGCAGCACCAGGCGCAGGTCATCAAGAGCCGCGAGGCCGACGAGGCCGCTGCCGCCGAGGGCGCTGCCGCCCCGGCCGCCGGTGGCAACACCGGTGGCGGCGCCAGCCTCTCCGGCGGTTCGTACTCCTCCGAGGGTGCGGACGAGACCTCCGGCGCCCTGGCGTCGGACGAGGCCCTGGCCGCGCTCCGCGAGAAGCTGGCCGGCGGCCAGAGCTGATCGCAGCGCACGGCACCGGCACCGCGCCACGGCGCATGCCGAGCTGAGCACGACGACGAGGCCCGTCCCCTTCGGGGGGCGGGCCTCGCCGCGTTGCGGGGCGCGTGCGGCGGGCCGTTGTGGGGGCTCTTCCGGTGAAAGGCGTCAACTGGGGAATGACACCGCCTCCTTGCACGTTCTCACCCAAGAACACGGCGCGAGGGAGGAGTGGTGACGGTGCTTGATCCACAGGGTCTGTACGAGTGGGACGCCAAGGGGCTGGCGGTGGCCGACCTGGCGCTCGCCCAGGACTCGGCCGGACTGGTCATGCTCTACCACTTCGAGGGGTACATCGACGCGGGCGAAGCCGGCGAGCAGATCGTCGAGCGGCTCCTGGACTCGCTGCCCCACCAGCTCGTCGCCCGGTTCGACGCGGACCGGCTCGTGGACTACCGCGCCCGGCGCCCGCTGCTGACCTTCAAGCGCGACCACTGGACGGAGTTCGAGGAGCCCGCCCTGGAGGTGCGCCTGGTCCAGGACGCCACCGGCGCCCCCTTCCTGCTGCTCTCCGGCCCCGAGCCGGACGTGGAGTGGGAGCGCTTCGCCGTGGCCGTCCGGCAGATCGTCGAGCGGCTCGGAGTGCGGCTCTCGGTCAACTTCCACGGCATCCCCATGGGCGTCCCGCACACCCGCCCCGTCGGCATCACCCCGCACGGCAACCGCACCGACCTGATGCCCGGCCACCGCAGCCCCTTCGACGAGGCGCAGGTCCCCGGCAGCGCCGAATCGCTCGTCGAGTTCCGCCTCGGCCAGGCCGGGCACGACGTGCTGGGGGTCGCCGCGCACGTACCGCACTACGTCGCGCGCTCCGCGTACCCGGACGCCGCGCTCACCGCGCTGGAGGCGATCACCGCCGCGACCGGGCTGGTCCTGCCGGCCGTCGCGCACGCCCTGCGGACCGAGGCGCACCGCACCCAGACCGAGATCGACCGCCAGATCCGGGAGGGCGACGAGGAGCTCGTCAGCCTGGTCCAGGGGCTGGAGCACCAGTACGACGCCGCCGCCGGGGCCGAGAGCCGGGGCAACATGATCGCCGAGCCCGCCGAGATCCCGTCCGCGGACGAGATCGGCCGCGAGTTCGAGCGCTTCCTGGCGGAGCGCGAGGGCGAGGGATAGCCGTGGCGGGGCCCCGGTCCCCGCTCCCGGCCTCCGCTCCCGGCCCACGGCCGGTGCGGGGGGCCTGGCTGCGGCGGGCCGACGGGGCCTAGGGTGCACAGCATGCTGAAAGTGGGCCTGACAGGCGGAATCGGTGCCGGCAAGAGCGAGGTCTCGCGGCTGCTGGCGGGGTACGGGGCGGTCGTCGTGGACGCCGACCGCATCGCGCGGGAGGTCGTCGAGCCCGGTACCCCCGGGCTCGCGGCCGTGGTGGCGGCCTTCGGGGAGGGCGTACTGACCGCGGGGGGCGCCCTGGACCGGCCGAAGCTGGGCGCGGTCGTGTTCGCCGATCCCGAGCGGCTGAGGACCCTGAACGCGATCGTGCACCCGCTGGTCGGAGCACGCTCCGCCGAGCTGGAACGGGCCGCGGGACCGGACGCGATCGTGGTGCACGACGTACCGCTGCTCGCGGAGAACGGGCTCGCACCGCTCTACGACCTCGTGGTCGTCGTGGACGCCGCGCCCGCGACGCAACTGGCCCGGCTGACGGCGCTGCGCGGCATGACCGAGGACGAGGCCACGGCCCGGATGGCCGCGCAGGCCACCCGGGAGCAGCGGCTCGCGGTGGCCACGCTGGTCATCGACAACGACGGGCCGCTGGCGGAGCTGGAGCCCCAGGTGCGCGCGGTGTGGAAGGAACTCACGGCGCGCGCGGCGGCGCAATAGCCCCGGCGGCGGGGGGCGTTGAACGTGCCCGAAGAGGGAAGGAAGAACACCGTGTCCGACACCACGCCCCCACAGCAGCCGGAGCCGGAGCCGCAGCCGCAGGACCGGTCCGGGGACCGGCCGGCTCCGGGTGCCGTCAGTCCCGAGACGCACGTCATCGACTACCGGGCCGCCGAGCAGCTGCTCGCCGCCCGGGACCCGCGCGGCGCGCTCCGGCTCCTCGACTCCGTGATAGCCGCCCACCCCGAGAACACCGCGGCCCGGCTGCTGCGCGCCCGGGCCTTCTTCGCCTCGGCCCAGCTGCGCCGCGCGGAGCGGGAGTTCGGGGTCGTGCTGGAACGGGAGCCGGACAACGCCTTCGCCCACTTCGCGCTCGCCCGCACCCACGAGCGGTCCGGGCGGCCCGACCGGGCGCGGCGCCACTTCCGGCTCGCCGCCGCCCTCGACCCGCAGCCCGAGTACCTGGCTGCGGCGCGCTTCGAGGAGTGAGTCAGCCGCCCCGGCGGGGCGGCTTGTACGGGGGCACGTCCCGGCCCGGCTGGTAGTGCGGGCCCTGTCGCATGTGCCGGACCACGACCACCAGGTCCACCCCGGCCAGCACGACGAGCGCCGCGCAGGCCGCGGCCCAGCCGGGACGGCCGGCCAGGGCGAACGCGGCCGCCCCGGCGGCGCCCCAGACCATCCCCCACAGACTCAGCCAGAACCGCAGCCGCAGCGGACTGCGGGCGGTCACCGGCTCGTTTCCGGTACGCATGGGCATCGCCTCATGTCCATGGTCGCACCGTGACGGCGGTCAGGGGTTGAGCTTGTTCACGGCCGTGGTGGTCGTCTTCTCGAAGGCCGGGACGGGGGCGTCGGTCAGGTGCCCCATCTGGCCCCAGGAGACGACGGTCACGGTGGCACCGTCGCGGCCGATCCCGAACAGGTGCACACCGGGCTCGGACTCGGGGATCGAGGTGTCGACCCCGTAGACGTGCGCGCCCTCCTCGACCGGGAGCTTCCCGTAGTCCTGCCAGGAGGCCGTGCCGCCCGGGGTGCGGCGCAGCCAGTCCGCGGCGCAGGCGGCGGCCCTGCGCTCCAGGGCGGTGGCCAGCTTGGCGGCCGCGGCGTCCGAGGCGGTGCGTACGGAGACCTGCACGGCACCGGTGTCGAGGTCGGTCCCGAAGGAGCGGTGCCAGCTGCCGGCCGCCGGAAGGGCCCCCTCCAGGCAGAACGGCGCGGTCTCGGGCAGCCCCTTGACGATCTTCCCCGCGGTCCAGGGGGAGGAGGGGTGCGGGGGCAGGTCGGCGGCGCCGAGGAATCCGGGCGCGGTGGCCGCGGCGGTGGCGGTGCCGGAGGCGCTCAGGGCGAGGGCGAGCGCGGCGGCCGTCGCGAGGACGGCGGAGGCGGTGGAACGTCGGAACACGGTGTACTCCCCGTACGAGATGCGGATGCGGCGTGCGGCGTGCGGCGTGCGGCGTGTGGCGCCCGGCGTGCGGTGCCGCGGGAACAGCCTTCCCCGGTTCGGGGGGCGGTGCGAGGTCTTGGGGCGGGATCGGGACACTGGGACGGTCGTACATGCCTTCACCTGGGGGAACATCCCTGGCATGGGACGGAGTCACGGGACGGGGGGCGTCGTGGGAGATGCGGAGACCGAGCGGTTCGCGCGGCTGATGCGGGAGCTGAAGGAGCGCGGGGGAGCGAGCTACGGGACGCTCGCGCGGCGGCTGTACACGAGCGGGTCGAGCCTGCACCGGTACTGCAACGGGGAGGCGGTGCCGGCGGAGTTCGCGGTGGTGGACCGCTTCGCCCGGGCCTGCGGGGCGTCCCGGGACGAGGCGGTGGAACTGCACCGCGCCTGGCTCCTGGCCGACGCCCGCCGCCGCGCCCCAACCCCACCCGGACCCCCCGAGGCCCCGGCCCCGGCCCCGGGCCCGGGTCCGGCTCAGGTTCCGGGGCCGGAGGCGGGTGGGGGAGGGTCCGGTCACGGGGGAGCGGCTGGGGGGAGCGTGGTGCGGCCTGCGGGCGCGGGCGGCGCCGCGGGGGTCCGCCACCGGCGGCGGGGGGTCGTGGCGGCCGGGGTGGGGGTGGTGGCCGCGGTGACGGTGGCGGCCGTGCTCGCGGTGGGGCCGTCCCAGCCGCCCGCCGGGGGCGCCGCGCCGTCGCGGGCGGGCGGTCGGGCCGGGCCGGTGGCGCCGGGGGCCACGGAACCGGCGCTGCCGACGCCCTCCGCGTCGCCGTCGGGCAGCGTCCGCCCGTCGCTCCCGGCCGCCGCCGCGCCGGGGAGCCCCGTACCGCAGGCGTCTCAGGCGTCTCAGGCACCGCAGGCGGCACCGGCGGCCGTCGTCCGGTCGCACGTGTGGGCCTCGGGGTGCGATCACGCCTACCTCTCCGAGCGGGCCCCGGCGGCCGTGCCCGCGCCACCCGTGCAGGCGGACGCGCCCGGCTGGGCGCGGGCGCAGCGCGCCGTGCACGCCGGGAGCCAGATCGTCGAGGTCACCCTGCACGGCACCGGCGAGGGGGCCGTGGTGCTCCAGGGGCTGGAGGTACGCGTTGCCGCGCGGCGGACCCCGCCGCCGTGGAACGTCTACCGGATGTCCCTCGGCTGTGGCGGTGCCCTCACCCCGGCCGTGTTCGCCGTCGACCTGGACGCCCCCCGTCCGCTCGCACGCCCCCTCGCGGGCAACGACTCCGGGGAGCCGATCCCGGCCCCCCGCTTCCCGGTGCGCGTCTCCGCCGACGAACCCGCGGTGCTCAGGGTGGAGGCCACCGCCGCGCGCTGCGACTGCGACTGGTACCTCGACCTGCGCTGGAGCGGCCCCGGCGGCTCCTTTGGCACCCTGCGGCTGGACGACTCCGGCGTCCCCTGGCGGACCAGCGGCACGACGGGACGGCCCGAGTACGGATACGCCACCGAGCAGGGCCGCTGGATGCGCTGACCCACCCCTCACCCCGGTATCCGTGCAGGTCAGCGGCGGTTGTCGGTGGGCCCGCCTAGACTCGACGGCAGTGGAGCCGCCATGACCGGGCGGAGCCGGAGACGTCAGGGAGGGGGAGCGCAATGAGCTCGCCGCAGCCGCCACGACAACCGCCGTCGCCGCTGCTGCGCCGGGCCGCGGTGTTCCTGCCCGCCGCCGTCCCCCGCGAGGGCCGGGTCGCCTTCTGGTGTCCCGAGGGCGATCCGCTGCCCGAGACCGGCGGCGGCAGCCCCGGCCCGCTCCAGGTGGTCCGGCCGCACGGCGACGGGGTCCGTACCCGTACCGTGCCCGCGCTGACCCTGACCCTCGCCGAGGCCCTGCCGGTGCTCGCCGGAGCACCCCACAGCCCCGCCTCCCACCCTGCGACCCGGGCCTGGGGAGCCGCGGCCCGGCTCGCCCTGCTCCTCGTCGCGCGCGGCCGGCTGCTGCCCGGGCTCACCCCCGAAGGGATCGACGCCTGGCGCGCCGGGCCCCTCGAAGCCGAGGACGTCGCCCACCTGCGCGCCGTCGCGGCGGCCCTCCCGTACGAGGGGTACGCCACCCCGCTCGCCGGCCGCCGCCCGCTGACGCTGCCCGAACCGCAGGCCCTGGTCCGGGCGTTCCTCGATGCCGTCGCCGACACCCTGCCCCGTACCCCGGCCGCGCCCTTCGCCGCCGGGCTCCCCTTCGCCGCGCGGGAGCCGCAGCGGGTGCCCGGCATGAAGGAGTGGGCCGCGCAGGTCGCGGCCGGCGCCGATACCGGGGTGGGGGTCTCGCTGCGCCTGGACCTGTCCTCCTTCCGGCTTTTCGACGAGGCCGAGCCGCCGGACGTGCGCCGCGCCGGGGCCGCCGTGGTGCAGGTGCACAGCCTCGCCGATCCGACGCTGGTGACGGACGCCGCGCAGCTGTGGGCCGGGACCGCCGCCGCCGGGTTCGGGCCGCGCGCCCGGATCGACGCCGTGCTCGCGCTGCGCCGGGCCGCCCGGGTCTGGCCGCCGCTGCTGCGCCTGCTCGACCAGTCCGTGCCCGATGCGCTGGCCCTGTCCGACCCGGAGCTCGAAGACCTGCTCGGCACGGCCGCGCCCCGCCTCGCGGCGGCCGGCGTAGCGGTCCACTGGCCGCGCGAGCTGGCCCGTACCCTGTCCGCGACCGCCGTCGTGCGCCCCGCCGCGCCCGGTTCCGCCACCGACGGCACCGCCTTCTTCGACGCCGCCTCGCTGTTCGCCTTCTCCTGGGAGCTCGCCCTCGGCGGGGACCGGCTCACCCCCGGTGAGATGGACGCGCTCGCCCAGGCGCACCGGCCCGTGGTGCGGCTGCGCGACCAGTGGGTCCGGGTCGATCCGGAGCTGGTGCGCAAGGCGCGCAAACGGGAGCTCGGGCTGCTGGACCCGGTGGACGCGCTGGCCACCGTACTGACCGGGACGGCGGAGGCCGACGGGGAGACCGTGCCCGTCGTGCCCGTCGGGGCGCTCGCGGCGTTGCGGGAGCGGTTGACGGGGGAGTTGCCGGTGGTGGCGCAGCCGGTGGGGCTGAAGGCGGTGTTGCGGGACTACCAGTTGCGGGGTCTGGCGTGGCTGGATCTGATGAGTTCGCTGGGTCTGGGGGGTTGTCTGGCGGATGACATGGGGCTGGGCAAGACGGTGACGCTGATCGCGTTGCATCTGCACCGGGACCGGGCGGAGCCGACGCTGGTGGTGTGTCCGGCGTCGTTGCTGGGGAACTGGCAGCGGGAGATCGAGCGGTTCGCGCCGGGTACGGCGGTGCGCCGTTTCCACGGCGCGGGCCGCAGCCTGTACGGCCTGCCGCAGGCATCCGACGCGCCGGCCCCGGCGGGCTCGCCGGCGCCGGCTGGCTCGTCGGGCTCGTCGGCCTCGTCGGCCTCGTCGGGGGGCTTCGTGCTCACCACGTACGGCACGATGCGCGGCGCGGCCGCCGAACTGGCCGCCGTCTCCTGGGGCCTGGTCGTCGCGGACGAGGCGCAGCACGTGAAGAACCCGCATTCGGCGACGGCACGCGCGCTGCGCACGATCCCGTCCCCGGCCCGGGTGGCCCTGACCGGGACGCCCGTCGAGAACAACCTTTCCGAGCTGTGGGCCCTCCTCGACTGGACCACCCCCGGCCTGCTGGGACCGCTCACGACCTTCCGGGCCCGGCACGCCCGCCCCGTCGAGCACCAGCAGGAGGAGGACGGCGGCAACGAGGCGGCCGTCGCCCGGCTGGCGGCGCTGGTGCGGCCGTTCCTGCTGCGCCGCAAGAAGTCCGACCCCGGCATCGTCCCCGAGCTGCCGCCCAAGACCGAGACCGACCATCCGGTGTCCCTGACGCGGGAGCAGGTCTCCCTCTACCAGGCGGCGGTGGAGGAGGCCATGGCGGTGATCGAGTCGAGCGAGGGCATGGAACGACGCGGCATGATCATGAAGTTGCTGGCCTCGCTCAAGCAGATCTGCAACCACCCGGCGCAGTACCTGAAGGAGGAACCGCCCCGGATCCCGCACCGTTCGGGCAAGCTCGCGCTGCTGGACGAGCTGCTCGACACGATCCTCGCCGAGGGCGGCTCGGTCCTGGTCTTCACCCAGTACGTGACCATGGCCCGGCTCCTGGAGAAACACCTCACCACGCGCGGGATCACCACCCAGCTCCTGCACGGAGGAACCCCCGTACCCCGCCGCGAGGAACTCGTCGACCGCTTCCAGTCCGGCGAGGTCCCCGTCTTCCTGCTCTCCCTCAAAGCCGCCGGCACCGGCCTCAACCTCACCCGCGCCGGACACGTCATCCACTACGACCGCTGGTGGAACCCCGCCGTCGAAGACCAGGCCACCGACCGCGCCTACCGCATCGGCCAGACCCAGCCCGTCCAGGTCCACCGCATCATCACCGAAGGCACCGTCGAAGACCGCATCGCCGACATGCTCCACGCCAAACGCGCCCTCGCCGACGCCGTCCTCGGCTCCGGCGAATCCGCCCTCACCGAACTCACCGACCGCGAACTCGCCGACCTCGTCTCCCTGCGGAGGCCCGCGTGATCACCGCACGGGACGACCGCCGCCGCACCTTCGAGACGGTGCCGGCGGGCGTGGACGCGGCGACCTGGTGGGGCCGGGCCTGGGTGACGGCCCTGGAAGCGCGCGCGCACGACGCGGCCCGGCTCGCCCGGGGCCGGGCCTACGCCGCCGAGGGACACGTCGACGCCGTCACCGTCACCCCGGGCCGCATCGTGGCCTACGTCCGGGGCAGCCGCGCCCGCCCGTACCGCACCGAACTGTCGCTGGCCGCCTTCGCGGACGGCGCGTGGGCCGAGCTCCTGGAGGCGGTCGCGGCGGACCCCGCGGCCCTGGGAGCACTCCTGGAGCGGGAGGTTCCGCAGTCCCTGGCGCAGACGGTGCTGCCCGGCGCGGGCGAGCTCGTCGCGCGTTGCTCCTGCCCCGACGTGGCGCGGCCGCCCTGCAAGCACGCCGCGGCGCTCTGCTACCGGGCCGCCCGGCTGCTCGACGCGGACCCCTTCGTCCTGTTGCTGCTGCGCGGCCGCGGGGAGCGCGAGCTCCTGGAGGAGCTGACCCGGCGCAACGCCGCCCATGCCGCGCGCGAACAGCCCGGCTCCGCACCGGACTTCCCCGGCGTTCCGGCCCGCGCGGCGGTGGCCCGCACCGTCCTGCCCCCGCTGCCGGCCGTGCCCGCGGCCCCCGCCGCCATCGGGCTGCCGCCCGCCTACCCGGCCGACCCGGTGGCCCCCGACCCGCTGGCCCTGGACCAGCTCGCCACCGACGCCGCCGCCCGCGCCCTCGCCCTGCTCACCACCGGATCCGACCCCACCGGGGGGCTCACCCCGTGGCAGGACGCCGTACGACTGGCCTCCGCGCACCCCACCGCCGGCCTGACCGGCGCCGCGCGCACCCTGTACCGGGACCTGGCCCGGGCCACCGGCCGCACCAGCACCGACCTGGCCCGCGCCGCCGCGGCCTGGCGGCAGGGCGGCCTGCCCGCCCTCACCGTCCTCGACGAGCCCTGGGACCCTCCGGCCGGCCCGTTCGACCGGGCCCGACCGGCGCTCCTCGCCGCCGGTCAGGGCTCCTTCCGCCCCGACCGCAACCGCCTCACCGCCCGGACCCGTCAGATCCGGCTGAGCCGCGAAGGCCTCTGGTACGGCTACGAGTCCCGCCCCGGCACCGAGGACTGGTGGCCCACCCCCGCCCCCGCCTCGCCGGATCCCGTCACCGCCCTGCGCTGACCTCGGCCGCCCAGCCGGCCAGGGCACGGAAGTCCCGTTCGCGCAGGCCGCGTCCGGGACGGATGCGCAGGAGCAGGGCCGGGGCGGGATGGTGGGCGGCGACCCAGGCCCGGTCCGCGGGGGTGATCATGTCGTCGACCCAGGCGAAGGGACGGCCGGCCGCCCACTCCAGCAGCGGCCGGGTCTTCCAGAACAGCCCGTCGGGATCGCGTGCGAACATTTCCGGCCAGTCGATGACGGGCAGGTCGGTGGGGAGTCCGATGTGCGGTGCGATCAGGGTGTTGGCCTGGTGCGTCCAGGCCGTCGCCCACGCGAGCTCGAAGGGGAGCGCCAACAGGCGGGCCCCGTGGGCGGGATGGAGCCGGACCCGGAGCCCGCGCCGGGCCCGCCGGGACTGCGGGTCGCGGTAGGAGAGCCAGATGTCGGGTCGCATCCGGTGGCTCGTGTAGCCGCGCAGGGCGGCGAAGGGATCGCGGAACGGATTGAGGGGTCCGTCCACGTCCAGCAGGAGCAGAGGTCGTTCCGTCATGAAGGAGGCAGTACCCAATACACGATGGAGTGAAATGCTTACCTGCTCTATAACCCGAATGGGTTTAGGGCGTTGTTTCCGGTGCGGGCGAGATGTCCGCGAACCCTCCGGAAGGCAGGAAAACTGATGCGTCACAGTCGTCGGAACGGCTTGATCGCGGCGATGGTCGCGGGCGGTGGACTGGCGGTCGCGGGGGTGGGTGGCCTCGCCCACGCCGACGCGGACGCGGGCGGACAGGCCGAGCGTTCGCCGGGGCTCCTCTCGGGCAATCTGCTGCAACTGCCGGTGCAGACACCGGTGAACGTCTGCGGAAACACCGTGAGCGTCGTCGGAGTACTCAATTCCGCGAGCGGCAACCGATGTGCCAACGGGTCGGGAGGCGGGGGGAATCCCGGGCCCAGGCCCGCCCATCCGTCCGGAGCCGGGGACACGTCGACATCAGGGTCGAGGAACGGCGCGGGGGCTGTCGCGGACGGGCGCGGAAAGGATTCACCCGGACTGCTCTCCGGCAACGGCCTCCAGCTTCCCGTGGAGTTGCCCGTCAACCTCAGCGGCAACTCGGTGAGCGTCGTCGGGGTCGGCAACGCCTCCCACGGCAACACCGCCGTCAACGGCGAGACCCCCACCATCGGCAAGCCCCCGCAGCCGCCCGTCACCGCCCGGCCGGTCACCCCGCCCGCGCCCCCGGCCCCGACGGTCCGCTCCGTCCCGCCGCGCGAGACCACGGCACTGGCCCACACCGGCTCCGACGGCCTCGGCTACCTGCTGCCCGGCAGCGGAGCCCTGCTCCTGGGCGGTGCCCTGCTCTACCGGCGCTTCCGCGCTTCCGCCTGAACCGGCGGACGGCCCGGCGCCGGACTCCGGCGCCGGACCCCGGCGCGTGCGCGGCGGAGCTCACGGCGCCGCACGCCAGCCGTCCAGTACCGCGTCGATCCGGCCCGCGAGGCGGGCCCGGGCCGTGAAGCGGGGAACGCCCGCCATCAGCAGGGCGTCGTAATCGGTTTCGGTGTGCCGCACCGCCGCCCGGACCGCCACCGACACCGCCTGTTCGTCGAGGGCGCGGCCCGCGGCCGTGCGGCCGACCCGGCCGCTGCCGCGCACCGAGGCGTGCGCCGCGATCGCGTGGGCGCGGCCGGGCGGACACCGGGGGAACAGCCGCAGGATCTCGGCGCCGAACGCCGCGGTGAACCGCACGTCCTCGGCCGCCCTGCGCAGCCGGTCGCGCTCCCGGCGGCGGGCGCGGGCGTCCGCGTCCGCGAGGCAGGCGTGCTCCGCCCGGGCCAGGGCGGCCTCCTCGACCAGCAGCCCCTGACGTTCGTAGCGCCGCCGCCCCCGGTGCCGGCGCACGACGACGGCGGACAGCGAACTGGCCGCGCGGGCCCGCCGGGTGAGCGCCGCGTCGCCGCGCGGGAGGTACACGAGGTGCCCCAGGTCGGCACAGTCCAGGCAGCGGGGCACACCGGCCTCGCGCACGAGGTGCCGCAGCGGGCCCCGTCGGCACTCGGCGCACTGGATCTGCTTCTGTGACTCGAAAACGACGAGACTCATAGGGTGGTGATACCGCCGCCCCGGGCTCCTCTCACCTCGTACGGACGGGCAATCGGCGCCGCCCCGTACGGGGAAGTGCCGTGGTGACCCCCGTCCGCCACGGCACCGCCCCCCCCGGGGCTCAGACCAGCCGGCGGATCTCGCCGCGCACCCGGTAGAAGCCCCCGGACGCCGGGTGCAGCCCGTCCACCACGTACCGGGCGCCGGGCTCCCGGATCCCGCGCGGGAACTGCACGTTCCAGCTGGACTCGAAGCCCTCCGACACCACCTGCACCCGCATCCGGCCGTTCTGCTGCACGCACTCGACGACCACCGTGCCCGCCGGGACCGCGGCCGACCGCACCGTCGCCACCGCGGCGGCCGACGCCGCCGGGGTGAACACCGGCAGGGCGGCCGCCGACTTGACGTCCATCGCCGCGGGCACCGAGCCCTGCTGGGCCGCCGCGATGGCCGCCTCGCTCGCGTCCACGCACACCAACGAGCCGTCCGTCGTGACCAGATAGAGCCGTCCGTCGAAGTACTGCATCGACAGGGCCGCCCCGCTCCCCGTGCCGAGCTTCCAGAGCCTGCGCCCCTGGGCGTCGAAGCAGTACACCGAGGAGGCGAGGTCGCCCGCGAACACGTGCCGCCCGTCCGGGGAGGTCGCGCAGGAGTACACCGCCGCGTCGCACCGGTACGAGGCCTCCACCGCGCCCGTCGCCTTGGACAGCCGCTGCACGGTGTTGCGCCCGGTCCCCGCGTACACGGCGTCCCGCTCCTGCCAGCCGAAGAGCACCGAGCCGTTGGTGGCGGTGTGCCACAACTCGCCGCTGCCGTCCGGAGCGTAGGCCGTCACGCCCTGGCTGTGCCCGTGGTAGACGGCGCTGTCGTCCGCCCGGACCATCCAGGCGTTGGAGCCGGCGGAGCGGCGCGACCACTGGAACTCGTCCTCGTGGTCGATGACCGTCAGCCCGCCGTCGCGGTCGGCCACGTTCAGCACGCCCTCGCGGATGTCGAGCCAGAAGATGTCCACGTCCGCCGCGATGTCGTACGCCCCGAACGGCACCTTGGAGGACAGGTCGTAGACGGTGCCGTCGTCACAGCCGGCGTAGATCCAGAACTCGTCGGCGACCAGGCACTTGACCCCGTCCGGCAGCGAATAGCGGGCCAGCACCTCACCGCCGTGGCTCACCGTGTACACGTCGCCCGCCTGGTTGCCGACCCAGCAGCGCTCCTCGTCCACGTGGATGCCGAACGCCGAGGAGCCGGTGCGCAGCCGCCACAGCACCGGCGCCACGGCCCGCGCCGTGGACGGCGTCGAGGTCACCTGCCTGCGGGTCACCGCGCGGGCCGCGCGGGCGCCCTGGACCGCCGGCGCGTACCCCTTGCGGACCTTCTCGCCGATCTTCTTGGCGGCGGCCGCCCGGGCCTTGTCCGGCGTGGGGAACGAGGAGCTCTGCAGCTGTCCGGCGGCGCCGATGCGGCCGTAGCGCACCGAGACGGTGGTGCCGTCGACCGTCACCTCGTAGAACTTGTGCGCCGCGCCGTCCTCCTGCGACAGCTCCAGGTACGTCGTCTCCCGAGCCATGACAGACCCCTCCCCAAGAGTGGGGCCAACGGCTCCTGTTCACCGGTGATCCCTCGTGAAAAAAGCTAAGCCCGAGCACTGACAATGGGACCGTGAAGCTGGAAGCGATCACCTGGCAGCGGATGGCCGAGCGGCTCGCCGCCCACCTCGACGGCCCCCCGGCCGGGGGCGACGGCGGGGGCGACGGCGGGCCGGAGGCCGTCTGGCAGCGCGTCGGCATCGACGGCGCGCCCGCGGCCGACACCGGGCTGCTCGCGGGAGGCCTCGCGGACGCGCTGCGGGCGCGGGGCCGCACGGTGCTGGTCGTCGGCGCCGGGGGGTTCCTGCGGCCGGCGTCGCTGCGGTACGAGTTCGGACGGCAGGACGTGGACGCGTTCCTCGGGGGCTGGTACGACACCGGCGCCCTGTGGCGGGAGGTCTTCGGGCCGACCGACCCCGGCGGGAGCGGCCGGGTGCTGCCCGACCTCTGGGACCCGGTGACTGACCGGGCCACCCGCAGCCCGTACACCGCACTGCCGCCGGGAGCGGTGCTGGTCGTGCACGGGCCGCTGCTGATGGGGCACTGGTTCCCCTTCGACCTCAGCGTGCACATCAGCCTGTCGGCGGGGGCGCTGGCGCGGCGTACGGAGGAGGGCGCGCGCTGGACGCTGCCCGCCTTCGACCGGTACGCGCGGGAGACCGACCCGGCGGCGGCGGCCGACGTGCTGGTCCGGGCCGACGATCCGCGGCACCCGGCGTGGAGCGGCTGCCCCGGCCGGGGGTGACCGGGCCGGTCAGCAGGGGCGGGCGCCCAGACGGCTCACCGCCCGGGCGGCCGCGCCGCACCCCGCCGCGGCGGCGCCGGCCGGGTCGGCGCCCGCGAGCCGGGCCGCCAGGAAACCGCCGGTGAAGGCGTCGCCGGCGCCCGTGGTGTCCACGGCGTCGGCCGGCCGCGCCGGGACCTCGGCAGTGACCCGGCCCCCCTCCGCGACGAGCGCGCCGCCCGTGCCCCGGGTGACCACGACCAGCGGCACCCGCCGACTCAGCTCGGCGGCCGACGCGACCGGATCGGGCAGGCCCGTCAGGACCCGGGCCTCGTCCTCGTTCGGCAGCAGTACGCCGGCCCCCGCCACCGCCGCCAGGAACCGCCCGGCACCGAGCACGGTCAGGAACCCCGCCGACGCCGGGTCCACGCTGACCGGCACGCCCCGGGTCCGGGCCGCCCGCAGCGCGACCAGAGCCAGCTCCCGGCTGCTCTCCGCGAAGAAGAGGTACCCCGACAGGTGCAGGTGCGCGGCGCCGTCCAGCAGCGCGGGCGCCCAGTCGGCGGGGCACAGCCGCAGCGAGGCCCCGCTGTCGGTGAGGAAGGTCCGCTCCGCGTCCTCGCCGACCAGCGCCACCACCGTCCCGGTCGGCTCCACCGGGTCCACCACCAGCCGGGGCCGCACCCCCGCGTCGACCAGGGCCCGCTCATGCCAGCGCGCCGACTCCGCGCCCACCCGGGCGAGCAGCCGTACCTCCGCGGCTCCCGAGCGGGCCGCCCAGCAGGCCGCGTTCGCCCCCGCGCCACCGGGCAGCGTACGGATCCGGGCGGCCGTGTCCGTCGCCGGGGCGAGGGGTTCCGTATGGACCGCCACCACGTCCGTGACCACGTCCCCGACGACCACCAGCGCCCCCGGAGCCTCCGGAGCCTCCGGTATCCCCGCCACCTGCGCCGCCGTCATGCGCGGGCCGCCCAGGCCCCGGCGACGAGGGCGCCGAGGCGTACGTTGCCCCTGACCGCCGCCAGGTTCGCCTCCAGGGAGGCTCCGCCGGTCGCCCGTACGAGCTGGTCCAGCAGGAACGGCGTCACCGCCTGGCCGGTGATCCCGCGCGCCCGGCACTCGGCGAGCGCCCCGGCCAGGACCCGGTCGTGCAGGGCGGGGTCCAGCTGCTGCTCCACGGGCACCGGGTTGGCCACCAGGAGCGCCGACGGTGGTCCGCCGACGGCGTCCTGAGCGGCCATCACCGCCGCCACCTCGCGCGGGTGCTCCACCGTCCAGTCGACGGGTTCGCCGGAGTCGGCCAGGTAGAACCCGGGGAAGCGGCGCGTGCGGTAGCCGAGGATCCCGACACCGAGCGTTTCCAGCCGCTGGAGGGTGGCCGGCACGTCCAGGATCGACTTCACCCCCGCGCACACCACCGTGATCCGGGTCCGGGCGAGCAGCGCGAGGTCCGCCGACTCGTCCTGCGAGCGCGTCCACTCGCGGTGTACGCCGCCCAGCCCGCCCGTGGCGAAGACCCGCAGCCCCGCCCGCGAGGCCAGCAGGGCCGTCGCGGAGACGGTCGTCGCGCCCGTCGCCCCCGCGGCCAGGGCCGGCGCGAGGTCGCGGTGGCCGAGCTTGCGGACGCCCTCACCCGCGGCGATCCGCTCCAGGCCGCCCTTGTCCAGGCCCGCGTACGCCACTCCGTCCAGCACCGCGACCGTCGCCGGAACCGCCCCCTCCGCCCGGACCAGGGCCTCCAGTTCCAGGCCCACCTCCAGGTTGCGGGGGCGTGGCAGCCCGTGGGCGATGATCGTCGACTCCAGGGCGACGACGGGCCTGCGCGCGGCGAGCGCCTCGCGCACCTCTTCCGACAGGACGGGGACCCCGGTTGCTCTGTGCTGTGGCATGTCCCCATCCATGGCACGGGATCCGCGGCCCCAAACCCGCCCGCCGGGCTCCGGCGCGAAGCTGTCCGAGTCGCGTTCCCGCCGTCCGCGCCGCGCGGGCCGGAACCCGTCGGAGCCTGCCGGAACCGGCCGGCCGGGCTCGACGGAGTGACGGGTGCGCCGCGTCCGCACTGGACGCTCTGGTCACCCCGGGGGCGGGGGAGCCCGGATTAGGCTGACGCGTCATGAGCACCAGTGATCACACCGCCCCCGGCTCCTTCGCCGTGTCCGTCGCGGACGTGCCCGACTCCGAGCTGGAGGCCGAGGACCTCGACCCCGCGCAGATCCTCTCCGGCGCCCCCGTGGTGACGGGCCGGGTGCTGTGGGAGGCCGAGGACGGCTCGCAGGTCCGGGGGATCTGGCAGATCACCCCGGGCGTGGTCACCGACACGGAGGCCAACGAGCTGTTCGTCGTGGTCAGCGGGCGGGCCACGATCGAGGTCGAGGGCGGGGCGACGCTGGAGGTCGGCCCGGGCTCCGCCTGCGTCCTGCGGGAGGGCGACCGCACCACCTGGACCGTGCACGAGACGCTCCGCAAGGCCTACCACATCAGCTACTGACGCCCTTCGCCGTCACGGGGTGGCGCCGTGAGGTGAACAGGGCGAGCGCCGCCATCGGCAGGAGCAGCGCGGCGCCGATCGCGTTGAGCCAGCCGTAGCCCGCCTGGGACATGACGAGTCCGGCCGCCGCCCCGCCGAGCCCCGCGGCGGTGTTCATCGTCAGGTCGCCCAGGCCCTGTACGGCGGCCCGCGCGGGCTGCGGCACCGAGTCCGTGAGCAGCGCCGAACCGGCCACCATCCCGGCGGACCAGCCGAGGCCGAGCAGGAACAGGCCCGCCGCGCTCTGGGCGTGGTTGCCGTGCGCGGTGCCGGCGAGCAGCGCGGCGACCGACAGCAGGCCCGCGGCGAGACCGATCACGGACAGCCGGCCGAGCCGGTCGGCGAGCCACCCCATGACGGGGGAGAAGGCGAACATGCCGGCGATGTGGCCGCTGATGACGAGGCCGACGAGCTTGAGACCGGCGCCGTGGTGCCCGAGGTCGACGGGGGTCATCACCATGATCGAGACCATGGTGGTGTGGGACACGGCGACGGTGAGCAGCGCGAGCCGGGCCCGCGGGGAGGCCCGTACGGCCTGGATCCCGGCGCGCAGCGAGCCGCTCTGCCGGGACTGCTGCGCGGGTCCGGCCAGGGCCCGGGCCGTCAGCAGCGGGTCGGGGCGCAGGAACACGGCGAGCAGGATGCCGGTGAGGACGAAGACGGCGGCGGCCCAGACGAAGGGGCCCGCCGTCTGGGGTATGGAGGTGCCGGCGAAGCTGGAGCTGGCGGGGGCGGAGAGGTTGGGGCCGAGCACCGCGCCGATGGTGGAGGCCCAGACGACCACCGAGATCGAGCGGGCCCGCCGGTCGGGCGCGGCGAGGTCGGCGGCGGCGAAGCGGGCCTGGAGGTTGGCGGAGGAGGCGGCGCCGAAGGCGGCCATGCCGAGCATGAGCAGCGGGAAGCTCTTGACCGAGGCGGCCAGGACGACGAGGACGGCGCCGAGCGTGCCGATCGCGTAGGCGACGACCAGCCCGGGGCGGCGGCCGCGTGCGGTCATCAGCGCCGCGAGGGGCAGCGAGACCAGGGCGGTGCCGATCACGGAGGCGGTGGAGGCGAGCCCGGACAGCGCCTCGGTACCGCTGATCTCGGTGGCGAGCACGGGGGCGAGGGCGATGCTGATGGGCACGCCGAGGCTGCCGATCATCTGGCTGGCGATCAGCACCCCGGAGACCCGGCGCCGGAGCCGCGCCAGCTCGGCCGCGTCGGGGACCTGCGCCGGGACCGCGGCGGGGCCGCCGCCCGGGCCGGTGCCCGCGGCGGCGCCGGTGGCGTCGGCCGCGTCGGTGGCGGTGGCGGTGGCGTCGGCCGGGGCGGGCGCCGGGCCGCCGTCGGCGACGCCGCCCGGGGTGGCTTCGGGGGTGGGGGTCACGCCCGGCACCCCCCTCGCGGACACGCGGGAACGAGGTCCGGGGCGGGGGTGCGCGCGGGGAGGCCGGATGCGGCGGCAGTAGTCACCGCGGAAGTGTCCCACCCCTTACCGCATGGCGGAACAGGGCGGGCGCGGGCGACAACGCGCAGGTCAGAAGATCAGAAGAGGGGCTGCGGAAGGACTCCCTCCAGCGCGAGCAGCATCCGCTTGGTCTCCACCCCGCCCCCGAAGCCCCCGATGCCCCCGTCGTTCTCCACGACCCGGTGGCAGGCCACGACCAGGGGCAGCGGATTGGACCCCATGGCGTTGCCGACCGCCTGGGCCGCCCCGGGCTGTCCGGCCCGCGCGGCCAGCTCCCCGTACCCGACCACGGAGCCGTACGGGACCGAGCGGTCGAGCTCCAGGAGCACCTGGCGGTTGAAGCCGGAGCTGAGCCGCCAGTCCAGCGGGAGGTCGAAGCGGCGCAGCACACCGGCGAAGTAGGCGTCGAGCTGGCGCATCGGCTCCGCCAGCAGGACCTCCTCGCCCGGGGCCGGGCGCCGGGCGTCGGCGCCGAGCCGGGAGACGAGCGAGCCGATCATCCGCTCGACCCGCTGCGGCCCGGCGTGGAACTCGACCCGGACCAGGCCCTCGGGGGTCGCGGCCAGGAGGAGGGGACCGATGTCGCTGGGGACGACGGTCCATTCGAGGTGCGGCCCGCGGGGCCGCTCGGTGCTGTCCACGCCTCCACGGTACGGCGCCCCGCCGACAGCCCGCCCCGGCCCCGCCCCGCGACCGGCCCCGGCCCGCGCCGGCTCAGAAGCCGCCCACGGCCTCCCGTACGACGTCGGGCATGTTGGTGATGATGCCGTCGACGCCCATCTCCCGGACCTTGCGGGCCGTCGCCGCGTCGTCCACGATCCAGGTGTCCACTTCCATGGCCTTGCCGTGCGCGCCCCGCAGGCCGTGCACCGCCTTGACCCAGTCGGCCGTGATCGTGGTGTGCCAGGGGTTGATCCGGTCGGTGAATTCGGCGTAGCGGGGCAGCTCGGCGACGGTCGGGGTGCCCAGGAAGGCCGTCACCAGGTCGGGCCGCAGCCGGTGCACGATCCGTACGGAGTCGGCGCTGAAGCTCTGCACCACCAGCCGCTGCGAGACGTGCTTGGCGTCTAGCCAGCCCAGCTCGCCGAGCAGCTTGAGGGTCTGCTCCTCGATCCCCGGGTAGAGCTCCGGCTTCTTGATCTCCAGCAGCAGCCGCTGCTGGTTGTCCTGGACCCGGTCCATGTACTCCCGCAGGGTCGGCACCCGGGCGCCCGCGAACTGCGGGTCGAACCAGCTCCCCGCGTCCAGCCGGGCGATCTCGGCCGCCGTGAAGTCCTTGACCAGCCAGGGCTTGCGGTCGGGGAACACCTGCTCGACGTCGGTCGTGCGGGCCAGCGAGTCGTCGTGGATCACGACCAGCTCTCCGTCACGGGTCCGCTGGACGTCGTTCTCGACCCATTTGAAGCCCATCCACATGGCCCGGTCGATCGACTCGACGGTGTTCTCCGGGGCGTAGGCCGAAGCCCCCCGGTGGGCGTACACGACCGGGCCCAGGAAGCGCTGCTGCCCGACGGCGGAGGCGGGGGCCGGGGCCCCCGGCGCGCCGGGGGAACGGGGGGAGCCGGCGGCGCCCGGCGCGGCGGAGGCGGCGGTGCCGCCCAGCACACTGAGGGCGAGGCCCAGGAAGGCGGCGGCTGCCGCGGCGGCGGGTCGGACGACGTACATGTGCGATCTCCTCGGGTCGTGAGCCCTGCTCTGCCTCAAACGGGTGCGGAGCGACAGACGTTGCGGCGACGCACCCGCCGTGCACCGGCGGCGAGCCCTTCCACGGCGATCATGGGGTTGATGATCACCGCCCCGCCACCGAACTACGACAAACGGACCAGACCGCGCTGAGTGTCAGTGGGGGGCCGTACGGTTGACCCATGCGGCCCGTATCGAAGATCGAACGCACGGTGGCGCCTTTCGAGGTCGTCAGCCCCTACCAGCCCAGCGGCGACCAGCCGACGGCCATCGCCGAGCTGGAGAAGCGCATCCGTGCAGGTGAGAAGGACGTCGTACTGCTGGGTGCGACGGGCACAGGCAAGTCGGCGACCACCGCCTGGATGATCGAGAAGCTCCAGCGCCCCACGCTCGTGATGGCGCCGAACAAGACCCTCGCCGCCCAGCTGGCGAACGAGTTCCGCGAGCTCCTGCCGAACAACGCCGTCGAGTACTTCGTCTCGTACTACGACTACTACCAGCCCGAGGCCTACGTACCGCAGTCGGACACCTACATCGAGAAGGACTCCTCGATCAACGAGGAGGTGGAGCGGCTGCGCCACTCCGCGACCAACTCGCTGCTGACCCGGCGCGACGTGATCGTCGTCGCCTCCGTGTCCTGCATCTACGGCCTGGGCACCCCGCAGGAGTACGTCGACCGGATGGTCCCCCTGAAGGTCGGCGCGGAGATGGACCGCGACCAGCTGCTGCGCCGCTTCGTCGACATCCAGTACACCCGCAACGACGTGGCCTTCACCCGCGGCACCTTCCGGGTCCGCGGCGACACCATCGAGATCTTCCCGGTGTACGAGGAACTGGCCGTCCGCATCGAGATGTTCGGCGACGAGATCGAGGCCCTGTCCACCCTGCACCCGCTGACCGGCGAGGTCATCAGCGAGGACCGCGAGCTGTACGTCTTCCCCGCCAGCCACTACGTCGCCGGGCCCGAGCGCATGGAGAAGGCCGTCGCGGGCATCGAGGCGGAGCTGACCGAGCGCCTCGCGGAGCTGGAGAAGCAGGGCAAGATGCTGGAGGCCCAGCGGCTGCGCATGCGCACCACCTACGACCTGGAGATGATGCGCCAGATCGGGTCCTGCTCCGGCATCGAGAACTACTCGCTGCACATGGACGACCGCGAGCGCGGCTCCGCGCCCAACACGCTCATCGACTACTTCCCCGAGGACTTCCTCCTCGTCATCGACGAGTCCCACGTCACCGTGCCGCAGATCGGCGCCATGTACGAGGGCGACGCCTCCCGCAAGCGCACCCTGGTCGACCACGGGTTCCGGTTGCCGTCCGCCCTCGACAACCGGCCGCTGAAGTGGGAAGAGTTCCAGGAGCGCATCGGCCAGACGGTCTACCTCTCGGCCACGCCCGGCACCTACGAGCTCTCGCGCGGGGACGGCTTCGTCGAGCAGATCATCCGCCCCACCGGCCTCATCGACCCGGAGGTCGTGGTCAAGCCCACCGAGGGCCAGATCGACGACCTGGTGCACGAGATCCGCGCGCGCGTCGAGAAGGACGAGCGGGTCCTGGTCACCACCCTCACCAAGAAGATGGCCGAGGACCTCACCGACTACTTCCTGGAGCTCGGCATCCAGGTCCGCTACCTGCACAGCGACGTCGACACGCTGCGCCGCATCGAGCTGCTGCGCGAGCTGCGGGCGGGCGAGTACGACGTCCTGGTCGGCATCAACCTGCTGCGCGAGGGCCTCGACCTGCCCGAGGTGTCCCTCGTGGCGATCCTCGACGCCGACAAGGAGGGCTTCCTGCGCTCGGGGACCTCCCTCATCCAGACCATCGGCCGCGCCGCGCGCAACGTGTCCGGCCAGGTGCACATGTACGCGGACCGGATCACCCCGGCGATGGAGAAGGCCATCGACGAGACGAACCGGCGCCGCGAGAAGCAGGTCGCCTACAACACGGCGAACGGCATCGACCCGCAGCCGCTGCGCAAGAAGATCAACGACATCGTCGCCACCATCGCCCGCGAGGAGCTGGACACCGAGCAGCTGCTCGGCACCGGCTACCGCCAGGCCAAGGAGGGCAAGGGCGCCAAGGCGCCGGTCCCGGCCCTCGGCGGCAAGGCGGCCGGCGCGGCGGGTGCGGCCAAGGCGGGCAAGGGCGGCAAGGGGGCCAAGGGCGCGAAGGCGGCCGAGGTGCTCACGGACCGTCCGGCCGCCGAACTGGCCGCGCTGATCGAGCAGATGACCGAACGGATGCGGGGCGCCGCCGCGGAGCTCCAGTTCGAGGTCGCCGCCCGGATCCGCGACGAGGTGAGCGAGCTCAAGAAGGAGCTCCGGCAGATGAAGGAAGCGGGTCTCGCCTGACCCGGGGCCGGTCAGTAGGGTTGGGGCACAGCCACGGTTACACGCTGCGCGCCCGTTAACGGGGCGGGCTACGGAGAGGGGACAGCGCGTGACGGTCAACATGACCAAGGGTCAGGCCATCAGTCTGCAGAAGTCGGACGGCGGCACGCTGACAGCGGTCCGCATGGGCCTCGGCTGGCAGGCGGCCAAGCGCCGCGGGCTCTTCGGCTCGCGGACCCGGGAGATCGACCTGGACGCCTCGGCGGTGCTCTTCGCCGACAAGCAGCCGGTCGACGTGGTGTTCTTCCGCCACCTGCAGAGCGACGACGGCTCGGTCCGGCACACCGGTGACAACCTCGTCGGCGGCGTCGGCCAGGGCGGGGACGACGAGGCGATCCTCGTCGACCTCCAGCGCGTGCCGGTGCACATCGACCAGATCGTCTTCACGGTGAACTCGTTCACCGGCCAGACCTTCCAGGAAGTGCAGAACGCCTTCTGCCGCATCGTCGACGAGACCAACGGCCAGGAGCTGGCCCGCTACACCCTCGACGGCGGCGGCCAGTACACCGCGCAGATCATGGCGAAGGTGTCCCGGGCCGGCAGCGGCTGGCAGATGACGGCCCTCGGCAACCCGGCCAACGGCCGGACCTTCCAGGACCTGATGCCGGCGATCCTGCCGCACCTGTGAGCACGCCCGCCGCGCAGCGGCGGCAAGAGCAGTAGCGGTCGACAGCAGTAGCAGTAGCGGTATCGGTACGGAACAAGAGAAGAAGGCACGGGGGGTGGCTGCACAGTGACGGCCGAACTGGTCCGGGGGCAGAACCACCCCCTGTCCCGCAACCGGGTGGAGATCAGGGTTTCAGCGGGCGCCGCCGTGCTGGCACTGGCCGCCACCGCCGACGAAGGGGGCCGGCTCGCCGGTCCCCGGGCCCTGGCGCACCCCGGTGCCCGGGCCCTGCCGGGCCTGGAGGTGCCGGACCGGGTCGACGACCGGCACCGGTTCACCGTCGACCTCGACGCCGTCGGGGCCGACGTGCACCGCGTCCGGGTCCTGCTGGTGCTGCCGCCCGGCGGCCCGGCCCGCTTCGGCGCGGTCGCCGTCCCGCACGTGGCCGTGGCCGACCCGGAGGGCGCCGAGCTCGCCGGGTACACCGTCACCGGCCTGGACTCCGAGAGCGCCGTCGTGGCCCTGGAGCTGTACCGGCGCCAGGCCGCCTGGAAGGTCCGGGCGGTGGGCCAGGGCTACGCGGGCGGCCTCGGCGCGCTCCTGGCCGACGCCGGTCTGGCCGGACCCGCCGCCGCGGAGCTGACCGCCGCCGCACTGGGGCTGGTCGCCTCCGGGGACGTCACCCTGGCCGCCCTGCCGACCGGGGGCGCCCCGACCGTCCCGCGCGGGCTGCGCGCCCCCGAGGACCCCGCCCCGGGCCCCACCGCGCCCGCTCCCGTACCGCCGGACCCGCTGCCGCCGGCCGGAGCCGCCGCGGGCCCCGCCACCGTGGCCGGGGGACCGCCCACCATCGACTACGCCCACCCGCGCCGCCGGCGCACCACCGCCGAAGCGCCCGAGCCGGCGCCCCGGCCCGCCCCCGCCGACGCGCCGGGCCGGCCCCCGCGCCCCGTCGCCGGGGACGCCAGTGGCTGGTCCATGGACGAGCGGCTCTACAACCAGGTCTGGGGCATGTTCGAGGACCTGGCCCGCAGCGTCGCCGCCTACCGCAGCGCCGTGGACTTCGCAGACTCCCGGCGGGACCGCGAGCTCGACGCGGCGCTGGCCGACCCCCGCCACCGGCTGGGGGGCGCCGGGGACGCCGCCCGCGACACCGCGCGGGCCCGCCGCGACGACCTCGTCGCGCAGGCCCGGGCCGTCCTCGACCGGGACCTGGTCCAGCTGTCCGCCGAGGCCGAGGTGGTCGAGCCCGCGCTCCCGGCCGCCTACGCCCGCTGGGACGCTCCCGTCTGGCACGCCGGGTCCGTCCCCGAGGAGGGCCCGCTCGCCCTGCGCCTGGGCGACCTCAGCCTCCCCGAGCGGCCCGGTCTGCGGATCCCGATGCTGATGAGGCTCCCGCTGGAACGCGGCCTGTGGATCGACAACGGCCGCACCGGCTCGGAGGCGGCCATGACCATGGACACCGAGCGGCTGCGCCGGCTGGCGATGGACATGGCCGTCGCCCACGCGGCCCGGCTGCTCGCCGTCCACCCCGCCGACCGCTTCCGCGTCCACGTCATCGACGCGGCCGGGGCCGGGGCCGCCTCCCTGGCCCCGCTGGTGCGCGCCGGCGTGCTCGCCGCCCCGCCCGCCGCGGGCGCCGCCGGGGTCACCCGGACCCTGGAGCTGCTGACCCGGCGCGTGGACCTCGTACAGATGGCGCTGCGCGCCGGGGCCCCGGAGGACCTGCCGCCGGACGTGGACCGGGCCGAGCAGCTGCTGGTCGTGCACGACTTCCCGCACGGCTTCGACGACCGGGCCGTCACCCGTCTGCGCTACCTGGCGGACGAGGGCCCCGCCGTCGGCGTGCACCTGCTGATGGTCGCCGACCGTGACGAGGCCTCGGCGTACGGGCCGCTGCTGGACCCGCTCTGGCGCTCGCTGATGCGGCTGTCGCCGGTGCCGGACAGCCATCTCGCCGACCCCTGGGTGCAGCACGCCTGGACCTTCGAGCCGGACCTGCCCCCTCAGGGCAGCAGGGTCCTGGAACAGGCCCTGGAGCGGGTGGCACGGGCCCGGAGGTCCTCCCGCGGCTGACCGTTCATGACCGGGCGCTGACCGCTTCTTGGTCTGCACTTTACCTTTGACCCCCTCCGCGGGTACTGTGGGACGCGCGGAGGGGAGTATTCCTGCTATTTCCTGCGCGGCGTACCCGTCAATACGGACCGTTACGGTCCCGGGGCGCCGGCCCGCGGTCCCTCCGGGCCGCCCGGGTGGAAGAGACCTCCGGCAGCGATGACGCTGACCCTGTGCTGAGCCATCCGCCGGAGGCGTGAATACCGTGGACGTTTCGTTGACCCTATGGGTGCTGACCATCGTCGGTCTGGGCATCCTCATCGGCGCCGACTTCTTCATCGGCCGCAAACCGCACGACGTTTCCATGAAGGAAGCGGGCATCTGGACGGTCGTCTGGATCGCGCTCGCCGCCCTCTTCGGCCTGGGCCTGCTGCTCTTCGGCAACGGCCAGGCCTCCCAGGAGTTCTTCGCCGGCTTCATCACCGAGAAGTCCCTGAGCGTCGACAACCTCTTCGTCTTCGTCCTGATCATGGCGAAGTTCTCGGTGCCCTCCCACCTCCAGCAGCGGGTGCTGCTGGTGGGCGTGCTGATCGCCCTGGTACTGCGCGCGATCTTCATCGCCGCGGGCGCCGCGATCATCACCACCTTCTCGTGGGTCTTCTACATCTTCGGCGCGTTCCTGATCTACACCGCGTGGAAGCTGATCCAGGAGGCCCGCAAGGACGAGGAGGACGAGGAGTTCGAGGAGAACCGGCTCCTGAAGTCGATCGAGAAGAAGTTCGGCGTCGCCGACCGCTACCACGGCACCAAGCTCTTCATCCGGGACAACGGCAAGCGGATCATGACCCCGCTGATGGTCGTCATGCTCGCCATCGGCACCACCGACGTCCTCTTCGCCCTGGACTCGATCCCCGCGATCTTCGGCCTCACCCAGGACCCGTACATCGTCTTCACCGCCAACGCCTTCGCCCTGATGGGCCTGCGCCAGCTGTACTTCCTGATCGGCGGCCTGCTCAAGAAGCTGGTCCACCTCAGCTACGGCCTGTCCGTGATCCTCGGCTTCATCGGCGTGAAGCTGGTGCTGCACGCCCTGCACGAGTCCGGGGTGCACGTACCGCAGATCTCCATCCCGGTCTCGCTCGGCGTCATCTGCGGCGTCCTGGTGATCACCACCATCACCAGCCTCCTCGCCTCGAAGAAGCAGGCGGCGGCCGAAGCCGCCGCCACCCCGCAGGACAAGAGCATCGACGCCTGACGGATGTGAGGGGCCCGGGGGCCCGACGGATCACGCGGGGGCGGCCGCTTCGGCCGCCCCCGTTCCCGTGCCCGCCCGCGTCCGCAGGCGGGCGGGGTTGGTTTCCGGGAGGAGGGCGAAGCAGGCCAGGCTGGTCAGGGAGAGGGCGGTCAGGTAGACCGCCACGCCCCAGGGCGGGCCGGAGCCCTCCGCGAGGGCCGTCGCCACCACCGGGGTCAGGGCCCCGCCCAGCACTCCGCCCAGGTTGTAGCCGACGGCGGCGCCGGTGCAGCGGATCCGCGGGGCGTAGAGCTCGGGGAGGTACGCGCCGACCACCGCGAACGCCGAGACCATCCCGAGCAGCGCCCCCGCGCAGCCGAGGGTGACCAGCAGCGGGTCGGCCGTGCGCAGCAGGGCCACGAAGGGGAACATCCACACCGCGCAGGCCGCGCTGCCGGCCAGGCAGAGCGGGCGCCGCCCCCAGCGGTCGCCGAGCGCGGCGAGCAGCGGGGTGAGCAGCCCCTGGAGCAGGACCGCCGTCATCACGCAGGCCAGCATCACGGTGCGGTCCAGGTGCAGCCGGCCGGTGGCGTACGCGAGGGACCAGGTGGTGACCGCGTAGAAGACGGCGTACCCGAAGGCCATCGCCCCGCCGGTCAGCAGGAGCAGCCGCCAGTGGCCGCGGAAGACCTCGGTGAGCGGTGCCTCGGCCCGCCGGCCGGTCTCGGTGAGCGCGCGGAACTGCGGGGTCTCCTCGGCCGTGCGGCGCAGCCACAGCCCCGTCAGCGCGAGCAGTCCGGCGCCCCAGAACGGCACCCGCCAGCCCCAGGCGGCGAACTGGGCGTCGCTCAGGGTCGCCGACAGGGCCAGGACCACCCCGTTGGCGAGCAGGAAGCCCACGGCGGGGCCCATCTGGGGGAAGCTCGACCACAGCCCGCGGCGCCGCTCCGGGGCGTGCTCGGCGGTCAGCAGGACCGCCCCGCCCCACTCGCCGCCGAGCCCGAGCCCCTGGAGGAAGCGCAGCAGGACCAGCAGGACGGGGGCGGCGATCCCGATGGAGGCGTACGCGGGCACGCAGCCGACGGCCACCGTGGCGAGGCCGGTGAGCAGCAGCGAGCCGAGCAGCACCGGGCGCCGGCCGTGGCGGTCGCCGATGTGGCCGAACAGGACGGAGCCGAGCGGACGGGCGAGGAAGCCGACGCCGAAGGTGGCGAAGGCGGCGAGCGACGCGGCCAGCGGGGAGAAGGCGGGGAAGAACAGAGGGCCGAGGACCAGGGCGGCGGCCGTGCCGTAGGCGAAGAAGTCGTAGAACTCGATGGCGGTGCCGGCGAGGGAGGCCAGGGCGATCCGCAGCATGGAGGGGGAGGTGCCGGGGGGCGGGGAGGGGTGTCGTTGCATGGTGCAGCAGTTACCCCGGCCCGCCCCCTGGGGAGGTGCGTTCGGTGATCATCTACCGGAAGGAGTGCAGGCCGCCGCCGGGTTGACGGCGGCGCGGGTCACCAGCCGCGTGCGCGCCATTCGGCCAGGTGCGGCCGCTCGGTGCCCAGGGTGGTGTCGTTGCCGTGCCCGGGGTAGACCCAGGTCTCGTCCGGCAGCTGCTCGAAGAGCTTGTGCTGCACGTCGTCGAGCAGGCGGGTGAAGGCCTCGGGGTCGTCGTGGGTGTTGCCGACGCCGCCGGGGAAGAGGCAGTCGCCGGTGAACACGTGAGGGTGACCGTGCGGGTCGTCGTAGACGAGCGCGATCGAGCCGGGGGTGTGCCCGACCAGGTGGCGGGCGGTCAGGGAGACCCGCCCGACGGTGACCGTGTCGCCGTCCCCGACGAGGACGTCCGTGGCGACGGGGATGCCCTCGGCGTCGAGGGCGCCCGCGTAGGTCCGGGCGCCGGTGGCCTCCACGACGGGCGCGAGCGCGCCCCAGTGGTCGCCGTGCCGGTGGGTGGTGACGACGGACGCGATGCCGTCGTCACCGATCAGGCCGAGCAGCGTGTCCGCCTCGGCGGCCGCGTCGATCAGCAGCTGCTCGCCGGTGGCCCGGCAGCGCAGCAGGTACGCGTTGTTGTTCATCGGGCCCACCGCGACCTTGGAAATCATCAGGTCCGCGAGTTCGTGCACGTCGGCAGGGCCGCCGACCTTCACCGCTCCGCTGTACGTCATGTCGTCGATCCTAAGGGTGTGCGGGACGGGGGAGGTTTCAGAGCGGCGGGAGCACGGGCAGGCCCGCGCCGTCCGCGACGGTGAGGCCGGCGCCGTGCGTGCCGCGGCCGGCCAGCCAGCCGAGCAGTTCGTCCTTGGGGCCGGAGACGGTCACGGGGGCGCCCTCGGGGCCGCCGGTGTGCCAGACGTCGCCGGTCCCGGCGCGCAGGGTGACGGGCGGGACGTCCGGGCGGCCGGACCAGCGGTCGGCGAGGAAGGCGATCTCGCGGTCGGTGAACTCCTCGGGGAGGTCGCCGAGCCCGTAGCCGACGTTCAGGTCGACGTGGTGCAGCTCGGCCTCGACCAGGCGCCGGAAGGGCACGTTCGAGGCGAGGTCGGTGACGCCGTTGCGCAGTTCGACCGTGCGGGACCAGTCCTGGGCCGGCTCCGTGGTGGCGAGGAAGCGGGCGGCGGAATCACGGAGGTCCGCGAGGTGTTCTTCCAGGGGCCGGCCGGCGTCGCGCGCGATGTCCGCGTCACGGGCGGCGGCGCTCTCGTACATGGGGCGGCCCTCGAAGACGTTGACGAGGGCGTCCGCGTTGCGCGCGAGGTGGGCCAGGATGTGGCCACGGCTCCAGCCGGGGAGGAGTGACTCCTCGGCCAGGGCGGCGTTGTCCAGTTTCGTGACCGCGGTCAGCAGTCGCTCCGTGGCTTCACGTACAGATCGCAGGTCGTGCACATGATCAGTCATGGATCCGAGCGTAGTGGCCCCGGGGCCCTCGCCACACGATCGGGTGAAGCCGTCTCTCGGGTGCCGTAAATCGAATGTGCGTGCTATACGCTCGGGAGTCCTGACCCACTCCGTCGCAGAGGCGCCCCCCATACCCTGGATAGCCGGGGCCCGTGGCCCCCGCTTCTCTCAAGAAAGGTGCGGACCGGCGTGACCGACCGTCTCATCGTTCGTGGCGCTCGCGAGCACAACCTGAAGAACGTCTCGCTCGACCTGCCCCGCGACTCCCTCATCGTCTTCACCGGACTCTCCGGCTCGGGCAAGTCCTCCCTGGCCTTCGACACGATCTTCGCCGAGGGCCAGCGCCGCTACGTCGAGTCGCTCTCCTCCTACGCCCGCCAGTTCCTGGGGCAGATGGACAAGCCCGACGTCGACTTCATCGAGGGCCTCTCCCCGGCCGTCTCGATCGACCAGAAGTCGACCTCGCGCAACCCCCGCTCCACCGTCGGCACCATCACCGAGGTCTACGACTACCTGCGCCTGCTGTTCGCGCGCATCGGCAAGCCGCACTGCCCCGAGTGCCGCCGGCCGATCTCCCGCCAGTCGCCCCAGGCGATCGTGGACAAGGTCCTCGCGCTGCCGGAGGGCAGCCGCTTCCAGGTGCTCTCCCCGCTGGTCCGCGAGCGCAAGGGCGAGTTCGTCGACCTCTTCGCCGACCTCCAGACCAAGGGCTACAGCCGGGCGCGGGTGGACGGCGAGACCATCCAGCTCTCCGAGCCGCCCACGCTGAAGAAGCAGGAGAAGCACACCATCGAGGTGGTCATCGACCGCCTCACCGTCAAGGACGGCGCCAAGCGCCGGCTCACCGACTCCGTCGAGACCGCGCTGGGCCTGTCCGGCGGCATGGTCATCCTGGACTTCGTCGACCTCGCGCAGGACGACCCCGAGCGCGAGCGGATGTACTCGGAGCACCTCTACTGCCCGTACGACGACCTCTCCTTCGAGGAGCTGGAGCCGCGCTCCTTCTCCTTCAACTCGCCCTTCGGCGCCTGCCCCGAGTGCACCGGCATCGGTACGCGCATGGAGGTGGACCCCGAGCTGATCGTCCCCGACGAGGACAAGTCCCTCGACGAGGGCGCCGTCTCCCCGTGGTCGCTCGGCCACACCCGGGACTACTTCCAGCGGCTCGTCGGCGCCCTCGCCGGCGAGCTGGGCTTCCGTACGGACATCCCGTGGGCCGGGCTGCCGCTGCGAGCGAAGAAGGCCCTGCTGTACGGGCACAAGACGCAGATCGAGGTCCGCTACCGCAACCGCTACGGCCGCGAGCGCGCCTACACCACCGCCTTCGAGGGGGCCGTGCCCTTCGTCAAGCGCCGGCACTCGGAGTCCGAGAGCGACGCCAGCCGCGAGCGCTTCGAGGGCTACATGCGCGAGGTGCCCTGTCCGACCTGTGAGGGGACCAGGCTCAAGCCGATCGTCCTGGCGGTGACGGTGATGGAGAAGTCCATCGCCGAGGTCGCCGCGATGTCGATCAGCGAGTGCGCGGACTTCCTGGGCCGGATGCGGCTCGACGCCCGCGACAAGAAGATCGCCGAGCGGGTCCTCAAGGAGGTCAACGAGCGGCTGCGCTTCCTCGTGGACGTCGGCCTGGACTACCTCTCGCTCAACCGCGCCGCCGGCACCCTTTCGGGCGGCGAGGCCCAGCGCATCCGGCTGGCCACGCAGATCGGCTCCGGCCTCGTCGGCGTGCTGTACGTGCTCGACGAGCCGTCCATCGGCCTGCACCAGCGGGACAACCACCGGCTGATCGAGACGCTGGTGCGGCTGCGCGACATGGGCAACACCCTCATCGTCGTCGAGCACGACGAGGACACCATCAAGGTGGCCGACTGGGTCGTGGACATCGGCCCCGGCGCGGGCGAGCACGGCGGCAAGGTGGTGCACAGCGGCTCGCTCAAGGAGCTGCTGGCCAACCCCGAGTCGATGACCGGGCAGTACCTGTCCGGCAAGCGCTCCATCCCGGTGCCGGACGTCCGCCGTCCGGTGAACGGCGAGCGCAGGCTCACCGTCCACGGCGCCAAGGAGAACAACCTGCGGGACATCGACGTGTCCTTCCCGCTGGGCGTGCTCACGGCGGTCACGGGCGTATCGGGCTCCGGCAAGTCGACCCTGGTCAACGACATCCTCTACACGCACCTGGCGCGCGAGCTGAACGGCGCCCGGTCCGTGCCCGGACGGCACACCCGGGTGGAGGGCGACGACCTGGTCGACAAGGTCGTGCACGTGGACCAGTCGCCGATCGGCCGCACCCCGCGGTCCAACCCGGCCACGTACACGGGCGTCTTCGACCACGTCCGCAAGCTCTTCGCGGAGACGATGGAGGCGAAGGTGCGCGGCTACCTGCCGGGCCGCTTCTCCTTCAACGTCAAGGGCGGCCGGTGCGAGAACTGCTCCGGCGACGGCACGATCAAGATCGAGATGAACTTCCTGCCGGACGTGTACGTCCCCTGCGAGGTCTGCCACGGCGACCGGTACAACCGGGAGACGCTGGAGGTCCACTACAAGGGCAAGTCCATCGCGGAAGTCCTCGACATGCCGATCGAGGAGGCGCTGGACTTCTTCGAGGCGGTGCCGACCATCGCACGGCACCTGCGCACGCTGAACGAGGTCGGACTGGGCTACGTCCGGCTCGGCCAGTCCGCGCCGACGCTGTCGGGCGGTGAGGCGCAGCGCGTGAAGCTGGCGTCGGAGCTGCAGAAGCGGTCGACGGGCCGGACGGTCTACGTCCTGGACGAGCCGACGACGGGTCTGCACTTCGAGGACATCTCGAAGCTGATCAAGGTGCTGTCGGGGCTGGTGGACAAGGGCAACTCGGTGATCGTCATCGAGCACAACCTGGACGTCATCAAGACCGCCGACTGGGTCGTCGACATGGGCCCCGAGGGCGGCTACGGCGGCGGGCTCGTCGTCGCCGAGGGCACGCCGGAGCAGGTGGCGTCGGTGGGCGCGAGCCACACGGGCAAGTTCCTGCGGGACATCCTCGGGGCGGACCGGGTCTCGGACGCGGCCGTGCCGGTGGCGCGGACCGCGAAGAAGGCCGCCACCGGGAAGAAGGCCGCCCCGGCCAAGAAGGCGGCCTCGGCGAAGAAGGCCGCGGCGGCGAAGAAGGCCGCGGTGGTCAAGCAGGCGGCCCCGGCCAAGAAAGCCACCCGCGCCCGCAAGGCGTAGCGCGCGGCGGCCGGCGAACGGCCCGGCCCGGCCCCCGCACCCCGACCGGGGGCGGGGGCCGGGCCGTCGGCGCGTCCGGGCCGGTGCGATCAGCCGTCCGATGCCCCGGGGAGCCGCCTCCCCGGGCCGTGGGGGCGGTGTGCCCCGGCCCGGCCCGGGGCCCCGCCGTCAGGCCCGGGCGGGCGCGTCGGCGGCCGTTGCCGGCCGAGCCCGAGCTCGGCCGCGTACGGGGGCTCCGCGCCCGCCCGGGAACAGGTCAGCGCGGCCGCGCGGGCAGCGAAGTCCAGGGCGGCGGGCCAGTCCAGCCGCCCGGCGCCGCCGGCCTCCACGAGCCGGTACAGCAGGGCCGCGTTGACGGTGTCGCCCGCCCCGATCGTGTCCACGACGTCCACCGGCCGGGCCGGCGCACGGTACTCCTCGCCCCGCGCCGTCCGCACCGTCAGACCCGCCGCGCCCCCGGTCAGCACCACCGCCGACGGCCCCGCCGCCAGCCAGTCCTCGACCCGGCCGCCCAGCCACTCCGCGTCCTCCTGCGACAGCTTCAGCACCGACACGTACGGCAGCCAGCCCAGGAACCGCTCGCGGTAGGCCGCCGGGTCGGCGATCACCGCCGGGCGCACGTTGGGGTCGAGCAGGGTCGTCAGCCCGCGCCCCGCCTCGCGCCGCAGCAGGGCCTCGTACGCGCTCGCGCCCGGCTCCAGCACCAGCGAGCAGGTCCCGAGCGCGAGGGCCCGTACACCGGGCGGCAGGGCGGAGGGCAGCGTGAACAGCCGGTCCGCGGTCCCCTCGGTGTAGAAGCCGTACGCCGCCGAGCCGTCCGGGGCCAGCGAGGGCACGGCCAGGGTGGTCGGCTCGGGCCCGCGCTGCACCAGTGACAGGTCCACCCCGGCGGCCCGCAGCCCGGCCAGCAGGGTCTCACCGAAGCCGTCGGTGGACACCCGGGAGCAGAAGGCCGCCCGCGCCCCGAGCCGGCCCAGGGCCAGGGCGGTGTTGTACGGCCCGCCACCGGGCCGGGGCGCCAGCGCGCCCGCCGGCTCCGCGAGGGGCACGAGGTCGATCAGGGCTTCTCCACCGACGACGATCACGCGGGGGAAGCTACCCCATCGACCGCCGGTATCGTCGGGTGGGCCCGCCCGGGCACCGTCACCTCGCGCCAGGAGAACCGCATGTCCGCGTCGCAGTCCGCCGCCCGCCGTACCGTCCTCAAGGGTGCCGCGGCACTCGCCGGGGCCGTGGGCGCCGGGGCGACGCTCTCCGCCTGCTCCACCGGGTCGAACGGCGGCGCGGGCGCCCCGGCGGTCCCGGAGGAGCCGGTCGAGCTGGGCGCGGCGAGCGAGGTGCCCGTGGGCGGCGCGAAGCTGTTCCGGGAGCGCAAGGTCCTGGTCAGCTGCCCGGCGGAGGGCCAGTACAAGGCGTTCAGCGCCCAGTGCACGCACGCCGGGTGCGTCCTCGACAAGATCGACAAGGGTGAGGGCAACTGCCCCTGCCACGGCAGCCGCTTCGACGTCACCACCGGCAAGGTCGTGCAGGGCCCGGCCGACCGGCCGCTGCCGGCCGTCCCCGTCAAGGTGGAGAACGGCAAGCTCATCGCGGGCTGAGCCCGGCGGCAGGACGGGGCACGGCGCGGGCGTCAGTCCCAGTCCCAGGCGATGCCGAGGAGGCCGCGCCGCACCCCCTGCTCCACCAGGTGCACCGCGCGGTGCCGCCCGCTCGGGGTGAGGTCCGCGAGGCCGGTGCGCGGGGCGTGCGGACCGGCGCGGGCGAAGCGGCGGCAGCGCACCGGCAGGGCCGCCTCGTCGAAGCGGACTTGGAGCATGTACTGCCCGCCCGCGTAGCTGAAGCCGCGGACGTACTCCGTGCAGCGCGCGCCCGTGCCGTCCTCGATCCCGTAGCCGAAGACGTACGTGTCCCCGCGCCGCAGCCGGGCGTCGAAGAGCAGCTCCGCCACCACCACGCCCGCCTCCCGGTGGCGCCGGACGCGCCCGGTGCGGCAGTTCTCGTACGCCGCGACCCGCACCCGGTCCGCGTCGCACCCCGGGTCGCCGTGGTGGACGGCGAGGTAGCGGTCGACGCCGTCGCGGTGGGCCCGGACGATCTGCTGGGACTCCCGCGCGCACAGGGCGCCGTCCGCCCCGATGCGGACCCGCTCGTGGTGGCCGACCGAGTGCAGGCCGCCGTCCGCCGGGAGCTCCAGGCCGGCCAGCAGCTGCTCCACCGCCGCGCCGACGCTCACCAGCGCCCGGTACGAGCGGGCCGCGGGGCGGCCCCGGCCCGGCCCGGGGAGGCCGCCGGGGCCGGTCAGCAGGCGCAGGAGGGCGCCGTCGGGCACTTCCAGGATCTGCTCCAGGGCGGCCACGGCCCGCAGCGACTCCGGGTGGCGCGGGCGGCGGGCGCCCTGCTGCCAGTAACTGAGGCTGGTGACGCCGACCTTGATGCCGCGCGCCGCGAGCCGGTGCTGTACCCGGTGCAGGGGCAGGCCGCGGCAGGCGAGGGCGGCGCGCAGCGCGAGGTGGAAGGGGCCCTCGCGCAGCAGGCGGCGCAGTTCGGCCACGACGGCCGGGTCCGCGGGGTGCGCGGCGGGCGGGGAGCCCGCGGCGTCCGCCGCCCCCGCCCCCGCCGTCGGCGCCTGGTCGCCGGTCGGCCGCATGGCGACTCCTCTGTGAACGTTCACACGCGCCGGCGTGGGGGCCGGGCGGGGCCGTACCGGTGGGGGCCGGGGGAGCAGGTGGAACGACAGCAGCCGTTCACACCACAACCCCACCGTTCACACTGCGATGTCACCGCGTATTGAAGCGTGTTGACCTGATCGCGACAACTCCCCGATGCTCCTCCACAGCGTCCGGACGCGCTCCCCCCCACTTCCCACCTCGGGTCCCCACCTCGGGAGGAACGCGATGCGCAACGACAGAACACGGCGGCTTTCCCCGGCCGCCGCCCTGCTCGCCGCCCTGCTCCTCGTCCTGTTGCCCCTCGGCGCCGGTACCGCCACCGCCGCCGCCGCGGGCACGGGCACGACCGCCACCGCCCCGTCCACCGCCGTCCAGTCGGCCACCGCCCCGGACACCCCCGGCGCGGCCCTGGCGTACAAGCGGCTGAACATCACCATGCAGGCCCAGCAGAAGAGCAACTGGTGCTGGGCGGCGAGCGGGAACACCGTGGCCACCTGGTTCGGCCGCGGCTACAGCCAGAACCAGTTCTGCAACGCCGCCTTCAACCGCCAGCAGAACACCGAGTGCCCCAACAACCAGGCCACCCTCGGCAACGTCCAGACCGCCCTGCGCTGGGCCGGCGTCAACTCCGGCAGCTACGTGACCGGCTGGCTCCAGTACGCGACCGTCCAGAGCGAGATCAACAACGACCGTCCGGTCGAGACCCGCATCCAGTGGGCGAACGGCGGCGGCCACATGCACGTCCTCTACGGCTACGACACCGCGAACAGCTGGGTCTACTGGGGCGATCCCTGGCCCTCCAGCGACCGCTACAACTGGGCCTCCCACGCCTGGTACGTGGACAACTCCACCTTCTCCTGGACCCACTCCCTCTACCGGATCGGGGCGTGACCGCCATGATCGTGCGCTCCGCCGCCGCGGCCGCCCTCGCCGCCGCCACCGCCGTGCTCGCCCTGGCCGGGCAGGCCGCCGCGGCCCCCGTACCCCAGCCGCAGACCGCCACCGCCGAGATCCGGGCGGCCGCCCACGAGGCCGCCGCCGCCCCCGCGACCCTGGCCACCCTCTCCCGGTTCTTCGCCCGGGAGGGCACGGCGTCCCCGGCCGCCGCACCGCCCCGGATCGAGGGCGAGGCGATCCCCGTCAGCTACCTCTCCCCGGACTTCGTCGCGGGCCGGGCCGGCGCGAGCGTGGCCCGGCTGGAGTTCCTCGCCAGCCAGGCGGTCTCCTCCGACGGCCGGCGGGCCGCGCTGTGGACCGCGAAGACCGCGCAGGGCTGGCAGGTGGTGAACATCGCCACCGGCGACGACGAGTTCCGCTACGCCCGGCTCGGTGCCGCCAGGCTCCCCGGCGGCACCGTCTTCCGCGAGCCGCAGATCGACGCCTGGTACGTGGCCGGGGGCGGGCGGGTGCTGCCGCTGGACGAGGACGCCGTACGGGCCGTCGGGGACGGGGGCACGACCCTCGCCGCGTACCGCTCCCGGGTGACCCGGGCGTACGGGGACGAGCTCCCCGGCTCGGCCTACGCGCGCTCCGGCGCGGCCGGCGGCTTCGAGCGGTCCGCACCGGATCCGGCCGGGCCCCCGGCGGCCGCGCTGGCCGCCGGCGCCGGGGCCCTGGCACTGGGCGCGGCGGGCTCGGTGCTCCTGCTGCGCCGCCGCCGCACGGCCCGGGCCTGACCCCCCGCCCCGCGGAGCCCGGCCACCGCCAGGGGCCGGGCCCCGCGGGGCCGGGGTACGGCCCGTTGTCGGCGGGCGCCAGTAGGGTGGGCGGCATGGCCGACCCTTCCAGTTACCGCCCCGAGCCCGGGCAGGTTCCCGACTCCCCGGGGGTCTACAGGTTGCGCGACGAGCACCGCCGGGTGATCTACGTCGGGAAGGCCAAGAGCCTGCGCCAACGCCTGGCCAGCTACTTCCAGGACATCGCCGGACTGCACCCCCGTACCGCCACCATGGTCACCACGGCCGCCTCCGTCGAATGGACCGTGGTCTCCACCGAGGTCGAGGCGCTCCAGCTCGAATACTCCTGGATCAAGGAGTACGACCCCCGGTTCAACGTCAAGTACCGGGACGACAAGAGCTACCCGTCGCTCGCCGTCACCATGAACGAGCAGTACCCCCGCGTCCAGGTCATGCGCGGCCCCAAGAAGAAGGGCGTGCGCTACTTCGGCCCGTACGGCCACGCCTGGGCCATCCGCGAGACCGTCGACCTGATGCTGCGCGTCTTCCCGGTCCGCACCTGCTCCGCCGGCGTGTTCAAGCGCTCCGCCCAGATCGGCCGGCCCTGCCTGCTCGGCTACATCGGCAAGTGCTCAGCCCCCTGCGTGGGCCGGGTCAGCCCCGAAGAGCACCGCGAACTGGCCGAGGACTTCTGCGACTTCATGGCCGGCCGCACCGGCACCTACCTCTCCCGCCTCGAACGGCAGATGCACGAGGCCGCCGAGGAGATGGAGTACGAGAAGGCCGCCCGGCTGCGCGACGACATAGGGGCCCTGCGCCGGGCCATGGAGAAGAACGCCGTCGTCCTCGCCGACGCCACCGACGCCGACCTGATCGCGGTCGCCGAGGACGAGCTGGAAGCGGCGGTGCAGATCTTCCACGTACGCGGCGGCCGGGTCCGCGGCCAGCGCGGCTGGGTCACCGACAAGGTCGAGGCCGTGGACACCGCCGGGCTCGTCGAGCACGCCCTCCAGCAGCTCTACGGAGAGGAGAAGGGCGAGGCCGTCCCCAAGGAGGTGCTGGTCCCGGCACTGCCGGAGGACACCCCGGCGCTGAGCGAGTGGCTGGCCGCCCGCCGCGGGTCGGGCGTGAGCCTGCGCATCCCGCAGCGCGGGGACAAGAAGTCCCTCATGGAGACCGTGCACCGCAACGCGCAGCAGTCCCTCGCCCTGCACAAGACCAAGCGCGCCAGCGACCTCACCACCCGCTCCCGGGCCCTGGAGGAGATCGCCGAGGCCCTGGAGCTGGACGGCGCACCGCTGCGCATCGAGTGCTTCGACATCTCCCACCTCCAGGGCGACGACGTGGTCGCCTCGATGGTGGTCTTCGAGGACGGCCTCGCCCGCAAGAGCGAGTACCGGCGCTTCCAGATCAAGACCTTCGAGGGCCAGGACGACGTCCGCTCCATGCACGAGGTGGTGTCCCGGCGCTTCCGCCGCTACCTCCAGGAGAAGCTCAAGACGGGGGAGTGGTCCCCCGAGGACGGCGACCCGCTGCCCGAGGAGGACGACGGCCGCCCCCGCCGGTTCGCGTACCCGCCCCAGCTCGTCGTCGTCGACGGCGGGCAGCCCCAGGTGGCCGCCGCGAAGCGGGCCCTGGAGGAGCTCGGGATCGACGACGTGGCGGTCTGCGGTCTGGCCAAGCGGCTGGAGGAGGTCTGGCTGCCCGGTGAGGACGACCCCGTCGTGCTGCCCCGCACCAGCGAGGGGCTCTACCTGCTCCAGCGGGTGCGTGACGAAGCCCACCGGTTCGCCATCCAGTACCAGCGCAACAAGCGCGGCAAGCGCTTGAAATCGGGCCCCCTCGACGAGGTTCCCGGCCTCGGCGAGAGCCGCCGGCAGGCCCTCATCAAGCACTTCGGTTCGGTGAAGAAGCTGAGACAGGCGACAATCGACCAGATCTGCGAGGTCCCGGGCATAGGACGCAAGACGGCCGAGACCGTGGCCGCGGCACTCGCCCAGGCTCCCCCGGCCGGTCCTGCCGTCAATACGGCGACAGGAGAGATCATGGAGGACGAGACACCCGCGCCTGCGGGAGCAGCGTCCGAACGGGGGACCGAGCAATGACCGAGCACGAGACCGCGCAGACCACGCCTGACCACGCGAACGACAACACGCACGACAACACGCACGACAACACGCAAGAGAACGCGCACGACGGAGACGGAGCACAGGTGAGTACGGGCACGACAGTGGAGCCCGGCGACAACGCCGAGGCGGCCATCCCGGAACTGGTGATCATTTCCGGGATGTCCGGGGCCGGCCGCAGTACCGCGGCCAAGTGTCTGGAGGACCTCGGCTGGTTCGTCGTCGACAACCTCCCGCCGGCGCTGATCCCCACCATGGTGGAGCTCGGCGCCCGCTCGCAGGGCAACGTGGCGCGCATCGCCGTCGTCGTCGACGTCCGGGGCCGCCAGTTCTTCGACGCCCTGCGCGAGTCCCTGGCCGACCTGGAGTCCCGCGGGGTCACCCGGCGCATCGTCTTCCTGGAGTCCTCCGACGACGCGCTGGTCCGCCGCTTCGAGTCGGTCCGCCGCCCGCACCCCCTCCAGGGCGACGGCCGCATCGTCGACGGCATCGCCGCCGAGCGGGACCTGCTGCGCGAGCTGCGCGGCGACGCCGACCTGGTCATCGACACCTCCAGCCTCAACGTCCACGAGCTGCGCGCGAAGATGGACGCCCAGTTCGCCGGGGACGAGGAGCCCGAGCTGCGGGCCACCGTCATGTCCTTCGGCTACAAGTACGGCCTCCCCGTCGACGCCGACCTCGTCGTCGACTGCCGCTTCATCCCCAACCCGCACTGGGTCCCGGAGCTGCGCCCCTTCACCGGGCTCAACGAGGAGGTGTCCGGCTACGTCTTCAGCCAGCCCGGCGCCAAGGAGTTCCTCGACCGCTACACCGAGCTGCTCCAGCTCATCGCCACCGGCTACCGCCGCGAGGGCAAGCGGTACGTGACCATCGCGGTCGGCTGCACCGGCGGCAAGCACCGCAGCGTGGCCATGTCCGAGAAGGTCGCCGCCCGCCTCGCCTCCGAGGGAGTCGAGACCGTCGTCGTCCACCGGGACATGGGGCGCGAGTGACCGGACGGACCCTGCGGCTGCGCCGGCTGCGCCGCCTCACCCCCACCCGGGGCGAGGACGGCGTGGCCGTGCGCACCGGCCGCCGCGGCGCGGCGGCCGACAAGGTCGCCGCGCCCAAGGTCGTCGCCCTCGGCGGCGGCATGGGCCTGTCGGCCTCCCTCGCGGCCCTGCGCCGGATCACCGGCGAGCTCACCGCGGTGGTCACCGTCGCCGACGACGGCGGCTCCAGCGGCCGGCTCCGCGAGGAGCTCGGCGTGCTGCCCCCCGGCGACCTGCGCAAGGCGCTGGCCGCGCTGTGCGGGGACGACGACTGGGGGCAGACCTGGGCCCGCGTCATCCAGCACCGCTTCCAGTCGCGCGGCGACCTGCACGAGCACGCCGTCGGCAACCTGCTGATCGTCGCCCTGTGGGAGCAGCTCGGCGACCCCGTCCAGGCCCTCGACCTGGTCGGGAGGCTGCTGGGCGCGCAGGGCCGGGTCCTGCCGATGTCGGCGGTGCCGCTGGAACTCCAGGCCCTGGTCAAGGGGCACGATCCGGCCCGCCCGGACGACGTGGACACCGTACGGGGCCAGGCCACGGTGGCCCTCACCCCCGGCGAGGTGCTCTCCGTCCAGGTCGTGCCCCGCGACCCGCCGGCGGTGCCCGAGGCCGTCGCCGCCGTGCTCGACGCCGACTGGGTGGTGCTCGGTCCGGGCTCCTGGTTCTCCTCCGTGATCCCGCACCTGCTGGTGCCGGAACTGCTCGACGCGCTGATCGCGACGAAGGCCCGGCGGGTCCTCTCGTTGAACCTCGCGCCGCAGCCCGGCGAAACAGAGGGCTTCTCTCCGCAGCGTCATTTGGAGGTTTTGGCCCGACACGCCCCTAAACTCGCCCTGGACGTGGTGCTGGCCGACGAGGCCGCCGTACCCGACCGCGAGTCCCTCGCCGATGCCGCGAAACGGTTCGGTGCCGCGGTCGAGCTGGCCCCCGTGGCCAGACGGGACGGCTCTCCGAAGCACGATCCGGAGCTGCTGGCCGCCGCGTACGACCGTATTTTTCGGATGCATGGAAGGATCGGCCCATGGCGATGACGCCCGCGGTGAAGGATGAGATTTCCCGGCTCCCCGTCACCCGGACCTGCTGCAGAAAAGCGGAGGTCTCGGCGATCCTTCGGTTCGCGGGCGGGCTGCACCTGGTGAGCGGCCGCATCGTCATCGAGGCGGAGCTGGACACCGGGGTCGCCGCGCGGCGCCTGCGCAAGGACATCCTGGAGATCTTCGGCCACTCCTCCGACCTGGTGGTGATGGCCCCGGGCGGACTGCGCCGGGGCAGCCGCTTCGTCGTACGGGTCGTCGCGGGCGGGGACCAGCTCGCACGGCAGACGGGCCTCGTGGACGGCCGCGGGCGCCCGATCCGGGGTCTGCCCCCGCAGGTGGTCTCCGGGGCCACCTGCGACGCCGAGGCGGCCTGGCGCGGTGCCTTCCTGGCCCACGGCTCCCTCACCGAGCCGGGCAGGTCCTCCTCGCTGGAGGTCACCTGCCCCGGTCCCGAGGCAGCCCTGGCCCTGGTGGGTGCCGCCCGCAGGCTCTCCATCGCCGCGAAGGCGCGCGAGGTGCGCGGCGTGGACCGGGTCGTCGTGCGCGACGGCGACGCGATCGGCGCGCTGCTGACCCGCCTCGGCGCCCACGACTCGGTGCTCGCCTGGGAGGAACGGCGGATGCGGCGCGAGGTGCGCGCCACCGCCAACCGCCTGGCCAACTTCGACGACGCCAACCTGCGCCGCTCGGCGCGGGCCGCGGTGGCCGCCGGCGCCCGCGTCCAGCGCGCCCTGGAGATCCTCGCCGAGGAGGTTCCCGAGCACCTCGCCGCGGCCGGCCGGCTGCGCATGGAGCACAAGCAGGCCTCCCTGGAGGAGCTGGGCGCGCTCGCCGACCCGCCGCTGACCAAGGACGCGGTCGCCGGCCGGATCCGCCGCCTGCTGGCGATGGCCGACAAGCGGGCGCAGGACCTGGGCATCCCGGGCACCGAGTCCAACCTGGACCTCAGCGAGGAACTGGCCGACAACATGGCGGGCTGACCCGCCCGTCCGTCCGCACCTGCTCCGAAGGGGCCCGCACGCTCACCCGTGCGGGTCCCTTCTCGGTACGCCCCATTGACATGAGCACGGGCCGGTCGTGAGCCTTGCGTCCGCACGCTTTCGTGGCAGACGACGCCCAGGGGGGCACATGAGGCACCGCGCGAGATCGATCCTCGCCGCAAGCGCACTCGTCTTGGCAACCACACTCGCCGCGCTACCCGCGACGGCCCAGGCCCGGCCCGCGTCCGCCGCACCCGGCGCCGACGAAGTCCGCGTCTACGACGCCGACATCACGAAGGAACAGGTCCCGCTCGTCCTCGCCGCCGGCCAGGACGCCCACGAACTCGCCGAACGCGCCCCGCAGACCGGGACCGCCAAGGTCGAGCTGTTCCTCACCGGGGACCAGGCCGCCGCCCTCGCCGCCCGGGGCGTCAAGATCGCCGAGCGCAAGGTCACCGCTCCGGGCCTCGCCCGCGCCAAGGCCGCCGGGGACGGGGTCTTCCGCCCGTACAGCGGCAAGGGCGGGCTCCAGGAGGAGATCCTCGCCACCGCCCGGCAGAACCCCGGCCTCACCAAGGTCGTCTCCATCGGCAAGACCGTCCAGGGCAAGGACATCCTCGCCCTGAAGGTCACCAAGGACGCCAAGAAGTCGAAGGACGGCGACAAGCCGTCCGTGCTCTACATGTCCAACCAGCACGCCCGTGAGTGGATCACCCCCGAGATGACCCGGCGGCTGATGCACCACACCCTGGACAACTACGGCAAGGACCCGCGGATCACCCGGCTCGTGGACTCCACCGAGATGTGGTTCCTGCTCTCGGCCAACCCCGACGGCTACGACTACACCTTCACCGCCGACAGCGCCCGGCTGTGGCGCAAGAACCTGCGCGACAACAACGGCGACGGCAAGACCACCGCCGTGGACGGCGTCGACCTCAACCGGAACTTCGACTACAAGTGGGGTTACGACAACGAGGGTTCCTCGCCGAACCAGTCCAGCGAGACCTACCGCGGCCCCAAGGCCTCCTCCGAGCCCGAGACCAGGGCCCTGGACGCCTTCGAGAAGCGCATCGGCTTCCGGTACGCCATCAACTACCACTCCGCCTCCGAGCTGCTGCTCTACGGTGTGGGCTGGCAGGTGGCCACCCCGACCCCGGACGACGTCGCCTACAAGGCCCTCGCCGGCACCCCCGACAACCCCGCCGTCCCCGGCTACTACCCGCAGCTGTCCTCCGAGCTCTACACCACCAACGGCGAGGCCGACGGCCAGGCGGGCAACGCCAACGGCGTCATGATGTTCACGCCGGAGATGACCACCTGCCAGACGGCCTCCGCGATCGACCCGGACGACGCGTGGAAGCCCGAGGACTGCCCCTCCGGATTCAACTTCCCCGACGACGAGAACCTGATCCAGCAGGAGTTCGCGAAGAACGTGCCCTTCGCGCTGGCCGTCGGCGAGAGCGCCGCGCACCCGGACCGGCCCTCCTCCCCGGTCGGCCTGAGCGCCGCCGACTTCACCGTGGACCCCTTCACCACCTCCTACGTGGAGCGCGGCGAGGACCAGACGGTCTCCGTCACGGCCCGCAAGGCGCTGGCGGACAAGGCCCTCAATTTCCGCGTCAACGGCGGCCGCACGCACGACGACGCCCTCAAGGCCTGGAAGGGCGGTGACGTCTACGGCGGCGAGGACAACAACTGGTTCGACGAGTACCGCGCCAAGGTCGACGGCGCCAAGCCCGGCGACAAGGTCGAGGTCTGGTTCACCGGCCGCGACCGCTCCTCGGGCAAGCAGGTCTCCAGCGAGCACTTCACCTACACGGTGGCGCAGCGCCCGCACGCGGACGTCCTGGTGATCGCCGAGGAGGGTGCCAAGGCCCAGTACGCCCAGACCTACGTGGACGCGCTGCGCGCCAACGGAAGGTCCGCGGCCGTCTGGGACGTGGCCACCCAGGGCGCCCCGCACCACCTCGGGGTGCTCTCGCACTTCCGCACCGCCGTCCACTACACCGGGGCCAAGGCCCCCGGCGGCGACACCCAGCTGGCGGTGCGCGACTTCCTCAACGAGGGCGGCAAGCTCATCGAGGCCGGTGAGCTGGCGGGCGGCAACGCCAAGGTCGGCCGCGCCCTGACGGACGACTTCAGCCAGTACTACCTGGGTGCCTACGGGCGGGCGAGCGTCCCCGGCCCGACCGGCTTCACCGGAGCCGGCGCCCTCGCCGGGGCCCAGGGCGCCCTCGGCGGTGCGGCCGGCAACCCGCTGGACGCCCCCGGGGCCTACACCGTCACCTCCGACACCCTGGCGCCGGCGCAGTTCCCGCAGTTCAAGAGCGCGCAGGCGGGCCAGTACGCCGGAGTCGTCAACCCGTACGCCCCCTTCGCGGGCACCGGGATGGCGGCGGCCACCCATGACGACGACGACTGGAAGCGCCTCACGCGCACCGTGGACCTGACCCACGTCACCGCCGCGGACGCGCCGAAGCTCAAGACGGCCCTCAACTGGAACACCGAGGAGGGCTACGACCACGCCGTCCTGGAGGCCCGTACGGCCGGCGGCGAGGACTGGACCACACTTCCGGACTTGGGCGGGCTGAGCTCCAGCACAGTCCCGGCGGAGTGCGAGGCCGGATTCTTCGTCAACGACCACCCGTTCCTGCGCCACTACCTCACGCTCGACGGCGGCGGCTGCTCACCGAGCGGCACCAGCGGGAGCTGGAACAGCTTCACCGGCTCCTCCGGCGGCTGGAAGCAGGTCTCCTTCGACCTGAGCGCCTACGCGGGCAAGACCGTGGAGGTCTCCCTCTCCTACGTGACCGACCCGGGCTCGGGCGGCCGCGGCGTCTTCGCGGACGAGGCGCGGGTGTCGCTGGGCGGCGCCGACCAGGCCGTCGAGGGATTCGAGAGCTCGCTCGGCGCGTGGACCGCGCAGGCCGCACCTGCCGGAAGTCCCGATGTTCCGGGCGATTGGTCCAGGGCCGGCGAGCTGTTCAAGTCCTACGCGTCGGTGACTACGCGTGACACCGTCCTGCTCGGCTTCGGGCTGGAGCACCTGCCCACGGCGAAGGACCGCTCCGTACTCGTCGGTAAGGCGCTCCGGTCCCTGAGCCACTGACCTGCCGCCCCACCCCCGATCACGCTGGGTGACCGGGGCCAAGGTCCCGAGGTCCCGTGCCAGGGCGCCTGGTACAGGGCCTCGGGGCGTGTCCGGCCCCTGTCGATGTCACTCGCAAGCTCACGGAGAGGTAGGGTCGTAAGCGGTCGGGGACATCCCATACAGCTCGCCGGCGGACAGGCCGGCGCACCAACGAGGAGATCGGTTCGTGACGATCCGCGTAGGCATCAACGGTTTTGGCCGAATTGGCCGCAACTACTTCCGGGCGCTCCTGGAGCAGGGAGCGGACATCGAGATCGTCGGTGTCAACGACCTGACTGACAACGCCACCCTGGTGCACCTGCTCAAGTACGACACCATCCTGGGCCGCCTCAAGGCCGAGGTCTCCCACACCGCCGACACCATCACGGTGGGCGGCAACACCTTCAAGACCTTCGCCGAGCGCGACCCCGCGAACCTCCCCTGGGGCGAGCTGGGCGCCGACATCGTCATCGAGTCGACCGGCATCTTCACGAAGAAGGCCGACGCCGCGAAGCACATCGCCGCGGGCGCGAAGAAGGTCCTCATCTCGGCTCCGGCCAAGGACGAGGACATCACGATCGTGATGGGCGTCAACCAGGACAAGTACGACGCGGCCAACCACCACGTCATCTCCAACGCCTCCTGCACCACCAACTGCGTGGCGCCGATGGCCAAGGTTCTCCTGGAGAACTTCGGCATCGTCAAGGGCATGATGACCACGGTCCACGCGTACACGAACGACCAGCGCATCCTGGACTTCCCGCACTCGGACCTGCGCCGCGCCCGCGCCGCCGCCGAGAACATCATCCCGACGACCACCGGTGCCGCGAAGGCCACCGCCCTGGTCATCCCGGAGCTCGCGGGCAAGCTCGACGGCATCGCGATGCGCGTCCCGGTCCCCACCGGCTCCGTGACCGACCTGGTCATCGAGCTGGAGCGCGAGGTGACCAAGGACGAGGTCAACACCGCTTTCCAGAAGGCCGCCGAGGGCCAGCTCAAGGGCATCCTCGACTACACCGAGGACGCGATCGTCTCTTCCGACATCGTGAACTGGCCGGCGTCCTGCACCTTCGACTCCTCCCTGACCATGGTCCAGGGCAAGAGCGTCAAGGTCATCGGCTGGTACGACAACGAGTGGGGCTACTCCAACCGTCTCGTCGACCTCACCGTCTTCGTCGGCGGTCAGCTCTAAAAACGTAGGGCAAGGCACCATCATGTGAGCACAGGGTCCGGCAGCGCAACGATGCGCCGCACGGGCCCTGTCGCTTGCCTCGCCCTCCCTCCTCGCCCTTCGGGTGAAGCGCTCAAAGGAGTAGAAACACATGAAGACGATCGACGGACTTCTCGCTGAAGGCGTCCAGGGCAAGCGGGTCTTCGTCCGCGCCGACCTCAACGTGCCGCTGGACGGGGGCCGGATCACCGACGACGGCCGCATCCGTGCCGTCCAGCCCACCATCGCGAAGCTCGCCGAAGCGGGTGCCCGCGTGATCGTGGCCTCGCACCTGGGCCGCCCCAAGGGCGCCCCGGACCCGGCGTTCTCGCTCGCCCCGGCCGCCGCGCGGCTCGGCGAGCTGCTCGGCACGGAGGTGGCGTTCGCCACCGACACCGTCGGGACCTCCGCCAAGGAGACCGTCGCCGCCCTCGCCGACGGACAGGTCGCCGTCCTGGAGAACCTGCGCTTCAACGCCGGTGAGACCGCGAAGGACGACGCCGAGCGCGGCGCGTTCGCCGACCGGCTCGCCGAGCTCGCCGACGTCTACGTGGGCGACGGCTTCGGCGCCGTCCACCGCAAGCACGCCTCGGTCTTCGACCTCCCCGCGCGCCTCCCGCACGCGGCCGGCTACCTCATCGCCACCGAGGTCGGCGTCCTGAAGAAGCTCACCGCCGAGGTCAAGCGCCCGTACGTGGTCGTCCTGGGCGGCGCCAAGGTCTCCGACAAGCTCGCCGTCATCGACGAGCTCCTCGGCAAGGCCGACCGGCTGCTCATCGGCGGCGGCATGGCGTACACCTTCCTCAAGGCCAAGGGCTACGAGGTCGGCATCTCCCTGCTCCAGGAAGACCAGCTGGACAAGGTCACGGAGTACATGGAGCGCGCCGAGAAGAACGGCGTCGAGCTGGTCCTGCCGGTCGACGTCCTCGTCTCCGGTGACTTCCCCGACCTGAAGACCAAGGCTCCGGCCGACTTCGAGACCGTCGACGCGGACAAGATCCCCGCCGACCAGGAGGGCCTGGACATCGGCCCCCGTACGCGCGAGCTCTACGCTTCGAAGATCGCCGATGCCGAGACCGTCTTCTGGAACGGCCCGGTCGGAGTCTTCGAACACCCCGACTACGCGAACGGCACCAAGGCCGTCGCGCAGGCCCTCGTCGACAGCAGCGCCTTCACCGTCGTCGGCGGTGGCGACAGCGCGGCCGCGGTCCGCATCCTGGGCTTCGACGAGAACGCCTTCGGTCACATTTCCACCGGTGGTGGCGCCAGCCTCGAATACCTCGAGGGCAAGACGCTCCCCGGCCTCGCCGCCCTGGAGGGCTGAACCCTTATGTCTGCTGCTGCCAACGGCCGCACCCCGCTGATGGCGGGCAACTGGAAGATGAACCTCAACCACCTGGAGGCCATCGCCCACACCCAGAAGATCGCCTTCTCGCTCGCCGACAAGGACTACGACGCCGTCGACGTGACGGTGCTCCCGCCCTTCGTCGACCTGCGCTCGGTCCAGACCCTGGTCGACGCCGACAAGCTGAAGATCAAGTACGGCGCCCAGGACATCTCCGCGCACGACTCCGGCGCCTACACCGGCGAGATCTCCGGCCCGATGCTCGCCAAGCTCGGCTGCACGTTCGTGGCCGTCGGCCACAGCGAGCGCCGCCAGTACCACGGCGAGGACGACGCGGTCTGCAACGCCAAGGTCAAGGCGGCGTACAAGCACGGGATCACCCCGATCCTCTGCGTCGGCGAGGGCCTCGACGTCCGCAAGGCCGGCGAGCAGGTCGGGTACACGCTCAAGCAGGTCGACGGCGGCCTGGAAGGCGTTCCGGCCGAGCAGGCCGAGTCCATCGTGATCGCGTACGAGCCCGTCTGGGCGATCGGGACCGGCGAGGTCGCCACCCCCGAGGACGCGCAGGAGGTCTGCGGTGCGATCCGCGGCCGCCTCGCCGAGCTGTACTCGCAGGAGCTGGCCGACAAGGTCCGCATCCAGTACGGCGGCTCCGTCAAGTCCGGCAACATCGCCGCGATCATGGCGCAGCCCGACGTCGACGGCGCCCTGATCGGCGGCGCGGCGCTGGACGTGGACGAGTTCGTCAAGATCGTCCGCTTCCGCGACCAGTGACGCGACCAGTGAGTATGCGGTAGGGCGGATCCGTCGTACCCTTGCGGGGGCCAGGGGGCTGCGATCGGCAGCCGCTGGCCCCCGTGCGCGTTGGCGGCACCGGTCGCAGCACCGGGGGAAGCCCTGGAAAACCCGAATGCACTGAATGCCCAGAAAGTAGGAATCAGCCGTGATTATGGGGTTCTCGATCGCCCTGGTCGTCTTCAGCGCCCTGATGATGCTGCTCGTGCTGATGCACAAGGGCAAGGGCGGCGGCCTGTCCGACATGTTCGGCGGCGGCATGCAGTCCTCGGTCGGCGGTTCCTCCGTGGCAGAGCGCAACCTCGACCGCATCACCGTCGTGATCGGGCTCCTGTGGTTCGCCTGCATCGTGGTGCTCGGCCTGCTCACGAAGTCGGCGAGCTGACCGTTTCGGCCATTGTGCCGGTCCCGGCGGCTCCGCCCGGCCTATCATGAGGTCCGGCGTCCACGCCCGGAGCGAGTAACTCCGGTTACTGGACGTGCGTTGGGCCTTACGTAGACTGGGGCGCCCGCAGCGGACATCCCCCTCACGCTCCGCGGCACCATCACGCAGGGAGTTACGACCGTGGCAAGTGGCAACGCGATTCGTGGAAGTCGGGTCGGAGCCGGGCCGATGGGCGAGGCCGAACGCGGTGAATCCGCGCCCCGCCTGCGCATCTCCTTCTGGTGCTCGAACGGGCACGAGACGCAGCCGAGCTTCGCCAGCGACGCGACCGTGCCGGACACCTGGGACTGCCCGCGCTGCGGGTTCCCGGCCGGCCAGGACCGGGACAACCCGCCCGCGCCGCCGCGCACCGAGCCCTACAAGACGCACCTCGCCTACGTCCGCGAACGCCGCACCGACGCCGACGGCGAGGCGATCCTCGCCGAGGCCCTCGCCAAGCTGCGCGGCGAGATCTGAGACTCGGCGCCGGTCGGGGCCACCCTCAAGAGTGACTCGGGGCCCGGCCCGCGGGATGGCGAATCCCGCGGGCCGGGCCCCTTTTTGTCCGTTGTTCCCCCTCCGATCCCTTAGGTTTGGAGGCGGCGGGGCACGACAGGACGGAAGAAGTGGGTTGATGTCCGAGATGAACGCAGACAGCCGTACGAGGCTCAACCGGACGCCGCAGTGGAACGCGCTCGGCAAGCACCGCGAAGAGCTGGGGCAGACGCATCTGCGGGAGCTGTTCGAGGCGGACCCGGACCGCGGCACCGGGTACACCCTGCGGGTCGGGGACCTGCACATCGACTACGCGAAGCACCTCGTCACCGACGAGACGCTGACGCTGCTGCGCGAACTGGCCGCGGCGACCGGCGTGGCCGAACTGCGCGAGGCCATGTTCCGCGGCGAGAAGATCAACACGACGGAGGACCGGGCGGTCCTGCACACCGCGCTGCGCGCCCCGAAGGACGCGGTCGTCGAGGTCGACGGCGAGGACGTCGTCCCCGGGGTGCACGCGGTCCTCGACAAGATGGCCGCCTTCTCCGACCGCATCAGGTCGGGGGAGTGGACCGGCTCCACCGGCAAGCGGATCAAGAACGTCGTCAACATCGGCATCGGCGGCTCCGACCTGGGCCCGGCGATGGCGTACGACGCGCTGCGGGCCTTCTCCGACCGCGAACTGACGGTCCGTTTCGTATCCAACGTCGACGGCGCCGACCTGCACGAGGCCGTGCGCGACCTGGACGCGGCCGAGACGCTGTTCATCATCGCCTCGAAGACCTTCACCACCGTCGAGACCATCACCAACGCCACCTCGGCGCGCAACTGGCTGCTCGCGGAACTGAATGCCGGTCAAGAGGCGGTCGCCCGGCACTTCGTGGCACTGTCCACCAACGAGGAGAAGGTCTCCGACTTCGGCATCGACACGGCCAACATGTTCGAGTTCTGGGACTGGGTCGGCGGGCGCTACTCCTTCGACTCGGCCATCGGGCTCTCGCTGATGATCGCCATCGGCCCGGACGCCTTCCGCGAACTGCTGAGCGGCTTCCACCTGGTCGACGAGCACTTCCGCACGGCTCCGCCCGAGGAGAACGCACCGCTGCTGCTGGGCCTGTTGGGCGTCTGGTACGGGGCCTTCTTCGACGCGCAGTCGCACGCGGTGCTCCCGTACAGCCACTACCTCTCCCGCTTCACCGCCTACTTGCAGCAGCTGGACATGGAGTCCAACGGCAAGTCCGTGGACCGGCACGGAGACCCGGTGGACTGGCAGACCGGGCCGGTGGTGTGGGGCACGCCCGGCACCAACGGCCAGCACGCCTACTACCAGCTGATCCACCAGGGCACCAAGGTGATCCCGGCGGACTTCATCGGCTTCGCCCGGCCCGTCGCGGACCTGCTGCCGGGGCTGGTGCCCCAGCACGACCTGCTGATGGCCAACTTCTTCGCCCAGACGCAGGCCCTGGCCTTCGGCAAGACCGCCGACGAGGTCCGGGCGGAGGGCGTCGCCGAGGAGCTCGTCCCGCACAAGACCTTCCGGGGCAACCACCCGACGACGACGATCCTCGCCCGCGACCTGACCCCGTCGGTGCTGGGGCAGCTCATCGCCCTCTACGAGCACAAGGTGTTCGTCCAGGGCGCCGTGTGGAACATCGACTCCTTCGACCAGTGGGGCGTCGAGCTCGGCAAGGTCCTCGCCAAGCGGCTGGAGCCGGCCCTGACCGAGGGGGCGGCCGTGGCGGACCTCGACCCCTCGACGCGGGCGCTGGTGGCCACGTACCGGGAACTGCGCGGCCGCTGAGGCCGCCACCCGCGCGGCCCGGCTCCACCGCCGGACGCCCGAGGGCCCCGCACCGGCCGGTGCGGGGCCCTCGGGCCTTGCGGTGCGGTCAGGACCCCGGGGGGTACAGCCCGGCCGGCAGCTTGGCCGCGGCCGCGCGGTCCAGCAGCCACAGGGTGCGGCTGCGGCCGTGGACGGCCGCCGCCGGGGCCTGTACGCCGCCCGCGCCGCCGAGGGCCACGGCCACCGCGGCGGCCTTGTCCTCGCCCGCGGCCAGCAGCCACACCTCACGGGCCGCGCAGATCGCGGGGAGCGTCAGGGAAACGCGGGTCGGCGGCGGCTTCGGCGCGCCGTGCACCCCGACGACCGTGCGGTCGCTCTCGCGGGTCGCCGGATGCTCCGGGAACAGCGACGCCACGTGGGTGTCGGGGCCCACGCCCAGCATCAGCACGTCGAAGGTGGGGACCGGACCGTGGTCCTCGGGGCCCGCGGCCCGGGCCAGCTCGGCGGCGTAGGCGGCCGCGGCGGCGTCCACGTCCGCGCCGTACGGGCCGTCGGAGGCGGGCATCACGTGCACGCGCGCGGGATCCACCGGGACGGAGTCCAGCAGCGCCTCGCGGGCCTGTACGTGGTTGCGCTCGGGGTCGTCGGCGGGGACGTAGCGCTCGTCGCCCCACCACAGGTCGATGCGGGACCAGTCGACCGCGTCCCGGGCGGGGGCGGTGGCGAGGGCCGCGAGCAGCCCGTTGCCGTTGCGGCCGCCGGTCAGGACCACGGAGGCGCCGCCGCGGGCGGCCTGCGCGTCCACGATCTTCGTGATGAGCCGGGCAGCGGTGGCCTGGGCCATCAGCTCCTTGTCCCGGTGGACGACGACCTGGGGAGTCGTCATACCCATGTGCTGCCGCCTTCTTGGTAGTTCGGGGGAGTACGGTGCCGGCGGCCCGGTCCCGGGCACCACCGCGCGGAGCCGTTCCCCCTCGCCGGGGGCGGCTCCGCGCGATGGACCGCCGGTTACTTGGCCGCAGCCTTCTTCGCCGCCGGCTTGGCGGCCGGCTTCGGGGTCTGGTCCCCGTCCCCGGCGGAGGCCGGGGCTTCCTTGGCCGCGGTCGCCTTGGAAGGGGCGCCCTTGGCCGGGGCGGACGTGCCGCCCGGGGCCGGCGGGCCGGCTTCCAGGCGGGCCACGCCGAACTTCAGCGAGGCCTCGTAGGTGCTGTCCGGGTCCAGCCGGCGCAGCTCCTCCGCCAGCAGCTCGGCCGTGTCGCGGCGCTTGAGCGCCACCGCACGGTCGGGCTGGCCCGGCATGCACAGCGTCGCCAGCGCGCCGTCCGCCCGGTCCAGGACGATCGAGCCGTCCTTGGTCTCCAGCCGTACGGCGGTCAGCCCCGGACCGCCGGAGAGGGCGCGGTGGACCGGGACCCCGAGACGGTCCGCCAGCCACATGGCCAGCAGCTCGCAGCTCGGGTTCTCGTCCTCGCCCTCGACGGTCGCCGAGTCGACCGACAGGCTCTGCTGGTCCAGCGCGGCGGCCAGCATGGAGCGCCACGGGGTGATCCGGGTCCAGGACAGGTCCGTGTCGCCCGGGGCGTACGCCTGCGCCCGGCCGCCGAGCGCCTCGATCGGGTGCTCGGAGGAGTAGGTGTCCGTGATCCGGCGCTGTCCCAGCGCGCCCAGCGGGTCGCCCGCCAGGTCGGCGGGAGCGCCTTCCGGCCACCAGACGACCACGGGGGCGTCGGGCAGGAGGAGGGGGAGCACCACCGACTGGGCGTGGTCGACCAGTTCGCCGTGCAGGCGGAGCACGACCGTCTCACCGCTGCCGGCGTCCGCCCCGACGCGGACTTCCGCGTCGAGCCGGGCTTCACGGCGGCTGCGGGGGGAACGGCTGACCCGCTTGACCACGACGACGATCCGCGAGGGGTGTTCGTGGGAGGCGTCGTTCGCCGACTTGAGCGCGTCGTACGCGTTCTCCTCGTCGGTCACGATCACCAGCGTGAGGACCATGCCGATGGCCGGCGTGCCGATGTCCCGGCGCGCCTGCACCAACGCGGCGTTGATCTTGCTGGAGGTGGTCTCCGTGAGGTCGATCTTCATGGCCGGCGCCAGCTCCGTCCGTCTCGTGCGAGCATCTCGTCCGCCTCGACCGGTCCCCAGGTGCCCGCCGGGTACTGCGCGGGCTTGCCGTGCTTGTCCCAGTACTGCTCGATCGGGTCGAGGATGTTCCAGGAGAGCTCGACCTCCTGGTGGCGCGGGAAGAGGTTCGCGTCACCCAGCAGGACGTCGAGGATCAGCCGCTCGTAGGCCTCGGGGCTGGACTCGGTGAAGGACTCGCCGTAGGCGAAGTCCATCGTCACGTCCCGCACCTCCATGGAGGTGCCCGGCACCTTGGAGCCGAAGCGGACCGTGATGCCCTCGTCCGGCTGCACCCGGATGACCAGGGCGTTCTGCCCCAGCTCCTCGGTCGCGCCCGATTCGAACGGCAGGTACGGCGCCCGCTTGAAGACCACCGCGATCTCGGTCACCCGGCGGCCCAGGCGCTTGCCCGTGCGCAGGTAGAACGGGACGCCCGCCCAGCGGCGGTTGTTGATCTCCAGCCGGATGGCCGCGTAGGTGTCGGTCTTCGACTTGGGGTCGATGCCGTCCTCTTCGAGGTACCCGACGACCTTCTCGCCGCCCTGCCAGGCCGCCGAGTACTGGCCGCGCACCGTGTGCTTGCCCAGGTCCTCGGGCAGCTCCACGGCGGTCAGCACCTTGAGCTTCTCGGCCACCAGCGCCTTGGGGTGGAAGGAGCCGGGCTCCTCCATCGCGGTCAGCGCCAGCAGCTGGAGCAGGTGGTTCTGGATCACGTCACGGGCCGCGCCGATGCCGTCGTAGTAACCGGCCCGGCCGCCGATGCCGATGTCCTCCGCCATGGTGATCTGCACGTGGTCGACGTACGACCGGTTCCAGATCGGCTCGAACATGGTGTTGGCGAAGCGGAGCGCCAGGATGTTCTGGACGGTCTCCTTGCCGAGGTAGTGGTCGATCCGGAAGACCTCGTCACGGGGGAAGACCTCGTGGACGACCTTGTTGAGCTCTTCCGCGCTCTTGAGGTCGTGGCCGAAGGGCTTCTCGATGACGGCGCGCCGCCAGGAGCCCTCCTTCTGGGCCAGACCGTGGTCCTTGAGCTGCTGGACCACCTTGGGGAAGAACTTCGGCGGGACCGACAGGTAGAAGGCGAAGTTGCCGCCCGTGCCCTGGGCCTTGTCGAGTTCCTCGATCGTCGCCTTGAGCGTCTCGAAGGCGGCGTCGTCGTCGAAGTCGCCCTGGACGAAGCGGCAGCCCTGCACCAGCTGCTGCCAGACCTCTTCGCGGAAGGGGGTGCGCGAGTGCTGCTGGACGGCGTCGTGCACCTCCTGGGCGAAGTCCTCGTCCTGCCACTCGCGGCGGGCGAAGCCGATCAGGGAGAAGCCCGGCGGCAGCAGACCGCGGTTCGCCAGGTCGTAGATGGCGGGCATGAGCTTCTTGCGGGACAGGTCACCCGTAACGCCGAAAATGACCAGGCCGGACGGCCCCGCGATGCGCGGGAGCCGTCGGTCCTGTGCGTCACGAAGCGGGTTCGCTCCGTTTGCTGACAAAATACTCAGTCCTCCGCGGGGGCGAGGCGCTTGAGCTCCGCCTCGGTCGACTTCAGCAGGTCGTTCCAAGAGGCCTCGAACTTCTCGACCCCTTCGTCTTCGAGCAGCTGCACCACATCGTCGTACGAGATGCCCAGCTTCGCGACCGCGTCGAGCTCGGCGCGGGCCTGCTCGTACGTGCCGCGGATGGTGTCCCCGGTGACCTCGCCGTGGTCGGCGGTGGCCTCCAGGGTGGCCTCGGGCATGGTGTTGACGGTGCCGGGGGCGACCAGGTCCACCACGTACAGGGTGTCCTTGTACGCCGGGTCCTTCACGCCGGTCGAGGCCCACAGCGGGCGCTGCTTGTTGGCCTGCGCCTTGTCCAGGGCGGACCAGCGCTCGCCGCCGAAGACCTCTTCGAAGGCCTCGTAGGCCAGACGGGCGTTGGCGAGGGCCGCCTTGCCCTTCAGGGCCTTCGCCTCGTCGGTCCCGATGCCGTCGAGGCGCTTGTCGATCTCGCTGTCCACGCGGGACACGAAGAAGGAGGCGACCGAGTGGATCTTGGAGAGGTCCAGGCCGGCGGCCTTCGCCTTCTCCAGGCCCGCCAGGTACGCGTCCATGACCGCGCGGTAGCGCTCCAGCGAGAAGATCAGCGTCACGTTGACGCTGATGCCCTTGCCGATGACCTCGGTGATCGCCGGCAGGCCGGCCTCGGTCGCCGGGATCTTGATCAGGGTGTTCGGGCGGTCCACGAGCCAGGCCAGCTGCTTGGCCTCGGCGATGGTCGCCGTCGTCTCGTGGGCCAGACGCGGGTCGACCTCGATCGACACGCGGCCGTCCTGGCCCTCGGTCGAGTCGTAGACCGGGCGCAGGATGTCGGCGGCGTCCCGGACGTCCGCCGTGGTGATCATGCGGATCGCCTCGTCGACGGTGACCTTGCGGGCGGCGAGGTCGGTGAGCTGCTGCTCGTAGCCGTCGCCGCTGCTGATCGCCTTCTGGAAGATCGACGGGTTGGTGGTGACGCCGACCACGTGCTGCTGGTCGATGAGCTCGGCGAGGTTGCCCGACGTGATGCGCTTGCGGGACAGGTCGTCCAGCCAGATCGCCACGCCCTCGTCGGAGAGGCGCTTGAGTGCGTCTGTCATGGGAATTGCATCTCCTACTGGTTCTGGTACCGGTCTCAGCGCGCGGCGGCGGTGATGGAGGCCTTGGCGGCTGCGGTCACGGCTTCGGCGGTGAGGCCGAACTCGCGGAACAGGACGGCGCCGTCGGCGGAGGCACCGAAGTGCTCCAGCGAGACGATCTTGCCCGCGTCCCCGACGTAACGGTGCCAGGTCAGGCCGATGCCGGCCTCGACCGCGACTCGCGCCCGGACGGAGGGGGGCAGCACGCTGTCCTTGTACTCCTGGTCCTGCTCCTCGAACCACTCGACGCACGGCATCGAGACCACGCGGGCCGGGACGCCCTCGGCCTGCAGCGCCTCGCGCGCGGCGACGGCGAGCTGGACCTCGGAACCGGTGCCGATGAGCACGACCTGCGCGGGGCCGCCCTCGGCCTCGAAGAGCACGTACCCGCCCTTGGCGGCGTCCTCGTTGCGGTCGTACGTCGGCACGCCCTGGCGGGTGAGCGCCATGCCGTGCGGGGCGCCCTTGCCGAACACCTTGGTGTGGCGGCGCAGCACCTCGCGCCAGGCGATGGCGGTCTCGTTGGCGTCGGCCGGACGGATCACGTTCAGACCCGGGATGGCGCGCAGCGAGGCGACGTGCTCGACGGGCTGGTGGGTCGGACCGTCCTCGCCCAGGCCGATGGAGTCGTGCGTCCACACGTACGTCACCGGCAGGTGCATCAGGGAGGACAGGCGCACGGCGTTGCGCATGTAGTCGGAGAACACCAGGAAGGTGCCGCCGTAGATGCGCGTGTGGCCGTGCAGCGCGATGCCGTTCATGGCGGCGGCCATGGCGTGCTCGCGGATGCCGAAGTGGATGGTGCGGCCGTACGGGTCGGCCTCCGGCAGCGGGTTGCCCACCGGCAGGAACGAGGAGTTCTTGTCGATGGTGGTGTTGTTGGAGCCGGCCAGGTCGGCCGAGCCGCCCCACAGCTCCGGGATGATCGCGCCGAGCGCTTCGAGGACCTTGCCGGAGGCGGCGCGGGTGGCGACGCCCTTGCCGGTCTCGAAGACGGGGAGCGCGTCCTCCCAGCCCGCGGGCAGCTCGTTGGCGTTGATGCGGTCGAAGGAGGCCGCGCGCTCGGGGTTGGCGGTGCGCCAGGCGGAGAAGTCCTTCTCCCAGGCGGCACGGGCCTCGCGGCCGCGGTCCACGGCCCGGCGGGTGTGGGCGACGACCTCGTCGGAGACCTCGAAGGTCTGCTCCGGGTCGAAGCCGAGCACGCGCTTGGTCGCGGCGACCTCGTCCTTGCCGAGCGCCGAGCCGTGGGCGGCCTCGGTGCCCTGGGCGTGCGGGGCCGGCCAGGCGATGATCGAGCGGGTGGCGATGAAGGAGGGGCGCTCCGTCTCGGCCTTGGCGGCCTCGAAGGCGGCGTAGAGCGCCTTCGGGTCGAGGTCGCCGTTGGCCTGCGGGGCCACGCGCTGGACGTGCCAGCCGTACGCCTCGTAGCGCTTGAGGGTGTCCTCGGAGACGGCCGTCTCGGTGTCGCCCTCGATGGAGATGTGGTTGTCGTCCCACAGCAGCACGAGGTTGCCGAGCTTCTGGTGGCCGGCCAGCGCGGACGCCTCGTGGGAGATGCCCTCCTGGAGGCAGCCGTCGCCCGCGATCGCGTAGACCATGTGGTCGAACGGGGAGGTGCCGGTGGCCGCCTCCGGGTCGAACAGGCCGCGCTCGTAGCGGGAGGCCATGGCCATGCCCACCGCGTTGGCCACGCCCTGGCCCAGCGGGCCGGTGGTGGTCTCGACGCCGGTGGTGTGGCCGTACTCCGGGTGTCCGGGAGTCTTGGAACCCCAGGTGCGGAAGGCCTTGAGGTCGTCCAGCTCCAGGCCGAAGCCGGCCAGGTAGAGCTGGGTGTAGAGGGTCAGGGACGAGTGCCCCGCGGAGAGCACGAAGCGGTCACGGCCGACCCACTCGGGGTCGGACGGGTCGTGCCGCATGACCTTCTGGAAAAGGGTGTACGCGGCGGGGGCCAGGCTCATCGCCGTACCGGGGTGGCCGTTCCCGACCTTCTGGACCGCGTCGGCGGCCAGGATGCGGGCGGTGTCGACGGCCCGCTGGTCCAGTTCGGTCCACTCGAGCTCTGTGGTGGTCGGCTTGGTGCTCACCGTTGGTCAGGGCTCCTCTCCACATGTTGTATTCCCGGTGACGAACGACGCACCGGCGCGATTCCGAGCCTACCCCCGCCGGGGCGTGCGGCTATTCGAGTGCCGGTGGTGCGTCGCCGGGTCGCCGCCGGGTGTTCATCCGGTGTCCGCGCCCGGTGTCCGGTCCGGCGCCCCCCCGTCCGGCGCCCCGCCGTCCGGTCCGATCGGCCCAACACGAGACGACCCCCGCGCGGGGCGACGGAAGTGCAACGTCTAGAGTGGCGTGGTACGCGCAAGCCTTTACCGGGCCTTCATGTCCTGAAGGGTCCGAGTCGGAGCTTGCTGGATTCTCTCTCAGGGGTGTGCGTGACGGCCGTCGAATCCCGTCCAGCGGGGGTGCTCGGGACGAGCCCCGGTCACCGGCCGTTCGGGGCCCGGGTCATGGCTTTCGTGGCATTGACCAAGCCGCGGATCATCGAACTTCTGCTGATCACCACAGTGCCGGTGATGTTCCTGGCCGAGCAGGGGGTGCCCTCGCTGTGGCTGGTGCTCGCCACCTGCTTCGGCGGGTACCTGTCAGCGGGCGGCGCCAACGCGCTGAACATGTACATCGACCGCGACATCGACGCGCTGATGGACCGGACGGCCCAGCGGCCGCTCGTGACCGGCATGGTCAGCCCGCGCGAATGCCTGGTCTTCGGCATCACCCTCGGGGTGGCCTCCACCCTGTTCTTCGGGCTGCTGATCAACTGGCTGTCGGCCGCGCTCGCGCTGGGCGCGCTCCTCTTCTACGTCGTCGTCTACACGATGCTGCTGAAGCGGCGCACGGCGCAGAACATCGTCTGGGGCGGGATCGCCGGCTGCATGCCCGTCCTGATCGGCTGGTCGGCCGTCAAGAACGAGGTCTCCTGGGCCGCGGTCATCCTCTTCCTCGTCATCTTCTTCTGGACGCCGCCGCACTACTGGCCGCTGTCCATGAAGGTGAAGGACGACTACGCGCGCGTCGGCGTGCCGATGCTGCCGGTCGTGGCGGGCAACAAGGCCGTCGCCAAGCAGATCGTCCTCTACAGCTGGGTGATGGTCGCCGTCTCGCTGCTGCTCACCCCGCTGGGGTACACCGGCTGGTTCTACACCTCGGTGGCGCTGCTGGCCGGTGGCTGGTGGCTGTGGGAGGCGCACGCGCTGAACGCCCGGGCCAAGTCCGGGGTGACCGGCGCGAAGCTGAAGGAGATGCGGCTGTTCCACTGGTCCATCACCTACGTCTCGCTCCTCTTCGTGGCCGTCGCCGTGGATCCCTTCCTCCGCTGATTACTCGCCGGTAGCATGCTCTGCATGGGAGAGACCACGCAGAGCACGCAGGCCGCGGACAGCGCGGACAGGAAGCAGAGCCGCACGGCGGCGAAGCTGGCCCGGCAGATCGGTGCCTTCGCCAAGCTGCACGGCGGCGCCGAGGGCCACCTCGCCCACATCGGCCAGGCCGGCACGCGCATCGTGCTGGTCGGCGGCGACGGCGGCTGGGGCGACCTGGTGGCCCCGACCCACGCCGTCGCGCGGCTCGCGGCCGAGAAGGCCGGGCTGACCCTCCAGGATGAGTTCGACGGAGAGTTCGCCGCCCGCGTCCGCACCGGCCCGTACGAGTGGACGCGGATGGCCGGCATCCAGCTCGGCGGCCCCGCCAACCCGGCGGCCTGAGCCCGCGCGGTTCCCCGGGCACTCGGTCAACAGCGCGAGCAACACTTCATACCCCGCTCACCCGTTAGGACGTGTGGAAGCCCCTTCCTCACGTCCGCAAACGGGATGCCCGGATGATCGAAACGCCGCCCCTGGTGGACCAGCACTGCCACGGAGTGCTCCGCACGGAGCTGGGCCTCGCCACCTTCGAGGCCCAGCTGACCGACTCGGCCGGCCCGCCCGCCGCCGGCACCACCTTCTTCGACACCCAGACCGGCTTCGCCGTGCGCCGCTGGTGTCCGCCCCTGCTCGGGCTGGAGCCGCACTGCGCGCCCGCCCGCTACCTGGCCCGGCGCCGCGAGCTCGGGGTCGCGGAGACCGGGCGGCTGCTGCTGGGGGGCTCGGGAGTGGGCGCGTACCTCGTCGACACGGGCGTGGGCGCCGGAGCCGGCACGGCCGGCGCGGCCGCCGGGGACCGGGGCGCGGGGGACCTGGGCGGCCCCGAGGAGCTGGGCCGGGCCGGGAGTGCCCGGGCCTACGAGGTGGCCCGGCTGGAGCTGCTCGCCGAGCAGGCCGCCGACACCTCCGGGACGGTCGCCGCCTTCCTGGCCAACCTCGGCGGAGCCGTCCACCACGCCGCCGCCTGCGCCGTCGCCTTCGGCTGCGGGGCCGCCACCGGGTACGCCCGGGCCCTGGAGGGCGATGCCGGGCCGCCGGGGCCCGGAGAGGTGCGCGGGGCGGCCGGGCGCTGGCTCGCCGGGCGGGGCAGGGGGGAGCCCTTGCGGGATCCGGTGCTCCTGCGGCACCTGCTGTGGAGCGCGGTGACCACCGGGCTGCCGCTCCAGCTGCACACCGCCGCCCGCGAGCCGGGGCCGCTCGCCGGGTTCGTCCGGGCCACCGCCGGGCTCGGGGCGCCGCTGGTGCTGCTCGGCGGCTACCCGCACCACCGGCACACGGCCCGGCTGGCGGCGGCGTACCCGCACGTCCACGCCGATCTGGGCCCCGCGCTCGCGGCGACGGGGGCCCGGGCGGCCGCCGTCCTGGCCGAACTGCTGGAACTCGCGCCCTTCGGGAAGCTGCTGTTCTCCAGTGGCGGCGGGCGCCTGCCGGAGCTGCACGCCGTCGGCGCCCTGGTGTTCCGGGAGGCGCTCGGCCGGGTGCTGGGCGGCTGGGTCAACGACGGGGCCTGGTCCTGGCGGGACGCGGACCGGGTCGCGGCGATGCTCGCGGCCGGCAACGCCCGGCGCGTCTACCGCCTGGACGAACGGGGCTGAGCGGTGCCGGGGGCCGCAGGGCCGCCCGGACCGTGCCCGTCAGACCGTCGAGAGCTGCGGGTCGCCCTGGACCGGGGCGGTCCGCTCGACGGGACGCTCGCGCAGGCTCAGCACCACGCGGAGCACCGAGATCCACACCAGGCAGGAGCCCAGCATGTGCGCGGCGACCAGCGCCTCGGGCAGGTCCGTGAAGAACTGGACGTAGCCGACGGCGCCCTGGGCGAGCAGGACGAGGAGCAGGTCACGGGCGCGCGCCCGGGTGTCGGCGGGGGAGTCCGCCACGCGCAGCAGCAGCCACATCGCGACGGCCAGCGCGCAGACCAGCCAGGCGGCGACGGCGTGCACGTGGGCGGTGGTGGCCCAGTCGAACGGCATGCGCCTGATCTCGCTGCTGTCACCGGCGTGCGGGCCGGAGCCGGTGACGACCGTGCCGGCCGCGATCAGCACCAGGGTGGTCGCGACCAGGGCCCGCGAGAGCCCCCGCACCGGGCCGGGAGCGCGCGGGCGGGGGTCCGTGTCGCCCTCGCCGGTACGGTGCCAGGTGATGGTGGTGACGGTGATCAGGCTGGTGGCGAGCAGGAAGTGGCCGGCCACGCTGTACGGGTTGAGCCCCGTCAGGACGGTGATGCCGCCGAGGACCGCGTTGCCCATCACGAGGGCGAACTGGAGCCAGCCGAGCTTCGTCAGCGAGTGCCGCCAGGGCGTCGCCGAGCGGGCCGCGAGGATGATGGCGCCGACCGCCGCGCAGAGCACGTAGGTCAGCATGCGGTTGCCGAACTCGATGACTCCGTGGAAGCCCTGGGCCTGCGTCACGATCAGGCTGTCGTCGGTGCACTTGGGCCAGGTGTCGCAGCCGAGACCGGATCCGGTCAGCCGCACCGCGCCGCCCGTGACGACGATGACCACGCTCATGACGAGCGCGGCGAGCGCGGCGCGCCGGACGGTCCGGGGTGACGGGGTCCAGCGGCTGGCGATGTACGCGAAGGGGTTCAACACGGCCCCTATCGTAAAGGCCGCCTTGTGCAAACTTTCACGAGGGGGTGGGGGCGGGTGAGTCGGGGCCGATGACCAGGCGGAACCTGGCTCCGGCCGGGTCGCCCTCGGCGTGCCACCAGACCCGGACCCGCCACAGCGCGCCGTCGCCCGGATAGGCGGGCGCCTCCATGAACCCCCGTACCAATTCGGACGCTACGTCCTCTGCTGTCCGGTTCCTCACCTCGGCGGAGCCCTGCCACGGCGTGGGCGGAGCCGCCCACAGCCCGTCGGCGCCGCGCACCTCGATCCGCCACACCGCGCGCCAGGGGGTGACCTCCAGCATCGTGCTCACCTGCTCGGCGTCCAGCCCCAGCCGGGCGGCGATCTCCGCCTCGGCCACGCCCTGGATCCGGGCGGCCACCACCGCCTGGGGGAGCAGCCGTTCGGGCAGCAGCCCGTCGGCGCGCAGGGCCGCCAGCGACTCGAACGCCAGGAAGCGCAGCCGCAGTTCCAGCTGCCGGCCGATGTGGTCCAGAGCCTCTTCGGCCTCCTGGGCCTCCTCGGCCCCGGGGGCGGCGAGCAGCAGCCGGCGGAACCCGGCCTCGGCGTCCACCGCCCAGGCGACCGCGTCCGCGGCGGAGCCCAGCTCGGCGAGGCGGTCGCCCAGGAACACCTCGGCCTGGGCGAGCCCGCGCCGGTTGACGGGGTCGTCCTGGTCCAGGGCGGCCCACACCTCGACGGCGGTCCGGGTCAGGTCGCGGGCGCGTTCGCCGGCGGCCCGCTCCATGGGGCTCGGCCGCCCCTCCCCGCCCTCGCCGAGCGGGTACCGGGGGAGCCGGTCCGCGTCGCTCAGCGGCCAGGCCAGCCAGACCCCCTGGTTGATCAGACCCCGGGCGTACCACCGGGCGTACTCCGGCGCGTGCCCGGCGGCCTGCCGCGCGTGGTGCAGGCCCTCCTCGATGGCGGCCAGCGCCCCGGCCCGGTCGCCGCCCGCGAACCGGCGGGCCGCGAGGTCGCCCAGCCGCAGCCCCAGCCGGGCCGCGCACTCGGCGTCGGTGCGGGCGGGCTCGCGCAGCGCACCGATCAGCTCACCGAGCAGCCGCTCCTCCTCGCCGGGATCCGCCTGCGCGGCCCCGGAGCGGATCCGCGCCCACTGCTCGTCCAGCCGCAGAACGGCCTCCCGCTGAGACATGTCCGCCCCCCGGCGTCCGGTCGTGCGTCGCTGATGTGGAGGCGGTCATCCTCCCGCCTGCCCAACGCCCGGCGGAGGGGATTCGCTCCCGCTTCACTCCCAGCGGAACAGTTTCGCCGCGGCGCCCAGGCCCAGAACCGCCCAGACCGCCAGGATCGCCGCGGCGCCCCAGGGCAGCGGGGCCCCGTCGCGGAGCACGTCGCGCAGGCCCTCGGAGAGCGCCGAGATCGGCAGCAGCTCCAGCACCGACCGCACGGCGCCGGGGAACTTCTCCAGCGGGACGATCACCCCGCCGCCGACCAGCAGCAGCAGGAAGACCAGGTTGGCGGCGGCCAGGGTGACCTCGGCCTTGAGGGTGCCCGCCATCAGCAGCCCGAGCCCGGAGAACGCCGCGGTGCCCAGCAGGATCAGGGCGGCGACGGACAGCGGGTCGCCGTGCGGGGACCAGCCCAGCGCGAGGGCGATCACCGTCAGCAGGGCGATCTGGAGGACCTCGGTGACCAGCACCGACAGGGTCTTGGCGGCCATCAGGGCGCGGCGCGGCAGTGGGGAGGCGCCGAGCCGCTTGAGGACCCCGTAGCGGCGGTCGAAGCCGGTGGCGATGGCCTGGCCGGTGAAGGCGGTGGACATCACGGCGAGGGCGAGGACGCCGGGCGCGAGGAAGTCCACCGGCTTCCCGGCCCCCGTGTCGACGATGTCCACGGCGGAGAAGAGGGTCAGCAGCAGCGCCGGGATGATGACGGTCAGCAGCAGCTGCTCCCCGTTGCGCAGCAGCATCCGGGTCTCCAGGGCCGTCTGCGCGACGATCATGCGGGACACGGGCGCTGCCCCCGGGCGGGGGGTGAACGTACCGGCGCTCATGCGCGCAGCTCCTTACCGGTGAGCTCCAGGAACACGTCTTCGAGGGTGTGCCGCTCCACCGAGAGGCTGCTGGGCAGCACTCCGTGCTGGGCGCACCAGGAGGTGACGGTGGCCAGCAGCTGCGGGTCCACGGCGCCGGTGACGCGGTAGGCGCCGGAGGTGAGCTCGGCGGCCTGGGTGCCGTCGGGCAGGGCCTTGAGCAGCGAGGCGAGGTCGAGGGCGGGGCGGCCGGTGAAGCGCAGGGTGTTCTCGGCGCCGCCGCGGCACAGCTGCTCGGGGCTGCCGTGGGCGATGACCCGGCCGGCGTCCACGATGGCGACCTCGTCGGCCAGCTGCTCGGCCTCGTCCATGTGGTGGGTGGTGAGGACGACGGTGACCCCGTCGGCGCGCAGTTCGCGCACGAGGTCCCAGGTCGCGCGGCGGGCCTGCGGGTCGAGGCCGGCGGTGGGCTCGTCCAGGAAGACCAGCTCCGGGCGGCCCACCACGGCCATGGCGAGGGCGAGCCGCTGCTGCTGGCCGCCGGAGAGGCGGCGGTAGGGGGTGCGGCCGCAGCCGCCGAGGCCGAGGCGTTCCACGAGGGCGCAGACGTCCAGGGGGTCCGCGTAGAGCTTCGCCATGTGCCGGAGCATCTCGACGGCGCGGGCGCCGGAGTAGACCCCGCCGGACTGGAGCATGACGCCGATCCGGGGGCGCAGGGCGGCGGCCCCGGCCACCGGGTCGAGGCCGAGGACGCGGACGGTGCCCGCGTCGGGGCGGACGTAGCCCTCGCAGGTCTCCACGGTGGTGGTCTTGCCCGCGCCGTTGGGGCCGAGGACGGCGGTGACGGAGGCGGCCGGGACGGTGAGGTCCAGGCCGTCCACCGCGGTCTTGGCTCCGTACCGTTTCACCAGTCCGCGGATCTCCACCGCGGGGTCGTTGCTCATGGGGGGTGAGTCTACGGAGCCCGCGGGAGGGTCCTTGGTCCTGGGGGTGGCGGGGTCGGCGGCCCCCGCGGTGGTGACCTTCACCGGCTGCCACGGGGCCCCGGGCGCCCCTAGCGTTGAATGGTGAACAGCATCGCTCAGAACGTAGAAGCCACCTCGGGGCAGGCCGCGCACAAGGCCCACGACCTCGGGCACCCCCCGCGCTACTTCGTCTCGGCGATGCTCGCGGGCGCGTACATCGGCATCGGCGAGGTGCTGCTGCTGGTGGCGGTCTCGCCGTTCGTGGCCCAGGGCTCGGCGGCGGTGAAGCTGCTGGAGGGTGCGGTCTTCCCGATCGCGCTGACCATCGTGATGTTCGCCGGGGCCCAGCTCTTCACGAGCAACGTGATGGTGATGCTGGTCGGCGCGCTGTCCGGGCGCACCGGGGCGCGGGACCTGCTCGTCTCCTGGGGGCTGTCGCTGGCGGGCAACCTGGCCGGGGCCTTCGCCTTCGGCGCGATGGTGCACGCCTCCGGGGTGACCTCCTCGCCGTCGGCGCGGGCGATGCTCGGGGAGATGGTGCACGGCAAGACCGCGCTCGGCGGCGGTCAGCTGTTCTGGCGGGCGGTGCTGTGCAACATGCTGGTCTGTCTGGCGATCTGGATGTTCACCCGGGCCCGCGGGGACGCGGCCAAGATTTTCGTCCTCTGGCTGCCCGTGGCGGTTTTCGTGGCCGTCGGATTCGAACATTGCGTCGCGAACATGGCTCTTTTCAGCTTGGCGATCCTGGATGGCTCAGTCGGTTTCCGTGATCTTTTCCGGAATCTCATGTTCACCGTGCCCGGCAACATCATCGGTGGAGGATTGCTGGTGGGGGCCGTGTACTGGTTCACCGGAGGGGCGCGCCGCGAGTGCGGAGTGAGGGCCTCCGGTTAACTCTGCGTCGATAAATTAGGTAACCCTTAGTGATGGAGGCCACCAGGCGTGGCCTCCATCACGGCTTGTCGCGGCTCGGTTAATTACGCAACAATGGCGTTGTGAAATACGGCGAACGGATGAGCGAGGCCCCCCAGGGGGAGCTCGCGACCGGGGAGCGGTCAACCCGCAACCGGGTCGCGCGGTCCATCCTGGACCACGGTCCCTCGACCGTCGCCGACCTCGCGCAGCGTCTCGGCCTGACCCAGGCCGCCGTCCGCCGCCACCTCGACACGCTCGTCACCGACGACGTGGTCGCACCCCGTGAGCAGCGTGTGTACGGCGCACGCACCCGGGGCCGGCCCGCCAAGGTGTTCGCGCTCACCGACTGCGGCCGTGACGCCTTCGACCAGTCCTACGACACGCTCGCCGCGGACGCGCTGCGCTGGATCGCGCAGGGTGCCGGCGGGGGCGATCAGGGGGAGGCGGCCGTGGCCGCCTTCGCCAGGGCCCGCATGGAGGCGCAGGCGAAGGCCTACCGGGAGTCCGTCGAGGCGGCCGCCCCCGCGGACCGCACCGAGGCCCTGGCCAAGGCGTTGACCGCGGACGGGTACGCTGCTACGGCGAAGAGCGCTCCCGGTCCGCACAGCGGCGAACAGCTCTGTCAGCACCACTGCCCGGTCGCGCACGTCGCCGAGCAGTTCCCGCAGCTCTGCGAGGCGGAGACCGAGGTCTTCTCCCGCCTGCTCGGGACGCACGTGCAGCGCCTCGCCACGATCGCCCACGGCGACGGAGTGTGCACCACGTTCATTCCGCGAAGCGCCACACAGACCGACACACCAGCATCTGCAAGTACGGCCGGGAGGAACCCCGCATGACCACGGAGACTGCTCACCCTGAGCTCGATGGCCTGGGCACCTACGAATACGGCTGGGCCGACTCCGACGCGGCCGGCGCCGCTGCCAAGCGGGGTCTGTCCGAGGAAGTCGTCCGCGACATCTCGGCGAAGAAGTCCGAGCCGGAGTGGATGCTGAACCTCCGCCTCAAGGGCCTCAAGCTGTTCGGCAAGAAGCCCATGCCCAACTGGGGTTCCGACCTCTCGGGCATCGACTTCGACAACATCAAGTACTTCGTGCGCTCCACCGAGAAGCAGGCCGCTTCGTGGGAGGACCTGCCGGAGGACATCAAGAACACGTACGACAAGCTCGGCATCCCCGAGGCGGAGAAGCAGCGCCTCGTCGCCGGTGTCGCGGCCCAGTACGAGTCCGAGGTCGTCTACCACCAGATCCGCGAGGACCTGGAGGAGCAGGGCGTCATCTTCCTCGACACGGACACCGCGCTCAAGGAGTACCCGGAGCTCTTCCAGGAGTACTTCGGCACGGTCATCCCGGTCGGCGACAACAAGTTCGCCTCGCTGAACACCGCCGTGTGGTCGGGCGGCTCGTTCATCTACGTCCCCAAGGGCGTCAAGGTCGACATCCCGCTCCAGGCCTACTTCCGCATCAACACGGAGAACATGGGCCAGTTCGAGCGGACGCTGATCATCGTCGACGAGGACGCCTACGTCCACTACGTCGAGGGCTGCACCGCCCCGATCTACTCCTCGGACTCGCTGCACAGCGCCGTGGTCGAGATCATCGTGAAGAAGGGCGGCCGCTGCCGCTACACGACCATCCAGAACTGGTCGAACAACGTCTACAACCTGGTCACCAAGCGCGCCGTGGCGTACGAGGGCGCGACCATGGAGTGGATCGACGGCAACATCGGTTCCAAGGTCACCATGAAGTACCCGGCCGTCTACCTGATGGGCGAGCACGCCAAGGGCGAGACCCTCTCCATCGCCTTCGCGGGCGAGGGCCAGCACCAGGACGCCGGCTCCAAGATGGTCCACATGGCGCCGAACACCTCCTCGAACATCGTCTCCAAGTCGGTGGCGCGCGGCGGCGGCCGGACCTCCTACCGCGGCCTCGTCGAGATCGGCGAGGGCGCCCACGGCGCCAAGTCCAACGTGCTGTGCGACGCGCTCCTGGTCGACACGATCTCCCGCTCGGACACGTACCCCTACGTGGACGTCCGCGAGGACGACGTCTCCATGGGCCACGAGGCGACCGTCTCCAAGGTCTCCGACGACCAGCTCTTCTACCTGATGAGCCGCGGTCTGACGGAGTTCGAGGCCATGGCCATGATCGTGCGCGGCTTCGTCGAGCCCATCGCGCGCGAGCTGCCCATGGAGTACGCGCTGGAGCTGAACCGGCTGATCGAGCTGCAGATGGAGGGTTCGGTCGGTTAGTACCGACCGGCCGCCCGTCCCGCAGCACATTCTTTAGGAAGAGAGCAAGACGACAGCCATGGCAGAGGCTCAGAACATTCCGGCGGGTTCCACCACCGCCGGCGCGATCGCGGTGGCCGCCGAGTCCACCGTCGCCACCCGGATGAGTGCCCCCCCGTCCTTCGACGTGGCGGACTTCCCCGTGCCCAGCGGCCGCGAGGAGGAGTGGCGCTTCACGCCGCTCGCGCGCCTCAAGGGTCTGCACGACGGCACCGCGGTCGCCGACGGCACCATGAAGGCCCAGATCGACGCGCCCGACGTCGTCACGATCGAGTCCGTGGAGCGCGGCGACGCGCGCATCGGCAAGGCCGGCACCCCGGTGGACCGGATCGCCGCGCAGGCCTTCTCGTCCTTCGCCAAGGCCACGGTCGTGACCGTGCCCAAGGAGGCCGTCCTGGCCGAGCCCGTGCGCGTCACGCTGCACGGCGAGGGCGGCACGACCTTCGGTCACACCGTCTTCGACGTGCAGGCCTTCGCCGAGGCGGTCATCGTCATCGACCACACCGGTGACGGCGTGCGCGCCGCCAACGTCGACTTCCTCGTCGGCGACGGCGCCAAGCTGACCGTGGTCTCCGTGCAGGACTGGGACGACACCGCCGTCCACGTCTCCCAGCACAACGCGCTGATCGGCCGGGACGCGAGCTTCAAGTCGATCGTGGTCACCTTCGGCGGCGACCTCGTACGCCTGCACCCCCGCGTGAACTACGCGGGTCCCGGCGGCGAGGCCGAGCTGTTCGGCCTGTACTTCACGGACGCCGGCCAGCACCAGGAGCACCGCCTCCTGGTCGACCACAAGGCCCCGCACTGCAAGTCGAACGTGGTCTACAAGGGCGCGCTCCAGGGCCAGGACGCGCACGCCGTCTGGATCGGTGACGTCCTCATCGAGAAGACCGCCGAGGGCACCGACACCTACGAGATGAACCGCAACCTCGTCCTCACGGACGGCGCGCGGGTCGACTCGGTGCCGAACCTGGAGATCGAGACCGGCGAGATCGTCGGCGCCGGCCACGCCTCCGCGACCGGCCGCTTCGACGACGAGCAGCTCTTCTACCTCCAGTCCCGCGGCATCCCGGCCGACACGGCCCGCCGTCTGGTCGTGCGCGGCTTCTTCGGCGAGCTCGTCCAGCAGATCGGTGTCCCGGACATCGAGGAGCGGCTCCTCGCGAAGATCGAAACCGAGCTGCAGGCGTCCGTCTGATGACCTACGTCAAGGCCTGTGCGCTGAGCGAGCTGGAAGAGGACGCCCCCAAGCGGGTCGAACTCGACGGCACGCCGGTGTCCATCGTCTCCACCGGGGGCGAGGTGTTCGCGATCAACGACATCTGCTCGCACGCGAACGTCTCGCTCTCGGAGGGCGAGGTCGAGGACTGCATGATCGAGTGCTGGCTGCACGGCTCGGCCTTCGACCTGCGCACCGGCAAGCCGTCCGGTCTGCCCGCGACGCGCCCCGTACCCGTATACCCCGTAAAGATCGAAGGGGGCAACGTCCTTGTCGACGTACGCGCCTCCCTCACCCAGGAGTCCTGAGGTATCCATGGCAACGCTTGAAATCCACGACCTGCACGTCTCCGTCGAGGCCGAGAACGCCGCCCGCGAGATCCTCAAGGGCGTCAACCTCACCATCAAGCAGGGTGAGACGCACGCCATCATGGGTCCCAACGGCTCCGGCAAGTCCACCCTCGCGTACGCGCTCGCCGGTCACCCGAAGTACACGATCACCAGCGGCACCGTGACCCTCGACGGCGAAGACGTCCTGGAGATGTCCGTCGACGAGCGCGCCCGCGCCGGCGTCTTCCTCGCCATGCAGTACCCGGTCGAGATCCCCGGCGTCTCGGTCTCCAACTTCCTGCGCACCTCGGCCACCGCCATCCGCGGCGAGGCCCCCAAGCTGCGCACCTGGGTGAAGGAGGTCAAGTCCGCGATGGAGCAGCTCCAGATGGACCCGGCCTTCGCCGAGCGCAACGTCAACGAGGGCTTCTCCGGCGGTGAGAAGAAGCGCCACGAGATCCTGCAGCTGGAGCTCCTGAAGCCGAAGATCGCGATCCTCGACGAGACCGACTCCGGCCTCGACGTCGACGCCCTGCGCCAGGTCTCCGAGGGCGTCAACCGCGTCCGCGACACGGGCGAGGTTGGCACCCTGCTGATCACGCACTACACGCGGATCCTCCGCTACATCAAGCCCGACTTCGTCCACGTCTTCTCCGAGGGCCGCATCGTCGAGTCCGGCGGCGCCGAGCTCGCCGACAAGCTGGAGGCCGAAGGCTACGAGTCGTACAGCACGAAGGGTGGCGCGACCGCGTGACACAGCTGCCTGGCCTCCTCGACATCGAGGCGATCCGCAAGGACTTCCCCCTTCTGGATCGTGTGGTCCACGACGGGAAGAAGATCGTTTATCTGGACAACGCGGCGACTTCGCAGAAGCCGCGCCAGGTGCTCGACGCGCTCAACGAGTACTACGAGCGGCACAACGCCAACGTCCACCGCGGCGTGCACGTGCTCGCCGAGGAGGCCACGGCGCTGTACGAGGGCGCTCGCGACAAGGTCGCCGCCTTCATCAACGCCCCGAGCCGCGACGAGGTGATCTTCACCAAGAACGCCTCGGAGTCGCTCAACCTGGTCGCCAACATGCTCGGCTGGGCCGACGAGCCCTACCGGGTCGACCGCGAGACCGAGATCGCCATCACGGAGATGGAGCACCACTCCAACATCGTGCCGTGGCAGCTGCTCTCGCAGCGCACCGGCGCGAAGCTGAAGTGGTTCGGCCTGACCGACGACGGCCGGCTCGACCTGTCCAACATCGAAGAGGTCATCACGGAGAAGACGAAGATCGTCTCCTTCACGCTGGTCTCCAACATCCTGGGCACGGTCAACCCCGTCGAGGCCATCGTCCGGCGCGCGCAGGAGGTCGGCGCGCTGGTGCTGATCGACGCCTCGCAGGCCGCTCCGCACATGCCCCTGGACGTCCAGGCCCTCGGCGCCGACTTCGTGGCCTTCACCGGCCACAAGATGTGCGGCCCGACCGGCATCGGCGTCCTGTGGGGCCGCCAGGAGCTCTTGGAGGACCTCCCGCCGTTCCTCGGCGGCGGCGAGATGATCGAGACCGTGTCGATGCACTCGTCGACGTACGCCCCCGCGCCCCACAAGTTCGAGGCCGGTACGCCCCCGATCGCCCAGGCCGTCGGCCTCGGCGCGGCCGTGGACTACCTGACCTCGATCGGCATGGAGAAGATCGCCGCCCACGAGCACGCGATCACCGAGTACGCGGTCAAGCGCCTCCTGGAGGTCCCCGACCTGCGGATCATCGGCCCCACCACGGCCGAGGACCGCGGCGCCGCGATCTCCTTCACGCTCGGGGACATCCACCCGCACGACGTCGGCCAGGTGCTGGACGAACAGGGCATCGCGGTCCGCGTGGGACACCACTGCGCGCGCCCCGTCTGCCTGCGGTACGGAATTCCCGCGACCACGCGGGCGTCTTTCTACCTGTACTCCTCTCCCGCCGAGGTCGACGCGCTGATCGACGGGCTGGAGCACGTACGGAACTTCTTCGGATGACGAGGGACGAGACGAAGGCGTTGGGGCCGCAGTGAAGCTGGATTCGATGTACCAGGACCTGATCCTGGACCACTACAAGCACCCGCACGGTCGCGGCCTGCGCGACGGTGACGCCGAGGTGCACCACGTCAACCCCACGTGCGGGGACGAGATCACGCTGCGCGTGAAGTACGACGGGGAGACGCTCACCGACGTCTCCTACGAGGGCCAGGGCTGTTCCATCAGCCAGGCCAGCGCGTCCGTACTGAACGAGCTGCTCGTCGGCAAGTCGCTGGCCGAGGCGCAGAAGATCCAGGCCACCTTCCTGGAGCTGATGCAGTCCAAGGGCAAGCTGGAGCCCGACGAGGCCATGGAGGAGGTGCTGGAGGACGCCATCGCCTTCTCCGGCGTCTCCAAGTATCCGGCGCGCGTGAAGTGTGCTCTGCTGAGCTGGATGGCGTGGAAGGACGCGACCGCCCAGGCTCTGGGCGACGCGGAGAGGAAGACGGCATGACCGACAACGCGACGCCCGAGGCGTCGATCAAGCCGGCCACCGAGGAAGAGGTCCGCGAGGCCCTCTACGACGTGGTCGACCCCGAGCTGGGCATCGACGTCGTCAACCTGGGCCTGATCTACGGCATCCACGTCGACGACGCGAACATCGCCACCCTCGACATGACCCTGACCTCGGCGGCCTGCCCGCTGACCGACGTCATCGAGGACCAGGCGAAGTCGGCGACGGACGGCATCGTCAACGAACTCCGCATCAACTGGGTCTGGATGCCCCCGTGGGGCCCGGACAAGATCACGGACGACGGTCGTGAACAGCTGCGCGCGCTCGGCTTCAACGTCTGAGCGAGGCGACTGCGAGAGGGCCCCCGGCACGGTCGTGCCGGGGGCCCTCCCTGTTTTCCGGGCCGACAGGTGACGTGCACCGGGAGTTGGCCACGGTGGCCGAATCTTCTCGACGGCCGCCTTGAAAAAGGGCGGCGCACACGAGAGGACCCTCTGTGACCGTTCGCCTTTCACCGGCGCGCCGCTGCGGCGCCGTCGGCGCCGCCGGGGCCGCGGCGCTGCTCCTCGCGGGGCTGACCGGACCCGCGTACGCGGCTTCCGGCTACGCCGCCCCGACGATCGCGCTGTCCGCCACCCACCTCAGCGGCGCCGTGGGAGCCTCCGGTGACCCCGCCGTCACGGTGGACGTGGAGCAGGCGGGCGTTCCGGCCGGGTTCCTGCGGCTCCAGGTGGTCTCCTCCAGCAACCCGGCGGTCGCCGGCGCGGGCGACGTACGCCAGGAACGCACCCCGGGCGGCGACCGGACGCTGACCGTCCGGGCCCGCGCCCAGGGGTACACCGACCTCACCCTGCGCGTCACCGGACGCGGCGGGAAGACCGCCACCGCGGTCCTCTCCTACGCGGCCTCGGCCCGCACCGGGGCCCCCTCCTCGACCCGCTACCTGACCGGGTCCTCCGACGCCTCCGCCGCCGTGGACGTCGGCGGAGGCCACGTACTGGTGGCCGACGACGAGTCCAACGTGCTGCGGCTGTACGACCGTTCCCGCTCCGGCGGGCCCGTCAAGACCTGGGACCTCGGCCCCGCCCTCGGCCTGAAGAAGGAGGCCGACATCGAGGCCGCCGCCCGGGTCGGTGACACCGTCTACTGGACGGGCTCGCTCGGCAACAACAAGGACGGCAAGTACAAGGCGGAGCGCAACACCGTCTTCACCACCCGCGTCACCGGCTCCGGAGCCGCCACCGAGGTCACCGTCGGCCCCGCCTACCGCAGCCTGCGCGAGGACCTGATCGCCTGGGACACCGCGCACGGCAACCGCTACGGCTTCGCCGCGGGCACCGCGGCCGGCCAGGTCCCCAAGCGGATCGACGGGTTCAACGTGGAGGGGCTGGAGTTCGCCCCGGGCTCCACCACCACCGCCTACCTGGGCTTCCGCGCCCCGCTCGCCCCCGCCGTACCCGGCGGCAAGGCGCTGCTCGTGCCCGTCACCAACATCGACCGGGTCGTCGCCGCAGGGGAGAAGCCCGTCTTCGGCGAGCCCGTCGAGCTGGACCTGGGCGGCCTCTCCGTACGCGACCTGCGCAAGAACGCGGCCGGCCAGTACCTGATCCTGGCCGGCTCCTTCGCCGCCGACGACAACAGCGACCCGTACGCCCTCTACCAGTGGGACGGGGTCCCCGGCCACGCCCCGCGCAAGCGCGCCGACCTGCCCACCGCCGACCCCGGCGGCTGGGAGGCCATCGTGAACGTGCCCGACCTGCGGGTGCCCGGCGCCCGCGTACAGCTCATCACCGACAACGGAGCCGCCGACCTGTACGGCGACGGCACCGAAGCCAAGGACCTGGCGGCCCCGGAGTGGAAGAAGTCCCGCTCCGCGTGGTTCACGCTCGGCCCGACCCGTGGGGGACACCGATGAAGAACAAGCACCTGGGTACGGCCGCGCTCGCGGCGGTCCTGCTCGCCGGGCTGAACGCCCCGGCGCAGGCGGCGGGCTACGGCACGCCGACCATCTCCTTCTCCGCCTCCTACCTGTCCGGCGCCGTCGGCGGGGTCGACGACCAGACCGTGGACGTGACGGTGGGGCAGAGCGGGGCCGACGCCTCCGCGCTCACCGTCAGCGCGACCGCCTCCAGCAAGTCCTCGGTCGCGGGCACCGGCGACGTCACCGTCACCGGGACCGGAGCCGTGCGCAGGCTGGCCGTCACCGCGCACGCCCGCGGTTACACCAACCTCACCGTCAAGGTGAGCGGCCTCGGCGGCAAGAGCGCCACCAAGACCCTCTCCTACGCCGCCTCGGCCGCAGTCCAGAACCCGGCCGACGCCCGCTACTTCAGCGGCGCCTCGGACAGCTCGGCCGCCGTCGACGTCGGCGGCGGCTTCACCGTCGTGGCCGACGACGAGAGCAACGTCCTGCGCCTGTACGACCGTTCCCACTCCGCCGCCCCGGTGCGGACCTGGGACTTCAGCTCGCAGCTCGGCGTCTCCAAGGAGGTGGACATCGAGGGCGCGACCCGGATCGGGAACACCATCTACTGGACGGGCTCGCTCGGCAACAACAAGGACGGCGAGTACAAGGCCCCCCGCAACACGGTGTTCACCACCACGGTGAACGGCACCGGCTCCGCCACCCAGCTCGCCTACGGGCGCTCGTACAAGAAGCTCCGCGACGACCTCGTCGCCTGGGACAAGGCGAACGGCAACCGCTACGGGTTCGCGGCGGGCACCGCCGACGGCGAGGCGCCCAAGCAGATCGACGGGTTCAACGTGGAGGGGCTGGAGTTCGCCCCGGGCTCCACCACCACCGCCTACCTGGGCTTCCGGGCCCCGCTCGCCCCCGCCGTACCCGGCGGCAAGGCGCTGCTGGTGCCCGTCACCAACTTCGACACGGTCCTCTCCAGCGGCTCCAAGGCCGTCTTCGGGGCCGGCATCGAACTGGACCTCGGCGGCCTCGCCGTCCGCGACCTGCGCAAGAACGCCGCCGGGCAGTACCTGATCCTGGCCGGTTCCTGGGCCGCCGACGACAATTCCGACCCGTACGCCCTCTACCAGTGGGACGGCGTCCCCGGCCACGCCCCCGTCAAGCGGGCCGACCTGCCGACCAGCGACCCCGGCGGCTGGGAGGCCATCGTCGAGGTGCCCGACCTGAGCGTCCCCGGGGCGCGGGTGCAGCTGGTCACCGACAGCGGCTCCGCCGACCTGTACGGCGACGGCACCGAGGCCAAGGACCTCACCCACCCGGAGTGGAAGAAGGCCCGGGCCGCCTGGTTCACCCTGGGATGACCGGATCCGGCTCCGGCTCCGGATCCGCCGCGAGGGCCTCGGCCAGCTGCTCGCGGCGGATCCGCCGGTCCACGTAGAGGAGTCCGGCGGGCAGCTGCGGGAACGCCGGCAGCACGACCAGCGCCACCAGCGCGCCCGGCAGCCCGGCCCCCACCAGCAGCGCCCACCCGGCCCCCGCGGTGAGGGCCACGGCCGGAGCGGTCCAGCCGAAGGTCCGCCACCAGGCGCCGCGCACCAGGCGGACCGAACGGCGCAGCGCCGCCACCGGTCCGAGCCCCTCGTACCCGGCGGCGGTGGGCGCCAGCGCGAACTGCACCCCGAGCCACAGCGCGACCGGGGCCAGCGGGACCAGCACCAGCGGGGGCAGCCCCGCCGCCAGGACCACCGCCCCCGGACCCGCCGCCGCGAGCAGGGCCAGCAGCTGGGCGCCCAGCACCCGCGGGGTGCGGGGCAGCGCGGCCAGCAGCAGGCCCGGCACGGTCACGGCGCGGCCGAGGACCGCCGGGCGCAGCAGGGCGGCGATCAGGGCGGTGGCCAGCGCGCAGGTGAAGAGCAGGAACAGGGCCGCGGCCGGGAAGAGCACCCAGACGAAGGCCCGTTCGCCGGCGTGCGGGCTCAGGGAGGCCAGGGCCGCCGCCCCCGCCGCCGCGATGACCAGCACCCCCGCCGCGAGCTGGCCGAGCAGCAGTGCGCCGCACACCCGGCCGCCGTAGCGGCGGAAGGCGGCGACGGCGCCCCCGAGGATGTCGCCGGGCCCCAGCGGGCGCAGCGGCACCACGCCCGGCCGGGGCCGCTGTGGGGGCAGCCAGCCGCCGCCCCGGTGGGTCCATTGCTGCGCCATGCGGAGCCCCCTGTCGGATGAGGGGGGACACCGTAACCCCGGAGCCTGTGAGTGTCCTGAGACGTGCGTGTGTACATGTGTACGCATCGATGCGTACAGTTGTCCGCATGCCCTACGTACTGCTTGCCGCGGCCATAGCCGCCGAGGTGGCCGGGACCACCGCCATGAAGTTCAGCGACGGCTTCACCCGGCTGTGGCCCTCGCTCGGCACGCTGGTGGGGTACGCGATCGCCTTCACCCTGCTCGCCCAGACCCTGAAGTCCCTGTCGGTCGGCACGGCGTACGCGATATGGGCCGGGGTCGGCACCGCCGCCATCGCCGCCATCGGCATGGTGTTCATGGGGGAGGCCGCCACCGCGGCGAAGCTCGCCGGGATCGCGCTGATCATCGCCGGCGTGGTCCTGCTGAACCTGGGCGGAGCGGCCCACTGATGGCGGCGAGGGCGCGCCGCCACGATCCGGAGCGCCGGCAGCGCATCATCGACGCGGCGATCCGGGTGGTGGGCGCCAAGGGGATCGCGGGCCTCAGCCACCGCAGCGTCGCGGCGGAGGCGGACGTGCCGCTGGGCTCGACGACGTACCACTTCACGACCCTGGACGAGCTGCTCGTGGCCGCCCTGCGCCAGGCCAACGAGGGCCACGCCCGCGGGTGGGCGCCGGACCCGGGCGAGGACCTCGCGGACGCGCTGGCCCGGCTGCTGGGACGGCTCCTGGGGGCCGACCGCGGGCGGGCCGAGCTGGAGTACGAGCTCTACCTGGCCGCCCTGCGCCGGCCCGCGCTGCGGCCGGTCGCGGCCGAGTGGCTGGAATCGGTGGCGACGGCCCTCGCGGAGCACACCGATCCGGTGACCGCGCGGGCGCTGGTGGCCGTGATGGACGGCATCAGCCTCCAGGTCCTGCTGACCGGCCGCCCGTACGAGGAGCCGTACGCGCGCGCCGTCCTGGGCCGGGTCCTGGGGCCCGCCGCCTGACCGGGAGACCCGCGGCGGGCGCGCGACGGCCTCCGCGGGCCCGCCGGCCGGCCGTGCCGCCGGGCGGCCCGGCGACACGCGGTGCGCCCGGCACCTGAGACCGGTTCGCGGGCGCGGGCCGTCGCCGGTTAGGTTTCGGGCATGACTGCTACGCGTACCACCGGCGCCGTCGCCGCCGGACTTGCCACCCTCGCCTCCGACGGCACCGTCCTCGACACCTGGTTCCCCGCCCCCGAGCTGGTCGCCGAGCCCGGCCCGGCCGGCACCGAGCGCCTCACCGCCGAGCGGGCCGTGGAGCTCCTGGGCGCGGCCGCGGCCAAGGCGATCCGCACGGACGCGGTCCGCGGTGTCGAGGTCGTGGCCGTCCGTACGGTGATCTCCTCCCTGGAGGACAAGCCGCTGGACGCGCACGACGCGTACCTGCGGCTGCACCTGCTCAGCCACCGCCTGGTCAAGCCGCACGGCCAGAACCTGGACGGCGTCTTCGGCCTGCTCGCCAACGTCGCCTGGACCTCGCTCGGCCCGGTCGCCGTCGACCAGGTGGAGACCGTCCGCCTCAACGCCCGCGCCGAGGGCCTGCACCTCCAGGTCACCTCGATCGACAAGTTCCCCCGCATGACCGACTACGTCGCCCCCAAGGGCGTGCGCATCGCCGACGCCGACCGGGTCCGCCTCGGCGCGCACCTCGCCGAGGGCACCACGGTCATGCACGAGGGCTTCGTCAACTTCAACGCGGGCACCCTGGGCACCTCCATGGTCGAGGGCCGCATCTCGGCGGGCGTCGTGGTCGGCGACGGCTCCGACATCGGCGGCGGCGCGTCCACGATGGGCACCCTCTCGGGCGGCGGCAAGCAGATCATCTCGATCGGACAGCGCACCCTGATCGGCGCCGAGGCGGGCGTCGGCATCGCCCTGGGCGACGAGTGCGTCGTCGAGGCCGGTCTCTACGTGACCGCGGGCACCCGCGTCACCCTGCCGGACGGCCAGATCGTCAAGGCCCTGGAGCTCTCCGGCGCCAACAACATCCTCTTCCGCCGCAACTCGGTCACCGGCGCCGTCGAGGCCCGCCCCTACAAGGCGGCCTGGGGCGGCCTGAACGAGGTCCTGCACAGCCACAACTGACCCGTACGGGCCACGGGCGGCGGAGCCCCTCACCCCGGCCGGGGCGAGGGGCTCCGCCGTGTGCGCGAGGGCCGTGCCGGCGGGCGGCTCGGCGGCCGGGCGTCAGCGCGGGGGGAAGGTGCGGATCAAGCCCGCGAAGGCCGCTTCCTCCGCCTCCGTCAGCTCCACCGACTCCATCGGGTGCCCGGCGGCGGAACGCTGGGACGGGATGACCGGCAGGCCGTCGTAGGCGCCCGGCTCGGGGTGGTGGAACCGGCTGTCCCACAGCATGTGGCCCAGGCCGAGGACCCAGACGAGGGCGGCCACGAACAGGACGGCGAGGCCGATTTCCTGGACGGGAGAGATGGAGGGGAACACGCGGTCCTCCGGTGAGTGCGAACCGTACGAGCCCGGACGAAACCGGGACGGATGATCGGGCGTGCAGACACTCAACACCACAACCGGACGATTTCGGCAGGGGTGTGGCGAGTGTCACGCCAGGGCCGAAAGTCCCCGCCCGGCCGTGGCGAAGGGCCCGCCCGGGCGTGGCGAAGTCCCCCGTCCGCGCATGGCGAAGGGCCCGGCCGGGACGGCGGCCGGGCCCTTCGCGGACCGGAGGTCACGCAGCGTCATGCCGCGTGACGTGCCCTCACGGGCGGAAGCGCAGCACCTGCGGGTCGTGGTCGCTGTTCTGCGCGGAGAACTCGGCGTTGATGTGCACGCTGTCGTACGTGTAGTTCTTCACGGCCGGGCTGGTCAGGATCTGGTCCAGCACCTGGGCGTTGCCCTGGTACACGTAGGAGTAACGTTCCGCCTTCGGCAGCGACTTGATCGCCGAGTAGAGCGCCCCGCCGTCCTCCAGCGCCTGCGCCGTCCCGGAGAACTCGAAGTCGTTGATGTCACCGACGGCGAGCACGGCCGCGTTCTTGTCCACCGCCAGCAGCTGCTTCACGAAGCCGTTCACGGCCTGCGCCTGGAGCAGCCGCTTGGCCTCCGAGGAACGCACCGGCGGCTGGTGGACCGAGGTCAGGCCCTCGTCGCCGCCCTTGGAGCCGAAGTGGTTGGCGATGACGAAGACCGTCTTGCCCTTGAAGACGAACTCGCCGGCCAGCGGCTTGCGGCTGTCGGCCCACGCCGCGTTCGCCGGGTCGATCCGGCCGGGGGAGTGGGTCAGGGCGGCCTTGCCGTTCTCCGTCGTCACGCCGGTCGCCGTCACGGCGTCGCCGGGAGCGCGCTCGGTGAAGGAGACCCGCGCCGGGTTGAACAGGAACACCTGGCGGATGTTGCCGCCGGGCTCGCCGCCGTCCTTGTTGTTCTCCGGGTTGACCGTCCGCCACTGGTAGGACGGGCCGCCGGCGGCCGCGATGGCCGCCGTGAACTTCGTCAGGGTCTGCTCGGCCGACACGGTGCCGTCGTTCTTGGCGCCGTTGTCGTCCTGGATCTCCTCCAGCGCCAGGACGTCGGGCGAGGCGAGGTTCTCCACGACCGCCTTGGCGAGGTTGTCGAACTTCGACTGCGGGTCCGTCGGGTCGAGGTTCTCGACGTTGTACGTGGCCACCGCGAGCTCGTTGGCCGCCTGCGCCTTCGTCTTCTCGGGGGCCAGGGTGCCCGCCTTGACGGTGCCCAGGGTGCGGGCCACGAGGGTGTAGCCGCCGAACTGGTTGTAGTCGAGGGGACCCTCGGTGGTGCCGGTCAGCTTGTCGCCGACGTTCGCCACCGGGAAGGGCTGCTGCGCGATCGGCGCGAGCTGCTGGACCTGGAGACGGCCGGTGTTCTGGGACTCGTAGGAGCCGTAGAGCGTGCCGCCGCGCTTGGCGGTGTTCTCCCAGCCCTTCACCGTGACCCACAGCTCGCTGTACGGGTCGGTGGCGCCGACCACGCGGGAGGTGCCGATCTTGACGTTCATGCCCTCCAGGGACTCGTAGTAGTCCAGGGCGTAGCGCGAGGGCTCCAGCGTCAGGGCGTTGATGCTGCCCGCCGCGGCCGGGTCGCCCGCCGGGGCGTAGGCGGCCGGCACCGAGTACTCGTTGACGGCGACGGCCGCGGGCAGGGCGTTGCCCGAGGAGACCACCGTCACGGTGGGCTTGGCGATCTGGGTGATCGACTGGTTGCCGGAGCCGAGCCCGCCGGGAACGTACTCGCCGACCGTGCCCGAGACCTTGACCGCGTCGCCGACGGCCACCGTCGGGACGGAGTTGGTGAAGACGAAGACGCCCTCGCTGGTGGCCGGGTCGTCGTCGGCGTCCGGGTCCTGGAGCCAGAAGCCGCGGGAGCCGTAGGTGCGCACGCCGGTCACGATGCCGGCGACGTCGGCGACGGCCTTGCCGTTGAGCGGGGACACCCGGGTGGTGCCCTGGATGTCGTGGATGCGTATCGGATCGGCGGACACGGCGCCTTCGGCCGCGTCGGCGGAACCCGCGAGCAGGCCGGTGGCCAGGGCGGTGGCGACGAGGGCCGCGACGGCGGCGGAACGGGGATGCGAGGAGCGCATGGGCGGGAACTCCGGTGTGTGGAGGGGGGTGGGACGAGTGGACCCTGATACATCTACGCGCGTCAATTTCCAGTGTGACCAGCGACGTTGTCAAGGCCTCCAGGGAAGACGGGAGTTGACTGTGGGATGAACCGAGGGCGATGGCTCCTCGGGGCTGCCCGAAATGCGTCTACCCTGGGACGCCGCAACGGGCCTGACACCCCGTCCGCGAACCCGCGCCACCGTCCCCCACCGCCCCTCACCGTGCCCCGTCGTCCGTCGTCCGCCACGCCCGCCGCCGCGCGTCCCGTCCGAGGAGAACCACCCCATGTCCGCAGAGCCGCACCCCACGCTGCCGCCGGTACGGCTGCACTCCGATGCGGAGCTGGCCCGCGACGCCCTCGTCGCCCCGCTGTTCGCCCGCGCCGTACGCCTCGCCCGCTGGGCCGGCCCCGACACCCGCGTCGACGTCGGCGGGGAGCTGGTCCCCGAGCAGCTGGCCGAGGCCGTGACCGTGCTCGGCCTCGACGCCGGCGACGAGGACAGCCCCGTGTACGCGGGCCAGGCCTGGCGGGTGGCCGTGGACACCGGCCTGGTCGACGTGACGGAACCGGAGGAGGACGGCGACGGCGCGGGCGACGGGCCCGAATTCGGCACGGCCACCCCCGGGGAGGACCTCGCGCTGGTGGCGGGCGGCGCCCCCGGCGACGTCCTCGACCTGTGGCTCGCGGCCCTGGACACCGTCCTCGCCGACGCGGCCGTCCCCGACCTGGACGACCTCGTCGACGCCATGGACGCGGGCGGCGAGATCGACTTCGACCGCCTCGACTGGAACCCCCAGCGCGAGGCGGACTTCCTCGACGGGGTGCTCGCCAACCTCTACCTGCTCACCGTCGCCGAGGGCGGCGGGGGCGAGGGCCCCGTGCCGCTGCCCGTGCTCGCCGCCTCGATGATCGTCCCCGACGACATGGGGGAGCCGACCGACGCGGTCCTGGAGCAGGTCTCCGACGCGATGATGCGCCTCGACGACCAGTTCCGGCAGCTGGAGCCGATCGGCCTGGTCGAGTTCCGCCCCGTCGACGAGGAACTGATGGCGGAGGCCGACGACACCGCCGGGCCGTTCCCCGAGGACGACGGCGACGACGAGGACGTCTCCCGGTACGGGATGGTGCGGCTGACCCCGCTCGGCCTCTACGGGGTCCGCGCCCGGATGCTCGAAGCCGGCGTCGAGGCCCCCGCCCTCGGCGAGCTGGCGGACAAGGGCGCCGACGCCCTGCTCGACGCGGTCTCCTGCTACCCCGAGGGCGCCGCGCAGGCCGAGATCGAAGCGTGGCTGGCCGGCCGCGACCTGCCGGACGCCGTCGCCGAACTGCTCGCCGCGGCCCGCGGGGACGACGAGGGCGCCCCGCTGCGCCGGCTGCGCTGCCAGCAGGCCCTGACCCCCGCCGGGCGGGAGGCCGAGCCGGCGGTGCGGGCCGTGCTGGACGATCCGGAGCTCGGCGGGCTGGCCCGCGTCTGGCTGGCGGAGCACGGGGTGGGCGACGTACCGGCCCCGGACGCTGAGATGGTGCTGTGGCTGACGGTCGACACCATCGCCGCGCAGCTCGCGGCGGACGGCGAGACCGAGGAACTGCCGCTGCTGATGAGTTCGCTGACCGGGCACCACGCGGAGTTCTTCGAGCAGGTGTGGCGGGTCGAGCACCCCGCGACGGCCTACGTCCTGGAGGCGATGGGGCGGCTGCACCCCGACAAGAAGGCCTCGAAGGAGGCCCGGAAGGCGGCGTTCAAAGCCCGCTCCCGGCAGCCCTGACGGGCGGGCCGTGGACGCGTCCGGCGCGGCGGGCGGGGGTGCGCCGCCCGTGCGGAGGCAGGGGGCGCGCCCGTGCGGCCGGAGGGGGCGCTCGGCGCGGCCGGAGGGGGCGCCCCGGCGCGGCCGGAAGGGTGCGCGATCAGCCGTTCGAGTGGCCGGACTACGCCATTGCGGCCACCGGCAAGGGATCGGGCCCCATTCGCGGGTAGTTCAGCCGCCGTTCACGTACGGGCGGGAGCGTGTGCGCCGACGACCGTACGTCAGGCGCACCACCTCCCCACCCCTGGAGACCCGATGCCCCTCAGCCGCAGAGACTTCACCGCCCGTACCGTCATCGCCGGCGCGGGCGTCGCCCTCACCGGAACGGTCGCCGCCCTCGCCACCGCCCCCGGGGCGCTGGCGGCCGACGACGGCCCCCACCAGGACGGCGCCGACGCGCAGGGCCGCCCGCACGGCCCCGGCTACGGACCGCTGCTCCCCGACCCGGCCGGACTGCTCGCCCTGCCCGCCGGGTTCACCTACCGGGTGATCACCCACAGCGGTGTGACCAGCCTGGACTCCGGCGAGAGCACCCCCTCCAACCACGACGGGACCGCCGCGTTCGAGGGGCGGCGCGGAGTCACCCTCCTCGTCAACAACCACGAGCTGAAGGGGCCGCGTGCGAACTGGGCGCACCCCGTCCCGCTCGCCGGGGACCTCGTCTACGACCCGGCCGCGGCCGGCGGCTGCACCGTCGTCGAGGTCCGGCGCGGCGGCGAGGTGGCCGAATGGGTGGGCATCGCCGGTACGTCGACCAACTGCGCGGGCGGCGCCACCCCCTGGGGCACCTGGCTGACCTGCGAGGAGACCGAGGACCTGGCCGGCAAGAACGGCATGACCAAGGACCACGGCTACGTCTTCGAGGTCGACCCCCACGACCGCCGGGCCAACCGCGACCCCCGGCCGGTCAAGGCCTTCGGCCGGTACGCGCACGAGGCCGTCGTCATCGACCCGCGCCAGGGCCACGCGTACCTGACGGAGGACGCCTCCGGCCCCAACGGGCTGCTCTACCGCTGGACCCCGCCGCACGGCTTCCGGCACGGGCGCGGCAAGCTGCGCACGCTCGCCGCCGATGCCGGGGTCCTCGCGGCCGCCAAGTGCTTCGACAGCTCCGGCCGGTTCGTGGACGACCTCTCGCGCGCGACGAAGACCGGCACGGTCTACGGCGTCGACTGGGCGCCGGTGGCCGACCGCGACGCGCGGAGCGTGCCGGTACGGGGGCAGTTCGCGGCGGGCGCCGTGACCCGGGCGCGCAAGCTGGAGGGCATGTGGTGGGCCGACGGGGGCGCCTACTTCGTCTCCTCCTACGCCCGCGGGGAGAGCCCGGGCGCCGCGCACGACGGCCAGGTGTGGTTCTACGACCCGAAGCGGCGCACCGTCCGCCTCGTCGTCCTGATCGGGGTCAACGCAGATCCGGCGGCGGACGGCGGTTACGACGGCCCCGACAACATCACGGTGTCCCCGTACGGGGGACTGGTCATCGCCGAGGACGGCAGCGGCCTCCAGCACCTGCTCGGGGCCACCGAATCGGGCCGGGTCTACCCGCTGGCGCGCAACGAGCTCAACATCGGAACCCCCGGGGAGCCCGAGTACTCGGAGTTCACGGGGGTCTGCTTCTCGCCGGACGGCCGGACCCTGTACGCCAACATCCAGGAACCCGGCATCATGCTGGCCGTCACCGGCCCCTGGCGGCGCGGGCACTGACGGGGCGGACGCACGGAGCCCCGCCCCAAGGGGGCGGGGCTCACCTGTCTGCGGCGGCCGGTGACGGCCCGCCGGGGCCGCTCACCAGTCCGCGCGGACGTCCTTGCGCGAGGCGGCGGCCCACTCCTCCAGCAGGAACTCGTACGCCTGCGCAGGCCACTCGCCGTCCACCCGGGTCTCGACGAGGAGCCGGATCGCCTCGTTCGCCTCGGCGGCGGACGGGCGCGCGGGTCCCGCGGACTGGAGTGTGTTCTGCGTGGGCATGCGTTCAAGGCTACGGGCGGGCACTGACAGCCACCTCCGGATTACGGGTGGCATCCATCACCCGGCCGCCCCGGCCGTCCGCGCCGGGGCCGCCGCGTACCCGCCGACCTGCTCAGAGTGCCTGCGAGGCGGGCTTGACCATGCCACGCACTGTGCGGGACTTCACAAAGTCGCCCATGGCCGTCATCTCCCATTCGCCGGAAAACTGCTTGATCAGCTTGGCCATCATGACGCCGGTCTGCGGTTCGGCGCCCGTGAGGTCGAAGCGGACCAGCTCCTCGCCGCTCGCCGCGTCGACGAGCCGGCAGTAGGCCTTGGCGACGTCGGTGAACTTCTGCCCGGAGAAGGAGTTCACCGTGAAGACCAGGCCGGTGGCCTCGGCGGGGATCCGGCCGAGGTCCACGACGATCACCTCGTCGTCCCCGGCGCCCTCGCCGGTGAGGTTGTCGCCCGAGTGCTTGATCGCGCCGCCCAGGATGGACAGCTTGCCGAAGTAGCAGCTGTCGATGTGGTTGCGCTGCGGGCCGTAGGCGATGACGGAGGCGTCGAGGTCGATGTCGGCGCCGCGGAAGGCGGGCTCCCAGCCCAGACCCATCTTGACCTGGGAGAGCAGCGGGCGGCCGCCCTTGACCAGGGACACCGTCTGGTTCTTCTGGAGGCTGACCCGGCCCTTGTCGAGGTTGACCTTCCCGGCGCCGAGGGGGGCGGCGGGCGGCGCGGCGGGCGCGGCCTGGGCGGGCGCGGGGCCGCCGAGCCAGGGGGAGACGGGGTGGGAGACCGGCGGGGCGGGCGGTGCCGGGGGCACCGGCGGGGCGGCGGGGGCCGCGGCCGGCTCCTCGTCCACGGAGACCCCGAAGTCGGTGGCGATGCCGGCGAGGCCGTTGGCGTACCCCTGACCGACCGCGCGGACCTTCCACACGCCGCCGCGCTGGTAGACCTCGACGACCACCAGCGCCGTCTCCGCGCCCAGCCGGGGCGGGGTGAAGCTGGCGATCACGGCTCCGGTGGCCGCGTCCCGCACGGTGGCGGTGGGCTCGATGCCCTGGAAGGTCTGCCCGGCGGCGTCCGGGCTGGCCGTGACCACGATCCGCTCGATGCCGGGCGGCAGCGCGCCGGTGTCCACGGTGATCGAGTCGGGCGCCGACCCGCCGCCGGACCGGTGGCTCACGCCGGGCCCGGAGGGCTGGTTGTAGAAGATGAAGTCGGCGTCGGAACGCACCTTGCCGTCCGCGGCGAGGAGGAGACCCGAGACGTCGAGACGCACCGGGGCAGCCACGTCGACCGTCACGCTGACGGCATTGAGCGGCAGGTTGGAACCAGGGGTCATAGCGGTCATGCCCGGAGAACGACCGGAGTGGCTTTGCCGTTCCCTTACCCTCGCGGGATATTTCAGCGGCGGTTGCGCGGGTGGTTGCGGGCCGTGCGCTCGTTGCCGAACTTGTAGGAGCCGGTCCAGCGGGCCATCACCAGCTGGGCGTCGCCGTTCTCCACCTCGGCGAGGAAGGCGGCGGCGCGCCCGGCTCGCAGGGTGGCGGCGGCACGGCCCTGGTGGGTGATGTGGACACTGGTGTCGTTGCGGATCTCGTACGAGAACCCGTGGGGTCTGGGCATGGGCGCAGCCTGCCCCCGCCGGAGCGGGGCGGGCAACGGGTTTACCGGTCTCCGGTCACCCGGCGGGGCACCCCCAGCGGATTGGCCTCGCGCAGTTCGGGAGGGAGCAGCGCGTCGGGCACCGACTGGTACGCCACCGGGCGCAGCCAGCGTTCGACCGCCGTGGCGCCGACGGAGGTGGAGTGGGAGGTGGCGGCCGGGTAGGGGCCGCCGTGGTGCTGGGCCGGGGCGACCGCGACGCCGGTCGGCCAGCCGTTCACCACGACCCGTCCGGCCAGCGCCGTGACCAGCCCGATCAGCTCGGCGGCCGAGGGGGCGTCGGCGGCGTCGGGGACGTCGGGGCCGTCCGGCCCGGCGGGGGCGTCCGCCGTCGTGGCGTCCGCCGGCGCGGTCCCCGCAGCCTCGGCGGCGGAGAGCTGGAGGGTCGCCGTCAGGTTCCCTTCGAGCAGGCCCAGCACCCCGGCGGCCTCGCGGCGGCCGGCGTAGCGGACGAGGACGGTCACCGGACCGAAGCACTCCGCCAGGAGCAGCTCGTGGCCGCCGCCCAGCAGGCCGGCGGCGGGCACGCTCAAGTACCCCGGGCCGACGGCGTGTTCCCCGGCGGGCCCGGGCGCGACGGGTGCGGTGACCGCGGGCAGGGCGGACCGCTCGGCCACCCCGGCGAGGAAGTCCTCCCGCATCCGGCGGTCGAGGAGGACCCCGGGACCGGCCTGCGCGAGGGAGGCGGCGAGCGCGTCCGCGAGCCGGTCGCCGTCCGGGCCCTCGGGGACCAGGACCAGGCCGGGCTTCACGCAGAACTGGCCCGCGCCGAGGGTGACGGAACCCGCGAGTCCGCCGCCGATCTCCACCGCGCGTTCGGCGGCGGCCGCCGGGGTGACCACGACCGGGTTGAGGGAGCCGAGCTCGCCGTGGAAGGGGATGGGGACGGGCCGGGCGGTGGCCGCGTCGAACAGGGCCCGCCCGCCCCGTACGGAACCGGTGAATCCGGCGGCCGTGACGAGGGGGTGGCGGATCAGCTCCAGGCCCGCGTCGAAGCCGTGGACGACGCGGACCACCGCGGCGGGCAGGCCGGCCGTCTCCGCGGCCCGGCTCAGCAGGGAGGCGCAGAGCTCGGAGGTGGCGGGGTGGTCGGGATGGGCCTTGACGACCACGGGGCAGCCGGCGGCGAGGGCGCTGGCGGTGTCCCCGCCGGGGACGGAGAAGGCGAGCGGGAAGTTGGAGGCGGCGTAGACGGCGACCACTCCCAGCGGCACCTTGTAGCGGCGCAGTTCGGGGCGCGGCGGGGTGAGCGCGGGGTCGGCGCGGTCGATGCGGACGTCGAGGTGGGAGCCCTCCTCGACGAGGTCGGCGAAGGCCCGCAGCTGGCCGGTGGTGCGGGCGAGCTCGCCCGTGAGCCGGACCGGGCCCAGCGCGGTCTCGGCGTCGGCGGTCTCGACGATCCGTTCGCCGGCGCCGTCCAGCAGTCCGGCGGCGGCCCGCAGGAAGGCGGCGCGGGCCGGGGCGTCGGCCAAGGCGGCGCGGGCGCCGTGCGCGGCGCGCACGGCGACGTCGACGTCCCGGGGCGAGGCTTCGGCGGTGACTTGTCCGTGCCGCTTCCCGGTGCGGGGGTCCACACTCCAGACTGGTGTCGCTGCCATCGCCCGCTGCCTCCTGGATCGTTCAGTATTCTGAACGGCGTTCCGGTGGATGAATGATCACTGCCGCTGCGGACTCTATTTCCGCGCCCACCGCGTGACAAGGGGAGAGCCCGGCCCCGAACGGGGGCCGGAGCCGGACAGAGGGGAAGCAGGCGCATGACGACAGCGGAGACGGCGGCGACGGCCGATGGCCCGGAGGGGGCCCACGGTCCGGGGACGGCCCACGGTCCGGGGACGGCCGACGGTCCGGAGGGGCACACCGCGGCGCCGGTGAAGTCGGCGGTGCGCACGGTCCTGCTGCTGGAGCACTTCGCGGCGCGGCCCGGCCTGCACAGCCTGGCCGACATCCAGCACGACCTCGCCCTGCCCAAGTCCAGCCTCTACATGCTGCTGCGCACCCTGGTGAACCTGGGCTGGGTGGAGACGGACGCCACCGGCACCCGCTACGGCATCGGCGTACGGGCCCTGCTGGTCGGCAGTTCCTACATCGACGGGGACGAGGTGGTGGCGGCCGCCCGGCCCACCCTGGACCGGCTCTCCGACGACACCACCGAGACCATCCACCTGGCCCGGATGGACGGGACGAGCGTGGTCTACCTCGCCACCCGGCAGTCCCAGCACCACCTGCGGCCCTTCACCCGGGTCGGCCGGCGGCTGCCGGTGCACTCGACGGCGCTCGGGAAGGCCCTGCTGGCCACTCACACCGACGACGAGGTGCGCGCGCTGCTGCCGCGCCGCCTGGAGTCGGTCACGCAGCACACCATCACGGACCGGGAGCAGCTGGTGGAGGAGCTGGCGCTGGTGCGGGAGCAGGGGTACGCGCTGGACCGGGAGGAGAACACCCTCGGGCTGTGCTGCTTCGGGGTGGCGGTGCCGTACCGGACCCCGGCGCGGGACGCGGTGAGCTGTTCGGTGCCGGTGGCGCGGCTGACGCCGGGGCACGAACAGCTGATCAAGTCGGCCCTGTTCGAGGCCCGGGACCGGCTCTCGGTGGTGACGCGCCGGATGTGAGCCGGGGCGGGGTTCCGGTGGTCCTCCCCCAATTGGGGGAGAGGGATCCCCTTGGTGGGGGAGGTGGCGGCGGGCGGCGCACGGGACCGTGGGGACATGACCACACGAACGCTGCCCACGACGCCCGCGACGGCCCTGCCCGCGACGGCCGCGCTGCCCACGACGCCCGCGCCGCCCACGACCCGGCCGGGGCGCGGATCGCTGTTCCTGCGCGCCGCGGCCATGGCCGCCACCCTGCCGTACCTCACCCTCAAGGGGGCCTGGCTGGCCGGGAGTCACCTCGGGATACCCCCGGGGAGCGTGTTGCTGGATCCCGGGCCGTTCTTCATGGCGGTCAACGCCGTGTCGATGGCGATGGACGCGACGGTGGTCCTGCTCGTCCTGCTCCTCACCCGTCCCTGGGGCCTGCGCGTCCCCTCCTGGGCGCTGACCGTCCCGGTGTTCGCCGCGACCGGCCTGCTCACCCCGATCGTCCTGGGCTATCCGGGCCAGCTCCTGGTGCAGGCCGCCGGGCTGGGCGCGGACGGGGCGGCCCGGGCCGCCGCGGGGCCCTTCCTCGATCCGTGGGTGTTCGGCGTCGTCTACGGCGGGTTCATCGTCCAGGGGATCGCCCTGGCCGGCCTGTTCGTGCCGTACGCGCGCCGGCGCTGGGGTCGCCTCTGGCAGGGCGCGCCGGGCCGGCGGCTCCCGTCTCCCACGGGGGTGGTGGCGGGAGCCGCGGCGGTGGCGGGCGCGGTGACGGCCACGGCGTACCTGTACTGGACCTGCGGCGGAGGCGCCGGGCTGTCCGCCCGGCGGGCCGCGGAGTACTCCGCGGAGACGGGTGTGGTGTCGGCGGTGCACGCGCTGTGCGCGCTCGCGGCCGCCGCGGGGGCGGTGCTGCTGGCCCGGGGCGGCCCGTGGCGGGCGGCGGGGCCGCTGGCGCTCACCTGGGTCGGCGCGGCCGCCGCGCTGAGCTGGGGGACGTGGCTGCTGTTCGCGGCCCTGGCGCCCGAGACCGGTCCCGCGGACTCGCCCGGCGGGGGGATGGTCGCGGCCTACGCTGGCCAGATGCTCACCGGTCTGCTCGCGGCCGCCGTCCTCATACGCTTCCTGCGCTCCCGCCGGACGGTGTGAGCGCAGGAGGCGGGAACGGCGGGGCGCCCGGGGCCGGAGCCGGACCGGGCGGCACGGGACAGGCGGGTGGGCGGGCAGGCACGGGGCGGGGGCCCGGGGCGCGGGTGTCCCGGGTGCGGACGAACGGGGGAGTCGTGAAGGGGTTCGGGGCGCTGCGGGGCCGGGCGCGGTGGGTTTGGGGGGCGGGGGCGCGGCTGCGCTGGGTGCACCTGATAGGCGGGGGTGCCCTGCTGATGCCGTACCTGCTGCTCACCCAGGTCGGGGTGGGGATGGCGGCCGGCGGGGTCAATGCCATGGCCTCCCTCCCGCTGACGCTGGTCTCCTACGCCGCCGCGCTACCGCTGGCCGCCGTCACCGGGCTGCTGGGGCCCGTCCGGCCGCTGTCGGTGGCCGCGGCGCGGGCCCTGGCCGGAGTGCCGGGGGAGCTGCTGGCCCAGGGGCCCGGCCGGTCCTGGGCCGCCCGGTGGCGGGCCGCCGTCTGGTGGACCCTGCACCTGGGGGTCGGCGCGCTGGTCGGCGGGGTGAGCCTCGCGGCGCCGCCCCTGGGGGTGGTGCTGATCGCGCTGCCGCTGTCGGACACCCTGCGCGCGTCCCCGCTCGGCGGGGGCCGGCTCGGCTCCGGGGGCGGGCCGCTGGTGGCTCCGCTGCTCGGGGCGGGGCTGCTGGCCGCCGTCGTGCTGTGTTCCGCCGGGGCGGGGGCCCTGCTGGCCCGGCTCGCGCCCGTGCTCCTCGGACCGACCGCGGCGGACCGGCTGGTGGCCGCCGAGGAGCGGGCCGCCGACCTGGCCGTGCGCAACCGGCTGGCGCGCGAGCTGCACGACGCGGTGGGCCACGCCCTGAGCGCCGTCACCCTCCAGGCGGTGGCGGCCCGCCGGGTCTTCGAGGAGGACCCGGAGTTCGTACGGGAGGCGCTCGCCGCGATCGAGGACACGACCCGGCGCACCGTGGGGGAGCTGGACGCGGTGCTCGGCCTGCTGCGGGACGGCGGCCCGGCCGGGGCGGCGGCCGCGCCCGCCCCGACCCTGGCCGGCGACCTCGACGGGCTGCTGGACCGGACCAGGGCGAGCGGTACCGCCGTCACGGCCGACCTGGGGCCCGGACCGGCCGGGGGCTGGGCGCGGCTCCCGGCGACGGCCTCCCGCGAGGCGTACCGGATCGTCCAGGAGGGCTTGAGCAACGCCCTGCGCCACGGCGGGGGCCCGGTCGCCCTCCGCGTCCGGGTCCACGGGGACGCCGGCCACCGCGAACTGGAGATCACAGTGACGAACCCGCCCGCGCAGACCTCGCTCGGCCGCGCGGACCGCGCACCGCGCACCACCGGGGGCCGGGGGCTGCGCGGCGCCGCCGAGCGGGCCGCGCTCCTCGGCGGCTCCCTCGCGGCCGGCCCCGGGCCGGACGGCTGGCAGCTGCGGGCCGCCCTCCCGCTGGGACCGGCCGACCCGCAGGTCCCCACGGCCCGGGGGGAGGAGCGATGAGCGGGGCGCGGCTGCGGCTGGTCGTCGTCGACGACGAGCGGATGGTCCGCACCGCGCTGCGGGTCATCCTCGACGCCGAGGACGATCTGGAGGTGGTGGGGGAGGCCGCCACCGGCGCCGAGGCCGTGGCACTGGTCCGCTCCCTGGAGCCCGACGTGGTGCTGATGGACGTCCGGATGCCGCAGATCGACGGCATCCGGGCCACCGAGCAGATCCTCGCGACCATGCCCGACCCGCCCCGCATCGTGGTCGTCACCACCTTCGAGAACGACGCCCACGTCTACGACGCCCTGCGGGCGGGGGCCAGCGGGTTCCTCCTCAAGCGGGCCGAGCCCGGGGAACTGATCGGCGCGGTCCGTCTCGTCGCCCGCGGCGACTCGCTGCTCTTCCCGGCGGCGGTCCGCTCCCTGGCCGCCGCGCACGCGGCCCGGACCGCGCCCGCCGCCCCGCCGTGGGCGGCCCGGCTCACCGAACGCGAGGCCGACGTGCTGCGCCTCATGGCCACCGGGTTCTCCAACCAGGAGATGAGCGGACGCCTGGGGGTCGGCCCGCAGACCGTCAAGACGCACGTGGCGGCCGTCCTCGCCAAGACCGGCTCCCGCGACCGCACGCAGGCGGTCATCGCGGCCTACGAGGGGGGCTTCATCATGAGGAAAGGCTGAGAACCCCGCCACAATCGGGGCAGAGCGGAACGCCTGGGGCCGCTCGCGCGTCTTTCCGGGGGATGAACAAGACGATCAGGCGTGCGTCGGTCTTCTGTCTGCTTCTGGTGCTGGCCCTTTTGGTGCGGGTCACCTGGGTGCAGGCATACCAAGGCCAGGCCCTCGCAGACGACAAGAACAACCGGCGCAACCTCATCGGGCAGTACGAGAACCCGCTGGGGAACATCATCGTGGGCGGGGAGGCGGTCACCGGTTCCACGAAGACGGGCGGCAAGGACTTCGGCTACAAGAGGACGTACCTGGACGGCCCGCTGTACGCGCCGATCACCGGCTACAGCTCCCAGGCCTACGGCACGACGATGCTGGAGGGTGTCTACAAGAACATCCTCAACGGCTCCGACACCCGACTCAAGACGATGATGGACGTCCTCACCAACAAGCGGGCCGACCCCGGCAACGTCCTGACGACCATCGACAAGGGCGTCCAGAAGGCCGCCTACGACGCCCTCCAGGGCAAGCAGGGCGCTGCCGTCGCCATCGACCCGGCGACCGGCGAGATCCTCGCCGTGGTGAACAACCCCTCGTACGACCCGGGCCGCATCACGGGCGCCACCGACCAGGCCGCCTGGAACGAGCTGTCGGCCGATCAGGGCAAGGCCATGGAGAACGTGGCCCTGCGCAAGCCGCAGGCCCCCGGCTCCACCTTCAAGCTGGTCACCCTGACGTCCGCGATCGAGAACGGGCTGATCACCAACATCGACACGCCCACCGGCGTGGCCGCCCCGTACACGATCCCGGGCACCCGGACGAACCTGCCCAGCGAGGCCGGCGACGCGGCCTGCAACAACGTCTCGGCCCGTACCGCGCTCAAGCTGTCCTGCAACAACGTCTTCGCGGACCTGGCCTCCAAGCTCGGCCAGGACAAGATGCGCGCGACCGCCGAGAAGCTCGGCTTCAACACGCAGATCGACACCCCGATCCGTACCAACCCGTCCAGCAAGTACCCGTCGAAGAAGATGTCCGTCGACCAGGTCGCGCAGACCGGTATCGGCCAGTTCGACGTGCAGGCGACCCCGCTCCAGATCGCCATGGTGACCGCCGCGATCGAGAACGGCGGCAAGCTGGTCGCCCCGCACATGGTCTCCGAAGTCACCGATGCGGACGGCAACGTCCTGGAGAGCTTCAAGGACCCCAAGTCGGACGAGGTCATGAGCGCGAAGACCGCCTCGATGCTCCAGGACGCCATGCGCACGGTCGCCACCGAAGGCGGCGGCAAGCCCGCCCAGGTGGCGGGCGCCGAGGTGGGCGGCAAGACCGGTACCGCCCAGCGCGGCGTGAACAACAACATCCCGCCGCTCGCCTGGTTCACCTCGTACGGCAAGGCGGGCGGCAAGCAGATCGCCGTCGCCGTCATGATCGAGAACTCGGACACCGACCGCTCCGAGATCGGCGGCGGCAAGCTGGCCGCCCCGATCGCCCAGAAGATGATGGCCGCCTGGCTGAAGAAGTAGCCCCCGCCCCGGCGGAGGTCGCGCGCCGGGAACCGATCCGGGTTCCCGGCGCGTTCTCACTCCCATGATCAGGACCGCGCTCCCCGCCGACGTGCCCGCCATCGCCGCCCTGCACACCCGGGCGCGCGCCACCTACTACCGGGGCCGGGTTCCCGAGGAGGCTTACGCGGGCGAGGCGGAACTGCTCCGGTCCCGCGAGGGCTGGGCGCGGGCCGTCGGCCGGGAGGAGGGCCGGGGCCGGGTGTTCTGCGCGGAGCGGGACGGCGAGGTCACCGGAGTGGCCGCCTTCCTCACCGACGACGGCGTGACCACCCTGACCCAGCTGCACGTCGACCCCGGACACTGGCGCCGCGGCACCGGGGCCGCCCTGCACGACGCCTGCCTGGCCGCCTGGCGCCGGGCCGGGATCGAGCGGGTCCGGCTGGAGGTCTACGCCCACAACCTGCGCGCCCAGGCCTTCTACGCCGCCCACGGCTGGCGCCCCGCCCCCGCCCCCACCGACTCCGCCCCCGCCTCCGGCACCCACCGCACACTCTGGCTGGCAGTCCCCCGCGAAGACCCCCGGGTGTCCGGGGAATGAGACGGGGGCGCGGATGGTTGAAGGGGTAACCGTTTTATCGCCCCACCCCCGTGAGAACCCGGAGAGAAGAAGGATCATGCGCGTCGAGATCTGGAGCGACATCGCCTGCCCCTGGTGCTACATCGGCAAGGCCCGGTTCACCAAGGGCCTGGCCGCCTTCGCGCACCGGGACGAGGTGGAGGTCGTCTTCCGGTCCTTCGAGCTCGACCCGGACGGCGCCAAGGGCGTCACCGCCCCCGTCCTGGAGATGCTGGCCCGCAAGTACGGCCGGACCCTCGACGAGGCGCGCGGCATGGAGGAGCACGTCGCCGCCAGTGCCCGCGCCGAAGGGCTGGAGTACCGCACCGACGGCCGGGACCACGGCAACACCTTCGACATCCACCGCCTGCTGCACCTGGCCGCCGCCCGCGGCCGTCAGGAGGAGCTGCTCGACCTCGCCTACCGGGCCAACTTCGCCGAGGAGCGGTCGGTCTTCGACTCCGAGGTGCTCGTCTCGCTCGCCGTGGAGGCCGGGCTGGCGGAGGCGGAGGCCCGCGAGGTCCTCGCCGACGACTCGGCGTACGCCGCCGAGGTGCGCGGCGACGAGCGCGAGGCGGCCGAACTGGGTGCGAGCGCCGTGCCGTTCTTCGTCTTCGACCGCCGCTACGGTCTGTCCGGCGGCCAGCCCGCCGAGGTGTTCACCCAGGCGCTGGAGCAGGCCTGGGCCGGCCGCGAGCCGGCCGGGCACGACGCGGTCGCCGAGGCCTGCGAGCCGGACGGCACCTGCGCCGTCCCCCAGAGCTGACCGCCTCCCCCGCCTCGGCGGACTGCTCGCCGTGGACGTCCCGCGCACAGTTTCAGACCCCGAGGGCCCGGACCGCGCTCGGCCCGGGCCCTCGGCGCCTGCTTCTGCAGGGGTGTCAGCCGAGGCGGCCGACGTGGATGACCACGATGGTGACATGACGCGGTAGCGCCCGATCTGCCTCCGGCGCAGGTCCGGAGAGCCGTACGGGGTGCTGCCCTCGGGCCGGGGCCGGTCGGCGAGCAGGTCGACAGCGTCCATTGGCTGCCGCAGCCCGTCGGCGTCGTCCTTGCGGAAACCGGGCGGCGGCGTCGATGGCGGACTCGTCCCAGCGATCGAGTAGGTCACCCGCGCTCCAGGCCGAGACGGCCACGGGCCAGCCTCGTGTGGAGTATCCGTAACTCGGGTGCAGCGGGGGACAGGGGAGCGGAGAATCCGGCGGCATGACCACGGAACAGCGCTTCGGCCCCCTGTTCGTCGCCGAGCAGCGGCGCCGCTACGGCAAGCGTCCGCCGGAGAACCGGATGCTCTCGTACGACCTGGCGGTGCTGGACGAGTACGAGCCCTGGCGGATCTGGCTGGACGAGCAGCTCGATCTGCTGCCGGAGCCGGCCGCGGAGGCCTTCGCTGCGAATCTGTGGCGCGACCAGAACTTCTGGCCCGACGTCATCGAGCTCGCCACCGGGGCCGCGCTTCGGCAGCTGGGCTTCGGCGTGGAGTTCGAGCGGAGATGGGGGCACCTGACGCCGGACTGGACCGTCATCGGTGAGGACGGTGATCCGGTCGCGCTGGTCGAGGTGCTCACTCACAGCCCGCAACGGGGAGCCTTCGCCAAGATGAAGGCCTGGCACGCCCTGGTCGAGCGGATCAAACAGATCCCGGTCCCCGTAGTGCTGACGGTGGCAGGCGATCCGGCGCGGCCGGTCGACGCCCCCGATCCGCGCACCGCGAAGAAGATCGCCCAGGATCTGCGTCGGGCCCTGCTTTCCCCACTGAACCTGACCGCTTTCCGTACCGAGGGCTACACCTTCGTGCTCCGGGCCGACCCGCGGACGGGGCAGGCCATGCGGCCCACCGGGATGGGCGCGGTCCTCGTTCCGCCGAGTGGCCGGGCCGGCATCGTCTCCGCCCGGTCGGTGTGCGCGGGGATCGACCGGAAGGTCAGCAAGTACCGCGAGATCGCCCAGGAGGCCGGGCTCCCACTGGTCGTGGCGGCCGGCGCGCACCGGTTCACCGGCCTTGAGGTCCAGCACCTCGACGACCTCCTCGCGGGGCTCCCCACGCTGAGCGTCCAGTTCGACTTCGGCGACTCGTTCATCCACGACCCCGTCGAGATCGACCCGAACAGTCCGCCACGCTGGACCATGTCCCGGGACCTGGCCGGAGTGCTCTGGGTGAACAACGACTTCCCCTTCACCACGGCCTGGCGCCCCAACCCCGACAAGGAGCTGAGCCTGCGCCAGTGCGGCCTTGGGTTGGACCGGAGCGTGCTCTCCGGTCCGGCCCACCTTCCTGACCCGCGGAAATGATGGACTGTGCTCCCAACCGGTACGGGGCGGACCTGTGTCCCGAGCGGGGGTGGTGGGTGCGGCGCGGGCCGTACCCACCACCGGGACCGGGAGCGGGTCTGATCTAGCGTCTGGGGGACGGCTGGTGCAGCCACATCTGCGTCAACCGACCCTTCGTTGAGAAGGCTGCCGGGCTTCCCTGCCTACAGGTCCGCCCCGGGGTGCGCCGCCGAAGTCCGGCCCCGAGGGCTTTCCATAAGGGAACCTTGGGGGCGGCATGCACAATAAGGCAATGGACTTTGAGTAGCTCCTGGCGCAGAGTGGACGCCATGGATCTCCCGCTGCTCCCCGACCTGTGCCGCGCCGAGTTCGCGCACTCCACCACCTACCTGAACACGGCCACGAGCGGGATCCTGCCGCGCGCCGCCGTCGCCGAGGTGCGCGCCCTGGCCGAGGCGGCCGGTGCCGGACTCCCCGCCGGATTCGGCGACTTCGAGCGCGTGAACCGGGTCCGGGCCGCCTTCGGCCGGCTGGTCGGGGTCGACGCCGGGCGCGTGGCCGTCGGCTCGTCCGTCGCCGTCCACGTCGGCCTGGTGTCGGCCTCGCTGCCGGCCGGCGCCGAAGTCCTGCTCCCCGAGGACGACTTCGCCTCCGTCATCAACCCCTTCGTGCTGCGCGGCGACCTCAAGGTCCGCTTCGCACCGCTGGAGACCCTGGCCGAAGCGGTGGGGGCGGACACCGCGCTGGTCGCGCTGAGCGCCGTACAGTCCGCGGACGGGCGCACCGCCGATCTGGCCGCCGTCCGCGCGGCCACGGCCGCGCACGGGGCGCGGATGCTCGTCGACGCCACGCACGCCGCCGGATGGCTGCCCTTCGACGCCTCGCCGTACGACTACACGGTCACCGCCGGGTACAAGTGGCTGCTCGGTGGCCGCGGAGCCTCGTACCTCACCGTCTCCGAGGAGGCCCAGGGCGGTCTGGCTCCGCTGCACGCCGGATGGGTGGCGGCGGAGTCGATGTGGGACGCCACCTACGGGCCCATGCGTCAACTCGCCTCGGACGCACGCCGGTTCGACGAATCCCCGGCCTTCCTGCCCTACCACGCGGCGGAGCCCTCGCTCGCGCTGCTGGAGCGGATCGGCATCGCGGCGGTGCACGCCCACGACACCGCCCTCGCCGCCCGCTACCGGGCCGGACTCGCCCGCCTCGGCCACGAAGCCGTGCCCGGCACGACGCCCATCGTCTCCGTGCCCGGCCTCGGCGGCCGCCAGGGCGCGCTGCTCGAAGCCGGAGTGTCCACGGCGGCCCGCGCCGGCGCGCTGCGGGCCTCGTTCCACCTGTACAACACGGAGGCCGACGTCGACCGCCTGCTGGACGTACTGGCCGGCTGACCGGTCGACCGGGCCGAGCCGGGCCACCCGGCCCGGCCACCGCGCGTCCTACCGCCAGGCCGCCGACGCGGCCGCGAGGGCCGGGTCCGGGTCGGCGGACAGGGCCGAGGCCAGGGCGCGCAGCGCGGTCGCGACCGCCTCCGGGGAGGCCGCCGGGCCGTAGTGGTTGACCCGGACCATCTCCCCGGCCAGCGCTCCGCCGCCCGCCGCGAGCGCGGCCAGGGGCTGCGCCGACAGGGCCTTCGCCACCACCGCGGAGGCCTCCGCGACGCGCAGCGTGGTCGCCACCGGCGCCGCCTGAGCCGCGTCCCCGACCCACGGGGCCACGCCCAGCGCGGCCGCGCCCGCCCGGGTGGCCCGGGCGGCGCGGGCGTGCCGTTCGAGCACGGCCGCCGGGCCCTCGGCCGCGATCCGGTCCAGGCAGGCCTCCAGCCCCAGCATCTCCAGCTGCGCGGGCGCGTGCGGCAGGGCGGTGCGTCCGCCGTCGATCCAGCGCTCCTTCCAGTCCAGCAGGGAGAGGTACGAGCGGCGCGGGGCCGCCGGGTTGCGCGCGAACCGCTCCCACGCCCGGTCCGAGACCGACACGGCCGAGACCCCGGCCGGGCCGCCCATCGCCTTCTGGGCGCCGATCACGCACAGGTCCACGCCCCACGCGTCCGGCAGCAGAGGCTCGGCGCCCACCGACGCCACCGCGTCCAGCATGAACAGCGCCCCGTGGGCCCGTACCGCCTCGCCGATCTCCGCGACCGGGTTGGTGTTGCCGGTGGCGGCCTCGGCGTGCACCAGGGAGACGAAGTCGGTCTCCGGGTGCGCGGCCAGCGCCCGGGCGACCTGGTCACCGTCGACCGCCGTGTCGAAGGGCACCGCCAGGTCCACCACGTGTGCCCCGGCGTCGCGCAGCCAGTTGCCGAAGGTGGTCCCGTACGGGCCGGTCACGATGTTCAGCGCCGTCGAACCGGGCCGGGCCCCGGAGCGGATGCAGCCCTCCAGCGGGAGCAGCGCCTCGCCCTGGGTGATCACCACGTCGTGCCGGGTGTCGAGGAGCCGTGCGACCCCCCGCTCGATCGACGCGAAGTGCTCGGCGGTGAGCGGCGGAAGGTCCAGGAGGGGGTGGGTCACGGCGGGGCTCTCTTCGTCCGGGGTTACCGGGTGAGCGTACCCAGCACGCGCGTAGGGTGCCGACATGAGTGATCAGAGCGGTGTGCTCCATGTGAAGGGGCGGGTGCTCGTCGGGCCCCACGAGGTGCGCGACGAGCTGTGGATCGTCGGCGGGCGGGTCTCCTACGAGCGGCCGCGCGCCGCCCGCGAGGTCACCACCGTCGCCGGCTGGGCGCTGCCCGGGCTGGTCGACGCGCACTGTCACGTGGGGCTGGACGCCCACGGCCCGGTCGACGCGGGGACCGCCGAACAGCAGGCCCTCACCGACCGGGACGCGGGCACCCTCCTCATCCGCGACGCGGGCTCCCCCTCCGACACCCGCTGGATCGACGGCCGTCCGGATCTGCCGAAGATCATCCGCGCGGGCCGGCACATCGCCAGGACCCGGCGCTACATCCGCAACTACGCCCACGAGATCGAGCCCGCCGACCTGGTCGCCCACGTCGGCCGGGAGGCGCGGCGCGGCGACGGCTGGGTCAAGCTGGTCGGCGACTGGATCGACCGCGAGGCCGGTGACCTGACGGCCTGCTGGCCGCGCGCCGAGGTGGAGGCGGCCATCGCCGAGGCGCACCGGCTCGGCGCCCGCGTCACCGCGCACTGCTTCGCCGAGGACGCGCTGCGCGACCTCGTCGAGGCGGGCATCGACTGCATCGAGCACGCGACGGGGCTCACCGAGGACACCATCCCGCTCTTCGCGGAGCGCGGGGTGGCGATCGTGCCGACCCTGGTCAACATCGCGACGTTCCCGAAGCTGGCGGCGGGCGGCGACGCCAAGTTCCCCCGCTGGTCGGCGCACATGCGGCGGCTGCACGAGCGTCGGTACGACACCGTCCGGGCGGCCTGGGACGCGGGCGTGCCCGTGTACGTCGGCACCGACGCGGGAGGTTCCCTGCCGCACGGCCTGGTGGCCGCCGAGGTCGCGGAGCTGGTCAAGGCCGGCATCCCGGCGCTGGACGCCCTCTCGGCGACGGCCTGGGCGGCGCGCGAGTGGCTCGGCAGGCCCGGCCTGACCGAGGGGGCGCCGGCCGACCTCGTCGTGTACGCCGCCGACCCGCGGGCCGACGTACGGGCGCTGGCGGCGCCGGACCGGGTGATCGTGAACGGCGAGATCCGCGCCTGAGCGACGGCCCCGACGGCGACGGCCCCGACCGCCCCGACCGCCCCGACCGCGACGGCGGCCGGTTGACCGGGCGTGACGTCCGCACCCCGTCCGTCGTTGAGAACGCCCGGTCAGGGGCCCGGCCCGCTTCCGGGCCGGGGCGGGGGAGAACTGGCGTGCCGCGTGATGCCGGGCAAATCGAATATGTGCATGGAAACCACCCGTTGGGGTGAATTCACCTCAGGTCGCCGCCCGTTCACTCACAGTGCGTAAAGATTCCGAGGGTCGAAGCCGTCGGCGCCCGCGATGTCCCCCATTGGCGGCGCGACGGCACCCATCTCCCCGGGGGTTCCACCACCTTGAACAGCAATACCTTCCGCCTGCCCGCGGCCGTTCTGCTCGCCACGGGAGCGGTGGCCCTGCTCACCGCGTCGCCCGCCCTCGCCACCGGCGGCGGCGCGCAGGGCGGCGGCGCGCGCGGGGGCAGCTCCGGCGCCGTCGTCCTGCGCGCCGGACTGGACGTGGGCCTGCTCAACAAGTCCGTGCACGTCCCCCTGAAGACCACCCTCAACGAGGTCAGCGCCCCCGCGACCGCCGACAAGACCGCCCTCACCGTCACCCTGGACGGCGCCGAGCAGGGCCGCCCGGTCAACGTCCTGCGGGCGGACGTCGCCACCGCCAAGGCCACCGCCGACGCCCGGAGCGCCGAGGCGCGGGTCAGCCTCGCGCACGCCAAGGTGCACGTGCCCGGACTTCCGGCGCTCTCCCTCATCGAGGTGGAGAAGGTCACCTCCGAGGCCGTCTGCGAGGCGGGCGCCAAGCCGGTCGCCCGGGCGAACGTCCTCGGGTCCGTCACCGCGCTCGGCAAGAAGGTCACCCTGACGGCGGGCGGCCCCACCAAGCTGGAGGTCCCGGGCGTCGGCCTCGTCAGCCTGGAGCTGTCCGGTACGCAGACCACCTCCACCGCCGCCGCCGCCGCGCTGCGCCTGAAGGTGTCGGTGAACCCGCTGAACCTGAACGTGGCCGAGGTCGACGGCGAGGTCGTGCTCGCCGAGGCCCACTGCGAGGCCCCCGCCCCCTCGACGGCCCCCTCCGCCGCCCCCGACGTCAAACCGCAGACCGCCACCGGCACCGGAACGGCCGTCACCCACGCCGGCCTGGCCGAGACCGGGGCCGGTTCGGTGACCCCGTACGTGGCGGGTGGCGCGCTGCTCCTGCTCGGCATCGGCGCGGGCGCGCTCGTCGTGACCCGGCGCGGCAGGACCTCGTAGGGCGCGGGGGCGCGGGCGCGACCGCTCAGCGGGTGGCGCGCTCCAGGCCCTGGGCGGCCGCGCCCCGCGAGTTGACGGCCGCGGTGACCTCGCGGTCGGCCCGGGCGTACGCGGCGCCGGCCGCCGACCCCGGGGCGGCGTCCCCGTCCGCGCAGGAGGTGCAGACCACGCGGAACGGCGGCCCCATGTCCGCGTACTGGGTCAGGTACTCGGCCTTCACCACCGACCAGCGGCCCGGGTGCGCGGGATCCGGGGCGAAGGTGAAGCGGGGGATGGAGGACATGTTCCCGCGGGCCTTGTCGGCCTCGTAGAAGCTGGCCATCTGGTCGCCCATGCCGAACACCACCCAGGTGCCGTTGATCTTCTCGTAGGGCTGCGGCACGTGGTTGTGGGTGCCGAGGACCAGGTCGATGTCGGGCAGGCCGTCGGCCGCGCGGGAGGCGGTGAGCGCCCCGGCCAGTTCGCGCTGCTGTTCGTCGGGGGCCGTCTGCCACTCGGTGCCCCAGTGGATGCTGAGGACGACGACGTGCGCGCCGGCGGCGCGGGCCGCCCGGGCGTCGGCCACGATCCGGTCCCGGTCGATCAGGTTCACGGCCCAGGGCTTGCCGGCCGGGAGCGGTATCCCGTTCGTCCCGTACGTGTAGTCCAGCTGGGCGACCTTCGCGCCGCCCGCGGTCAGGACGGCGGGGGCCTTCGCCTCCTCGGCTCCGCGCGCCGACCCGACGTGCTTGACGCCGACGCGGTCGAGGTGGTCGAGGGTCCGGACGAGGCCGTCCCAGCCGTCGTCGAGGGTGTGGTTCGAGGCGGTGGAGCAGCTGTCGTACCCGGTGTCGCGCAGGGCGTCGGCCAGCTGGTGCGGGGCCTTGAACAGGGGGTAGCCGGTGTAGCTCCCGCCGGGCCGCCCGTACGGTATCTCGTGGTGGCATATCGCCAGGTCGGCGGCGGACACGATCGGTTTCACGCCGGCGAGTATCCGCCGGAAGTCGTACGCCCCGGGGCCGCCGCCCGCGTCGTCCGCCGCGCGGCGGACGATCGAGGGGTACGGGATGACGTCCCCGGTCGCCACCAGCGTGAACGGCCGGCCCGGGGGAGCGGTGGGCGCGGCCGAGGTGCCCGAGGGAGCCGGCCCGAGCCGCTGCCGCGCGGCGTCCGGCCCGCCGTTCGCCGGCAGCCGGGGAACGGCGAGGACCGCGCCCCCGGCGACCGCCAGTCCGGCGGCCACCGCACCCGCCCGCACCGCTGCCCTCATCTGCCGCCCCCGTCGCCGTACCGCCGGTGCCGAATGCTCCGCGCGGTCATCGTAGGGTCCGCCCCGGCGGCCCCGCCCCCGGAACGGTTGCGGGGGCCGGGCGCGGGTCCACCCGGCGGGTTACCGCGCGGCCAGCGCCAGGGCGTGGTCGAGGGCCTGGAGCAGGCGGCCCGTCGTCGCGCGGTCACGGACCGCCAGGCGCAGCCACGAGGAGTCCAGGCCCGGGAAGGTGTCCCCGCGGCGGACCGCGAAGCCGAGCGCGCGCAGCCTGGTCCGGACCTCCATCGCCCCCGCGACGCGGATCAGCACGAACGGCCCCTCCGCGACCCCCGCCACCGAGATCTCCTCGAACTCGGCGAGACCCGCGAGCAGGTGCTCCCGGTCCACCGCGATCCGCCGGGCCGCCTCCTCGGCCTCCGCCAGCGCCGCCGGAGCCACGCAGGCCTCCGCCGCCACCAGTGCCGGGGTCGAAACCGGCCACAGCGGCTGCGCGGCGGCCAGCTTCGCGATGACGTCCGGTCCGGCCAGGACGTAGCCGATCCGCAGCCCCGCCAGCCCCCAGGTCTTCGTCAGGCTCCGGAGCACCACCAGCCCCGGTACGTCCATCCGCCCGGCCAGCGCCTCCCGTTCGCCCGGGACGGCGTCCATGAACGCCTCGTCGACCACCAGGATGCGTCCCGGCCGGGCCAGCGCCGCCAGCACCCCCGCCGGGTGCAGCACCGAGGTGGGGTTGGTCGGGTTGCCGACGACGACCAGGTCGGCGTCCTCGGGCACGGCCGCCGGGTCCAGCCGGAACCCGTCCGCCGCCCGCAGCACCACCCGCTCCACGCGGTGCCCGGCATCGCGCAGGGCCGCCTCCGGCTCGGTGAACTGCGGATGCACCACGACCGGCCGTTCGGCGCCCAGCGCCCGCGCGATCAGCACGAACGCCTCCGCCGCCCCCGCCGTCAGCAGCACGCGCTCGGGCGGCAGCCCGTGCCGCGCCGCCACCGCCGCCCGGGCGGCCCGGCCGTCCGGGTAGGCGGCCAGCGAGCCGAGGCTGTCCGCGATCCGGCGCTCCAGCCACTGCGGCGGGGTGCCCGCCCGTACGTTGACCGCCAGGTCCACCAGCGAGTCGGCCGCGTCCACCACCTCCGCGTCCCCGTGGTGGCGCAGGTCGTGCTCCTGTGCGGTGGCCACCGCACAGGTCGCCGCCACCGAACGCCGCTTGGGCACGAGGAGTTCCCCGCCCGCGGCCAGCGCCGCGGCCTCCGCCACCGACGCCGTCCCGGCGGCCTCGCGCACGGCCCCCGACGGATGCGGCACGGAGATCCGTGCCAGCTCTTCCGCGGGATAGCCGACCAGCGGGACGCCGAAACGTTCCGCCGCCCCCGCGATCCCCGCCTCCAGGGTCTTCGCCTCCACCGTCGCCAGCGCCGTCACGGCACCGGCGGTCAGTCCGGCCCCCCGCAGCGTCTCTTCCACCAGCGCGCAGACCTCCGCGACGGAAACACCCGCCCGTCCGCCGACGCCGACCACCAGCCGCGTCACGTACTCGCCCACCGGGGCCCTCCCTCCGTAGTCACTTGCGTCAGTCTGCCGCCGTCGTCAACACGGTGTCCCCCGCCACCCGCGCGCGGAAGTGCGCGCGCGGCCGCCAGTCGGTATTCAGGGGCACATGGCGGTGATCGTGGCGTTGGGCGCGTTCCTGATGACGCTGGCGGGCGGATGGACGGCGCAACGCGTCACCGACCGCCGCCACCTCGTGCTGGGCCTGGCCGGCGGGCTGATGCTCGGCGTCGTGGGCCTGGACCTGCTCCCCGAGGCGATGCACGCCGCCGGGGACGAGGTCTTCGGCGTCCCCCTGGCCCTGCTGCTCTTCGTGGGCGGCTTCCTCGTCGCCCACGTCGTGGAACGCCTGCTCGCCGTGCGCCAGGCCGCCCACGGCGCCGAGGAGGGCCACGGGCACGGCGGCCGCGTCCCCGAGGTCGGGCTCACCGCGGCCGCCGCGATGGTCGGCCACAGCCTCGCCGACGGGGTGGCGCTGGGCGCCGCCTTCCAGGTCGGCGGGGGCATGGGGGTCGCCGTCGCGCTGGCCGTGGTCACCCACGACTTCGCCGACGGCTTCAACACCTACACCCTCACGACCCTCTACGGGAACGAGCGCCGCAAGGCCGTCAAGATGCTCTTCGCCGACGCGGTGGCACCCGTCGTGGGCGCCGCGTCCACCCTGCTGTTCACCCTTCCGGAGGAACCGCTCGGGGCCTACCTCGGCTTCTTCGGCGGGGTCCTGCTGTACCTGGCCGCCGCCGAGATCCTGCCCGAGGCGCACCACGAACACCCCGCCCTGTCCACGCTGATGTGCACGGTGGGCGGGGTGGCCGGCATCTGGCTGGTGGTCGGGCTCGCGGACTGACCTCACCCGGCCGCCCGCGCCGCCCGCTCGGCCCGGTCCGTCCCGCCCGCGGGCACCGTGACGGCGGCCCCGCCGCATACGCCGGTCCCGTCCGTCGCGCCGGTGCCGCCCGTCCCGCCCGTCCCGGCGGCCCGCGCCGAGCGGACGAACCGGGCCGCCACCGACGGCCGCGCCGCCCAGTGCGTGTGCAGGTAGCTGGCGTGCACCCCGCCCCGTACGAAGCCCTCCACGCGCCGCTCCGGATGCGTGAACCCCCAGGCCGGGGCCGATCCGGCGCCCGGCTCGATCACCGTGCGGTGGAACTCGTGGCCGCGCAGCCGGGTCCCGGCCGCGGCCAGCGCGCTGTCCGACACCGCCACCGCCTCCCGGTAGCCGAGCGTGAGCCGCTCCGACATCCGCGCGTCGGCGTCGAGCACCCCGCACATCGGCTTCCCGTCCAGCGACCGGGCCAGGTACAGCAGCCCCGCGCACTCCGCCGCCACCGGGGAGCCGGCCGCGGCGAAGGCGGCCACCGCCGCCCGCAGCGGCTCGTTCGCCGACAGCTCGGGCGCGTACACCTCGGGGAACCCGCCCCCGATCACCAGCCCGGCCGTACCGGCGGGCAGCGCCTCGTCCCGCAGCGGGTCGAAGGTGACGACCTCCGCCCCCGCGGCCGTGAGCAGCTCCGTGTGCTCGGCGTAGGAGAAGGTGAAGGCCGGCCCGCCCGCGACGGCGACGACCGGCCGCGGCCCGGGCGGCGCGGCCGGCTCCCCGGCCAGGGCCTCCCGCGGCGACCACGTCGCGCAGTCCAGCGGCGGCGCCGTGCGGGCCAGCGCCAGCAGGGCCTCCAGGTCGCAGCCGGCCCGGACCTGTGCGGCCAGGGCGGCGACGGCGGCCAGCGCGTCGGCGCGCCGCTCCGCCACCGGGACCAGCCCCAGGTGGCGCGACGGCGTCGCCACCTGCGGGGCCCGCCGCAGCACGCCGAGGACCGGCATCCCGGCCTCCTCCAGCGCCTCCCGCAGCATCACCTCGTGCCGGTCGGAGCCCACCTTGTTGAGGATCACCCCGCCGAGGCGCACCTGGGGGTCGAAGGAGGCGAAGCCGTGCACCAGCGCGGCCACCGACCGGGACTGCGACGAGGCGTCCACGACCAGCACCACCGGCGCCCGCAGCAGCTTCGCGACCTGCGCCGTCGACGCCAGCTCACCGCGCCCGGCGGCCCCGTCGTAGAGCCCCATCACCCCTTCGACGACGGCCAGGTCGCAGCCGGCGGACCCGTGCGCGAACAGCGGAGCCACCAGCTCCGGCCCGCACATGAAGGCGTCCAGGTTCCGGCCGGGCCGCCCGGTGGCGAGCGCGTGGTAACCGGGGTCGATGTAGTCGGGCCCGGCCTTGTGCGGGGACACGGCGAGGCCGCGCTCCGCGAAGGCGGCCATCAGGCCCGTCGCCACGGTGGTCTTGCCGCTGCCTGAGGACGGCGCGGCCATCACCAGCCGGGGCACGTGGACGGACGTCACCACTCGATGCCCCTCTGGCCCTTCTGACCGGCGTCCATCGGGTGCTTGATCTTGGTCATCTCGGTGACCAGGTCCGCGTACTCCACCAGCTCCTGCGGCGCGTTGCGGCCCGTGATGACCACGTGCTGGGTGCCGGGACGCCCGCGCAGCACCTCGATCACCTCGGCCACGTCTATCCAGCCCCAGTGCAGGGGGTAGGCGAACTCGTCGAGCACGTACAGCTTGTGCGTCTCGGCGGCCAGGTCGCGCTTGACCTGCTCCCAGCCCTCCTTGGCCGCCTGCTCGTTGTCGAGCTGCGCGTCGCGCTGCACCCAGGACCAGCCCTCGCCCATCTTGTGCCAGACGACGCTGCCGCCCTCGCCGGAGGCGCCGAGCACCTTCAGCGCGTTCTCCTCGCCGACCTTCCACTTCGCCGACTTCACGAACTGGAACACCCCGATCGGCCACCCCTGGTTCCAGGCGCGCAGCGCCAGCCCGAAGGCGGCCGTCGACTTGCCCTTGCCCGGGCCGGTGTGGACGAAGACGAGCGGACGGTTGCGGCGCTGACGCGTCGTGAGCCCGTCGTCCGGAACGACGGACGGCTGTCCCTGCGGCATTACGCGGCCCTCCTGGAGGTTTCGTGTGCGGTACGTACGTTCTGCACGAGCCCGGCGAGCGAGTCCGCCCGCAGCCCGTCGAGGGTCACGGCGGGCGCGCCCAGATCGGCGGCGAGCGCTCCGGCCAGCCCCAGCCGGACCGGCCCGGACTCGCAGTCCACCACCACCGAGGTGATCCCCTCGGCGGCCAGCAGGCGGGCGCTGCGCCCCGACAGCTCGCGCGGATCGCCGCCCAGGCTCCCGGCCGAGGTGGCCCGCCCGTCGGTGACGACCACGAGCAGCGGGCGCCGCGAGGGATCCCGCAGCCGCTCCAGGCGCAGCACCTCGCGGGCCTTGAGCAGCCCGGCGGCCAGCGGCGTGCGGCCCCCGGTCGGCAGCTGCTCCAGCCGGGCCGCGGCCGTGTCCACCGAGGAGGTGGGCGGCAGCGCCAGTTCGGCCCCGGCACCCCGGAAGGTGATCAGGCCGACCTTGTCGCGGCGCTGGTAGGCGTCCAGGAGCAGCGAGACGACGGCGCCCTTGACGGCGCTCATGCGCCGGCGGGCCGCCATGGAACCGGAGGCGTCGACGACGAAGAGCACGAGGTTGCCCTCGCGGCCCTCGCGGGTGGCCTGGCGCAGGTCGTCCCCGCGGATGACCAGCCCGCGCCCGGCGCGGCCGCGCGCCTTCTGGTGCGGGGCGGCCGCGTGGACGGTCGCGGCCAGGTGCAGCTTCGTCAGGTGGCCCCGGGGGCGCTGGGACCCGGTGGTGCGGCCGTGCGCGGTGCGGGCGCGCGAGCGGCGCCCGGCCGCGCCCTCGCCGAGCCCCGGCACGGTGAGGGCCTTGGTGCGGAACGGCTCGGCGGCCGCCACGGCGGGCTGCTCGGGTGCCGCGGCGCCTTGGGCGGCGGGCTGCGGAGCATCCTCGCGGGTGGTGTCGGGGGCCTCCGCGCCGTCGGGGGCCTCGGGGGCGTCCTGTGCCGGGGGCCCGTCGTGCTGCGGGGGGAGCCCGCCGCCGTCCCCGCCCGGGCCGCCGTCGCCGCCGTCGTCCGGGCCGTCGCCGTCGCCGTCGCCGCCGTCGTCCGGGCCCAGGGGCTGCGGGTCGGGCTCCGGCTCGGGCTCGTCGTCCGGGAACCCGTCCAGGATCCGGTCCAGCTGCTCCTCGTCCAGGCCCGGCGCGTCGAAGGGGTTGCGGCGACGGCGGTGGGGGAGCGCCAGCAGGGCGGCCTGCCGGACGTCCTCCTTGCGGACCTCGGTCCGTCCCGCCCAGGCCGCCAGGGCCGTCGCGGTCCGGGCCATCACGATGTCGGCGCGCATCCCGTCGACCTCGAACCCGGCGCAGGCGGCCGCGATCCACAGCAGCGCGGTGTCCCCGAGCGACACCTGCGGCAGCAGGGCGCGCGCCGCCACGACGCGGGCGCGCACCTCGTGCTCGTCCCCCGCCCAGCGGGCCGCGAAGGCCTGCGGGTCGTCCTCGTACGACAGCCGGCGCCGCACCACCTCGACGCGCTGGGCCGGCTCGCGGGAGGCCGCCACTTCGACGGTCAGCCCGAACCGGTCGAGGAGCTGCGGACGCAGCTCACCCTCCTCGGGGTTCATGGTGCCGACGAGCAGGAAGCGGGCGGCGTGGCGTACGGAGACGCCCTCGCGCTCCACGTAGGAGGCGCCCATGGCGGCGGCGTCGAGGAGCACGTCCACCAAGTGGTCGTGCAGGAGGTTGACTTCGTCGACGTACAGGATCCCGCGGTGCGCGTCGGCGAGCAGGCCGGGCTCGAAGGCCTTCACGCCCTCGGCGAGGGCCCGCTCGATGTCCAGGGCGCCGACCAGCCGGTCCTCGGAGGCGCCGACGGGCAGTTCGACCATGCGGGCCGGCCGCAGGGAGCCGGGGCCGGCCTCGTGCGGGCCGTCCGGGCACGAGGGGTCGGGAGCGGCCGGCGCACAGGAGAACCGGCAGCCGGGCACGACGTCCACCTGCGGCAGCAGCACGGACAGCGCGCGCACGGCGGTGGACTTGGCGGTCCCCTTCTCACCGCGCACGAGCACCCCGCCGACCGCGGGGCTCACGGCGTTGAGCAGCAGGGCCAGCCGCAGGTCGTCCTGCCCGACGACGGCCGAGAACGGAAAGTGGGCGCTGCTCATGAGACGGTCACTCCTTCGAGTGGCTTGCGGGGGACATCGGTGCCGCCGTGCCGGCGGCCCGCCGTGCCGGACGCGCCGGCCGCGCCGGACGCGCCCGTCACGGCGCGCCCGGGGGGAGGAACGGGAGGCCCGCCGGGGCGCCCCCCTCGATCAGACGGAGCAGGGCGTCGGTGTCGGCGTGCTCGGCGATCAGGTCGCCCAGCAGGTCCAGCTGCTCCTCGCGCAGCGCCGCGAACGAGGTGTCCGGCGCGGGCACGAACCGGCGCCCCGCCGCCGAGGCCACCTCGCGCAGGAACGCCCGCCGGAAGCCGTCCGACTCCAGCGAGCCGTGCCAGTGCGTGCCCCACACGGACCCGACCCGGCACCCGTCCAGGAAGGGTTCCCCGCCCAGCACCTCGGCCACGCCGTGGTGGATCTCGTACCCCTCGACCGGCTCGCCGAGGGCCGTGCCCACCGGCCGGGCCAGGGTCTTCTCCCGCGCGAAGCGCACGCGCACCGGGAGCAGCCCCAGGCCCGCGACCGCCCCGGCCTTCGACTCGACCTCGTCCTCGATGTGCTCCCCGAGCAGCTGGAAGCCGCCGCAGACGCCCAGCACCGGGCGGCCCTCCGCGGCCCGCCGGACCAGGGCGTCCGCCAGTCCGCGCGCGCGCAGCCACTCCAGGGCCTTCACGGTGCCCCGGGTGCCCGGTACGACGACCAGGTCCGCGTCGGTCAGTTCCTCGGCCCGGTCCACGAACCGCACGACCACGCCCGGCTCCGCGGCCAACGCGTCGACGTCGGTGAAGTTCGACATCAGCGGCACCGCGCACACCGCGACCCGCAGCACGTCCTCGCCCACCGGCGGCGCCACCGCGGACTCGCGCACCGCGCCCCGCAGGGACACGCGCAGGCCGTCCTCCTCGTCGATGCCGAGGCCGTGCCGGAACGGCAGCACCCCGTACGTGGACCGGCCGGTCAGCCCGCGCAGCATCTCCATGCCGGGCTCCAGCAGGGACACGTCGCCCCGGAACTTGTTGACCAGGTAGCCCGCGATCAGCGACTGGTCCTCGGGGGAGAGCAGCGCCGTCGTCCCGAAGAAGGAGGCGAACACCCCGCCCCGGTCGATGTCGCCGACCACGACCACCGGGAACCGCGCGGCCCGCGCGATGCCCATGTTCACGATGTCGGTCCGGCGCAGGTTGATCTCCGCCGGACTGCCCGCCCCCTCGCAGATCACGGCGTCATACGTGCCCCGCAGCTGCTCCAGGCAGTCCGTGACGATGCCGAGCAACTGCTCCTGGCGCCCGCCGTGGTAGCCGCGGGCGCTCATCTCGCCCACCGGCTTGCCGAGCAGCACCACCTGGCTGCTGCGGTCGCTGCCCGGCTTGAGCAGCACGGGGTTCATCAGGGCCGTCGGCTCCACCCGCGCGGCCTGCGCCTGCATGGCCTGGGCGCGGCCGATCTCGGCGCCCTCGCGGGTCACGAAGGAGTTGAGGGACATGTTCTGGGCCTTGAACGGGGCCACCTTCACGCCCTGCCGCGACAGCCAGCGGCAGATGCCCGCCGTGACGACGCTCTTGCCCGCGTCCGAGGTCGTACCGGCGACCAGCAGTCCGCCGACGCGCCGCGCGCCGTTCATGCGCGTCCCTTCCGTGTCGAGGTGAGGCGGGAGGCCAGCGCCCGGCCCGCCACGCAGGTGCCCAGGGCCAGCCAGGTCACCCGCCGCGAGAGGCGTACCGCCCGGTCGATGTCGGCGACCTCCACGGGCCGCCCGGCCGCGCCGTTGAGGACCGCACGGTGCTCGACCCGTCCGCCGTAGGACAGGGTCCCGCCGAGGCGGACCCCCAGGGCCCCGGCGAAGGAGGCCTCCACCGGGCCCGCGTTGGGGCTCGGGTGGGCGGCGGCGTCCACTCGCCAGGCCCGTACGGCTCCCCGCCGGTCGGGACCCGCGGCCACGGCGGCGAGCGCCGTCAGCCGGGCCCCGGGCCAGCCGGCCAGGTCGTCGAGCCGGGCGGAGGCCCAGCCGTAGCGCAGGTGACGGGGGGACTTGTGGCCCACCATCGCGTCGAGGGTGTTCACGGCGCGGAAGGCGAGCAGGCCGGGGACCCCGGCGAGGGCGCCCCACACCAGTGCGCCGACCACCGCGTCGGAGGTGTTCTCCGCGACGGACTCCACGACGGCCCGCGCCATCTGCGGCCCGTCCAGGGCCTGCGGGTCGCGCCCGCACAGGTGGGGCAGGCGTTCACGGGCGACGTCGGTGTCGCCGACGGCGAGCGCTCCGCCGATCGCGCGGGCCTCCCGCCCCAGCGAGGTGCCGCCGACGACGGCCCAGGTGGCGGCGGCGGTCAGGGCGATCCGGGCGGCCGCGGGCCGGGAGCGCACGGCGCGGGCGCCGAGCGCGCCGACTGCGGCCGCGCCCCCGGCGCAGATCAGGGTGTGCAGGACGCCCCGGGCGCGGTCGTCGCGCCACAGGGCGCTCTCGACGGCGGCGGCGGCTCGTCCGAAGGCGGCCACGGGGTGCCCTCGGCGCGGATCCCCGAGGATCCGGTCGCCGATCAGGCCCGCCGTGGCGCCGTACGCGAAGACGCGGTCGGCACGCATGGTGGCAGGTAGGTCCTCACTCAGGGTCCGCGCCCTGGTTCGACGTGTCCGGCGGCGAGAGTTCCTGGCTCCCGGGGCCCCGCACGCGCCGCGTGCGCTCCCCGGTGACAGTGGCGGGACCGCGCCGGATTCGCACCGGACTTCCTCTCCATGCCGCCGTATTGGCTCGGGCAGTCCACCACGCCCCGCGAACGCCCGTCAACTTGCTGTTGACCTGCGGCGGGACGGGAGACGAAGGGGAGGCGCGGGTACGCGAAAGCTCCCCCCGGGATTCCGGGGGGAGCCCTCGCGCGCTCGGGTGCGGGCCGGGTCAGCTGACGATCAGGTAGATCCCGTAGCCGACGGCCACCGCGCAGAGCGCGAAGCAGGCGTAGGCGCCGCTGCGGGCCAGGGTGGCTGCCCCGCCCCGCTCGGTGGCGGCTTCGTGCTTGGACAGGCCCACCAGGCCCAGGGTGAACAGGGCCACGAGGGCGACGGTGGCGGAGAGGCTGACCCCGAAGACGGAGCCGAGTGCTGCCCAGTCGATCTTCATACTGCCGTTTCCTCTGTCGTTCTCGGGGTCAGACCGCCGCGGCCGGGGCCGCGGGGGCCGCCGTCGCGGCCGGGATGGTGGCCTTGAGGGCTTCGTCGGTGACCTCGGCCGTGGTCGCGGCCGCGGTGGCGCCCGCGGTCGGCGGGACGGCCACGGCCGCGATGGCGGTGGTGACCACGCCGGGCTGTTCGGCGCCGGACGCGGCGGGAGCGGCGTCGGCCCCGTTGACGTTGGTGTGGTCGACGACCTGGCGGCGGGAGATCACCCAGATGGCGAAGCAGGAGGCGACCAGGAAGAGCGCGACAGCGGCGACGCCGACGTCACCGGTGCGCATGACCAGTTCGGCGCCCGAGGCGACCAGGGCCGCGGCCGGCAGGGTCAGGCCCCACGCGATGAACATGCGGGTGGCGGTGGACCAGCGGACCACACCGCCCTTGCGGCCCAGGCCCGCGCCCATGACCGCGCCCGAGCAGGCGTGGGTCGTGGAGAGGGAGAAGCCGAGGCTGGAGGAGGCCAGGATGACGCTGGCGGCCGAGGTCTGGGCGGCGAAGCCCTGCTGCGGCTGGAGGTCGGTCAGGCCGCTGCCCATGGTGCGGATGATGCGCCAGCCGCCCAGGTAGGTGCCCATCGCGATCGCCATGCCGGCGGAGACGATGACCCAGACCGGCGGGTTGGAGCCGGGCGCGAGCGCGCCGCCGGCGACCAGGGCCAGGGTGATGATGCCCATCGTCTTCTGCGCGTCGTTGGTGCCGTGCGCGAGGGAGACGAGTCCGGCGGAGGCGATCTGACCGGCCTTGTAGCCCTTGGCCGAGGTCTTCTCGCCGATGTTCCCGCCGAGCTTGTACGTCAGCTTGGACGCCAGCATCGCGGCCGCACCGGCCACGATCGGCGCGGCGACCGCGGGGAGCAGCACCTTGGTGACGAGCGTGCCGCCGTTGACGGCACCGAGGCCGGCGGAGGCGACGGCCGCGCCGACCAGGCCGCCCATCAGGGCGTGCGAGGAGCTCGACGGCAGTCCGACCAGCCAGGTCACCAGGTTCCAGAGGATCGCGCCGACGAGGGCGGCGAAGATCACTTCCGGCTGGATGCCTTCTTCGTTGACGAGGCCCTTGGAGATCGTCTTGGCGACCTCCACGGACATGAACGCGCCGACCAGGTTGAGCACGGCGGACATGGCCACCGCCGTCTTGGGCTTGAGGGCGCCGGTCGAGATGGTGGTGGCCATCGCGTTGGCCGTGTCGTGGAAACCGTTCGTGAAGTCGAACACGAGAGCGGTGATGATCACGATCCCGAGGAGAAGCGTTATGTGCTCCATTTACCCAGGCTTCTGTTTGACGTCAGTGGCTCGGCGACCGTAGGCAACCTGAGTGAACGGAAGGTGAACTGACGCGGGACGGATGGTGTCCCGGCCAACGGCGCGATCGGGTCGTTGGTCCCGATTCTGTCGTAGATATGCGGATTCACCCATGTCAGGGCCGGGTGACGGGAGCCGGCCCCCGGGCTGCGCGGCCGGTCCGTACGCCCCCGCGCGCCGGGGAAAGAGAGGTAGATCACCCTGCTTCCCGCGCGGCGGTGCCAGCCCCCTTGATCACCTTCCGGATCGGGTTCCGGATCGCCTTCCGGAACGTCTTCCGGTGGCCCGCCCGCCCCCGCGCGCCGACACTGGAGCCGTGCGTACCGCCACAGCGACGGCAGCGGCCGTCACCACCAGCCTGATCGGTGCCGGAGCGGCCGCCGTCGCGGCCGCCCGGTACGCCGCCGACTCCGCACTGCGCGTGGAACCGGGCCGCCCGCTGCCCGGCAGCCCCCGGCTCAGCGTCCACTCCACCGCCGCCGGACGCGTCGTGCTCACCCGCTCCCTGGCCTCCCTGCGCCCGGGCACCTACGGACTGACCGCGCCCGGGGTGCACGCCGTGGTGGGCCCGGTGCTCGACGGGGTCCCGCCCCGCCCCGACACCGTCGTGCGCCGCCTGGTCGCCGTCACCCACGGCAGCCTCGACCCCGGTACCCGGGTCACCCTCACCCCCGAGGTCCACCTCGGGAACCCGCGCACCGCCCTCGGCCTCGACCACGCCGACGTGGACGTCCCCGGGGAGCTCGGGCCGCTGCCCGCCTGGTTCGTGCCCGCGGCCCGGGACACCTGGGTGATCACCGTGCACGGACTGGGAGCCGGCCGGGAGCACCCCATGGTGGTCATGCCCTTCCTGCACCGCCTGCGGCTGCCCGTACTGGACCTCTCCTACCGCGGCGACCTCGGCGCGCCCGCCTGCCCCGACGGCGTCGGCCACCTCGGCGAATCGGAGTGGCGGGACCTGGACGCCGCCATCCGCTACGCCGTGCGCTACGGAGCCCGGCGGGTGATCCTGCACGGCTGGTCCACCGGGGCGGCCATGGCCCTGCACGCCGTCGAGCGCTCGGCCCTGGCCGGCCGGATCTCGGGACTCGTGCTGGACTCGCCCGTCCTGGACTGGCACGCCACCCTGCGCGCCCTCGTCGCCGCCCGCCGCACCCCCGCCCCGCTGGTCCCGCTCGCCGTGCGCGCCGCCGAGGGCCGGGCGGGGCTGCGCGTCGACCGCCGCCCGCCGGGCTCGGACCCCGCCGCCCTGCGCGTCCCCGTCCTGCTCTTCCACGGCCCCGACGACACCCTGGCCTCCTGGGAACCCTCCCGCCGGCTCGCCGCCGCCCGGCCCGACCTGGTCGTGCTGCAGACCGTCCGGGAGGCGGCGCACGGGGCGATGTGGAACGCCGACCCCGCCCGGTACGAGGAGGCGCTGCGCCGCTTCCTCGTGCCGCTCATGTGATCACTTGTGTGAAGGGGCTGTGGCGGACGGGGCGGGGTGGGCGTATTGCCCCGGTTCGTTCCCTCGCTGACCTGTGGAAACGACTGGTTCCGTTTGGGCTTTCGGCCAGTGACGGGCGAGACTGCTTCCGTGACGTCCCGAAAGCCTGATGAGCAGTTGGCTCGCGACTCCAGACTCCGACTCGTCTCCCCGCGCTCCGTCGCCACGGCGCGCAAGGCGGTGACCGACCGGCGAACCCGGACGGCCCCCCGTCCTCCGGCGGGCACCCCCGCCACGGCGGACCTGGCGAACCGGGCCCGCGCCTCCCTCGCGGACGCGGTACGGCTGGCCCGCTGGGCCGAGCAGAACCTCGGAGCCGGCGACGGCGGACGGCCCGCCCCGGCGGCCGCGCTGCCCGCCGCCGACGTCGAACGCGCCGCCGCGCAACTGTCCCTGACGCACGGCCAGATCCGGGTCGGCTGGGACCGCGCCCGGCTCTCCGGCCTCGTCGAGGTGCACGGCGGCCACGCCCGGCCCGGCTGGCGGCTGCGCGCCTGGGACCGCGACGACACCGCCGTGCTGCGCGGCTGGGTCGCCCTCTTCGACGCCTGGTCGCTCGTCCACCCGGCCCCCGCCGACATCGCCCCCTCGGCCGTCGCCGAAGTGGTCGAGGCGATGCCCCAGCTCCTGTCGCTGCTCCAGCTCTCGGCCGGTCCCGTGACCGTCCCGGACCTGCTGGACCTCCTCGGGCAGCGGGTCACCGAACTGCGGGGCGAGCGCTGCGAGGTCCCCTACGGTCCGCAGCCGGCCCCCGGCTCCGCCGCCGCGCTCGCCGAGAGCCGCCCGGTCCCGCTCGCCCGGCTGCTGCGCTGGGCGCTGGGCGGACTCGCCGCCGTGGACGCCGTCATCCTCGGCCCCGCCCGGGCCACCCTGACCCCGCTCGGCAGCTGGGCCGTCTGGGTCAAGCTGGAGCAGATCTGCGTCGCCGCGCAGAGCCCGGCCGGCAACATCGAGCAGTCCGCCGCCGCGATGCTGCACGGCTGCGCCCGGCTCACCCCCGGTCCGGCCCGCGCCGAGTACCAGGCCTGGCTGGCCGCCCGCCCCGTCGGCCACGCCGTCAGCGAGCTGCTGCACGCGGCCCGCGGTGAGGACGCCCTCCTGCGCGGCCTGGCCTTCGAGGCCCTGCGCGTGGTCGGCGCCCCCGCCGAACCCGAGGTCCGCGCGGCCGTCCGGGACCCCGCGCTGCGCCCCTACGCCCTGCTCTGGCTCGCCGTGCACGACGGGGTCGATCCCGACGAGGCCCAGGACGTGCTGACCCGGGAGGAGTCGACCTGGCTCTGGGTCGACACGGCCGCCGCCATCGCCGACCACGGGGAGGCCGACCTGCTGGCCCGCCACCTCGACTCGGCCGTCCGCACCACCGTGCCCCGCCTGCTGGACGAGGTCCGCGCCGTCGGCCACCCCCGCACCGTGCAGGTGCTGGTCGCCCTGGCCGCCGCCCACCCCGACCCGGCCCTGGCCAAGGCCGTCCGGCGGGCCGCCTTCCAGGTCCACACCGGCGGCGCGTAGCCGCGTACGGGCGCACGCGCCGCGGGATCACACCTGCGGCGCGTACGTCCCGAAGCTCCAGACGTTGCCCTCGCCGTCCCGGGCCATGTAGTCCCGCGAGCCGTACTCCTGGTCGGTGGGCTCCATCAGGATCTCCACGCCGTGCTCCACGGCCCGCCGGTGGTGGGCGTCCACGTCGTCCACCACCACGTAGACCCCCGCGGGCCCGGCGTCCGCCATGACGGTGTCGAAGGCCCCGCCCCGCCCCTTGCTGCCGAGCATCACCGCCCCGCTTCCGTACGAGAGCTCCGCGTGCATCACCGAGCCGTCGTCACCCTCGTACACCGCGACCTGGGTGAATCCGAAGGCCTCGGTCAGCAGCCGGATCGCCGCCTTGGCGTCGCGGTAGAGCAGGGTCGGAAAGACGGTCGGAACGCCTGCCATGACGATCACTCCCTCTCGTGAGCGTGCGCGTGTGACTCACGCCACAGCATGGCAGGGAGCGGCGGCGGTCAGCGGAAGGTGTTGCACTGGGCCATGTCGCCCGTGCGGTAGCCCTGGTAGAACCACTGCTGGCGCTGCTCGGCCGAGCCGTGGGTCCAGGACTCCGGGGTGACCCGGCCCTGGAACTTCTCCTGGATCCGGTCGTCGCCCACCGCGGCCGCCGCGTCCAGACCGTCGCGGATGTCCTGCTCGGTGAGACTGGTGATCAGCGGCCGTCCCGTGGTCTTGTCCGGGGTCTTCGTCGCGTTGTGCGCCCAGACCCCCGCGTAGCAGTCGGCCTGGAGCTCCACCTTCACCGCGTTGCTGTTGGCGCCCTGCTGCCCGTCCTGGGCCCGCCGGAGCGTCCCGGTCAGGTTCTGGATGTGGTGGCCGTACTCGTGGGCGACGACGTACGCCTGGGCGAAGGGGCCGCCGCTGGCGCCGAACTTCGTCCGCAGCTCGTCGAAGAAGCCCAGGTCCAGGTAGACCTGCCGGTCGGCGGGGCAGTAGAAGGGGCCGACCGCCGCGGTGGCCGCGCCGCACGCGGTGTTCACCCGTCCGGTGAAGAAGACCGTGGAGGCCGGGCTGTACTGCCCGCCCCGCCGCTGGAACTCCTGTTTCCAGAAGTCCTGGGTGCTGTTGATCACCGCGACCAGCCGGCAGTCCTCCCGCGTGTTGGCGTCCTGCCCGGTCCGGCAGGCCTGCTGCACCTGGGCGGCCGAGGAGGAGGTCGCCACCGGCTGCGGGGAGCCGTCCGACAGCCCCAGCTGCTCCGGACCCACCCCGAAGAGCAGGCCCATGACCAGGGCGATCAGGCCGACGATGCCGCCGCCGACCGTGGCCCTCCCGCCCGGGATGCGGCTCCCGCGCACGTCCTTGACCTCGGAGGTGTCCAGATTGGCGTCGTCGTCGAACTGCATACCGCACCGCCTCGTGTCCCGTGGCCGCCCCTGCGGCGAGTATCAACCCCTTCATCCTCATACGCGTCCCGGCGCCCCGGGAGGGCCCCTGGGCCGAACGGGCGACGGGAGGGCCCGAAAAGTTGTTGCGCACCCCCGGTAGAATGAATCCATGGCAAATCTCCTCGCGGATTAGCGGCGTCGAAGCAACGCGCGTCCTGCCCCCCTTCCGCCGTCCCCACCGCCCTGGAGTATTTCCGTGATCACCGCCACCGGCGTCGAGCTGCGCGCCGGCGCCCGCATCCTCATCGAGTCCGCCTCCTTCCGCGTCGCCAAGGGCGACCGCATCGGCCTCGTCGGCCGCAACGGAGCGGGCAAGACCACCCTCACCAAGTGCCTCGCGGGCGAGGGCCAGCCCGCCGCCGGCGCCATCGCCCGCTCCGGCGAGGTCGGCTACCTGCCGCAGGACCCCCGGACCGGCGACCTCGACGTGCTCGCCCGCGACCGGATCCTCTCCGCCCGCGGACTCGACGTACTGATCAAGAAGATGCGCATGAACGAGGAGCGCATCGCCACCGGCACCGGCGGCACCCGTGACAAGGCGATGAAGCAGTACGAGCGCCAGGAGACGGAGTTCCTGACCAAGGGCGGGTACGCCGCCGAGGCGGAGGCCGCCACCATCTCGGCCGCCCTCGGCCTGCCCGACCGGGTCCTCGGCCAGCCCCTGCACACCCTCTCCGGCGGTCAGCGCCGCCGCGTCGAGCTCGCCCGGATCCTCTTCTCGGACGCCGACACCCTGCTCCTCGACGAGCCGACGAACCACCTCGACGCCGACTCGATCGTCTGGCTGCGCGACTACCTGAAGAACTACCGCGGCGGCTTCATCGTGATCTCCCACGACGTCGACCTGGTCGAGACGGTCGTCAACAAGGTGTTCTACCTGGACGCCAACCGCGCGCAGATCGACGTCTACAACATGGGCTGGAAGCTCTACCAGCAGCAGCGCGAGGCGGACGAGAAGCGCCGCAAGCGCGAGCGCCAGAACGCCGAGAAGAAGGCCGCGGCCCTGAACTCGCAGGCCGACAAGATGCGCGCCAAGGCGACCAAGACCGTCGCCGCGCAGAACATGGCCAAGCGCGCCGACCGTCTGCTCGCCGGTCTGGACGCCGTCCGCGTCTCCGACAAGGTCGCCAAGCTGCGCTTCCCCGACCCGGCCCCCTGCGGCAAGACCCCGCTGACCGCCGAGGGCCTGTCGAAGTCGTACGGCTCGCTGGAGATCTTCACGGACGTCGACCTGGCCATCGACAAGGGCTCCCGCGTGGTCATCCTCGGCCTCAACGGCGCGGGCAAGACCACCCTGCTACGGCTGCTCTCGGGCACCGAAAAGCCCGACACCGGCACGGTCGTGCCCGGCCACGGCCTCAAGCTCGGGTACTACGCACAGGAGCACGAGACCCTCGACCCCGAGCGCACGGTCCTGGAGAACATGCGCTCCTCGGCGCCCGACCTGGACCTGGTCTCCGTGCGCAAGACGCTGGGCTCGTTCCTCTTCTCCGGCGACGACGTCGACAAGCCCGCGGGCGTGCTCTCCGGCGGTGAGAAGACCCGGCTGGCCCTGGCCACGCTCGTCGTCTCCTCCGCCAACGTGCTGCTCCTCGACGAGCCCACCAACAACCTCGACCCGGCCAGCCGCGAGGAGATCCTCGGGGCCCTGCGCACCTACAAGGGCGCGGTCATCCTCGTCACCCACGACGAGGGCGCCGTCGAGGCCCTGGAGCCGGAGCGGATCATCCTGCTCCCGGACGGGGTCGAGGACCTGTGGGGCCCGGACTACCGGGACCTCGTCGCCCTCGCCTGACGGAGCCCCGCGAGGGCCCGTCCGGCGGGCCCGGGGCCGCTGATCCAATTCCTTATGGATCATTCGGCTCAGACGTGATCCATCATCTGAGTGAGACGGTCTCGTACCGTCGCGCCCTGTACGACGGCCTCCGCCGCCTTCTTTCCGGATGTGCGCCGGGGGTCGCTCCCTTTCTGCGCCCGGCCGCTGACCAGGCGATTCCTCTTGACCGTGGGGAAGTGTGACGCAGGTCATGCGGCGGAAGAGAAGATTCCGTTCTGCTGAGGTGTCCAGCGTCCGGGAAATGCCGTCGCACCGACCTTGCTGAATGGGTGGCCAGGAAGCCGGGGAGGGGTGATCATGAGAAGTCCAGAGCGCACTTCCCACGAGGAGGCACGGGTGGCCGAGACTCTGAAGAAGGGCAGCCGGGTAACCGGCGCCGCGCGCGACAAGCTCGCGGCAGACCTGAAGAAGAAGTACGACTCCGGTGCGAGTATCCGGGCGCTGGCCGAAGAGACCGGCCGGTCCTACGGATTCGTCCACCGGATGCTCAGCGAGTCCGGAGTCACGCTGCGTGGTCGCGGTGGCGCGACGCGCGGCAAGAAGGCGGCTGCGGCCTGACCCCGGCCGTCAGGCCGGGGCCGGCGCCGGAGGCGCGCGACACGCTCCGTTCGGATCCGCCGTGCGGTTCCACGGGTGCGTCCACGGTTCTTTTCCACGCACGGTTCCTTCGGTGACCCCCGGTCGGCCAGCTGGCCGACCGGGTGGTTACTGTGCAGTCACTTAGGCCGAGCACGCGGCCGCGACTGCACACCGGAGGCACCAGATGGCTCTGCTCGACAAGGACGGCGTACGGCTCACCATCGACGACACGGTCGCGACGGTGACCCTGACCAATCCGGCCAAGCGAAACGCTCAATCCCCCGCGCTCTGGCGGGCGTTGGCGGAGGCCGGACGGTCACTGCCGGGCACCGTCCGGGTCGTCGTGCTGCGCGGCGAGGGCACGTCCTTCTCCGCAGGGCTCGACCGGCAGGCGTTCACCCCCGAAGGCTTCGAGGGCGAGCCGTCCTTCCTCGACCTGGCCCGCGGATCCGACGCGGACCTCGACTCCACCATCGCCGAGTACCAGGAGGCGTTCACCTGGTGGCGGCGCAACGACATCGTCTCCATCGCCGCCGTGCAGGGGCACGCGATCGGCGCCGGCTTCCAGCTCGCGCTCGCGTGCGACCTGCGGGTGGTCGCGGACGACGTGCAGTTCGCCATGCGCGAGACCAGCCTGGGCCTGGTCCCCGACCTGGGCGGCACCCAGCCGCTGACCGCCCTGGTCGGCTACGCCCGCGCGCTCGAAATCTGTGCGACGGGCCGCTACGTGCACGCCGAAGAGGCCGAGCGGGTGGGCCTCGCCAACCTGGTCGTCCCGGCCGGCGAACTCGACGCCGCCGTCCAGGACCTCGCCTCCGCCCTCGTGGCCCCGCCGCGCGACGCCGTCATCGAGACCAAGGCGCTGCTGCGCGACGCGGGCTCCCGCACCTACGAAGACCAGCGCGCCGCCGAGCGCGCCGCCCAGGCGCGCCGGCTGCGCGACCTGGCGGGCCTCTCCGACTGACCCGACCGACCCGTACCGCCCCCGCGCACGCCCCGTACGCCGCCGCCCCGGCCGGCCGGATCCGGAAGATCCGGACCGGCCGGCCGGTGTCGTCCCGGGGCGCGCACGGGGGCGGGCGCTTACGGTGGACGGGAGTCCACAGTCCGTACGGCGCGAAAGGACCACCAGCGATGACCGAATCCGCACCAGGGGGTTTTGCCAAGGACCCCGCAGAGCGCGGCCGCACCTCCATCGCCGACGGGGTGGTCGAGAAGATCGCCGGGCTGGCCGCCCGCGAGGTGGCCGGAGTCCATGCCATGGGCAGCGGCAGCGGTCTCTCCCGTACCTTCGGCGCCGTCCGGGACCGGGTGCCCGGCGGCTCGAAATCCGCCGTCAGCCGCGGGGTCAAGGCCGAGGTCGGCGAGGTCCAGACGGCCCTCGACCTGGAAATCGTCGTCGATTACGGCGTGTCGATCCGGGACGTGGCCCGGGCGGTCCGTGAGAACGTGATCTCGGCGGTCGAGAGGATGACGGGCCTGGAGGTCGTCGAGGTCAACATCGCGGTCAGCGACGTCAAGCTGCCCGACGAGGAGGACGAAGAACCCGAGTCCCGGCTCCAGTAGCCGAGAGGAGCCACGCACATGAGCATGGCGGTCGCCGGCCTGCTGGCCGGCATGGCACTCGGCTTCGCCGGATACTTCGGCGGCTTCGGGGCCTTCCTTCTGGTGGCGGCGCTCGGCGCCGTCGGATTCGTCGTCGGCAGGTTCCTCGACGGGGACCTCGATCCCGGCGACCTGCTGCGCCCGCGGGGCCGTGACGACCGGCGCGGGCCCCGATGAGCGGCACCGCCCCGCGGGCCACACCACCCCTGGTGCCGGCCGCCGACCGCGGGGCCACCCGGATCGCCGACCGGGTCGTGGCCAAGATCGCCTCCCGGGCCGCCCGGGAGGCCCTCGACGCCCCGCCCGGCAACGGCCCGCACGCGGTCGTCACCGTCCACCACGACATCGCACGCGTACGGGTGAGCCTGGAGCTCGCCTACCCCTCGGACCTCGCCGCGCAGTGCGCGGCCGTCCGCCGCCTCGTCGCGCTCCGCATCGAGGAATGCGCGCAGCTGACGGTCCCCGAGGTCGGCATCGACATCGAACACCTGCGCCCCGCCACCCCCTTCCGGCCGGCCCCCGCCGGGCGGGACCGGCGGCTGCGGTGACGGCCGCGCCGCGGCTGCGCTCCGCCCGGCGGATCCCGGCCGCGCTCACGGCGCTGGCCGTCCTCGCCGTGGCGGGGCTGTTCCTCTACGACCTGGCCGCCGTACGGGCCCACCGGCCCGGGATGCGCTGGCGCCGCGAACTCGCCGCCCAGCTGGAGCGGCACACCCCGGCCGACACCGAAGTGCTGGTGGCGGGCGGAGTCCTGGCCCTGGCCGGGGCGCTGCTCCTGCTGCTGGCCTGCGCCCCCGGGCTGCGCGGACTGCTGACGATGCGCGCCGAGCCGGGGGTCCGGGCCGGGATCCGGCGCAAGGCGGCGGCCCTGGTGCTGCGGGACCGGGCCATGGAGGTCTCCGGGGTCCGGTCGGTGCGGGTGCGGATGGGCCGTGGCCGCGTCGGCGTCCGGGCGACCTCGCACTTCCGCGAACTGGACGACGTACGGGCCGACCTGGACGCCGTCCTCGCCGTCGGCATCGAGGAACTGGGCCTCGCGCACCCGCCGCGGCCCCGCGTCCGGGTCAGGAGGTAGCGGCATGCTCGGGGTGGTGAACCGGATCCTGCTGGCGCTCGCCGGGCTGGTCCTGCTGGCGGCCGGAGTCTGCCTGCTGACCGCGGCCCGGCCCCTCGGCGGTCGCCACGCCCCGCTGCTCACGGCCGCGACGCGGCACCGGTACGGGCGGGCCGAGGGCTGGCCGTGGTGGGCACTGCTCGCCGGGCTCGCGCTGTGCGTGCTGCTCGCGCTGTGGTGGCTGCTGGCGCAGCTGCGCCGCTCGCGCCTCGCCGAGCTGCCCGTGGACACCGGCGACGGGTCCTTCGCCGTGCTGCGCGGCCGCGCCCTGGAGTCGGCGGTGGCCGCCGAGGCGGGGGCGCTGGCCGGGGTGGCCGGCTGCCGGGTCGCGCTGCGCGGCCGGCGCGGCTCCCCGACCCTGCGCGTGGCGCTCGAACTCGAACCCCACGCCGTGCCCGCCGACGCGCTGGCGGGGCTCGCCGGCCCCATACTCACCCACGCCCGCACCTCGGCGGGCCTGCCCGGACTTCCGGCCGAGGCCCGCCTGAAGGTCACGGGCCACCAGGCGCGGCGGGTCAGTTAGGCGGCGCCCCCCGTACGGGCGTCAGAAGCCGTGGCGGGCGCCGCCGTCGACCGGGAGCATCACGCCCGTGAGGTACGAGGCCGCCGGGGACAGCAGGAAGGCGGCCGTGCGGCCGAACTCCCGGTCCGTGCCGTACCGGCGCAGCGGGATGCGGGACTCGTTGCCCGCCCGGGCCGCGTCCGCGTCGCCGGACAGCGCGTCCAGCTCCCGCACCCGGTCGGTGTCGATCCGGGCCGGCAGCAGCCCGACCACGCGGATCCCGCGCGGGCCCAGCTCCACCGACAGGGACTTCGCGAAGCCCGCGAGCCCCGGCCGCAGGCCGTTGGAGATGGTCAGGCCGGGGATCGGTTCGTGGACGGAGCCGGACAGCACGAAGCCGATGACCCCGCCCTCGCCGAGTTCGGCCGCCGCCGCCCGGGCCAGGCGGACCGCGCCCAGGAACACCGTCTCGAAGGCGGCCGCCCACTGCGCGTCGGTGTTGTCCGCGGCCCCGCCGGGCGGCGGGCCGCCGACGCTGATGAGGATGCCGTCGAAACGGCCGAAGCGCTCCCTGGCGGTGGTCACCAGCCGGGCCGCCGCCTCCGGGTCGGAGTTGTCCGCCGCCACGCCGAGCGCGTCCGGGCCGAGCTCGGCGGCCGCGTCGGCGGCCCGCTTCGCGTCCCGGCCGGTCAGTACGACCTTCGCCCCGTCGGCGGTCAGTTCCCGGGCGGTGGCGAAGCCGAGCCCCCGGGTGGCTCCGGTGACGACGTAGACGCGGTCCTTCAGTCCAAGATCCATGCGGCCCACGCTACGCCGGAGCGGGCTCCAGCGGCACGGCCTTCGCGGCGGCTTCCTCACGGTCGCGCTTCTCCCGGCGGACCATGACCACCCATCCCACCGGCACCGCCGCGGCGAACAGCCACCACTGCACGGCGTAGGCCATGTGCGGGCCGATCGAATCGTGGTCGGGTTCCGCGACCGCCTGCGGGCTGCCGTCCGGCGGGAGCGGGGCGGTCAGTTCCAGGTACCCGCCGAGGACGGTACGTCCCGTCGCGGCGGCCTGCTGCTCGCTGTTGATGAGCATCACCTGGCGGTCCGGGAGGCCCTTGCGGTCCTTGATCCCGCTGTCGCCGCTGGTCTCGTCGGCCTTCAGCCGGCCGGTCACGGTGACCTCGCCCGCGGGCGCGGCCGGCACCGGCGGGTAGGCCCGGGGGTCGTCGCCGCCCGCCACCCAGCCGCGGTTGACCAGGACCGTCCGGCCGTCGCCCAGCACCAGCGGGGTCACGACCTGGAAGCCGACCTTGCCGTCGTTCGAGGTGCGCATCCGCACGACGACCTCGTGCGCGGTGTCGTAGGTGCCGGTGGCGGTGACGGCGCGCCAGAAGTCGGCCCTCGGCACGGTGTGGCCGGGCGAGGTGGCCTCGGTCATCGGCACGGGCTTCGCGTACAGGTTCTTCGCGATCAGCTCGTTCTGCGCGACCCGGTGCTCATGGCGGTGGAACTGCCAGAACCCCAGCTTGATCATCGCGGGGATGAGGACCAGGGCGATGAGGGTGAGGCACACCCACTGCCGGGTCAGGACGAAGCGGTACACACCCACGACGGTACCCGGAACGAGGAGGACCCCGGCGGCCGGGTGGCCCTCCGGGGTCGGGGCGGAACGCGGGTGCGGGGCGGGGACGCCGGCGCGGCGGCGCGGGAGGGGAACTCAGACGCGGTCGGTGATGCCCACCTTCCCCTCCGCGCGGGCGCAGTGCGCGCCGCAGAACCACTGGCCCTCGACCTCGACGCCCTGCCCGATGATCTGGACCCGGCAGTGCTCGCAGATGGGCGCCATGCGGTGGATGGCGCAGGAGAAGCAGTCGAAGACGTGCACGGCGCCCTGCGCGTGCACTTCGAAGGACATCCCGTAATCGTTTCCGCAGACCTCACAACGTGCCATGCGCCGCATGCTGCGCACGGCGGCCCACCGGAACAAGATCCACCGGGGTGAGTCGCCGCCCCTGCACCCGGCCGGAGCAACGCGCGCCGCTCCTACTCCTCCCGCGCGGGAGCCACGTCCCGCAGCAGCTGGGTGAAGGCCGCCTCGTCCACCACCGGGGTGCCGAAGGCCTTCGCCTTGACGGTCTTCGAGGTCGAGGAGCCGGGGTCGTTGGTCACCAGCAGGCTGGTGAGCCGCGACACGCTCGTCGCGACGTGCAGCCCCGCCTCCACCGCGCGGTCCTCCAGCAGCTCCCGGTCCACCGAGGTGTCGCCGGAGAACGCCACGCGCATGCCCTGCTTGAGCGGAGCGCCGTCCTCGAAGCGGCCCGGGTTGGGGTGCGGGCACGGCGGCCGCTTGCGCGAGGCCCGCCAGCTGCCCGAGCCGCCGTACGAGGCCTGGTGGCCGATCCGGGGCGTGACGGGGGAGTCGGACCACTCCGTCAGCGGCCGGCACTCCAGCAGGGGCAGCCGTACGCCGTCCCGCGCGGCCGCGTGCAGTGACGGACGGAACGCCTCCGCGAGCACCCGGGCGTCGTCGAGGGCGTGGTGGGCGCGCTGCTGGACCACGCCGAAGTGCGCGGCCAGCGACTCCAGCTTGTGGTTGGGCAGCGGGAGGTCCAGTTCCTTCGACAGGGCGATGGTGCACAGGCGCTGACGCACCGGTGCGGTCGCGGCGGCCCGCGCGTACTCGCGGGCGATCATCTGCCAGTCGAAGATCGCGTTGTGCGCGACGAGCACCCGGTCGGCGAGCCGGCCCGCGAACTCCTCGGCGATGTCCTCGAAGAGGGGCGCGTCGGCGAGCATCTCGCTGGTGAGCCCGTGGATCCAGACGGGACCGGGGTCCCGGCGCGGGTTGACCAGGGTGTACCAGTGGTCCTCCACGTTGCCCCGGGCGTCGAGCCGGTAGACGGCCGCGGACACGATCCGGTCGTCACGAGCGAGCCCGGTGGTCTCCACGTCGACGACCGCGTACCCCTGGGGATACGCGGTCGGCCACGTCGTGTCTGCGGTCGTACGGTCGTCGAGCATGGTCACAGAGGATATCGGCCCGGACCGACAGCCGTGTCCCCGCGGCCGTGCGGCCCGGGTCCGACCGCCGTGCGGTCCGGGTCACGGCGGCGTCAGCAGGGCCCGTACGAGGGCCCGTACCGACAGCAGGAACAGCCGTTCCGGATCGGCCGGGCGGGACAGGGCGCGGGCGAGGGCCGGGTCGTCGGGTGCCGCGGCGGGATCCCACAGCTCCTCCTCGGCCGGGGACTGCGCGGGGGAGCGCTCGCGGTTGCGCTCGACCAGCAGGAAGCCGACGATCTGGAACTGGACGGCGCGCACGGCGTCGGCGGCCCGCGCCCCGCGCAGCCCGGCGGCGTGCACCTCGTGGACCAGGGCCTGCTGGGCGGGCAGGAACATCCGCTCGGTGAGCCCTCGTTCGTGGACCATCGCGATCAGGTGCGGGCGCCCGCGCAGTTCGCGGCGCAGGATCCGGGCCACCGACTCGATCCGGGCGGCGGGCGTGCGGCCGACGGGACGGACGGCCCCCATCTCCTGGACGGTGCGTTCCACGAGGGCGTCGAGGAGCGACTCCCGGTTGCCGACGTGCCAGTAGATGGAGGTCACCGCGGTGCCCAGCTCGGCGGCCAGCCCCCGCATGGTCAGGGCGGCCGGGCCGTGCCGCCTGACCAGCGAGGCGGCCGCCGCCAGCACCTCCTCGCGGGTCAGCGCGTTCCTCGTCATCGGCCGCTCACCAATCTGTCGGTCCGTCAGTTCTGGTGTGTGCACGGGTCTTTACCCTTCATCGGCGGCGGTGTAACTGTGTTACAGACCGACCGAAGGAGGGTGCGATACATGGCACGCGTACGGTACGGAGCGCGCACCGAGGCCGAGATGGCGGCGTCGCGCGAGAAGAGTTCGAAGCTCCCCGACATCTGGTCCACCGGGGTCGTGGCCGTCTGGGAGAGCGACCCGGACGTGGTGGCGGCGGTCCTGCCGCCGCCGCTGAAGCCCGCCGAGCGGCCCCTGGTACGGGCCAACATCAGCAAGGTCGACCTGCCCGGATACCCGCTCGGCGCCGGCTCGGTGGCCGTCGCCGCCCGGCACGGCGGGGTCGAGGGCTGGTACCCGCTGGTCATGCCGATGACGCACGAGCGGGCCCTGACCGGCGGCCGCGAGGTGTTCGGCGAGCCGAAGAAGCTCGGGGAGGTGACCGTCGAGCGCGAGGGGCTCGTCGTACGGGCCGCGCTCGCCCGGCACGGCATCGCCTTCGTCGAGGTGCGCGGGGCCGTGGACCGGGCCCTGCCGCTGCCCGAACCGGTCCGCAAGACCGACTTCTACTTCAAGTTCCTCCCGGCCGTCGACGGTTCGGGCTTCGAGGCCGACCCGGTGCTGGTGCACTGCACGCGCAACGAGAAGGTCCGCAAGCTGGAGCACATCACCGGTGACGTGGTCCTGCGCGAGTCGATGTACGACCCCGTCGCCGACCTCCCCGTCCGCCGCGTCGTCGAGATCACCATCGGTGAGAAGACGAGCGACCAGCAGGGCCGGGCCGTCGAGCGGGTCAGCGCCCAGGCCCTGCTCCCGTACATCCACCAGCGCTACGACGACCCCATGCAGATCCTCGACGGACCGCCCGAGGGGAGCGTCTGACATGCGGCTCGAACCCGGACAGGTGGCCGTCGTCACCGGCGCCGCCGGCGGCATCGGCCTCGCCATGGCCCGCCGCTTCGCCGCCGAGGGCCTGAGGGTGGTCCTCGCCGACGTGGAGGAGGCGGCCCTGCGCGAGGCCGCCGGCGAACTCGCCGCGGAGGGGGCCGAGGTCCTGGCCCGGGTCGTCGACGTCAGCGACCGCGACTCGGTGCTCTCCCTCGCCGACGCGGCCTACGACGCCTTCGGCGCGGTCCACGTGCTCTGCAACAACGCGGGCGTCGGCTCCGGCGCCGAGGGGCGGATGTGGGAGCACGAGCCCAACGACTGGAAGTGGGCCTTCTCCGTCAACGTCTGGGGCGTCTTCCACGGCATCCAGGCCTTCGTCCCCCGGATGATCGCGTCCGGCGTCCCCGGGCACGTCGTCAACACCTCCTCCGGCGACGGCGGCATCGCCCCCCTGCCCACCGCGTCCGTCTACGCCGTCACCAAGGCCGCCGTGGTCACGATGACCGAATCCCTCTACGCCCACCTGCGGGCGGAGGGCGCCTCCGTCGGCGCCTCCGTCCTCTTCCCCGGACCGCACATGCTGCGCACCGGGCTGTGGGAGTCCCACCGCAACCGGCCCGAGCGCTACGCGAAGGAGCGGCCGCGCAGGTCCCCCTACCGCAGCCTCGACCAGTACGAGGCCGCCATGAAGCAGGCCGGCCACGAGGTGCACTTCACCCCGGTCGAGGACGTCGCCGCGCACGTCGTCGACGGCATCCGCGCGGACCGCTTCTGGATGCTCCCCGCGAGCGAGCACAGCGACCGGCAGATCCGCGCCCGGTCGCGGTCCATGCTCGACCGTGCGAACCCCGCCTATCTGGAGAGCTTCATCCTCGACTGAGGAGCGTTGGAACGTGAGTGACACCCCGTACGAAGACCCGTACCTGATCATCTCCTCCGACTGCCACGCGGGCCTGCCCACCGAGCGGTACCGCCCCTACCTCGACTCCCGCTTCCACCCCCAGTTCGACGAGTTCCTCGGCCAGCGCGACGCCCGCCGCGAGGAGGCCACCCGGCTCGGCGTGCGCAACGAGGCCTTCGCCGAGAAGTGGTTCCACGACCACGAGGAGGGCCTCAAGGGCGGCTGGGACGCAGCCCAGCGGCTCAAGGAACTCGACGGGGACGGAGTGGCCGCCGAGGTCGTCTTCCCCGACGCGGACGCCGTCGACAGCCAGACCGCCGCCCCCTTCGGCGTGGGCCTCGGCCTGTCCGGGGACCAGGATCCCGAGCTGGGCCTGGCGGGCGCGCAGGCGCACAACCGCTGGCTGGCCGAGTTCGTCGGGCAGAACCCCGAACGCCACTGCGGGGTCGCGCTGCTGCCGATCACGGCCGAGCCCGCGAAGGTGGTCGCGGAGATCCACCGCGCCAAGGAGTCCGGACTGGGCGCCCTGATGATCCCCTCGATGTGGGTGGACAAGGCCCCGTACCACGACCGCCGCTACGACCCCGTCTGGGCGGCCGCCGCCGAGACGGCCATGCCGGTCGTCACGCACTCGGGGGCCGCGCCCCGCCACGAGTACGGGGACCACCTCGGCATCTACGTCTCCGAGGTCACCTGGTGGCCGGCCCGCCCCCTGTGGTTCCTGCTCTGGTCCGGGGTCTTCGAGCGCCACCCGGGCCTGAAGTTCGGGGTGGCGGAGTCGGGCTGCTGGTGGCTGCCGAACCAGCTCTGGTTCATGGACCGGCTCTACCTCGGGGCGCACGGCGGCAAGAAGCTGTCCCCGTTCGCCGAGCTGAAGCGCCCGCCGAGCGAGTACCTGGACCGGCAGGTCTTCGTCTGCGCGACCAACACCAAGCGGCGCGAACTCGCGCAGCGCTACGAGATCGGCGTGGACAACATCCTGTGGGGCTCGGACTTCCCGCACCCCGAGGGTACCTGGCCCGACACCCGCAACTGGCTGCGCAAGACCTTCCACGACATCCCGGTCGCCGAGACCCGCCGGATGCTGGGACTGGCCGCCGCGGAGGTCTTCGGCTTCGACACCGAACGGCTCGCCCCGCTCGCCCGCCGGATCGGCCCCACCCCGGCGGAGCTCGGGCAGTCCCCGGACCAGGCGGCGGTGGAGGCCTCCTGGGCCCGCTCCCGCGAGACCGGCCGCCACTGGCTCACCGGCCAGGACTTCCCGGTCCTGGGACAGGAGGGCCCGGCATGACGGAGGACCGCTACACCGTCATCTCGGCGGACTGCCACGCGGGCGCCGACCTCCTCGACTACCGGCCCTACCTGGAGGCGCGCCACCACGAGGCGTTCGACGCCTGGGCCGCCGCCTACGTCAACCCCTACGAGGACCTCCTCGCCGACACCGCCGACCGCAACTGGAACTCGGCCCGGCGGCTGGCCGAACTCGAAGCCGACGGGATCGTCGCGGAGGTCCTCTTCCCCAACACCATCCCGCCGTTCTTCCCCAAGGCCTCGCTGATGGCCCAGCCGCCCACGGCCTCCGAGTACGCACTGCGCTGGGCGGGGCTGCAGGCGCACAACCGCTGGCTGGCCGACTTCTGCGCGGACGCCCCGGGCCGGCGGGCCGGGGTGGCGCAGATCCTGCTCAACGACGTGGACGCGGCGGTGCGGGAGATCCGCCGCACGAAGGAGGCGGGCCTCACGGGCGGCATCCTGCTGCCCGGCGTCCCGCCCGGCTCGCCCGTGCCGGAGCTGTACTCGGCCGCGTACGACCCGATCTGGGCGGTCTGCGCGGAGCTCGACGTCCCGGTCAACCACCACGGCGGCTCGGCGTCGCCGCCGCTCGGCGACGAACCGGCGGCCCGGGCGGTGTTCATGGTGGAGACGACCTGGTTCTCGCACCGCGCCCTGTGGCACCTGATCTTCGGCGGCGCCTTCCGCCGCCACCCGGGCCTCAAGCTGGTCCTGACGGAGCAGGGCTCCGGCTGGATCCCGGGCGTGCTGGACATGCTGGACTACTACCACGGCCGGCTGGTCGCGGCCGCGTCCACGGCGGAGGCCAAGTTCGGCGCGGGCCTGGCCGACTCGATGGGCCGCGGCCCGAGCGAGGTCTGGCGGGAGAACTGCTTCGTCGGGGCCAGCTTCATGCGCCCCCACGAAGTCCCGCTGCGGGACCGGATCGGCCTCGACAAGATCATGTGGGGCAGCGACTACCCCCACGACGAGGGCACCACCCCCTACTCCCGCGAAGGCCTCCGCATCGCCTACGCGGGCCTGCCCCGGGCGGAGGTGGCCGCCATGGTCGGCGGCAACGCCGCCCGCGTCTACGGCTTCGACCTCCCCCTCCTGGACGCGGTGGCCGCCAAGCACGGCCCCCTCGTCACGGAGATCGCCGAACCCCTGACCCACATCCCGCCGGGCGCCACCAGCCCGGCCTTCGCCCGCGGCGCCTCGGTCCGCGTCTGGTAGCGCCCGTGCCCCGCGACGGCGGCCCCGGCCCGTGGGGGACCGGGGCCGCCCGGGGTGGGTCAGGAGAGCCGCCTGATCCGCTCCGGGGGGAGGGAGTCGGCGCCGTGCAGGCGTACGTTCGCGCCCACGACGACGGTCAGCCCGGGCAGCCGGGCCAGGGGCGCGAGGTCGTACTCACCCGCGTTGAGGAGGGTCAGCCGGGTCAGCTCCGGCAGCTCCCGCAGCGCGGACAGCCCCTGGGGCAGGGTGCAGTCGCTCAGGGCCAGCATCTCCAGGCCCGGACAGCGCAGCAGCACCTCGGAGCCGACCTCCGCGTCCAGGATCTGCAGCCCCTTGAGGCCGGACGGATCGGGCAGCGCCAGGAAGTCGGCCGTCCGCTCGGGGCCGTGGAAGGTGAGCCACGTCAGCTCCGGCCAGCGGCCGATGTCGTCCAGGGCCAGGTGCGCGGCCCGCGCGTGCAGGTGCAGGTGCTTCAGCCCCGCGGGCGCCGGGAGGTCGGAGACCCGGTCGGTACCGGGCACCGGGTAGTTCAGGAACAGGTACGCAAGCGCCTCCATGCGGGCCAGCGGCGCGAGGCCCAGCCGGTCCGGGGCGCCCACGAGCGTCAGGCTCTCCAGGGACGGCAGCGCGGTCAGCGGGTCGAGGAACGCGATCCGCTGGCAGTCGTACAGGCCCAGGTACTTCAGCCCCTCGAACACCGTGAGGCCGGAGAGGTCCGTCAGGGGGCTCTGGAGGAGCGCGAGGTGCTCCAGGTCCCGCAGGGCCCGGACCTCCGGCGGCAGACCCCGGCCGCCGGTCAGGGCGATCCGCCGCAGCCCGTCCAGCCGGGGCAGCGCCGCGAGCTGCGCCGGGGTGCGCACCCACAGCTGGACGTCGTCCAGCCGGGTCCGCGCCAGCACGGCGTCCGCGTACTCCTGCACCTGCTCGAAGCGGTCCCAGCCGTCGGCCAGCTCCCAGCGCACCTTGAACCGGTCGTCGGGGCGGAAGCGGGCCAGCAGGTCCACCGCCTGGTCCCCGCCGATGAGGGTGGCCGTCCGTACCGTGGCCGCGGCCGCGTCCTCCTCCAGGAACAGCGGCTCCGTCAGCAGCTCCAGCACCAGCGGACCCGCCTTCGCGAGCTCCTCCGCCTGCGCGGCGTTGCGCGGCGGCAGCAGTTCGGCCGTGCGGCGCTCGACCTCGTGGCGCACCGCCGGGTCCAGCTCCGGCGCGTGCTCCAGGCAGGCGGCGGCCAGCAGGACCAGCCGGCCCCGGTACTTGCGCACCTTGTCCGCCCGGCCCAGGATCCGGCGCAGCAATGTCGCCCGCTCGTCGGGACGCGCGTGCCCCACGGCCATCCGCACCACGTCGTCCCAGGTGTCGTCGTGGGCGTTGCGCACCAGCACGCCCAGGTCGCGGGCCTCCACGGCGGCCTTCGCCCCGAGGTAGTCCTGGAAGGTGCGGTGGACGAAGTGGACCGTGCCCGGGACGGGTTCGCGCAGCAGGCCGCTGCGGATCAGGAGGTGGCTGAAGACCTCGGCCGCGGTGCCCTGGGCCCGGACCTGGACCATGGAGTCCAGCCACTCCTCCACCAGCTCCACGGCCTCGTCGCAGTCGGCCTCGGTCTGCCCGTTGCGGATGAGCCAGTACGCCAGCCGCTGGAGCAGCAGGGTCTGTTCGTCGCGGGTGAGCCGCACCCCCTCCACGCCCGTGATCTCCCGCTCGGCGTCCCGCCGTACGAGCAGCATCTCCAGGGCGGCGTCGTACAGCTCCTTGCGGGCCCGGGGCAGCTGCATGCGTCGGTCCCGGTTGAGCGCGCAGAGCAGCGCGCACATCAGCGGGTTGGCGGCCAGCTTGCCGAGGTCGCGGCGGGTGCCCACGGCCTCGCGCAGGGAGGCCTCGTACGCATCGACGTCCGCGCGCTGGGCGTCGTCGGCGCATTCGGCGCGGGCGGCGGCGTGCCAGTGCCCGATGAAGGAGCCGATGTCCTCCCGTTCCATGGGCAGCAGGGAGTGGGCGGTGAAGGCCTGGCCCGCCAGCCAGTCCTCGGGAACCGCCGAGGGGCGGGTGGTCACCACGTAACGGGCCTTGGGGAAGGCGGAGATCAGGCCGCGCAGCCACACCTGGGTGCGTCCGCGCAGGCGCAGCGGGACCTCGTCCACCCCGTCGACCAGGACCAGGGCGCGTCCCTCGCGCATCAGGTCCTCGGCCCAGCCCGCCGGAGCCGTCAGCGGCACCCCGGATTCGGGCAGGAACTCCGCCGGCAGCGGCAGGCGTTCGGTGGTGGTGAAGGAGCGCAGCCGCAGGACGAACGGCACGCAGGTGTTCCACGGGGCGAGGCCGCCGGTGAAGGAGCGCCGGGCTGCGTTGACGGCCAGCCACTGCACGAGGGTGCTCTTGCCGGAACCGGCGGGGCCGCGCAGCAGGGTGCGTTCGGCGGAGGCCAGCGCCTCATCGGCCCTGCGGACCGTCCGGTGGGAGGCGGGGTTCCCGGGCAGCAGCTGTTCCCCGCTCACCGTGAGGCCGATGTAGGCCACGTCCAGGGGCCATTCCTGCGGAGAGCGGCTGAGGGTGATGCCGAAGAGCTGGAGCCGGCCGTGGGCGCCGGCGATGTACCGGGCGTAGCGTTCCTCGAAGGCGTGGGCGGCGCCGTCCCGGGCTTCGCCCAGCTCGTGCACCGCGCGGGCCAGGGCGCCGCTGCGGCGCAGGAGTTCGACGCCGGCCCGCGGGGCGAAGGCGGGCAGGGAGGTCATGTGCTCCACCGCGTGCGCGCAGCTCTGGGCGACCAGTTCCCGGTACAGGGCCTGCGCGGCGTCGCTCAGGCCGGCCGGCGGGGTGTGGGCCAGCACGTGGTCGGCGAGGGCGCCGGGGGAGAGGTCCAGGTCGAGCAGGGTGTCCATGTCGAGGGCGCCCAGGGCGGCGAAGGCGTCCCCGACGGCGTCCACCGCGGCGAGCCGCTCGTGCTCCGGCAGCGCCGCCGAGGCGGCGCCGAGCCGGCCGGCGAGGGTCTCGGTGAGCCGGCGCACCTCGGGGTCGCGCAGTTCCGCCGGAGGCGTGAGCCAGCGCCGGCCGGGCCGGACCGGATCGGGTGCCAGCCCCGCGCCCGGGGTCCGGGTCAGGAAGGACTTGACCACGGCGCCCGCCGCCGTGCCCGCCACCCGTAAGAGAACCGTCTCGAACCCCGTCACATCGCCTCCCCGCCCGAGCCGCCCAGTATCCCGGGTACCGGGGGTAACTTCGTCGGATACTGATCGGTAACAACCTCTAGCGGAGCCCCCCGGGGCGCCTCTATGGTGCGGGGCATGCCGAACCTGCCCGATGTCGTGCTGTGGTCCATACCTGCCTTCGTGCTGCTCACCGTCATCGAGGTGGTGAGCTACCGGCTGCATCCCGACGAGGACGCGGCCGGGTACGACACCAGGGACGCCGTCACGAGCGTCACCATGGGGCTCGGCAGCATCGGGTTCGACCTGCTCTGGAAGATCCCGGTCGTCGCCGTCTTCACCGCGGTCTACGAACTGACCCCGCTGCGCGTGCCGTTCCTGTGGTGGACCGCCCTGCTGATGCTGCTCGTGCAGGACTTCCTCTACTACTGGCAGCACCGGCTGCACCACGTCATCCGCATCCTGTGGGCCTGCCACGTCGTGCACCACAGCAGCAAGCGGTTCAACCTCACCACCGCCCTGCGCCAGCCCTGGACCAGCGCCACCACCTGGTGGTTCTACCTGCCGATGGTCGCCCTCGGCGTGCACCCGGCCGCGATCCCCTTCTGCTACGGCATCAACCTGCTGTACCAGTTCTGGGTGCACACCGAGCGGATCGGGAAGCTGCCGCGCGCCTACGAGTACGTGTTCAACACCCCCTCGCACCACCGGGTCCACCACGCCTCCCAGGGCGGCTACCTGGACCGCAACTTCGGCGGGATCCTGATCGTCTGGGACCGGATGTTCGGCTCCTGGGTGGGGGAGACGGAGCGGCCCGTCTACGGGCTCACCAAGAACATCGCCACCCACAACCCGCTGCGCGTGGCCACCCACGAGTACGCCGCCATCGCGCGCGACGTCCGGGCCGCGGGCAGCTGGCGCGAGCGCGCCGGGCGGGTCTTCGCGGGCCCCGGCTGGCAGCCCGCCGCCCCGGCGCCGGCCGCGCCCGCGCCCGCCCCCGACGCGCCCGCCGTCCCGGCGCCGGCCGCCCAGGAGCCCGCCGCCCCGCAGCCCGTGCCCGCGCCGGAGCGGGCCGCGTGAGCGTCGTCGGGTCCCGTACGCCGGCCGGACCGGCCGGTCCGGCCCGCCCCGCGGCCTCCCGGGCCGGCCGGCTGCTGCTCGGCGCCTTCGCCGTGGCCGCCGCCGCCGACCTCGGCGCGCTGCTGGCCGGCTGGCACCTCGGGCACGTGATCGCCAAGCCGCTGCTGATGCCGCTGCTGGTGGCACACGTCCTCACCCGCGGCGCGCCCCGGCTCCTGGTCGCCGCCCTGCTGTTCGGCTGGGGCGGGGACCTCGCCCTGCTCTTCGACGCCGACCCCGCCTTCCTCGTCGGCATGGGCTCCTTCGCCGCCGGGCACGTCTGCTACCTCGTGCTCTTCGGCCGGGGCCGGACCGGCCCCCTGCTCGCGGCCGCGTACGCCCTCGCGCTCACCGGGACCGTCGCCCTGCTCTGGGACGGTCTGCCGTCCGACCTGCGCGTCCCGGTCGCCGGGTACAGCCTGCTGCTGACCGCGATGGCCTACCGGGCCGGCGCGCTCGGCCGCACCGCCGCCGTCGGCGGGGCGCTGTTCCTGCTCTCCGACACCCTGATCGCCACCGGGGTCGCCGACTGGCCCCAGCTCCCCCGGCCCGACTTCTGGATCATGGCCACCTACCTGGCGGCCCAGTACCTGCTGGCCATGGGCGCGCTCGCTCCGGCGCAGGCGTACCGTAGGGAAGTCATACAAGACTGAATCAATCTGCTCCGGAGGGCTGCACCACCATGCGCGCCACCGTCATCCACGCCCCGAACGACATCCGCGTGGAGGAGGTGCCCGACGCTGCGATCCAGCGCCCCGAGGACGCCGTCGTCCGCGTGCTGCGCTCCTGCATCTGCGGCAGCGACCTGTGGGCCTACCGCGGCGAAGCCGCGCGCAAGCCCGGGCAGCGCATCGGGCACGAGTTCCTCGGCGTCGTCGAGGAGACCGGCTCCGCCGTCTCCGGGCTGCGCGCCGGCGACCTCGTCGTGGCCCCCTTCATGTGGTCCGACGGCACCTGCGACTACTGCTCCGAGGGCCTGTACACCTCCTGCGTGCACGGCGGCTTCTGGGGCTCGGTCGGCCACGACGGCGGCCAGGGCGAGGCCGTCCGCGTCCCGCACGCCGACGGCACCCTGGTCAGGCTCCCGGCGGAGGCCGTCTCCGACGACCACCTGCTGACCGGGCTGCTGGCCCTCTCCGACGTCATGGGCACCGGCCACCACGCCGCCCTCGGCGCGGGTGTCCGCAAGGGCTCCACCGTCGCCGTCGTCGGTGACGGGGCGGTCGGGCTGTGCGGCGTACTGGCCGCCAAGCGGCTCGGCGCCGACCGGATCATCGCCCTGGGCCGGCACACCGTCCGCACCGACATCGCCAAGCTGTTCGGTGCCACCGACGTGGTCGCCGAGCGCGGCGAGGCGGCCGAGGCGGCCGTCCGCGAACTGACCGGCGGCCAGGGCGCGCACGCCGTCATCGAGGCCGTCGGCACCGAGCAGTCCATGCGCACCGCCGTGAACATCACCCGCGACGGCGGGGCCATCGGCTACGTCGGGGTCCCGCACGGCAGCGGCACCGGCCTCGACCTCGGCGTGATGTTCGACCGCAACATCACCCTGCGCGGCGGGGTGGCACCGGTCCGCGCGTACATCCCGGAGCTGCTGGAGGACGTGCTGAGCGGGGCCATCGACCCCTCGCCCGTCTTCGACCGCGCCGTGTCCCTGGACGAGGTCCCGGAGGGCTACCGGGCGATGGACGACCGCAGCGCCCTCAAGGTCCTGATCAAGCCCTGAGCCCCGGCGGACGCGGACGGGCCGGGCGGGGGACTTCCCGTCCGGCCCGTCCGGCCCGTCCGGCCCGTCCGGCGTCACCGTCCGGCGCGGCCGTCCGTCACTTGACGGCCTTGAGCGCGTCGACCACGCCCGCGCCGTAGTAGCCGGTCTGGCCCCACTTGGCCTTGCAGGTGGCGGCGTCGACCAGGTTGCCGGCGTCGTCGTAGATCTTGTCCGGGCAGGCCGTCTTCGTGGCCTGGGCCTTGAGCATCGCCTGGACCTGCGAGGGCGTGGCCCACGGGTGGGCGCTCTTGATCAGTGCCGCGACGCCCGCGACGTGCGGGGTGGCCATCGAGGTGCCCTGCTTGTAGCCGTAGCCGCCGCCCGGCAGGGTGGAGAGCACCCGGCCGTTGGCGTCGGGCGTGGCCGGGACCTGCCACTTGTCGCCGCCGGGGGCGGCCACGTCGACGACGCCCAGCCCGAAGCTGGAGTAGTACGAGCGCAGGCCCTTGTCGCCGGTCGCGCTGACGGTGACCACACCGGGCAGTTGCGCCGGCAGGTCCAGGCAGGTCTTCGGGTCGATGGTGCGCGGGACGGGGGTGGCGTCGTCCGGGCTGGTCGTGTCGACGAGGGAGTCGGCGGCCAGGTCGAACTCCTCGTTGCCCGCGGCGGCCACGTTCAGGACGCCCTTGCGCTCCGCGTACTTGGTGGCCCGGGCGAGGGACTCCACCAGCGCCTTCTGGTCGTCGTCCGACTTGCAGTTGAACATCCACGGGTCGACGTAGTAGCTGTTGTTCGTCACCTCGATCCCCTTCTCGGCGGCGAACATGAAGCCGCAGACGACCGCCTCGGTGAAGAACAGGCTCGTCCCGGGCTCGCTCACCTTGATGCCCGCGACCTTCACCCCCGGCGCCACACCGCTGACGCCGATGCCGTTGCGCGGCGCGGCGATCGTGCCCGCCACGTGCGTGCCGTGGTCGGAGCCGTCCGGGTACGGGCGCCAAGCCCCGTCGGTGGTGTCGGCGACGCCCCCCACGCAGTTGGCGGACTGTCCCTTGGAGAAGTTGGCGGCCAGGTCGGGGTGGGTGTCGTCGACGCCCGTGTCGATGACGCCCACGGTGACGTCCGGGCTGCCGTCGTTGATCTTGTGCGCCTGGTCGGCCCTGATCGCCCGCAGGTCCCACTGGTTCGCCTCCAGCGGCTCCTGCCCCGGCGCCGCCTGGGCCGCCGCCTTCGCGGCGTCCGCCGCGCTCAGCTTCTGGGTCGTGCCCTCCTCGGTGGTCTGCACCGTCTGGAGGGGGGCCGTGCGGGTGGCGCCCACCGACACGAAGAGGCTGCGCTGGGCCCGCAGCAGCTTCGCGAAGTCCGGATTCTGGGAGTGGGCGACGACGACTCCGATCTGCTCGTAGGACGTCACCACCGTTCCGCCGGCCCGCTCGACGGCCTTCTTGGCCTGCTTGACGGTCCCGTACGCGGTCAGGTTCGCCACGTACGACAGCTTCGGCCCCGCGGGGGCGGCCTGCGCGGCCGTCGCCGGGCCCGCCGTGTTGCCGAGCGGTGCGGCCGAAGCCGCCACCGGGGGCAGGAAGGCGAGCGAGGCCGTCAGCGCGAGGCCGGCCGGAACGGCGAGGGCCCGCCGGCGGCCGTGTCCCAGATGAGCCATGGGTTCTCCACATCATCGTGAAAAAGCCGTCCGCACGCGGTCGCGTCGGACGGGTGCATGACACGTGAACCTAGCGCTGACGTTCTCTTCCGCGCCATCCGTTCGAGAAATCAGCCGTTCGAAAAGAGAACCAGTCAAAGAAACAGCGGGCGTTGAACCGTCCCGACACGCCGACCGTGCCGTTGTCAGGGGGGATCAGCATCACTCTCCCCCCACACACGGAGGTCGCTTTGCCGTCCGTCCCCACCGCACCCGCGTCACAAGGAGAACCCCCCGTGACCACCGAAGCAGCGCCCCCGCAGGGCGGCGCGGAACCGTCACCGGCGAGCCCCACGGCCGAGCAGTTCGCGGCCGCTCAGCAGAGCCCCGAGTTCGCGGAACTGCGCGGCTCCTTCCGCTCCTTCGCCTTCCCGCTCACCGTGGCCTTCATCGTCTGGTACCTGCTTTACGTCCTGCTGTGCAACTACGCGGGCGGCTTCATGGGGACCAAGCTCTTCGGCAACATCAACGTCGCCCTCGTGCTCGGCCTCGCCCAGTTCGCGACGACCTTCCTCATCGCGTGGTGGTACTCGCGCCACGCCGCCAGCCGCCTCGACCCCAAGGCCGAGGCCATCAAGGCGCGCCTGGAGGCCGGAGCATGAGCGCCCTCACGCACCTGACGGTCGCCGCCGGAGCGAGCGAACACCGCCCGATCATCCTCACCCTCTTCGGGCTGTTCGTCGTGGCCACCCTGGTCATCACCGTCTGGGCCGGCCGCCAGACCAAGGACGCCGCCGACTTCTACGCGGGCGGACGCCAGTTCACCGGATTCCAGAACGGCCTGGCCATCTCCGGCGACTACATGTCCGCCGCCTCCTTCCTCGGCATCGCCGGAGTCATCGCCCTCAAGGGCTACGACGGCTTCCTCTACTCCATCGGCTTCCTGGTCGCCTGGCTGGTGGCCCTGCTGCTCGTCGCCGAGCCGCTGCGCAACTCCGGCCGCTACACGATGGGCGACGTCCTCGCGTACCGGATGCGCCAGCGGCCCGTCCGGACCGCCGCCGGCACCTCCACCATCGTCGTCTCGATCTTCTACCTGCTCGCGCAGATGGCCGGCGCGGGCGTACTGGTCTCCCTGCTGCTCGGCATCACCAGCGACGGCGGCCAGATCGGGATCGTCGCCCTGGTCGGCGTGCTGATGATCGTCTACGTGACCATCGGCGGCATGAAGGGCACCACCTGGGTCCAGATGGTCAAGGCCGTCCTGCTCATCGCGGGCGCCCTGCTCATCACCTTCCTGGTGATGTGGAAGTTCAACTTCAACGTCTCCGCCCTGCTCGGCAAGGCCGCCGAGAACAGCGGCAAGGGCGCCTCCTTCCTGGAACCGGGGCTCAAATACGGGGTCACCGGCACCTCGAAGCTGGACTTCATCTCCCTCGGCCTCGCCCTGGTCCTCGGCACCGCCGGCCTGCCGCACATCCTGATCCGCTTCTACACCGTGCCCACTGCGAAGGCCGCCCGGAAGTCCGTGAACTGGGCCATCGGCATCATCGGGGCCTTCTACCTGATGACGATCGCGCTCGGCTTCGGCGCCGCCGCCCTGCTCAGCCCCAAGGAGATCACCGACTCCAACCCGTCCGGCAACACCGCCGCCCCGCTGCTGGCCCAGGCCGTCGGCGGCGGCGCCGACTCCACGGGCGGCGCGGTCCTGCTCGCCGTGATCTCCGCGGTGGCCTTCGCGACGATCCTCGCCGTGGTCGCCGGCCTCACCCTCGCCTCCTCCTCGTCCTTCGCGCACGACATCTACGTGAACGTGATCCGCAAGGGCCAGGCCACCGAGAAGGAAGAGGTACGGGCGGCCCGCTGGTCCACCGTCGTGATCGGCGCCGTCGCCATCGTCCTCGGCGCGCTCGCCCGGGACATCAACATCGCCGGCCTGGTGGCCCTCGCCTTCGCCGTCGCGGCCTCGGCGAACCTGCCGACGATCCTCTACAGCCTCTTCTGGAAGCGCTTCACCACCCGGGGCGCCCTCTGGTCCATCTACGGAGGCCTCGTCTCCTCCGTGGTCCTCGTCCTGTTCTCGCCCGTGGTCTCCGGCAACGAGAAGACCTCGATGTTCAAGGGCGTCGACTTCCACTGGTTCCCCCTGGAGAACCCGGGGATCATCTCCATCCCCCTCGGCTTCCTCCTGGGGTGGCTGGGAACCGTACTGTCCAAGGAGAAGGCCGACCCCCAGAAGTTCGCCGAGCTGGAGGTCCGATCCCTCACCGGAACAGGGGCTCACTGAGATCCACCGAACACCCAGCGTGGCCGCGTCGTACTTCTCTACGACGCGGCCGCGCCGCCTCTCGTTCCTTTGGGCCCCCCTGAGTGCGACGCCCGTCGCGTAGGCTCGAAAGGAGCGCTCCCGCGTACCCGCGACAGCGCCAAGCTCTACGGATCCGGACAGGGAGGGGGCCCACAGTGCTTCTCGACACCTACGGCCGCGTGGCCACTGACCTGCGCGTCTCACTCACCGACCGGTGCAATCTGCGCTGCACCTACTGCATGCCCGAGGAGGGCCTGCAGTGGCTCGGCAAGTCCGACCTGCTGAGTGACGACGAGATCGTCCGGCTGGTCCGCATCGCCGTCACCCGGCTCGGCATCACCGAGGTGCGCTTCACCGGCGGCGAGCCGCTGCTGCGGCCCGGCCTGGTCGGCATCGTGGAGCAGTGCGCGGCCCTGGAGCCGCGCCCCCGGATGTCCCTGACCACCAACGGCATCGGTCTCAAGCGCACCGCACAGGCGCTCAAGGCCGCCGGCCTGGACCGGGTGAACGTTTCGCTGGACACGCTGCGCCCCGAGGTCTTCAAGACCCTCACCCGCCGCGACCGCCACCGCGACGTCATCGACGGTATGGCCGCCGCCCGCGAAGCCGGCCTGACCCCGGTCAAGGTCAACGCCGTGCTGATGCCCGGACTCAACGCCGACGAGGCCCCCGACCTGCTCGCCTGGGCCGTGGAGAACGAGTACGAGCTCCGCTTCATCGAGCAGATGCCCCTGGACGCCCAGCACGGCTGGAAGCGCGACGGCATGATCACCGCCGGGGACATCCTGCAGTCCCTGCGCACCCGCTTCACCCTCACCGAGGAGGGCTCCGAGGAGCGCGGCTCCGCCCCCGCGGAGCGCTGGGTGGTCGACGGCGGTCCGGCCACCGTCGGAGTCATCGCCTCCGTCACCCGCCCCTTCTGCGGGGCCTGCGACCGCACCCGCCTCACGGCCGACGGCCAGGTCCGTACGTGCCTGTTCGCCACCGAGGAGTCGGACCTGCGCGCCGCCCTGCGTTCGGGCGCCCCGGACGAGGAGATCGCCCGGCTGTGGAAGGTCGCGATGTGGGGCAAGAAGGCCGGGTCCGGTCTCGACGACCCGTCCTTCCTCCAGCCCGACCGCCCCATGTCGGCGATCGGCGGCTGACCGGCCCGGCCGAACGCCCGGCCCGGCCGAACGACCGGCCGAGCCGCGCGCTCGGCCGGGCCGCGCGCTCAGCCGCGTTCCGAGCCCTCCGGCTGGACCCACTCGTCGAGCTTCACGACGTCCTTGAGGAACCCGCGCACGCCCAGGAACTGGGACAGGTGCTCGCGGTGTTCCTCGCACGCCAGCCACGTCTTGCGCCGCTCCGGCGCGTGCAGCTTCGGGTTGTTCCACGCCAGGACCCAGTCCGCGGCAGCGCGGCAGCCCTTGGCGGAGCAGGTGGGGGTGTCGATCTCGGAGCCGGGCCCGGAGAAGAAGTCAGGGGAGTTCACGGCCTCAACCCTACAAACGGAAGGGCGACGCCGGGCAGCCACGGGGGGAGCTGCCCGGCGTCGGTCCGTCGCTCCGACGGGGGATGCGGAGCGCGTAGGCAGTATGTCACGCAGGACCCGCCGGGGTGCACCGGAACTTCATGATTGATCTGAGCTTTTACTGAGGTTCCCCGCGTCCAGTGCCGGGCGCACAGGGGCCGCCGTGAAGTGCGAGGGCAGCGAGGGCGTGGACTCGCGGCCGGCGTTGGCGATGACCACCGCGATGTAGGGCAGCAGCAGACCGGCGGCCAGCGTCACCATCGCCACATGGCGTTCCACGTTCCACAGCACGACCGTGGCGACGACGGACAGGGTGCGGATCGCCATCGAGATCACGTACCGGCGCTGCCGTCCGCGCACGTCCTCGGCGAGGCTCATCCGCGCCCCGGTGATCCGGAAGACCTCGGCCCCGTTCCGCTTCGACCGCTCCATGCTCCACCACCCGATCCACCCGCCGGGCACGCCCCGGCCCGCAACCCTCCCACCGTACGCCGCCCCCGCGCCGCCGAGGAGTAGGGGGGTGTCCCTCCGACGGGCCGTCCGAGGTGCGCGCGGGGCCGGACGGGTCGAGACTTGGCCCACACGCGCACAACGCGCCACGAGGAGGCTCGACATGCAATGGTTGTGGGCGATCATCGTCGGTTTCGTGCTGGGCCTCATCGCCCGGGCCATCCTGCCGGGCAAGCAGCACCAGCCCCTGTGGCTGACCACCCTCTTCGGCATCGCCGGAGCCCTCCTCGGCAACGCCGTCTCGCGGTGGATCGGCGTCGAGGACACACGGGGCATCGACTGGATCAGGCACCTGCTGCAGCTGGTCGGCGCGGTCGTGATCGTCGGGCTCGGCGACATGGCCTACATCGCGCTGCGGGGCGACAAGCGCCGCACCGTGTAGCACCGGGCACGCGAAGGGCCGCCGCGGACGTCGTGTCCGCGGCGGCCCTCCGTCGTGCCGGCCGCCGGGCGGCGGCCGTCCTCCCGAGCCGTCAGGCGCCGGTGACCTCCACCGCGGCCAGGTTCTTCTTGCCGCGCCGCAGCACGAGCCAGCGGCCGTGCAGCAGTTCCTCCGCGGCGGGGACCGCGTCCTCGGCGGTGACCTTCACGTTGTTCACGTAGGCACCGCCCTCCTTCACGGTCCGGCGGGCGGCGGACTTGCTGGCGACCAGGCCGGTCTCCGCGAGCAGGTCCACGACCAGGCCCGGCTCGGCGACCCGCGCCCGCGGCAGCTCGGAGAGGGCCGCGGCCAGCGTGGCCTCGTCCAGCTCCGCCAGCTCGCCCTGACCGAACAGCGCCTTCGACGCGGCGATCACGGCGGCGCACTGGCCGGCGCCGTGCACCAGCGTGGTCAGCTCCTCCGCGAGCGCCCGCTGCGCGGCACGCGCCTGCGGCCGCTCGGCGGTCTGCGCCTCCAGCTCCTCCAGGTCCGCGCGGGACTTGAAGGACAGGATCCGCATGTAGGTGGAGATGTCCCGGTCGTCCACGTTCAGCCAGAACTGGTAGAACGCGTACGGGCTCGTCATCTCCGGGTCCAGCCAGACGGCGCCGCTCTCGGACTTGCCGAACTTGGTGCCGTCCGCCTTGACCATCAGCGGGGTGGCCATCGCGTGGACGTGCGCGTCCGGCTCCACCCGGTGGATCAGGTCGAGCCCGGCCGTCAGGTTGCCCCACTGGTCCGAGCCGCCCTGCTGGAGGACGCAGCCGTAGCGGCGGTACAGCTCCAGGAAGTCCATGCCCTGGAGCAGCTGGTAGCTGAACTCGGTGTAGCTGATGCCCTGGTCGGACTCCAGCCGCTTGGCGACCGAGTCCTTCGTCAGCATCTTGTTGACCCGGAAGTGCTTGCCGATGTCCCGCAGGAACTCGATGGCGGACATGCCCGCCGTCCAGTCCAGGTTGTTCACCATGAGCGCGGCGTTCTCGCCCTCGAAGGACAGGAACGGCTCGATCTGCGAGCGCAGCCGGGCGACCCAGTTCGCGATGGTCTCCGGGTCGTTCAGCGTGCGCTCGGCGGTCGGGCGCGGGTCACCGATCTGACCGGTGGCCCCGCCGACCAGCGCCAGCGGCCGGTGACCGGCCTGCTGGAGCCGGCGCACGGTGAGCACCTGCACCAGGTGCCCCACGTGCAGCGAGGCCGCCGTCGGGTCGAAGCCGCAATAGAAGGTGACCGGACCGTCCGCGAACGCCTTGCGCAGCGCTTCTTCGTCGGTGGACTGGGCGAAGAGCCCGCGCCACTTCAGTTCGTCGACGATGTCCGTCACGGTCTCTCGACTCCTTCGATGTCTGAAATTGCCATGGTCAGTCTAGGTGGGTCAGACGCCCTTGCTGACCGAGCTCATGTTGAAGTCCGGGATCCGCAGCGCCGGCATCGCGGCCCGGGTGAACCAGTCCCCCCACTCGCGCGGCAGGGTCTTCTCGGTCCGGCCGGCCTCGGAGGCCCGCGACAGCAGGTCCACCGGGGACTCGTTGAACCGGAAGTTGTTGACCTCGCCCGTGACCTGCCCGTTCTCCACCAGATAGACCCCGTCCCGGGTCAGGCCCGTGAGCAGCAGCGTGGCCGGGTCGACCTCGCGGATGTACCAGAGGCAGGTCAGCAGCAGGCCCCGTTCGGTGCCCGCCACCATCTCCTCCAGCGACTTGTCCCCGCCGCCGTCCAGCACGAGGTTGCCGAAGGCGGGGGAGAGCGGCAGCCCGGTCAGGGCGGCGCTGTGCCGGGTGGTGGTCAGCCGTGACAGCTCGCCGCCGCTGATCCACTCGGTCGCCGGGACCGGCAGGCCGTTGTCGAACACCGAGGCGTCGTCGCCGGAGCTGTGCGCGATCACGAAGGGCGCCGACTCCAGGCCCGGCGCGTGCGGATCGCTGCGCAGGGTCAGCGGCAGCGGGGACAGCCGCTCCCCGACGCGGGTGCCGCCGCCGGGCTTGGAGAAGACCGTGCGGCCCTCCGTCGCGTCCCGGGCCGCCGCCGACCACATCTGGTAGATCAGCAGGTCCGCCACGGCCGTGGGCGGCAGCAGCGTCTCGTACCGCCCGGCCGGCAGCTCGATCCTGCGTTCCGCCCAGCCCAGCCGTACGGCGAGCTCCGCGTCCAGCACGGTCGGGTCCACGTCCTTGAAGTCCCGGGTGGACCGGCCGGCCCAGGCCGAGCGGGAGCGGTCCGGGGACTTCGCGTTCAGCTCCAGGGTGCCGTTGGGCTGGTCGTGGCGCAGCCGCAGCCCGGTCGAGGTGCCGACGTACGTGGAGACCATCTCGTGGTTCGCGAACCCGTACAGCTCCCGGCCGCCGGCCCGGGCCCGGGCGAAGGCTTCGCCGAGGGCGGGGGCGAAGTCCGCGAACACCGCCGAGGAGGTTTCGGCGGGGCCGTCGGTGAAGTCCGGCGAGGTCGGGGTGCCGGTCACCAGCGGCTGGGCGTCCTCGGCGGGGCCGGCCCCGCGAGCGGCCGCCTCGGCGGCCCGGACCAGCGGTTCCAGGTCGGCGGCCGTGACGGCGGAGCGCGAGACGACCCCCGAGGCCGTGCCCTCCTTGCCGTCGACGGTGGCGATGACCGTCAGGGTGCGTCCGCGGGTGACGCCGTTGGTGGTGAGCGCGTTGCCCGCCCAGCGCAGGTTGGCGCTGGACTCCTCGTCCGCGATGACGACGCAGCCGTCGGCGGTGGACAGCTCCAGGGCGCGCTCGACGATCTCGTGCGGCGTGGTTCGGGTCGACATCAGCGTCCGGCCTCCTGCGTGGTGTTCAAGATGTTCACGTCGCGGAACAGGGCGGACGGGCAGCCGTGGGAGACCGCCGCGACCTGGCCCGGCTGGGCCTTCCCGCAGTTGAAGGCGCCGCCCAGGACGTAGGTCTGCGGGCCGCCGACCTTCTCCATCGAGCCCCAGAAGTCGGTCGTCGTGGCCTGGTAGGCGACGTCGCGCAGCTGACCGGCCAGCCGGCCGTTCTCGATGCGGAAGAAGCGCTGCCCGGTGAACTGGAAGTTGTAGCGCTGCATGTCGATCGACCAGGAGCGGTCGCCGACCACGTAGATCCCGCGCTCCACCCCGCCGATCAGGTCCTCGGTGGACAGGCCGCCCGGATCGGGCTGGAGGGAGACGTTCGCCATCCGCTGGACGGGCACGTGGCCGGGGGAGTCGGCGTACGCGCATCCGTTGGAGCGCCCCAGACCGGTGAGCTTCGCGATCCGCCGGTCCAGCTGGTAGCCGGTCAGGGTGCCGTCCTTGACGAGGTCCCAGCTCTGCGCCTCGACGCCCTCGTCGTCGTAGCCGATCGTGGCCAGGCCGTGCGCGGCCGTGCGGTCACCGGTCACGTTCATGACCGGGGAGCCGTACTTGAGCTTGCCCAGCTGGTCGAAGGTGGCGAAGGAGGTCCCGGCGTACGCCGCCTCGTAGCCCAGCGCCCGGTCGAGCTCGGTGGCGTGGCCGATGGACTCGTGGATGGTCAGCCACAGGTTGGACGGGTGCACGACGAGGTCGTAGCGCCCCGCCTCGACGCTCGGCGCCCGCATCTTCTCGGCGAGCAGGCCGGGGATGTCCTCCAGCTCGGAGTTCCAGTCCCAGCCGGTGCCCGTCAGGTACTCCCAGCCGCGTCCGGCGGGCGGGGCGATGGTGCGCATCGAGTCGAACTCGCCGGTGGTGGCGTTCACGGCGACGGCGGTGAGCTGCGGGTGGATCCGCACCCGCTGCTGCGTGGTGGAGGTGCCCGCGGTGTCGGCGTAGAACTTGTTCTCGTGGACGGCGAGCAGCGAGGCGTCGACGTGCGCGACGCCCTCGGCGGCCAGCAGCCGGGAGCTCCAGTCGGCGAGCAGGGCCGCCTTCTCGGTGTCCGGCACCGAGAAGGGGTCCACGTCGTAGGCGGAGATCCAGGTCTTGTCGGCGTGCACCGGCTCGTCGGCCAGCTCGACCCGCTCGTCCGAGCCCGCGGCCTTGATCACCTGGGCCGACAGCTTCGCCATGGCCACGGCCTGCGAGGCCACCTTGGCGGCGGCGTCCATGGTCAGGTCGACGCCGGAGGCGAAGCCCCAGCTGCCCCCGTGCACCACGCGGACCGCGTACCCGAGGTCCGTCGTGTCGGAGCCGCCGGAGGGCTTGGCGTCGCGCAGGCGCCAGGAGGCGCTGCGGATCCGCTCGAGCCGGAAGTCGGCATGGTCGGCGCCCAGCGCGCGGGCCCGGGCGAGCGCCGCGTCGGCGAGCGCCCGCAGGGGCAGCGCGGTGAAGGCCGCGTCGATGGAATGGGCCACGGAAATCCTCCGGGGGTCGGGGCAGGTCGGCTCGATCATGTCGCGATCGGCCCCCCGGTGCATACCCGTTTCTGTAGGTACTCGACAGCGCGCGTCGCGAGGCCCTGTCGGAGCCCGATTCTCCGGATGTGCGGCCGGACCTATAGGTTTTTGCTATTCAGACAGCTAGCGAAAGGGTGATCCGTTGAGCCGCTCGGTTCTCGTCACCGGAGGTAACCGGGGCATCGGCCTCGCCATCGCCCGAGCCTTCGCGCAGGCCGGCGACAAGGTCGCGATCACGTACCGCTCGGGGGAGCCGCCGCAGGAGCTCACCGAGCTGGGCGTGCTGGCCGTGCGCTGCGACATCACCGACTCCGAGCAGGTGGAGCAGGCCTACAAGGAGGTCGAGGCCAAGCACGGCAACGTCGAGGTGCTGGTGGCCAACGCCGGCGTCACCAAGGACACGCTGCTGATGCGCATGTCCGAGGAGGACTTCGCCTCGGTCGTCGACACCAACCTCACGGGCACCTTCCGCGTGGTCAAGCGGGCCAACCGCGGCATGCTCCGGGCGAAGAAGGGCCGCGTCGTCCTGATCTCCTCGGTCGTGGGTCTGATGGGCTCGGCCGGCCAGGCCAACTACGCCGCCTCCAAGGCCGCGCTGGTCGGCTTCGCCCGCTCGCTCGCCCGCGAGCTGGGCTCCCGCAACATCACCTTCAACGTGGTCGCCCCCGGTTTCGTGGACACCGACATGACGAAGGTGCTCACCGACGAGCAGCGCGCCGCCATCGTGGACCAGGTGCCGCTCGCCCGCTACGCGCAGCCCGAGGAGATCGCGGCGGCCGTCAGCTTCCTGGCGTCCGACGACGCCGCGTACATCACAGGAGCCGTCATTCCCGTTGACGGCGGATTGGGCATGGGTCACTGATCACCATGAGCGGAATTCTCGACGGCAAGCGCATCCTCATCACCGGGGTGCTGATGGAGTCCTCCATCGCCTTCCACACCGCCCGGCTGGCCCAGGAGCAGGGGGCCGAGGTCATCCTCACCGCCTTCCCGCGGCCGACGCTGACCGAGCGCATCGCGCGCAAGCTCCCCAAGCCCGCGAAGGTCATCGAGCTCGACGTCACCAACGACGAGCACCTGGCCCGCCTGGAGGGTCTCGTCCGCGACGAGCTGGGCGGCCTCGACGGCGTCGTGCACTCCATCGGCTTCGCGCCGCAGGACGCCCTGGGCGGCAACTTCCTCAACACCCCGTTCGAGTCGGTGGCCACGGCCATGCACGTCTCGGCGTTCTCGCTCAAGTCGCTGACCATGGCCTGCAAGCCGCTGTTCCCGCACGAGGGCGCGGCCGTCGTCGGCCTCACCTTCGACGCGCAGTTCGCCTGGCCGCAGTACGACTGGATGGGCCCGGCCAAGGCCGCGCTGGAGGCCACCAGCCGCTACCTCGCCCGCGACCTGGGCAAGGAGAACATCCGCTGCAACCTGGTCTCGGCCGGTCCGATCGGCTCGATGGCCGCGAAGTCCATCCCCGGCTTCGGCGACCTGGCGGAGGTCTGGAACTCCCGCTCCATGCTGGAGTGGGACATGAGCGACCCGGAGCCGGCGGGCCGGGGCGTGGTCGCGCTGCTGTCGGACTGGTTCCCGAAGACCACGGGCGAGATCGTGCACGTCGACGGCGGCCTGCACGCGATGGGCGCCTGAGCGGTACCCGCATCCGTACGGCGGTGGCCGCGCCTTCCCCCGGGGGGGCGCGGCCCCCCCCGGTTTACCGCGACCGGTGACGGGGGGCGGGGTGTACGTGGATAAGTTTTTAGGAGTCATCGCCGATCATACCGACTGGAA
>NZ_JBICWZ010000007.1:0-23135 GCF_043199995.1 Streptomyces sp. NPDC048507 | reverse complement strand
GCACTGGTCCCCCACCCCCTGGGGCGTGAGCGGGCCCGGCGCCGGGGCCCGCCACGCCCGGGGCCCCTGCGCCTCCCCCCGCCCGGGCCGGGGGGGCCCCCCCCCCCCCCGGGGGGGGCGCGCCCACCGCCGTTTTCGCGCTCCGGGACAGGGGGAGCGGGGTGTCGTTCGATCAGATTTTCGCCGTCTGAGCGGATCTTCCCGAGTCGAAAACCAGGACAGATGCCTGCAAACTGACCACGTCGGGATCTTCCCGGCTGCTTCGGGGAGGAGGTACCGGCGTGCGCGCGAGGCCGAGCCGAGCGGTATCGCTGCTGGTCACCTCCGTGGCCCTGGCCGCACTCCTGATCCCCGGAGCCACCGCGCGCCCCGGCGCCCGGGAGGCCGGGGCGGGCCCCGAATCCGCCGCCCTGGCCGTCGTGGACCTCGCCGACCTTCCCGCCGAGCCACCCGTACGGACCGCCCCCGCGGCCCCCCGTGAGCTGTTCGGCGCCGACTGCGACACCGAGATCGAGGGCTCGCAGGTGATCGCGCGCTGCCACAACGGCTACCCCGAGACCGACCTGCTGCGCCTGCACGTGGAGTGCGACCGCTGGTGGGACCTGGACGCCGACAGCGCCGCCGTGCCCCTGGACCCGGCCGGCCGGGTCCGGCTCACCGGGCGCTGCTGGAAAGAGGTCCGTACCGCCTGGGTGAGCCACCAGCGGCCCTGAGGCCGGTCAGCGGCGGCCCTTGCCGAGGCAGACGTACGGGTAGCCGGCCGCCTCCGAGGCCGCCGCGTCCCCGTCCCCGGCCCGGATCGCCTCGATCAGGCGGGCGTGGTCGAGGTGGTCGGCCGGATCCAGCACGGCGCCGACGTCCGCCCGCAGCCAGTCCGCCACCAGGTCGCCCAGGTCCGCGTACAGCTCGATCAGCACGTCGTTGTGCGAGGCCGTCACCACCGCCATGTGCAGCCCGACGTCGGCCCCGACGAACAGCTCCGTGTCCCCGCTCGCCCACGCCTCCTCGCGCCGCGCCAGCAGCGCGTCCAGCTGGACGAGGTCCCGCTCGGTGCGCCGCTCCGCGGCCAGCCGGGCCGCCGCCGACTCCAGCGTCGAACGCAGCTCCGCGATGTGGCGCGGGTCGGCCCCCGAGAAGCGGCGGTGCATCACCCCGGCGAGCTCGCTGGTGGCGATCACGTAGGTGCCCGAACCCTGGCGGATGTCCAGCAGTCCGTTGTGCGCCAGCGCTCGGACGGCCTCCCGCACCGTGTTGCGGGCCACCCCCATCAGCTCGACCAGCTCGGGCTCGGTGGGGATCCGGCTCCCCACCGGCCATTCCCCGGAGGTGATCTGGTTCCGGAGCTGGGCGATCACCTGATCGACGAGCGCGGATCGCCGGGGCGAAGTCAGCGGCATGTGAGCGGGATCCTCTTCTGGGGCGGCGGAACGACTGGACAACCAATCATCCCATGATTCTATGATGGTTCAATGTCCGACGAAGAAATCCAGACCATGGACCGCCCCGCGGCCGTGCACACCCCTGCCCGCCGGCCGCTCCCCGCTCCCGCGCACGTCCCCCCCAAGTGGCTCGGCCCGGTGCTCATCGTCGGAATCGTGCTGGCCGCACTGAACCTGCGTCCCGCCATCACCAGCCTCGGCGCCCTCTTCGAGGAGACCCGCACCGGCCTCCACATGAGCGGCACCGTCGCCGGGCTCATCACCTCCGTCCCCGCCCTCTGCTTCGCCGTCTTCGGTATCACCGCGCCCCGCCTCTCACGCCGCTTCGGCCCCGCCGCCGTCGTCTGCGCCGGCATGGCCGCCGTCGCCGCGGGCCTGCTGATCCGCCCCTTCGCCGACAGCGCCGCCGGCTTCCTCGCGGCCAGCGCGCTGTCCCTGGCCGGCATAGCCCTGACCAACGTGCTGCTGCCGGTCATCGTCAAGCGCTGGTTCCCCGACCGCGTCGGCACCATGACCGGGCTCTACTCCATGGCCCTGGCCGCCGGCACCTCCCTCGCCGCCGCCGCGACCGTCCCGCTGACCTCCGCCCTCGGCGGCAGCTGGCGCACCGGCCTGCTGATCTGGGCCGTCCTCGCGCTGGCCGCCGTACTGCCCTGGCTGCCCATCGCCGCCGCGAGCCGCCGCGCGAAGGCGGCCGAGCCCGCCACCGCCGCCCGCGAGGACGCGGGCCCCTCCGTCGTCCGCAGCCGCACCGCCTGGGCGCTCGCCTGCTACTTCGGCCTCCAGGCCACCGGCGCCTACGTCACCATGGGCTGGCTCCCGCAGATCTTCCGCGACGCCGGAGTCTCCGCCTCCACCGCCGGTGTGCTGCTCGCCGTCACCATGGTCATGGGCGTCCCGCTGGCCTTCGTCATCCCCCGCCTCGCCGGCCGCATGCGCCACCAGGGCCCCATCGCCGTCACCCTCGGCCTGTTCGGCTTCGCCGGCTACCTCGGGCTCTACCTCGCACCCGCCGCCGGAGCCTGGGCCTGGGCCCTGCTGCTCGGCATCTCCAACTGCGCGTTCCCGCTCGTCATCACCATGATCGGGCTGCGCGCCAAGTCCCCGGCCGGGGTCGTCAAGCTCTCCGCCTTCGCCCAGAGCACCGGCTACCTGATCTCCATTCCCGGGCCGCTCCTCATCGGCACCCTCTACCAGCACAGCGGCGGATGGGACCTGCCGCTCGCCGTGATGAGCGCGCTGCTCGTCCCCCAGATCGCCCTCGGCGTCCTCGCGGGCCGGGACCGCACGATCGAGGACGAATGCGGCATGCGAGACTGACCGGCATGTCGCCCGTACTCGAACCGAACCCCCAGAACGGTCACAAGAAGCTGGGCCTCGTGCTCGGCGCGATGCTGCTCGTGACCGTCGTCATCGCCGTCATCGCCACCCTCGCCTCCCCCTGAGCCGCCGCCCCTGAGCCGCCGCCCCGACCGGGCCCCGCCCGCCGGTGGTGGGGGTAGCCCCCCGTCCCCTAGGGGGCCAGGTTCAGGGTCGACTGGGGTGTGCCCCCGATGGGAAACGCCGCCTCGGATCCCTAGATTCGAAGCAGAGCGAGCCCGTCCCAGCGCACACCCCCGGAGGCGGCCATGTCGGCCCCCACGCACACCCCGTCCGTCCGCCGCCGCCCCGTGGCCCACGCCGGAGCCAACGCCCGGCTGCACTGGTGGACCCTCGCCCTGCCCGCGCTCGCCTTCGGACTCCTGCTGCTGCTCCTCGCCGGCTCGGGCGAGGCCCACGCGGCCGCGGGCGAGAGCGCCGGACTCCTCCAGATGAGCCGGGAACTGCTGCGCGCCGTCGGCTGACCCGTGCGCGCCGGGGCACGCCTCCCGGCCCGGCCCGAGCCCCTCAACACCCTGCGCCCCGTGGCGCGTTTCATGCGAAGCTGGGAGTCATGAGCGCCGACACACCCCGCAGGATCGCCCTCCTCCGGCACGCCAAGGCCGACTGGCCCGAGGTGTCCGACCACGACCGCCCGCTGGCGGAACGCGGCCGCAAGGACGCGCCGGCCGCCGGGCTGAAGCTCGCCGAGACCGGCATCGCCTTCGACCTGGCCCTCTGCTCCACCGCCGCCCGCACCCGGGAGACGTGGAAGCTCGCCGTCCAGGAACTCCCGCACCGGCCGAGGACCTCGTACGAGGAGCGGATCTACGACGCCTCCCCGGGCGAGCTCATCGCCCTGCTGAACGAGACGTCCGACGAGGTCGCCGACCTCCTCCTCATCGGCCACAACCCCGGCATGCACGCCCTCGCCGACGTGCTCTGCGCCCACGCGGAGGGCGACACCCTGGCACGGATGTCGCGCACGGGCTTCCCGACGGCCGCGCTGGCCGTCGTCTCCTTCACCGGAACGTGGAAGTCCGTCGAGCCCGGCGTCGGCACGCTGCTGGACTTCTGGACGCCCAAGGAACACTGACCCGCCGCACGGCCGTACGGAGCCCGGGGCCATAGCGCCCCGGGCTCCCGCACGCCCCGCCCCGGCCGGCCCGCCGCGTCACCGCCCGGCCGGGCCCGCCGCGTCACCGCCCGGCCAGGGCCGGGAGCCCCGCGTCCCGGGCCTCCCACAGCTCCGGGTAGAACCGCCGGTACACCGCCGCCCGCAGGTGGGCCACCCCGCTGCTGCCCCCGGTCCCCGGCCGCCCGCCGATCTGCCGTTCCACCAGCAGCGCGTGGCAGGCCCGCCACTCGGTCCAGATCTCGTCGAGGTCCACCAGCGCCTCCGACAGCTCCCACAGCTCCGCGAACTCCGCCGGGTCGCCGTCCCGGGGCTCCGCCGCGATCCGCCCGAACGCCTCCCGGCGCTCCTCGGGGCTGCCCACCGCGAACCCGGCCTTGGCCAGCAGCCCCACGTACGCCTCCCACAGCGTCGGCTCCGCCAGCCGCCCGCGCAGCCGCTCCCGCTCCCGCGCACCCAGCCCCGCGATCACCCGGGCCCCGTACTCCCCGCGCACCCAGTCCGCCCCGCACAGCGCCGCGATCTCCAGGTACTGCGCCGACTGCGCGCCGCTGCTGCTGCCCAGCACCCCGCGGAAGGCGTGGAACTCCCGCGGCGGCATGGCGCGCAGCGGATGGATCCCCGCGATCAGTGCCCGCGTCACCGACACCCCGCGCGCCAGCCGGGCCCGCGCCGCGCGCGCGTCGCCCTCCAGCATCCGCTCGCGCGCGTCGGACAGGTCGCGCAGCAACTGCCCGAACCACAGCTCCTGCACCTGGTGGACGGCGATGAACAGCAGCTCGTCGGCCACCCCGTCGGCCAGCGGCACCTGGAGCGAGAGCAGCTCGGGAAGCCGCAGGTAGTTCTCGTACGTGACGGGCTCGGGCTCAGACATCGCTCTCCTCCGGGGCGCGCAGTCCGTGGGCGGCAAAGGCGTCCGTGGCGCCGGGCAGGTCGAACGCGCCGACCTGGGCGCACAGCCGCAGGGTGGAACGGGAGATCGTCTGGATGCGGTCCAGCCCGGCCCCGCCGCCGTAGCTGTCCACGAGGACCGCCTCGGTACGGTCCTCGTCCAGGCCGGCCAGCCGCAGCGACACCCGCACCGGCTCCAGGTCCCAGTCCAGGGCCGCCCGGATCATCGCGGGCAGCGCCCGGGCCGCCAGGCCCCGGCGGCGCGGATCGAGCCGGGCCCACAGCTCCAGGAAGAACGCGGAGAAGAAGCGGTGGTGGCGCCCCTCGTCCTTGGCGTGGTCGCGCATCAGCTCGCGCACCGTGCTCACCACCGTCGGATCCTGCGGCACCTCGTTCAGCACCGCCGTGATCAGCGTCTCGAAGACCACCGCCTGGAGCTGGCCGGCCAGCACCGGGTCCTCGGGCAGCAGCCGGCGCCCGCTCTCCTGGAGGGCCGTGACGAAACCGCCGTAGTCCACCTCGGGCACCGCGATCCCGGTCGCGGCCGCGACCTGGTCGGCCAGGTCCAGGCTGTAGAGGGCGTGGTAGCCCTCGTCGCAGTACACCTTGAAGGCGTCCATCCGCAGCGCGGTGGGGAAGTGCAGCCCGGAGTTGCCGTTGGCGACGGGCTCGGCGGCCCCGTTCACCACCCGGGTCTCCAGGTGGGTCGTCGAGTGCAGGAACTGGTACAGGTGCCGTACGGAGACCTCGCGGACCCGCTCCGGAGCCAGCGCCTTCACCTCGGGGTGGGCCAGGTGCGGAACCAGGGCGTCCGGGAAGAACACCCGGCCGCGCTCCGTCTCGGCGTCGAACATCCTCCGTACGCCGCCCCGCACGCCTGCGTTCTCGTACCAGCGGTCGAGCGGACCGGGAGCCGTGCTCATGGGTGCCTTCCGTTCGAGGGGTCGTCGAGGGGGAGCGCGCCGGGCTCCCCCTCCAAGTGGGCGGCGATCCGGCGGATCGCCTCCGCGACCAGGGGGGCCGCGACGGTGTGGCACAGCCGGAACCAGCCCGGCTCGGGCGAGCGGAACGCCCCGCCCGGCAGGATGCTGACCTTCGCCGTCTCGAACAGGCCCCGCCACAGCCGCCGCTCGGCGTCGAAGCCGGTGCCGGGCAGCCACCGCCGCAGGTCGAGCCAGACGGAGAAGCCCGCGTCGGCCGGTGCGTACGGGATCCCGTACGCGTCCAGCCGCGCCACCAGGTGCCCGTAGGAGTCCCCGAGCCTGCGGCGGCCCGCCGCGAGGAAGGAGGCCACCCACGCGGGATCGGCCAGCAGCCCGGCGAGGGTGTGCTGGGTGGCGCTGGAGACGGGCGCGAAGTACGCGACGGCCCGTGCCGCGGCCCGCACCTGCGGATCGCGGGTGTGCAGGACGCCGGTCTTCAGACCGGGCAGCCCGAAGTCCTTCGCGAAGCCCCACACCACGTGGGTGCGCTCGGCCCAGTGCGGGTTGACCGCCGGGTCGGCCGCGCTGGTGAAGCCGTGCGGGCCGAAGACGGCGTGGGCGTAGATCTCGTCGGAGACCACGTCCACGTCGTGGTCCCGCGCCACGCGCAGCACGGCGGCGAGCACCTCGGGCCCGTGCACCTCTCCGACCGGGTTCGAGGGGGAGGAGAACGCCACCGCGCGGACCGTGGTGCCCTCGGCGGCGGCCTGCTTCAGGGCCCGCTCGACCGCCTCGGCGCTCAGCCGGAACCCGTCCGCCGGGTCCAGCGGGGCGGGCAGGATCCGGGCGCCGGAGCGGCCGCCGAGATCGGTGTCGAAGGCCCCGTAGTAGGGGGCGGGCACCACGATCGCCTCGCCGGGATCGCACAGGACGGAGGCGATGGCGTCCAGCGCGCCGGTCGCCCCGCTGATGACCACGAGGTCCTCCGCGTCGAGCGGGGTGCGGCAGGTCGCCGAGAGCAGGCCCGCGACCCGCTCGCGCAGTACGTCCGTGCCGTGGAGCGGGGCGTAGCGGGCGGCCGCCTCGGTCATCGGGTCCAGGGCGGCCAGGGCGGCCAGCCGCTCTTCGAGCAGGTCCCACAGGAGGCGGTTCTCCGCGGTGCCCAGGTTGAGGTAGCCGTCGGGGCGCAGGAGCGCGTCGTAGGGCTCGGCCTCGGCCCGGAAGTGGGCCTCGGCGATGGCGGGGGCGTCGGCGAGGAGCCGGGCCGCCTGGCGGGAGACCATCAGCGCCCGCCCCCGTCCACGTCGACGCCGGTGAGCAGGCCCGGGTGGACGCCGAGTCCCATCGAGGCGTCGATCACGGCGCCGTGCAGGGCCGCGGCGTGCTCGCCCGCCAGCCACCGGACCTGCTCGGCGATCTCCCGGGACTCGATCATCCGGCCGCCGGGCAGCCGTGAGGTGAGGGCCGCGCGCTCCTGCTCCGAGAGCTTGTCCAGGGTGCTGGCCCGGAACATCGTGGTCTCCACGGCCCCGGGGCACAGGGCGAAGACCTGCACCGGGGTGTGGACCAGCTCGGCGGCGTAGTGCCGGGTCAGATAGGTGAGGGCGGCCTTGCTCATCCCGTCGGCGGGGTGGAAGCCGGGGAACTGGAAGATCCCGCCGCCCACGCTGGAGATGTTGATGATCTTCCCGAAACCGCGTTCCAGCATGCCGGGCAGCAGTTGCTCGATCAGCCAGAGCGGACCGACCGCGTTGATCTGCATGAAGGCCGGGGCCTTGTCCTGCGGCGGGCCGTCGGTGTACCCGTCGATGGTCTTGGAGCCGACGGCGGCGTTGTTCACCAGGACGTCGACCGGCCCCGGCAGCCGGTCGAGCAGCAGCTCGTGGTCCGCCCAGTCGCCCTGGCTGAAGGGGAACGCCTCCACCTTGGCGCGGCCGGTGAGCGCCATCTCCCGCACCAGCTCCTCGGCCCGCTCCCGCCCGTTGCGGTACGTGAACCAGACCGTCCAGTCCTCCTCCGCCGCGAACCTCTGCACACAGGCCCGGCCGATGCCGCCGGAGCCCCCGGTGATGAGCACACTTCGAGTCATCGTGTTCCCTTTGAACGGGCGATCCCGACCGCACGCGGCCGCCGCGAGCGCGTCGGCCGGGTCGGATATGTCCCTCAAGTGGAAGGGGAGTCAGGCCAGTTCGGATCGGAGTCGTCTGGACTCTGCCTTGCGCCGACGGGGGCCGCCAGGTCAACGGGCCGTTCCGGCGGCGGCCGGAAAACGACGGACGCCCGGCCGGAGGTCCGGCCGGGCGTCAGAGGGAAACGGAAGGTGTACTGGTGGGGGAGCGGAAGTGCGGGGTGCGGCGGTCCGGCCCTCAGGCCAGGTCGGCCGCTTCCACTTCCTCCCGGGTGATGCCGAGCAGGTACAGCACCGCGTCCAGGAACGGCACGTTCACCGCGGTGTGCGCGGCCTCCCGGACCACCGGCTTGGCGTTGAAGGCCACGCCCAGCCCGGCCGCGTTCAGCATGTCCAGGTCGTTGGCGCCGTCACCGATCGCCACCGTCTGCGCCAGCGGCACGCCCGCCTCGGCGGCGAAGCGGCGCAGCAGCCGGGCCTTGCCGGCCCGGTCCACGATCTCGCCGGTGACCCTGCCGGTCAGCTTCCCGTCGACGATCTCCAGCGTGTTCGCCGAGGCGAAGTCCAGCCCGAGCCGCTCGCGCAGGTCGTCCGTCACCTGCGTGAAGCCGCCCGAGACGACCCCCACCTGGTAGCCGAGCGTCTTCAGCGTCCGGATCAGGGTCCGGGCGCCCGGGGTCAGCCGCACCTCGGCGCGGACCTTGTCCACCACCGACGCGTCCAGCCCCGCCAGCAGCGCCACCCGGGCGTGCAGGGACTGCTCGAAGTCCAGCTCGCCGCGCATGGCCCGCTCGGTCACCTCGGCGACCTCGGCCTCGCAGCCGGCGTGGGCCGCGAACAGCTCGATGACCTCGTCCTGGATCAGGGTCGAGTCCACGTCCATCACGACGAGGCGCTGCGCCCGGCGGTGCAGCCCGGCCGACACCACGGCCACGTCGACGCCGATCTGGGCGGCGGTGGTGGCGAGGGCGGTGCGCAGCGGCTCCGTCGCGACGCCCGAGACGGCGAACTCGACCGCCGTCACCGGGTACTTCGCGAGCCGGAAGATGCGGTCGATGTTGCCGCCGGCCCCGGTGATCCGGGCGGCGATGGTGGCCGTGGACTCTGCGGTGAGCGGGTGCCCGAGCACGGTGACGTGGGAACGGCCACTGCCGCGGGGCCGGTTGTCACCGGTACCGGAGAGGATCTCCGCCTGCAGCTTGAGCGAGTCGGCCCAGCTGTGGACGGTGGCCCGCAGCTCGCCCTCGATGCCGGAGGCGGGCTTGGTGACGAGGGCGCACAGGACGATGCGGCCGCGGGTGACGACCTGCTCGATGTCGACGACATCGACGGAGTAGGCGGCGAGGGTGTCGAACAGCCCGGCGGTGATCCCGGGACGGTCCTTGCCGAAGATCTTGACGAGGAGGGTGGGGACGTCGGAGGTCTGCGAAGCGCTCATGGTTCCCTCACCGTATCTTCCCGCCCCCTCGCACCGGACCCCCGTCCCACCCTTCAGACGCACCCCACCCGTATCTCTCGACCCAGCCGCTTCCCCTTTACTACCAGCCGGTACGCAGCGGGGCAGTCCGTCGAGAAGTCCCCTATCGCACTCTCCGGGTGGCTTTCGCCCCCGGCGAAGGGCAGGGGCGCGGGCCCGCCCAAGGCCCGGATTCCACATGTGGCCGCAGGCCTGAAATAGTTCCCCCGGATGTTCGCCATCCCTAGACTCCCCGGCAACGGGGGGATTCTCGGGGGACTTAAGTGGGGCTGGAGTGCCGGAACTCGTACTGGAATTGAATGGAAGGACCTGGACGCTCGATCCGTCCAGGTCGTACTCGCTGGGGCGCGACCCCCAGGGTGACATGGTGATCGATGACGCCCGGGTGTCGTGGCGGCACGCCACGATCAGCTGGAACGGGCGGGGTTGGGTCATCGAGGACCACGGCAGCACCAACGGCACGTACGTGCACGGTGCGCGGGTCCAGCAGACCGACCTCGTGCCCGGCACGCCGGTCCACCTGGGCAACGCGACCGACGGTCCGCGGCTGAATCCGAGCGGTGCCGCCGCCCAGCAGCCGGCCTACCGGGCCCCGGTCGCCCAGCAGGCGCCGGCGCAGGCCCACGCGCAGCAGCCGGCCCCGGCCTACCAGGCCCCGGTCCAGCAGCAGCCGCAGCAGCCCGCCTGGGAACAGCAGCCGCAGCAGCAACACCAGCAGCAGCCGCAACACCAGCAGCCTCAGCAGCAGCCGTACGTGCCGCCGCAGCAGCAGGCCGGGCAGGTGCAGCCCGCCGCCCCCGCCCACGGCGGTGACCGCAGCCCGACGACGTTCCACCAGATCGCCGTCGGCCGCGTCATGCGCATCGGCCGTGCCCTGGAGAACGAGCTCGTCGTCTCGGACCTCCAGGTCTCCCGCCACCACGCGGAGTTCCGCTCCACCGGCGGCCGCTTCGAGATCCACGACCTCGGCAGCCACAACGGCACCTACGTCAACGGCCAGCCGCTCGCCAAGTCCGGCACCGCGCTGCTCGGCCCGAACGACATCGTCGGCGTCGGCCACTCCACCTTCCGGATCGTCGGCGACCGCCTCGAGGAGTTCGTCGACACCGGTGACGTCTCCTTCTCGGCCCGCCACCTCACCGTCACCGTCGACGGCGGCAAGCAGATCCTCAAGGACGTCACCTTCGGCGTCCCCGAGAAGTCGCTGATCGGCGTCATCGGCCCCTCCGGCTCCGGCAAGTCCACCCTGCTCAAGGCGCTCACCGGCTACCGGCCCGCCGACCAGGGCGACGTCCTCTACGACAACCGCAACCTGTACAAGCAGTTCGCGGAGCTCCGCCAGCGCATCGGCCTCGTCCCGCAGGACGACATCCTGCACAAGGAGCTGCGGGTCCGCACCGCCCTGAAGTACGCCGCCAAGCTGCGCTTCCCCGGCGACACCGCCGAGGCCGAGCGCGCCGCCCGCGTCGACGAGGTGCTGCGCGAGCTCAAGCTCGACATCCACAAGGACAAGAAGATCACCGCCCTCTCCGGCGGCCAGCGCAAGCGCGTGTCCGTGGCCCTGGAGCTGCTCACCAAGCCCTCGCTGATCTTCCTCGACGAGCCGACCTCCGGCCTCGACCCGGGCATGGACCGCGACGTCATGCAGCTGCTGCGCGGCCTCGCCGACGACGGCCGCACCGTCCTCGTCGTCACGCACTCCGTCGCCGAGCTGGCCCTGTGCGACAAGCTGCTGGTCATGGCCCCGGGCGGTTCCGTCGCCTACTTCGGCCCGCCGGACGAGGCGCTGAACTTCTTCGGCTACACCACCTGGGCCGACGTGTTCTCCGCCTTCGAGAACTACCGCGACTACGACTGGGCCGGCCGCTGGAAGGGCTCGCAGCACTACCAGCTCTACGCCGCCGACCTCGACGCGGTCGCCCCGCAGCCGGTCGCGATGCCCTCGCCGCAGCAGATGAACCCGCCGAAGCCGCAGGGCTGGGGCTCGCAGCTGTGGACGCTGATCCGCCGCTACGTCTCGGTGATCGTCTCCGACAAGGGCTTCCTGGCCCTGATGGTGCTGCTGCCCGCGGTCCTCGGCGTCGTCTCCACCGTGATCCCCGCGAAGTTCGGCCTGGCCCCGCCGACCCCGCCGAGCCGCTTCAACGGCGACGCCGGCACGATCATGCTGATCCTCGCGGTCGGCATGTGCTTCTCCGGCGCCGCCAACTCGGTCCGCGAACTGATCAAGGAACGCGTCATCTACGAACGTGAGCGCGCGACCGGCCTGTCCCGGTCCGCGTACCTCATGTCGAAGGTGATCGTCCTCGGCGTGATCACGATCATCCAGGGCGTGATCATCTGCGCCATCGCCTTCACCCCGCGCAAGCTGCCGGCCGAGGGCCTGCTGATGCCCCCCGCCGTCGAGCTGTGCGTCGCGGTCAGCGCGCTCGGCCTGACCGCCATGATGTTCGGCCTCGTGATCTCCTCGCTGGTGAAGACCGCCGAGAAGACCATGCCGCTGCTCGTCATGTTCGCGATCGTCCAGGTCGTCTTCACCGGCGTCCTGTTCCAGCTGTACGACAAGATCGGGCTGGAGCAGTTCGCCTACCTGATGCCGTCCCGCTGGTCGATCGCCGCCGCCGGCACCACCCTGAACCTCGGCAAGCTCATGGCGCCGTGGGACCCCGAGAACCCCACGAACACCGACCCGCTGTGGGACCCCACCGTCGGCCAGTGGTTCCTGGACGTCTCGGTCCTGCTCCTGCTCGGCGTCATCTGCGGCTTCGCCGTGGCCCGCCTGCTGCGCCGCCACGAGCCCGAGGTCATGCGCAAGTAGCCCGCACCCCGCACCCCGCGCACGCGGAACGCCTCAGGGCGGCACCCGGATCACCGGGGGCCGCCCTGAGGCGCATGGGGGGTCTGTTCGCACGGCGCCGCCGGATGGGCGGGCCGGGGCTCAGTACGCGCTGTTGACGTTGTCCATGGAGCCGTAGCGGTCGGCGGCGTAGTTGCACGCGGCGACGATGTTCGCGACCGGGTCGTACAGGTCGAACTTCGTGCCCTTGACGTGGTAGGTGGCGAACGTCGGCTGGATGACCTGGAGCAGGCCCTTCGACGGAATGCCGTTCTGGGCGTTGATGTCCCAGTTGTTGATCGCGCGGGGGTTGCCGCTCGACTCGCGCATGATGTTCTTGTGGATGCCGGCGTACGTGCCCGGGATGCCCTCCTTCTTCATGATGAAGAGGGCTTCCTTGATCCAGCCGTCCAGGTTGTTCGTGAAGACCGGCGTGCGGACGGCGGAACGGCTGGCCGCCGCCTTCTGCTCGCGGTCCTTCTTCGCCTGCGCCTCGGCCAGCGCCTTCGCGGCGTCCTTGGCCTTCTGGTCGGCGACGGCCGTCTGCGCGTTGAGGTTCTGCTTCACCGACTGGGTCCACGCCACGGGGGCCACGTTCACGACCGCCTCCGGCCGCGCCTGGGCGGCGGCGCCGTCGGCGGAGCCGGCGGGCACGAGGGAGAAGGCGACGGCGGCGGCACCGAGCGTGGCGACACCGGCGATGGACAGCTTGTGTGCCTTCGTCAGACGACTGTGACCGGGAGTGCTGGAAGCAGACATGGCGGGGCAACCTCTTCGACGGGGGCACCCCCGTGGGATCTGGGGGCGGTGGCCGCAGGAAAGCGCCGCGTGGATCCGGGATCCGCGGGGCGCTGTGCGACGTCGACATTCTTAGCGGTGGCAAAAACCCATGGCAAAGGTGTGACGTACGATCCCGCTTAGTGGATCAGGTCCCCCGCCCGGCGCCCCGCCGCGGCCCCGGGCGCTAGGTGCGCCCGCACTGACAGGCCCTTTATGTGTCCACTAGGCAGCTTCGTAAGTGATGTGCGTCCTATGCCCGGGCTCACATCGGCCCCGTAACGGTCTCACCCACCGTTGCGACAGCAACGCTCTGTGTGACCGATCTCCGCCCCAAGGAGGAGACGAGGGCCCGCGGGCCTCCTCCCCAGGGCAGAGAACCGCCCCGCCCGCCCCCGACCCAGGGCGTACCGCATCCGGCCCCGGACCTACGCCCGCAGCCCGATCCCGCAGGTCAGGGCCGCCGGTACGGTGACCCCATGCACAACGGACCCCGTACGGGACTGGCGGCCGTCAGCAGCGCGCTGCTCGCCATGAGCCGGCGCATGGAGGTCCACGACGTCCTGCGCACCATCGTCGCCTCCGCCCGCGAACTGCTCGACGCCGAGTACGCGGCCCTCGGCGTCCCCGACGACCACGGCGGCTTCGCCCAGTTCGTCGTCGACGGCATCAGCGAGGAGCAGTGGCGCCGCATCGGCCCGCTGCCCCGCCAGCACGGCATCCTCGCCGCGATGCTCCACGAGGACGCCCCCGAACGGCTGGCCGACGTCCGCCGGGACCCCCGCTTCGGCGGCTGGCCCGCCGCCCACCCCGACATGTCCGACTTCCTCGGCCTGCCCATCCGCGACGGCGAGGAGACCCTCGGCGCCCTCTTCCTCGCGAACAAGCGCGGCCCCGCCCGCCCCGACGGCGGCCGCGGCTTCACCGACGAGGACGAGGAACTCCTCTCCCTCCTCGCCCAGCACGCCGCCATAGCCCTCACCAACGCCCGCCTCTACGAGCGCAGCCGCGAGCTGACCATCGCCGAGGAGCGCTCCCGGCTCGCCCACGAGCTGCACGACGCCGTCAGCCAGAAGCTGTTCTCCCTGCGCCTGACCGCCCAGGCCGCCGCCACCCTCGTCGACCGCGACCCCGGCCGCGCCAAGGACGAGCTCCAGCAGGTCGCCGTACTGGCCGCGGAGGCCGCCGACGAGCTGCGCGCCGCCGTGACCGAGCTGCGGCCCGCCGCGCTGGACGAGGACGGCCTCGTCGCCACCCTGCGCAACCACGTCCGCGTCCTGGACCGCGCCCACACCGCCGCCGTCACCTTCACCTGCGACGGCGTACGGGCCCTGCCCGCGGCCCAGGAGGAAGCGGTCCTGCGGGTCGCCCAGGAGGCCCTCCACAACGCCCTGCGCCACTCCGGCGCCGACCGGGTCGAGGTCACCCTCGCCCGGACCCCCGGCGGCGGAGCCGTCCTGCGCGTGCGCGACGGCGGCCGCGGCTTCTCCCCCTCCACCGTCCGCACGGCGGGCCGCCACCTCGGACTGGTCTCCATGCGGGACCGCGCGAGCGGGGCCGGGGGCCGCCTGGAGGTCCGCTCCGGGCCCGGCGAGGGCACCACGATCGAGATGGAGGTTCCCGGTGGCTGACACCCCCGGCCCGCGCCGCATCCGCGTCCTGCTGGTCGACGACCACCAGGTGGTCCGGCGCGGACTGCGCACCTTCCTGGAAGTACAGGAGGACATCGAGGTGGTCGGCGAGGCCGCCGACGGCGAGGAGGGCGTCGCCCGGGCCGGGGAGCTGCGGCCCGACGTGATCCTCATGGACGTCAAGATGCCCGGCACCGACGGCATCGAGGCCCTGCGCCGGCTGCGGGAGCTGGCCGACCCGGCCCGGGTCCTCGTCGTCACCAGCTTCACCGAGCTGCGCACCGTGGTCCCCGCCCTGCGGGCCGGCGCAGCCGGCTACGTCCACAAGGACATCGACCCGGACGCCCTCGCCGGCGCCATCCGCTCCGTACACGCCGGGCACGTCCTGCTCCAGCCGGAGGTCGCCGAGGCGCTGCTCGCCGCACAGGACGACCAGCCCTCGGCGCGCCGCCCCGGCGCACTGACCGACCGCGAGCGCGAGGTCCTCGGCCTGATCGCGGACGGCCGCTCCAACCGGGAGATCGCCCGCGCGCTCGTCCTCTCGGAGAAGACCGTCAAGACGCACGTCTCGAACATCCTGATGAAGCTCGACCTCTCCGACCGCACCCAGGCCGCGTTGTGGGCGGTCAGGCACGGACTCGCGGACTGAAGGGGAGCCACCGGAGAGACAATCCGTTGAACGGAGATTCATACGGTCGGGTGTACGTAGCCCACATGGCGTATCCCGGCGGCCGGGGGAGCCGTTCTCCTCACGTGCCGCGACGGCTGGTCGCGGCAGACGTACTGGAGGACGAGAACGTGAAGAACTTCAAGAAGGCCGCAGCCGCCACCATGATCGCGGGCGGCCTCCTCGCCGCCGGCGCCGGTGTCTCCTCGGCGCACGGCGGTGCGTCCGCGGAGGGCGAGGCCCAGAACTCGCCCGGCGTGGCCTCCGGGAACCTGCTCCAGGTCCCCGTACACGTCCCCGTCAACGTGGTCGGCAACACCGTCAACGTGATCGGCCTGCTCAACGGCGCCTTCGGCAACACCGGCGTCAACGCCTGACCCACCCCCGCGAGCCCCGCTTCCCCCTCTCCCCAGGAAGCGGGGCTCCGCCGCGCCCGGCCCCCGAACCCCCCCCGTACTCGCGCACCCCCGTACCGCCGGACCGTGCCCGCCGAGCCGCCGGAGGCTAGTGCTGCTCCACCGCCGCGTTGTACGCCGCGACCAGCGCCCGCCGCGCCACCCGCTCCACCGGCCGCAGCGCCTCCGCCCGCGCCGCCATCTCCGAGGCGGCCACCGCGGCCCCGTGCCCGTTCTCGTACGCCAGGGACACCATCAGGTCCACCCGCTGCGCCAGCGCCAGCACCCGCACCGCCCGCGGCGGATACCCCGGCGCCAGCACCTCGCGCCCCGCCTCCGCCCGCGCCCGGTACGCCGACAGCGCCGCCTGCGCGAGCGGACCCGACCCCGCCACGTCCAGCCGGGTCAGCACCTCCGTCGCCTCCCGCAGGGCCTCCGCGAGCTCCCGCTCCGCCTCCCCGAGCGAGGGCACGTCCGCCGGCGGGGCCTCCCGCACCGGCAGGCAGTGCCACACCACCGAGACGTGGACGTCACCCGCCGGGCCCGCCTCCGTCACCTCCGGCACCAGTCCCAGCGCCGCGCCCGCGCACACCACGGCCTCCTCGGCCTCCAGCGCCCGCGCGTTGAACTCCGGCGGCCCGCTCAGCCCCAGCGGATGCCCCGGCGCGGGCAGCGCCACCCGCAGGCCCGCCACCCCCAGTGCCCGCAGCCGCCCCAGGGCCAGCGTGAGCCCCACCGGCCCCGCCTCCCCGGGCAGCCCGGCCACCCGGTGCACGGAATCCTCGCCCACGATCGACAGCGCGGCCTCGTCGGGCGAGACGAGACCGGCCAGCAGCGCGTTCCCCCAGGCGGCCAGCCGCCCTGAACGTGGTTCGAAAAGCATCCCCCCACTTTACGGATCCGGCCCCGGACCCGGCCTGGCGCCCGGAGCCCGCCGCGAGTGGCGTAGGTTTTCCCCTGGGGCTGCGCCTGCCGGCGCACAGAGAACCGTGACTGCAAGGGGTGACAACACGCTCATGAGCGATGTTCTGGAGCTGGTGGACGTATCCGTGGTCCGCGAGGGCCGGGCTCTGGTGGACCAGGTCTCCTGGTCGGTGAAGGAGGGGGAGCGCTGGGTGATCCTCGGCCCCAACGGCGCCGGCAAGACCACGCTGCTGAACCTCGCCTCCAGCTACCTCTTCCCCACCAAGGGCGCCGCCACCATCCTCGGCAGCACCCTCGGCAAGCCCGGCACCGACGTCTTCGAGCTGCGCCCGCGCATCGGCGTCGCCGGCATCGCGCTGGCCGACAAGCTCCCGAAGCGGCAGACCGTCCTGCAGACCGTGCTCACCGCCGCCTACGGCATGACCGCGACCTGGCAGGAGCAGTACGAGGACATCGACGAGCAGCGCGCCCGCGCCTTCCTCGACCGCCTCGGCATGAGCGACTACCTCGACCGCAAGTTCGGGACCCTCTCCGAGGGCGAGCGCAAGCGCACCCTGATCGCCCGCGCCCTGATGACCGACCCCGAGCTGCTCCTCCTCGACGAGCCCGCCGCCGGCCTGGACCTCGGCGGCCGCGAGGACCTCGTACGCCGCCTCGGCCGCCTCGCCCGCGACCCCATGGCCCCGTCGATGATCATGGTCACGCACCACGTCGAGGAGATCGCCCCCGGCTTCACGCACGTCCTGATGATCCGCCAGGGCAAGGTCGTCACCGCCGGACCCATCGACCTGGAACTCACCAGCCGCAACCTCTCCCTCTGCTTCGGCCTCCCGCTGGTCGTCGAGCGCAACGACCACGACCGCTGGACCGCCCAGGGCCTGCCCCTGCGCTAGCCCCCCTCCGGGGAGCGGCGACCGCGCCCTGTCCCGACCGTGCCCACCCGACCTACCATGACCATGTGGACATCGACGCGTGGGTGTGGTGGCTCATCGGCGCGGTCGGACTGGGCATCCCCCTCGTCCTGACCGCGATGCCGGAGTTCGGCATGTTCGCCGCCGGCGCGGTCGCGGCCGCCGTCACGGCGGCCCTCGGCGGGGGAGCGGTCGCCCAGGTCCTGGTCTTCGTCGTGGTGTCGGTCGCGCTGATCGCCGTCGTCCGGCCGATCGCCAACCGCCACCGGGACCAGCGGCCCCAACACCGCAGCGGCATCGAGGCGCTGAAGGGCAGATCCGCCGTCGTCCTCGAACGCGTCGACGGCAGCGGCGGCCGGATCAAGCTGGCCGGCGAGGTCTGGTCGGCCCGCACCCTCGACGCCGACGGCAGTTTCGAACCCGGCCAGTCCGTCGACGTCGTCGACATCGACGGAGCGACCGCGGTCGTCATGTGACAAGCAGCGGACTCGCGGCCCCGGGGTCTGCGAGACTCCGCTGAACGGGGCAGCACAGACAGCCGGAAGGGCACGGGGAACCGCATGCAACCGATCATCATCGTCCTGATCATCCTGGTGGTTCTGGTCTTCATCGCCCTGGTCAAGACGATCCAGGTGATCCCGCAGGCCAGCGCCGCCATCGTCGAGCGGTTCGGCCGCTACACCCGCACCCTCAACGCGGGCCTCAACATCGTCGTCCCGTTCATCGACTCGATCCGCAACCGCATCGACCTGCGCGAACAGGTCGTGCCGTTCCCGCCGCAGCCGGTGATCACCCAGGACAACCTGGTCGTCAACATCGACACCGTCATCTACTACCAGGTGACCGACGCCCGCGCCGCCACCTACGAGGTGGCCAGCTACATCCAGGCCATCGAGCAGCTCACCGTGACCACGCTGCGCAACATCATCGGCGGCATGGACCTGGAACGGACCCTCACCTCCCGCGAGGAGATCAACGCCGCCCTGCGCGGGGTCCTCGACGAGGCCACCGGGAAGTGGGGCATCCGCGTCAACCGCGTCGAGCTCAAGGCCATCGAGCCGCCGACCTCCATCCAGGACTCGATGGAGAAGCAGATGCGCGCCGACCGCGACAAGCGCGCCGCCATCCTCCAGGCCGAAGGTGTCCGCCAGTCCGAGATCCTGCGCGCCGAGGGCGAGAAGCAGTCCTCGATCCTGCGCGCCGAAGGTGACGCCAAGGCCGCGGCCCTGCGCGCCGAGGGCGAGGCCCAGGCCATCCGTACCGTCTTCGAGTCCATCCACGCCGGCGACGCCGACCAGAAGCTCCTCGCCTACCAGTACCTCCAGATGCTCCCGAAGATCGCCGAGGGCGATGCCAACAAGCTCTGGATCGTGCCCAGCGAGATCGGAGACGCGCTCAAGGGCCTCTCGGGCGCCATGGGCAACTTCGGTCCCATGGGCGGCGGTTCCCCGGGCTTCAACCCGCAGGGCGGCGGCAAGGGCGGCGCCGACGCCGACAAGGGCGCCGACCGCCGCGAACAGCCCCCCATCGACTGACGCGGCCCTCCCTGATGCATGATCGGTGAGGCCCCTCGACCTTCATGGCGGGGAGGCGACTCACCCACGCAAAGGGGATGGCTCCGTCCATGTCCATGTCCATGTCCCTCTGGGAAGCACTCGCGGTCCTCGTCGCCGGAATCGGCGCCGGCACGATCAACACCATCGTCGGCTCCGGCACCCTGATCACCTTCCCGGTCCTGCTCGCCACCGGACTGCCCCCGGTCACCGCGAACGTGTCCAACACCCTCGGCCTGGTGCCCGGTTCCCTCAGCGGCGCCTTCGGCTACCGCAAGGAGCTCCGCGGCCAGGGCCGCCGCGTCCTGCGGCTCGGCGCGGTCTCCCTCGTCGGCGGCCTCGCGGGCGCGATCCTGCTCCTCACCCTGCCGTCGGACTCCTTCGACACCATCGTGCCCGTCCTCATCGGCCTGGCACTCGTCCTCGTCGTCCTCCAGCCCCGCCTCGCCGCCGCCCTGCGCCGCCGCCAGGAGGCCGCCGGAAACGACGGCGGCCCCGGGGAGGGCGGACCGGCCCTGCTCACCGGCATGCTGCTGTCCAGCGCCTACGGGGGCTACTTCGGGGCCGCGCAAGGCGTGCTCTACCTCGCGCTCATGGGCCTGTTCCTCCACGAGGACCTGCAACGGATCAACGCCGTCAAGAACGTGGTCGCAGCCCTCGTCAACGGCATCGCGGCCGTCTTCTTCCTCTTCGTCGCCACCTTCGACTGGACGGCCGTCGTCCTGATCGCCGTCGGCTCCACCATCGGGGGCCAGATCGGCGCGAAGGTCGGCCGGCGGCTCCCGCCGACCGCCCTGCGCGCCGTCATCGTGACGGTCGGAATCCTCGCCATCGTCCAGCTACTGCTCCGCTGAACGACGTACCCCCCGTACGCCGTCCGGCGGAGGCACCCCTCAGGCGGTACGCCCCAGCCACTCGGGCAGACCCTCCTGCCCGACCACTCCCAGGGCCAGGAGCATCGCGTCCGCCGGAGACGGCACGAAGGGCTTGCGCAACAACGGCATCCCCGCCTCCTCCGGAGTCCGGGCCGCCTTGCGGTGGTTGTCCTCGGCGCAGGAGGCCACCGTGTTCAGCCAGGTGTCCCCACCGCCCTGCGCCCGCGGAAGCACGTGGTCCACGGTCGTCGCGCGCTTCCCGCAGTACGCGCACCGGTGTTGGTCGCGGACCAACACCCCCCTCCGGGACCAGGGAGCATGTCTTCGGAAGGGCACCCGTACGTACCTGCACAGCCTGATCACCCGCGGCATCGGCAACTCCATGGTGGCCGCACGGACACGCAGCTCGGGATGCGACTGCTCGACGACGGCCTTGTCCTGGAGCACCAGGACCACGGCCCGGTTCAGCGTCACCGTCGACAGCGGCTCGAAGCTCGCGTTCAGCACCAGCGTGTCCCGCATCTCGCCCACCTCCCGTGTGCAGGCCCGCGACCACACCGGCAGCAGGGCCCGCGACCACTCTGGCCGCGCGCGCCACGCGGGACAACGCAATAAAAATGCCCGGTCCTGGCCGTCTTTAGACCAGGACCGGGCAAACGCTCGGAGAACGATCAGCCCGCCGGCGCCTCGTACTCACCGATCAGCTGCGCGCGCCCGAGCGCGTGGAAGCGCAGATTGAAGCCGACGACCGCGGGAGACGCGTCCGCACCGGGCCCCAGCTTCTCCTCGTCCACCGCGTACACCGTGAACACGTACCGGTGCCGCTCCCCGGCCGGCGGAGCCGCCCCGCCGAAGTCCTGCGTGCCGTAGTCGTTGCGCACGTGCACCGCCCCGGCCGGCAGCCCCTCGAACTTCCCGCTGCCCGCACCGGCCGGCAGCTCGGTCACCGAGACCGGCAGATCGAAGAGCACCCAGTGCCAGAACCCGCTGCCCGTCGGCGCGTCCGGATCGAAGCACGTCACCGCGAAGCTCTTCGTCCCCGCGGGGAAGCCCTCCCACCGCAGCTGCGGTGAGAGGTTCCCGCCCGACTGGACCTGGGCCGCACCCAGCTCCGCACCGGGGGCGAGATCCGCACTGCGCACGGTGAAGGCCGCCACCTCCGGGTGGAAGGCGTGCGGAAGGGGCGCCCTGCTCTGCTCGACCACTGCTGTACCTCCTGATCGCGAACCCGTACCGTCCGAGCCTAGAACCAGTTGCGCTGCGAACCGACCGAGGCGATCCACTGGTTCAGGTACGCGGCCCAGTCCGTTCCCTCGTACGACTGCAGACCCACCTGGAAGCAGCGGTAGGTGTCACTGCCCTCGCTGAACAGACCCGGCTTCTTGTCCATCTCCAGGACGACGTCCATCTCCCGGCCGTCGGAGACGAAGGTCAGCTCCACCTGGTTGAGCCCCCGGTACTGGGACGGCGGCAGGAACTCGATCTCCTGGTAGAACGGCAGCGTCTGGCGCGTCCCGCGGATGTGCCCGCGCTCCATGTCCGCACTGCGGAAGGAGAAGCCCAGCTGCCGGAACGCGTCCAGGATCGCCTGCTGCGCCGGCACCGGATGCACGTTGATCGGGTCCAGGTCGCCCGCGTCCACCGCGCGCGCGATCTCCAGCTCGGTGCTCACCCCGATGTTCATGCCGTGCAGGTGCTGACCACCGAAGTGGGTGATCGGCGTCTCCGCCGGGATCTCCAGCCCGAAGGGCACCACGTGCAGCGCGCCGGCCTGCACCTGGAAGGCACCGCCGAGACGCTGCTTGGTGAAGACGATGTCCTGCTTGTACTCGTTCTCGCCGCCCTCCACCTCCACCCGCGCCTGGAGGCCCACGGACAGCCCCTCGATCTGCTGCTCCACGGACCCGCCCTGGATGCGGACCTCGCCCTGGACGATCCCGCCCGGCACGACGTTCGGCTCGGTGATGATCGTGTCCACCGAGGCCCCACCGGCACCCAGGCTCGCGAACAGCTTCCTGAACCCCATGCTCTATCTCCCCTGATACGGATCTAAGGATCTGGCGGCCGCGGCGACGTCCGCGCCGCGACTACCCCTTACCAACGCGGAACCTTAGGGCCCGGTTGCAGGGGCGCCCGCTCCGCTACGCTCGACCGGATGAGCGCGCGCCCCGACCGTACGCCCCTGTCCCGGTCCTTCTTCGACCGCCCGGTCCTCACCGTGGCCCCCGACCTGCTCGGCCGCACCCTGGTCCGCCGCACCCCCGAGGGCCCGCTGGAACTGCGCATCACGGAAGTGGAGGCGTACGAGGGCGAGGCCGACCCCGGCTCCCACGCCTACCGCGGCCGCACCGCCCGCAACGCGTCGATGTTCGGTCCGCCCGGACACGCGTACGTCTACTTCATCTACGGCATGTGGTTCAGCCTCAACCTGGTGTGCGGCCCACCGGACCACGCGAGCGGCGTCCTGCTGCGCGCGGGGGAGGTGACAGCGGGTGCCGAGCTGGCCGCCAAACGCCGACTCTCGGCCAGAAACCAGCATGAACTGGCCAAGGGCCCGGCCCGCCTGGCCACGGCCCTGGACGTGGACCGTTCCCTCGACGGCACGGACCTCTGCGCCGGCCCCGCGTCCCCGCTGTCCCTGTTGACGGGTACCCCCACCCCGGCCGACCTGGTGAGCAACGGTCCCCGCACCGGAGTGGGCGGTGCCGGAGCCGCCCACCCGTACCGCTACTGGATCACCGGCGACCCCACGGTGAGCCCCTACCGCCCCCACGCACCACGCCGACGCACAACTTGACGCACCCGTGACGGACGCCTAACGTAGTCCGAGCCGCTTGAACGGGCCACTGCCTTCGCAGACCCCCGGAGCGGCCAACCCACTACCTACGACTTCCCCCTGGCGGGGTCCTATTCGGCATGCCCGAATTCCCTGCCGATCGGCCCGATTATGAGCCGGAAGGGGAAAGCGCTAACGTAGCGGAGCGCCGAGAGGCCAGGCCCCCAACGGCCACCGAATTCAAATCCAGTCCGGAAACGGCGCGGAAATGATCTGGTAAGGTTGGAACCGCTGGAAAGGGAAAGCGCGAAAGCGCAGGACCTGGAAAGCGAGCGGGACAGACTCTGATAGAGTCGGAAACGCAAGAACAGAACAGAACGAAAGCCCGGAGGAAAACCCGCGAGGGTGAGTACAAAGGAAGCGTCCGTTCCTTGAGAA
>NZ_JBICWZ010000006.1:0-490236 GCF_043199995.1 Streptomyces sp. NPDC048507 | reverse complement strand
CAGATGTGGAAGCCCGGTAACGGGTGGAGCTGACTGGTACTAATAGGCCGAGGGCTTGTCCTCAGTTGCTCGCGTCCACTGTGTTAGTTCTGAAGCAACGAACGGTTGCTGGTTTCTAGAGCTAGAACATAACTACAAAGTGTGCTTGTTCGCTCGAAACCGATTAGGGTTTCGGTGGTCATAGCGTTAGGGAAACGCCCGGTTACATTCCGAACCCGGAAGCTAAGCCTTTCAGCGCCGATGGTACTGCAGGGGGGACCCTGTGGGAGAGTAGGACGCCGCCGAACAATTTTTCAAAGGACCCCTGGTCCAGCGTTCAACGCTGGACCAGGGGTCTTTTTGTTTTTCACCTCTTTACGCCGAAGCGCGGCCATGGGTTGGTTGCGCGAGAATGACTAGCGGTACCCCGAAGACAGGAGTCACACCCATGTCCAACTCTCCCGACGATCGTCCGGAGCGCGAGCCTCGGCGCAACGACGGCGGTGACAGGGGCGGCTTCCGTCGTGACGACCGTGGCGGTGACCGTGGTGGCTTCCGCCGCGACGACCGCGGTGGCCGTCCGACCGGTAGTGGCGGCGGTTTCCGCCGTGACGACCGTGGTGGGCGTCCCGCCGGCGGCGACCGCCCCAGCGGCGGTGGTTTCCGTGGCCGTGACGACCGCGGCGGCGACCGTCCGTCCTACCCGCGCCGCGACGACGACCGTGGCGGTCGTCCCAGCAGCGGTGGCGGTGACCGTGGTGGCTTCCGCCGCGACGACCGTGGCGGTCGTCCGACCGGTGGTGGCGACCGTCCCTCCTTCCCGCGTCGTGACGACCGTGGTGGGGACCGTCCGTCGTACCCGCGTCGTGATGACGACCGCGGTGGATTCCGCGGTGGTCGTGATGACCGTGGTGGGGACCGTCCCTCGTACCCCCGTCGTGATGACCGGGGTGGCGACCGTCCCGGCGGCGGTGGCTTCCGTAGCGGTGGCGACCGCCCCTCGTACCCGCGTCGTGACGACCGTGGTGGGGACCGTCCGTCGTACCCGCGTCGTGATGACGACCGCGGTGGATTCCGCGGTGGCCGTGACGACCGTGGTGGCGACCGCCCGTCCTACCCCCGTCGCGATGACCGTGGTGGGGACCGTCCGTCCTTCCCGCGTCGTGATGACGACCGCGGTGGATTCCGTGGCGGTCGTGATGACCGTGGTGGCGACCGCCCGTCCTACCCGCGTCGTGATGACCGGGGCGGCGACCGTGGTGGGTTCCGTGGTGGCCGTGATGATCGCGGTGGCGACCGTGGCGGCTTCCGTGGCCGTGATGACCGGGGCGGCGACCGCGACTACCGCGCCGACCGCGACCGGGACCCGGTCAAGCGGCTTCCGATCGACGAGGACGTCACCGGGCACGAGATCGACGCCGACGTGCGTCAGGAGCTCCTGAGCCTGCCCAAGGGTCTGGCCGAAGAGGTCTCCCGCAACCTGGTCATGGTGGCCCGGCTGATCGACGAGGACCCGGAGCAGGCGTACGCGTACGCCCGCATCGCCCTGCGTCTGGCCTCCCGCGTCGCCGCCGTCCGCGAGGCCGCCGGCTTCGCCGCGTACGCCACGCAGAAGTACAGCGAGGCGCTCGCGGAGTTCCGTGCCGCCAAGCGCATGACCGGTTCCGTCGAGCTGTGGCCCGTGATGGCCGACTGCGAGCGCGGCCTCGGCCGTCCGGAGCGGGCCCTGGCCATGGCCGGCGAGCCCGAGGTGCAGAAGCTGGACAAGGCCGGTCAGGTCGAGATGCGTCTCGTCGCCGCCGGTGCCCGCCGGGACATGGGCGAGCTCGACGCCGCCATCGTGACCCTGCAGAGCCCGGAGCTGGCCTCCAGCTCCGTCCAGCCCTGGACCGCGCGTCTGCGGTACGCCTACGCCGACGCCCTGCTGGCCGCCGGTCGTGAGGACGAGGCGCGCGAGTGGTTCGGCAAGACCCTCGAGGCCGACAAGGACGGGGCGACCGACGCCTCCGACCGGCTGGCCGAGATCGACGGGGTCGAGTTCGTGGACGCCGCCTCCCTCGAGGACGACTCCGACCTCGAGGACGCCCCCGACGAGGACGAGGACGACGAGGACGACGAGGACGACGCCGAGGTGGCGGCCGCCGAGCGGGCCTCCGACCAGGCCGAGTACTACGACGAGGACGACGACGAGTACGAGCCGCTCGACGAGCCCGACGTCGACGTGACCGACGAGATCGTGGTCATCGAGGACGACGAGGACGAAGACCGCGACGTGCGCGACGACCGCGACAAGGCGTAGTACGCGTTAGCGGAACAGGAAGGGCGGCACCCCCTCGGGGGTGCCGCCCTTTCGCATGTCCGGTCAGTCCACGCTGCGCAGGACCAGGCCGGTGGCCGGCTTCGGGCCGAAGGAGGTCGACTTCCGGGGCATGGTGACGCCCTGGCGGGCCAGGTCCCGTACGACCGCCTCCCGTACGGGGTGCAGCAGGACGGCGGTGCCGCCGTGGCGCTGGGCCATGGCGACCGTGGCGGCGGCGTCGTGGATGTAGGAGATCTGGTCCGGGGCGTCCGGGATCTTCCACACCTCGTCGAGCAGCGTCGCGTGCAGGACCGTCGCGTCCAGCCGGCGCCAGGCCTCGGGTCGGTCGTGGCGGACCGTGCGCTGGATGAGCGCCGGATCCGGGTCGGTCGCCAGGTGGTAGGTGCCGTCGCCGGTGAGGAGGAAGGCGTTGCCGCGTTCCGATGCGTCGGCGAGGGCTTCCAGGGCCAGCGGGAGCGGGCCGTCGACCGGGCGGACCCGGAAGGAGCCGTCGAGCGCGGCCAGTGCCTGCGACAGCGGCAGCCGGCGCAGCATGCGGTGGATGGCGCGGACCTGGAGCGGGTAGCGGGCGGTGTCCACGAGCAGGACCAGGCCGAAGTCCCACGGGGTGGGGGAGCCGTGCTCCTGCTGGAGGCGCAGGTACGTCGCCCAGCGGTGGTGGCCGTCGGCGATGAGGGCCTGGCGGCTGCCGAGGTCGGCGGTGACGGCGGCCAGTTCGGCCGGGTCCGTGATGGCCCAGAGGCTGTGGCAGAAGCCGTCCTCGGTGACGGTCGAGAGGAGCGGGGGCCTGCGGGCGACGGTGGTCTCGACGACCGCTGCCGCGCCCGTGCCCGGGCCGTCGCCCAGGTAGGTCAGCAGGAGGGGTTCGAGGTTGGCCGAGGTGGCGCGCATCAGTCCGGCCCGGTCGGTGACCACGTCGGGCATGACGTCCTCGTGCGGCAGGACGATGCCCGCCTCCGCGTCCGACAGGGCGAGGGCGCCGATGACGCCGCGCTGGAGGACGCCGGCCTTGCGCTGTTCGTAGACGTAGAGCGCGGGCTGCGGGTCGGCGCTCAGGACGCCCTCGGCGAGCCAGTCGCTGAGGGTGCGGGCGGCCTGCTCGTTGCGCGCGTCGGGGGTCTGGGCCTGCGGCAGGATCAGCCGGACGATGTTGTGCGGATCGGCGGATTCGAGGTAGTCGACTCCGTCGGGCCGTACGACCACGTCGTAGGGCGGAGACGTGACGGCGGCCAGGCTGCCGACCCGCTGCGGGACGTAGCGCAGTCCGTGGAAGGGGATCAGGCGCAGCCCGTGCTCCGCGTTGCCAGGTGTGGTCATTGGTGCATGGTAAGACGCGTCTCGCGATGCGGGATGATCGGGGGAGATACGGGGATCAGCGCAAACTCGGACAAGATCGATCGTAAGAATCCCGGGACGTGCGCGGAACGCGCGAACAGCGAAGAGGAGCGGCCAAGATGACCCGGCAGACCAGGACCAGTCCCGCGGGCAGCGAGCGGAGCCTCCACCAGGCCTACGACACGGCCCTGCTGGATCTGGACGGAGTGGTGTACGCGGGCGGGCACGCGATCGGGCACGCGGTGGACTCGCTCGCCGCGGCCCGGGACGGCGGGATGCACCTGGCGTACGTCACCAACAACGCGCTGCGCACACCGGACGCGGTGGCCGCGCACCTGGGCGAGCTGGGCATTCCGACGGAGGCGGACGAGGTGATCACCTCGGCGCAGGCGGTGGCCCGGCTGATCGCGGAGCAGGTGGCGCCGGGTTCCAAGGTGCTGGTGATCGGTGGCGAGGGGCTGCGGGTGGCGTTGCGCGAGCGCGGGCTGGTGCCGGTGGAGTCGGCCGAGGAGGAGGGGCTCGCGGCGGTCGTGCAGGGGTACGGCGGGCCCGATCTGGCGTGGGGGCGGTTCGCGGAGGCCTCGTACGCGATCAACCGCGGGGTGCCGTGGTACGCGTCGAACACCGATCTGACGATTCCGGGGGCGCGGGGGATCGCGCCGGGCAACGGGGCCGCCGTGGAGGTCGTGCGCATCGCGACGGGTGCGGAGCCGCAGGTGGCGGGCAAGCCGTTGCCGCCGATGCACCGGGAGACGGTGCTGCGGACCGGGGCGCGGCGGCCGCTGGTGGTCGGTGACCGGCTGGACACCGACATCGAGGGCGCCTTCAACGGGGACGTGGATTCGCTGCTGGTGCTGACCGGGGTGACGGACGGGGCGCAGCTGCTGCGGGCCGAGCCGAAGTACCGGCCGACGTACGTGGACCGGGACCTGCGCGGGCTGCTGACGGGGCAGCCGGAGGTGGAGCCGGCCGGGGAGGGGTTCCGCTGCGGCGGTTGGACGGCCCGTGCGGGGGACGGCGTACTGGAGCTGAAGGGGGAGGGGGAGCCGATGGACGGGCTGCGGGCGCTGTGTGCGGCGGCGTGGACGTCGGCGGGGGAGGGCTCCTGCGGGCTGGACGGGGAGAAGGCCCTGGCGCTGCTCGGGCTGTAGCTGCTCGGGCTGGAGGGGACGTAAGGGGCCGTTCGGGTGAATTGTCTTTACGGCAGGGTAGGCTAACCTAACCTCCGTGTTGGTTGAGAGTCCCCCCGAACAGAGCGCGGCGCAGGCCGCCGCCGCCCCCCGTACCCGCCACGGTGTGCGGGCGGCCGGCCTGCTGGCCGCCCTTGCCGTACTGGCCCTGGTGGCGGTGGCGAGCATCGCCGTCGGGGCCAAGGCGATGCCGCTCGCGGACGTGTGGCACGGCCTGTTCCACTACAGCGGGACCACGAACGACGTGGTCGTCCGCGACCTGCGGATCCCGCGCACCCTCCTGGGGGTGCTGGTCGGGCTCGCCCTGGGCCTGTCCGGCGCGGTGATGCAGGCGCTGACCCGCAATCCGCTGGCGGAGCCCGGCATCCTCGGAGTCAACGCGGGCGCCGCCGCGGCCGTCGTCTCGGCCATCAGCTTCTTCGGGGCCGCTTCCCTGGAGGAGTTCGTGTGGTGGGCCTTCCTGGGCGCCGCCCTCGTCTCGGTCCTGGTCTACGTGCTCGGCGGCAGCCGCAGCGCGACGCCGGTGCGCCTCGCGCTCGCCGGTACGGCGGCCAGCGCGGCCCTCGTCGGCTACATCAACGCGGTGCAGCTGATGGACAGCAAGGCGCTGGACAAGCTGCGCTTCTGGACCGTGGGGTCACTGGCCGCGGCCACCATGGACACCGTCACCCGGGTGGCGCCGTTCCTGCTGGCCGGGGCCGTGCTCGCGCTCGTGCTGGGCCGGCCGCTCAACGCGATGGCCCTGGGCGAGGACACCGCGCGGGCGCTCGGAGCGCACCTGACGCGGACCCGGATCGCGGCGATGGCCGCCATCACCCTGCTGTGCGGGGCGGCGACGGCGGCCTGCGGGCCGATCGTCTTCGTCGGGCTGATGGTTCCCCACCTGGCGCGGATCGTCACGGGGCCGGACATGCGCTGGGTGCTCGCGTACTCGGCGGTCCTGTCGCCCGTGCTGCTGCTCGGCGCCGACGTGGTCGGACGGGTCGTCACCCGTCCCGGCGAGCTGCAGGTCGGGATCGTCACCGCGCTGCTGGGCGGACCCGTCTTCATCTACCTGGTTCGGCGCAAGAGGATGGCCCAGCTGTGACCCCGACGACCACGAAGGACACGACGGGCGGGCGGGGTACGGGGCCGGTGCCCCTGCGCGCGCTGCGCGGGCCCGGCCGCACCTCGCTGCGCGTCGAGCCGCGGGCCGTGACGGCCGGGGTGGTGCTGGCCGTCGTGGCGCTGGCGCTGGCCGTCGTGCTCATCGGCACCGGCGACTTCGAGATCGCCCCCTGGGACGTCGTGCGGACCCTGCTGGGCAGCGGCAACCCCGCCGACGACTTCATCGTCAACGACCTGCGGCTGCCGCGGGTGCTGGTCGCGGTGCTGGTCGGAGCGGCCCTCGGCATGGCGGGGGCGGTCTTCCAGTCCGTCTCGCGCAATCCGCTCGGCTCCCCCGACGTGCTGGGTTTCGGGTACGGCTCGGCGGTCGGCGCGCTCGCCGTCATCATCCTGTTCAAGGGCGGTGCGACCGAGGTCGCGGCGGGCGCGGTGGTGGGAGGCGTGCTCGCGGGCGTCATCGTCTACCTCCTCGCCTACAAGCAGGGGGTGCACGGGTACCGGCTGGTGCTCGTCGGCATCGGCTGCTCCGCCGTCCTCGTCGCGGTGGTCCAGTACCTCGTCGCGAAGGCGCAGCTCGTCGACGCCACCCGGGCGATGGTCTGGCTGACCGGGTCGCTGGCCGGCCGGGACTGGTCGCAGGTGTGGCCGCTGCTGGGGACCTGCGCGGTGCTGTTCCCGCTGGTCCTCGGGCAGAACAGGGCCCTGCGGATGATCGAGATGGGCGACGACTCCGCGTCCGCGCTGGGCGTGCCCGTCGAGCGGACCCGGATGCGGCTGATGGCGGCGGCGGTCCTGCTGACCACGGCCGCGGCCGCCGCGGCCGGACCGATCAGCTTCGTCGCCCTGGCCGCGCCCCAGCTGGCCCGGCGGCTGACCCGCTCGCCGGGCCCGAACCTGCTCTCCGGCGCGCTGATGGGCGCCGTCCTGCTGCTGGCCGCCGACCTGGCCTCGCAGCGGGCCTTCGGCGCGGACCAGCTGCCGGTGGGCGTGGTGACCGGTCTGGTCGGCGGCGTCTACCTGCTCTGGCTGCTCGTCACCGAGCGCAGGGCGGGACGGATATGAGTGCGCGGGACGATCTGCTTCCCGCGTCCGGCAACGAGTCCGGCGCGGCGCCGGGCCATACGAGGAGTACCCCAGTGCAGCGGCTGACCGCGCAGAACGTCACCCTCGGCTACGACCAGCGGGTCATCGCCGAGAACCTGTCGGTGGAGATCCCCGACCGCTCCTTCACGGTGATCGTCGGCCCCAACGCCTGCGGCAAGTCCACGCTGCTGCGGGCCCTGTCGCGGATGCTGAAGCCCACCGCCGGGCGGGTCCTGCTGGACGGCCGGGCCATCTCCTCGCTGCCGGCGAAGAAGGTGGCCCGGACGCTGGGTCTGCTGCCGCAGTCCTCGATCGCCCCGGACGGGATCACCGTCGCCGATCTGGTCTCGCGCGGCCGGTACCCGCACCAGGGGCTGCTGCGCCAGTGGTCGCGGGAGGACGAGCGGATCGTCGCCGAGTCGATGGCCGCCACCGGCGTCGCCGAACTCGCCGAGCGGGCCGTGGACGAGCTGTCGGGCGGGCAGCGCCAGCGGGTGTGGATCGCGATGGCGCTGGCCCAGCAGACGCCGTTGCTGCTGCTGGACGAGCCGACGACGTACCTGGACATCCAGCACCAGCTCGACGTGCTCGACCTGTGCGCGGAGCTCCACGAGGAGCAGGGCCGGACCCTGGTGGCGGTGCTGCACGACCTCAACCACGCGGCCCGCTACGCCACGCACCTGATCGCCCTGCGCGACGGCGTGGTCGTCGCCGAGGGCCCGCCGGCCGAGGTGGTCACGGCGGAGCTGGTGGAGGAGGTCTTCGGGGTGCGCTGCCAGATCATCGACGACCCGGAGACCGGGACCCCGCTCGTGGTGCCGGCCGGCCGGCGGACGCGGGCCCGCGTCCGGGCGGCCGTCTGACGCGGAGCCTCAGAGCAGGCTCTTCAGGCGCAGCAGGTCGCGGAAGCCGGCTTCCAGGCGGACCCGGCCGGAGGCCCAGGCCTTGGCGAACTTCAGCTCGCCGCCGACCAGGGCGAGCAGGTCGTCGCCCGTCATCGCGAGCCGGATCTCGGCCTTGGCGGGGGGCGGGCCCGCGGTGAGCGCGTCCACCTGGATCCGGCCGTCGCGCAGGCGGCCGGAGAAGGTCTGGTCGAGGTCGGTGACGTGGCAGCTCAGGGAGCGGTCGAAGGCGGCGGCACCGCGTACGTCGCCGTCCGCCCGGGCCAGGTTGTCGGAGAGTCGGTCGAGTGCTTCGCGGCACTCCTGGATCGTAGCCATGGTGATCACGACCGTACCGCAGAGCCGTGCGCGGCCGGGGCCGCGCTTCGGGGTAGCGTCGGGGCATGACCGACGAAGCGTCCGCGAGCCCCGCCGAGGACCCCGCGGGGGTCGCGGACCCCGCCGAGCCCGCCGGAGCCGCTCCGCTGGGCCTCGTACGGACCCCCACCGGGCATCCCGGCGTCGACGCGGGCCTGGAGCGGCTGGCGGACGCGGACCACCTGCCCGCCGGGGAGCACGCCGCGGTGTACGAGGATGTGCACGGGGGACTGCGCGAGGCGCTGACCGCGCTGGACGCACCGTCCGCCCCCGGACCTTACGAAAACAGGAGCTGAACCGAACGTGGCAGGAGTGGCACGCCGCCGCCTGGACGCCGAACTGGTACGCCGCAGCATGGCCCGCTCGCGGGAGCACGCGGCCCAGCTGATCGCCGCGGGCCGGGTGACCGTGGGCGGCACCACCGCGACCAAGCCGGCCACGCAGGTGGAGACCAGCGCGGCCCTCGTCGTCCTCAAGGACGACAGCGATCCCGACTACGTCTCCCGGGGCGGCCACAAGCTGGCCGGCGCCCTGGCGGCGTTCCGGCCGCTGGGGCTGGTGGTCGAGGGCCGCCGGGCGCTGGACGCGGGCGCCTCGACGGGCGGCTTCACCGACGTGCTGCTGCGCGCGGGCGTGGACCACGTGGTGGCGGTGGACGTCGGCTACGGGCAGCTCGCCTGGTCGCTGCAGAGCGACGAGCGGGTCACCGTCAAGGACCGGACGAACGTCCGCGAGCTGACCGTCGAGCTGATCGACGGGATGCCGGCCGACCTGGTCGTCGGGGACCTCTCGTTCATCTCCATCGGGCTGGTGCTGCCCGCGCTGGTGCGCTGCACGGCGCCCGGCGCGGACCTGGTGCTGATGGTGAAGCCGCAGTTCGAGGTCGGCAAGGACCGGCTGGGCAGCGGTGGTGTCGTACGCAGTCCCGAGCTGCGCGCCGAGGCCGTGCGGGAGGTCGCCGCGCAGGCGTGGAAGCTGGGGCTGGGCGTGCTCGGGGTGACGGCGAGCCCGTTGCCGGGCCCGTCGGGCAACGTCGAGTACTTTCTGTGGCTCCGGGCGGGGGCACCCGCGCTCGACCCGGGGGATGTCGATCGGGCAGTGGCGGAGGGGCCGCAGTGACAGACGCGTCAGCAGGTTCGTGGGCAGGTTCGGGCGGGCCGGGTCCCGGCGGGCCGGGTCCGGCGGGCGGTTCCGGCGGCGAGGGGGAGGCGCGGACCGTCTTCCTGCTCGCGCACACCGGGCGGCCCGCGGCCATCCGCAGTGCCGAGCTGGTCGTGCTCGGTCTGCTCCGCTCGGGCCTGGGGGTCCGGGTCCTGGAGCAGGAGGCGTGTGACCTGCCGCTGCCGCCCGAGGTGGAGCTGGTCGCCGAGTGCACGCCGAAGGTGCTCGACGGGTGCGAGCTGCTGATCGTGCTGGGCGGCGACGGCACGCTGCTGCGCGGGGCGGAGTTCGCGCGCGGCTCGGGGGTGCCGATGCTCGGCGTCAACCTGGGCCGGGTGGGGTTCCTCGCCGAGGCCGAGCGGGACGACCTGGACAAGGTCGTCGACCGGGTGGTGAGCAAGTCGTACGAGGTCGAGGAGCGGATGACCCTCGACGTCCTCGTCCGGACCAACGGCGACATCGTGCACCGCGACTGGGCGCTGAACGAGGCCGCCGTCCAGAAGGTGTCCCCGGAGCGGATGCTGGAGGTGGTCCTGGAGATCGACGGGCGTCCGGTGACCGGCTTCGGCTGCGACGGGATCGTCTGCGCGACGCCGACGGGCTCGACGGCGTACGCCTTCTCCGCGGGCGGGCCGGTGGTCTGGCCGGAGGTGGAGGCGCTCTTGATGGTGCCGATCAGCGCGCACGCGCTGTTCGCGAAGCCGCTGGTGACCTCGCCGGACTCGGTGCTGGCGGTGGAGGTGCAGACCGGTACTCCGCACGGGGTGCTGTGGTGCGACGGGCGCCGGACGCTGGAGCTGCCCTCGGGGGCGCGGGTGGAGGTCCGGCGGGGCACGGTGCCGGTGCGCCTGGCCCGGCTGCACCACGCGTCCTTCACCGACCGGCTGGTCGCCAAGTTCGCGCTGCCGGTGTCGGGATGGCGCGGCGCCCCGCACGAGACGGCGTAGCCGGCCGGGCGGCGCGGGGGCGCACGGCACCCCGTATTAGCACACGCGTTCGGAGAACTCCGGGCGGGTGACGTCACATGGCACTCGGGAAACCTCGGTATCGTCGTCCCGTGCTTGAGGAGATGCGGATACGGTCGCTCGGGGTCATCGACGACGCGGTGGTCGAGCTGTCGCCCGGTTTCACCGCGGTGACCGGCGAGACCGGCGCGGGCAAGACGATGGTCGTCACCAGCCTCGGGCTGCTGCTCGGCGGCCGCGCCGACCCCGCCCTGGTGCGGATCGGCGCCAAGGCGGCGGTGGTGGAGGGGCGCATCGTGCTGAGCCCCGGCGCGCCCGCCGCCCTGCGCGCCGAGGAGGCCGGGGCCGAACTCGACGAGGGCGCCCTGCTGATCAGCCGGACGGTGTCCGCCGAGGGGCGCTCGCGCGCCCACGTCGGCGGCCGCTCCGTCCCCGTCGGCCTGCTCGCCGAGCTCGCCGACGAACTCGTCGCCGTCCACGGCCAGACCGACCAGCAGGGACTCCTGCGGCCCGCCCGGCAGCGGCAGGCCCTCGACCGCTACGCCGGGGACGCGGTCGCCGTCCCGCTGGAGAAGTACGCGGGTGCCTACCGGCGGCTGCGGGCGGTCGCCGTCGAGCTGGAGGAGATCACCACCCGGGCCCGGGAGCGGGCCCAGGAGGCGGACCTGCTGCGCTTCGGGCTGGACGAGATCGCCGCCCTGGAACCGCTGCCCGGCGAGGACGCCGAGCTGGCCGCCGAGGCCGAGCGGCTCGGGCACGCCGAATCCCTGGCCTCCGCGGCGCAGGCCGCCCACGGGGCGCTGGCCGGGGACGTGGAGGACCCGGAGGGCGTCGACGCGAACACGCTCGTCGCGGGCGCGCACCGGGCGCTGGAATCCGTACGCGCCCACGACCCGGTGCTCGGCGCCCTCGCCGACCGGATCGGGGAGCTGGGCATCCTGCTCGCCGACGTGGCCGGAGAGCTGGCCGGGTACGCCGACGACCTCGACGCCGATCCGCTGCGGCTCGCCGCCGTGGAGGAGCGCCGGGCCGCGCTGACCCAGCTGGTGCGCAAGTACGGGGACGCCGACGGAGGGCTCGCCGCCGTCCTGGAATGGGCCGAGCGGGGCTCGAAGCGGCTGCTGGAACTGGACGGCGACGACGAGCGGATCGGCGAGCTGACCGCCGAGCGGGACGGCCTGCGGGCCGAACTGTCCCTGCTGGCACAGGCGCTGACGGACGCGCGGACCGAGGCCGCCGAACGGTTCGCCGCCGATGTGACGGCCGAACTGGCCTCCCTCGCCATGCCGCACGCGCGGGTGACCTTCGACATCCGGCAGGCGCCGGACGCCGAGGGCGTCGAGGTCGGCGGGCGCCCGGTGGCGTACGGGCCCTCGGGCGCGGACGAGGTCGAGCTGCTGCTGGCCCCGCACCCCGGAGCCCAGCCGCGGCCGATCGCCAAGGGCGCCTCGGGCGGTGAGCTCTCGCGGGTCATGCTGGCCGTGGAGGTCGTCTTCGCGGGCTCCGACCCGGTGCCGACGTACCTCTTCGACGAGGTCGACGCGGGCGTCGGCGGCAAGGCGGCCGTCGAGGTCGGGCGGCGGCTGGCGAAGCTGGCCAGGTCCGCGCAGGTAGTCGTCGTCACGCACCTGCCGCAGGTGGCCGCCTTCGCGGACCGCCAGCTGCTGGTCGAGAAGACCGTCGACGGATCCGTGACCCGCTCCGGGGTGACCGTCCTGGAGGGCGAGGACCGCATCCGGGAGCTGTCGCGGATGCTCGCGGGCCAGGAAGACTCGCAGACCGCTCGGGCCCACGCGGAGGAACTCCTGGCGGCGGCGCGCGCGGACGCGTGAGCCCCGGGCTCCCGCGGCGGGCGGCCCGCGAGGCGGTCCGCCGGGCCGTACGCGAGGCCGCCGGGATGCCGTCGGGGAGGCGCGGGGCTGACCCGGGGTAGCCCGTGTGGGTGAGCCTCGGGGGCGCACGGCGGTATCCCGCACGGGATCCGCACCCGTATGGTCCCGGAACGCGCGTGCGGACTGGCATCCTGGGCGACGTCTCTGCCTCCCTCACCCTGGAGCTTCGGCCCGTGAGCAGCTCCCCGGTCCCGGCCCCCGCCCCCGTACTGCCGTACGGGCGCCCCGCGCTGCGCACCGTCCAGGTCCTGGGCGGCGCGGGTGCGGGCAGCAGCGCGCACGTGCGGTCCCTCACGACCGGGCTCGCCGCCCGGGGCGTGCGGGTGACCGTGTGCGCCCCCGTCGCGGCGGAGGGGGAGTACGACTTCACCGGCGCCGGCGCGCGCTTCACCCCCGACGCCGTGAGCGCCCTGCGGGCCGCCTGCGCCGGAGCCGACCTGGTGCACGCGCACGGGGTGCGGGCCGGGATGCGGGCCGCGCTGGCAATGCGCGGCGGCGGCCGGGGTCAGGTGCCGCTGGTGGTGACCTGGCACGGCGGCGCCCCCGAGCCCGCGGGCGCGCTGGGCCGGCTGAGCCGGCTGCTGGAGCGGCACGTGGCGCGGGCCGCCGCCGTGGTGCTGGGCGCCTCCTCCGACCAGGTCGACCTGGCCCGCCGGCGCGGAGCCCGGGACGCGCGGCTCGCCGCGCCGGCCGTGCCGGGCGGCGAGCCGGCCGTGGACGCCGGGAAGACCCGGGCGGAACTGGGCGCGGTGGAACGGCCGTTGATCGTCGCGGTCGGCAGTCTGGTGGCCCGCCGCGGGTACTCCGTCCTGCTGGACGCGGCACGGGCGTGGCGGGTGCTGGACCCGCAGCCGCTGCTGGTGATCGCGGGGGAGGGTCCGCTGCGGGCCGAACTGGCGCGGCGCATCGAGGCGGAGGGGCTCCCGGTGCGGCTCCTGGGCCGTCGGCGGGACGCGGACCTGCTGCTGGCGGCGGCGGACGTGGCGGTGGTGCCGAGCCGCTGGGAGGGCCGGTCCCTGCTGGCGCAGGAGGCCCTGCGGGCGGGGGTCGCCCTGGTGGCGACCGAGGTCGGCGGCGTACCGGAGCTGGTCGGCGAGGCGGCCGTACTGGTGCCGTACGGGGATTCGGGGGCGCTGGCGGGCGCGGTGGCCGCGCTGCTGGACGATCCGGACCGGCGGGCGGAGCTGTCGGCGGCGGGACGGGCGCAGGCCGCGACGTGGCCGTCGGAGGACGACACGGTGGCCCAGGTCCTGTCGGTCTACGACGAACTGATGGAACGCCGCCGCCCCTGACCCCGCCCGGCGGGCCGAAGGACCGAGCCCGGCCCGGCGGGGGCCCGGGGGGTCAGGACGGGGTGGCGTGGCGGCGGGCGCGCAGGGCGAGGCTGAGGGAGAGGACCGTCTCCGGGTCGTCCAGGTCGGTGCCCAGGAGCTCCGAGATGCGGGCCAGGCGGTTGTACAGGGTCTGCCGGTTCAGGTGGAGCTCGCGCGCCGTCTCCGCCTTGCGGCCCGCGTGGGCCAGGTACGTCTCCAGGGTCGGCAGCAGCGGCGGACGGGACGCCACGTCGTGGACCCGCAGCGCCCCGATCGCGCGGTCCACGAAGGCCGCCAGGTCGGGGTGTTCGCGCAGCCGCCAGAGCAGCAGGTCGATGTCCAGCCGGCGGGCGTCGTACCAGGGCCGGGCCGGCAGGCCGTGCGCGGCGGTGGCCGTCTCGGCGGCGTGCCGCAGCCCCGCCGAGGCCGCCGCCCAGCTGCCCGAGACGCCCACGACCACCGCCGGCGGGGCCCCGGCCCGTTCGAGCCCGGCCCGTTCCACCCCGGCCCGCAGCGCCGCCGCGACCCGGTCGGAGACGGCCGCGCGCTCCGACTCGGCCCGCAGCGACACCAGCAGCGGGACCCGTCCCTCCACCGGGCGCACGCCCAGCAGCACCGGCACCCCGACCGACGAGAGCTCCTCCAGCACCGCCCGGGCCAGTACGGCCCAGTTCCCCGACGCCCCCAGGTCCGAGGACAGCCGCATCACGATCGGCAGCAGCGGCCCCGTACCGGGCCGGAACCCCAGCACGCGGGCCTGTGCCGGGGCGTCCTCCGCCGAGATGCGGCCCTCCGCGAGGTCCGTCAGGAAGTCGCCCCGGCCGCGCGCGGCCAGCTCCTCCTCCTGGCGCGCCTGCATGAGCACCACCGCCAGCACCCCCGCCGTGCGCTCCGCCGCCATCCGGTGGACCGGCAGCAGCGGCGCCGACACCCCGGCCAGCACGACCCGCGCGCGGACCGACCCGCTGCCGTGGCCGCCGCCGGGCACGTCGACCACCACCGCCGCCGCCGAGGGCTCGGCCGCCCGCTGCCCGCGCAGCCCCTCCCACACCTGGAGCGGGTCGGCCGCCGCGTCCCCCGAGACCGGCCCGGCCGCGTACAGCAGCTGCCCGTCGGGGGTCTCCAGGAAGACGGGGTTCGCGGTGAAGTCGGCCAGGATCCGCAGCACCTGCGGGATCCCGCCGCCGCCCAGCAGGGCCTCGGTGCACCGGCGGTGGACCTCCTCGGCCCGCTGGAGCAGCGCGTAATGGCCGTTGACGATCTCGGTGTGGACCTCCTCGGTGACGGCCACGAAGGGGACCTCGCGGTGCAGCTGCACCAGCGGCAGCCCGGCCGCCTTGGCCGTCTCCACGATGGTGGCCGGCAGCCGGGTGAACCGCGGGCCCAGCTCCACCACCAGCGCGGCGATCCCCCGGTCCGCGAGCCGGCGTACGAAGGCGCGCTGCTCGGCGGGGCGGGTGCCCAGGCCCAGACCGGTGGTCAGCAGCAGCTCCCCGCCCTTGAGGAGCGAGGCGATGTTCGGGACCTCCCCGGCGTGCACCCAGCGGACGGTCCGGCCCAGCCGGTCGGCGCAGGCCACCACCTCGGGCAGACCGCCGCGCAGCCCCGGCAGCTCCAGTGCCCGCTGAACCGTGATCCCGCCCTGGTTGTCCATGTCGCGGACGCTACCAAAGGGTCAGGCGGGCTTGATGTTGTGGTTGAACCGGAAGACGTTGTCCGGGTCGTACTGCCTCTTGACGGCGCGCAGCCGCCTCAGGTTGTCCTCGCCGAGGCCCGCGGTGACCCGGTCGGCGCCCTCGTCGCCGAGGAAGTTGAGGTAGACCACCCCGCTGCTCCAGGGCCGCAGGTCCGCCCGTACGTCCCTCACCCACCGCCGGCACCGCTCGTCGTCGGCCGGGTCCTCCCAGATGGCGAAGGGGTGCGCCGCCCACCGGGAGTCCCGGTAGGGCACGGGGTAACCGTCCGGCTGCTCGGCGATGGCCCCGCCGAGCGGGAACAGGATGTGCTGCGTGCCGGTGGGGACCGGCATGGTCGCGGCCCGGGCGCAGTAGGCGGCCACCGCCTCGTCGGGCAGGTCCGTCAGGTACTCGGCGGACCAGTGGTTCCGCAGCCCGGGAGGGTCGTCGATCATGCACTGGAGGTCGGCGTACGGGATGTCCGTGACGAGTTCGGCCTCGTGCGGTACGGCCAGCAGCGGCGCGGCCAGCCGGCGCACGCCCGCCACGGGGCCCGCGTACGTCAGCAGGACCGTGCAGAGCATGCCGCCGACCAGGTGCGGCGGGACGAACGGCGCGGGCGGCGCGGTCAGGAAGATCACGCCGCCGCTCGCCTCGCGCGGCCCGGAGGCGATCAGCTCCCGGTACAGGGCGGTGACCTCGGGGCCCCGCTCGGGGGCGTACATGAGCAGCGCGACCGACATCGCGGGCAGCTCGTGCAGCCGCAGCGTCAGCGAGGTGACGACCCCGAAGTTGCCGCCGCCGCCGTGCAGGGCCCAGAACAGTTCCGGGTGGTCCTCCGCGGTGGTGCTCACGCGGCTGCCGTCGGCGGTGACCACGTCCGCGCCGATGAGGTTGTCCACCGCCAGGCCGAACGTCCGGTCCAGCCAGCCGGAGCCGCCGCCGAGGACGAAGCCGCCGACGCCGGTGGTGGAGGCGCGGCCCCCGGTGGTGGCCAGGGCGTACGGGGCGCAGGCGCGGTCCAGTCCGCTCATGGTCGCGCCGCCGCCGACCCGGACCGCCCTGGCCGCCGGATGCACCGTCACCTCGTCCAGGTCGCGCAGGTCCACGACGAGCGCCGCGTCGCCCAGGGCCATGCCCGCCACGCTGTGGCCGCCGCCGCGCACCGCGATCTTCAGGTCGAGGTCCCGGGCGAAGCGGACGGCCGTGACCACGTCGGCCTCGCTCGCGCACCGGGCGATCACGGCCGGGCGCCGGTCGATCAGGGCGTTGAAGACGGTGCGCGCCTCGTCGTAGCCGGGATCGTCGGGGGCGAGGACCTCGCCGGAGAGGTCCTCGCGGAGCGCGGCCAGGGCCGTACCCGCCTTCGAGAGGGGTGGCATGGCCGTCCCCCCTTCCCGTGAGGGGCGTGGGACCCCTCCAGCGTAGGCGGGCGGGTACGGGGCCGCGCGCCGTCCGCGCCCCCGTGACCGCCCCGTCCGCCGGGCCCGGTGCCCCCGCCCCTCAGCCCCCGTACGCGCCGCTCGCCGTCAGCCGCAGCGCCGTGTCGATCAGCGGGACGTGGCTGAAGGCCTGCGGGAAGTTGCCGACCTGGCGCTGGAGCTTGGGGTCCCACTCCTCGGCCAGCAGCCCCAGGTCGTTGCGCAGGGCCAGCAGCTTCTCGAAGAGGCGGCGGGCCTCGTCGACCCGGCCGATCATCGCCAGGTCGTCCGCCATCCAGAACGAGCAGGCCAGGAAGGCGCCCTCGTCCCCCTCCAGGCCGTCGACTCCGGCCTCGTCACCCGCCGTCGGGTAGCGCAGGATGAAGCCGTCCGGGGTCGACAGCTCGCGCTGGATCGCCTCGATGGTGCCGATCACGCGCTTGTCGTCCGGGGGCAGGAAGCCCATCTGCGGGATGAGCAGCAGGGAGGCGTCCAGCTCCTTCGACCCGTAGGACTGGGTGAAGGTGTTGCGTTCCGGGTCGTAGCCCTTCTCGCACACGTCCGCGTGGATCTCGTCGCGCATCTCGCGCCAGCGCTCCAGCGGACCGTCCGCGTCCCCGCTCTCGATCAGCTTGATCGTGCGGTCGACGGCCACCCACGCCATCACCTTCGAGTGCACGAAGTGCCGGCGCGGGCCGCGCACCTCCCAGATGCCCTCGTCCGGCTCGTTCCAGTGGACCTCCAGGTAGCGGATCAGCTTCAGCTGGAGCAGCGAGGCGTAGTCGTTGCGGGCCAGGCCCGTCATGTGCCCGAGGTGCAGGGCCTCGGTGACCTCGCCGTAGACGTCGAGCTGGAGCTGGTGGGCGGCGCCGTTGCCGACGCGCACCGGGCCCGAGTTCTCGTAGCCGGGAAGCCAGTCCAGCTCGGTTTCGCCCAGCTCCCGCTCGCCCGCGATCCCGTACATGATCTGCAGGTTCTCGGGGTCGCCGGCCACCGCGCGCAGCAGCCAGTCCCGCCAGGCGGAGGCCTCCTCGCGGTAGCCGGTGCGCAGCAGCGAGGACAGGGTGATGGCGGCGTCGCGCAGCCAGGTGTAGCGGTAGTCCCAGTTCCGGCTGCCGCCGATCTCCTCCGGGAGGGAGGTGGTCGGCGCCGCGACGATCCCGCCCGTGGGGGCGTAGGTCAGCGCCTTGAGGGTGATCAGGGAGCGGATCACCGCCTCCCGGTAGGGGCCGTGGTAGGTGCAGTGGTAGACCCACTCCCGCCAGAAGTCGCTCGTCGCCTCCAGCGCCGCCTCGGCGTCCGGGGTCTCCGGGGCGCCCTTGTGCGAGGGCTGCCAGCTGATGGCGAAGGCCACCCGGTCGCCGGGCCCGACGGTGAAGTCCGAATAGGTGGTCAGGTCCTTGCCGTAGGTCTCCGCCGCGGAGTCCAGCCAGACCGAGTCCGGTCCGGCGACGGCCACCGTGCGGCCGTCGACCTTGTGCACCCAGGGCACGACCCGCCCGTAGCTGAAGCGCATCCGCAGCGCGGAGCGCATCGGGACGCGCCCGCTGATGCCCTCCACGATGCGGATCAGCTGCGGCGCGTGGTCCTCGCGCGGCGGCATGAAGTCGATGACGCGGACGGTCCCGCGCGGGGTGTCCCACTCCGACTCCAGCACCAGCGAGTCACCACGGTAGCGGCGGCGCGTGGCCCGTGGCGGCTCCGTACCCGGCGCGAAGGCCGGGCCGATGCGCCAGAACCCGTGTTCCTCGGTGCCCAGAAGGCTCGCGAAGACGGCATGGGAGTCGAAGCGTGGCAGGCACAGCCAGTCCACCGCCCCGTCCCGGCAGACCAGCGCCGCGGTCTGCATGTCCCCGATCAGTGCGTAATCCTCGATGCGCCCGGACACGTTGCTCTCCAGTCGAACGGCCACGTCCGCCCCGTAGGGCGCTTGCATTGCGCTGTTGCGCGGTCTCCTGTGCGCAGGGATCCCCGCGTCGAGCCCTAGATTGCCGGATGTGGCGCGGTTACGCCGTTTGCCGGGCTGCTCGGCGGCGATGTGCAGCGGTATCCGAGCAGGGTATGACGGCACCCTAGTGATCTCCTGAAGTCTTGGGACAATGTGACTCGGCTGAACGGGTGACCTGGGTGAATGCCCAGGTCGGGGCCCTTGCCGGGGTTCGGTGAAGGGGCCGGGCGGCCCTTTCACGGCGCGCGCCCGGAGGCGGACCGGCCGAGGCGCTGATAGGCTGGTACCCCGTGGACCGGTGGTCTGCCTGTGCGAATCAGGAACCCCGAAACCGCAGCTTCGGCGCCCCCAGGGACCCTTTCCGGATCTCCGTGGAACGGCGCCGGACGCACCTCACCTCGCGACCACGGGAGCCCCCTCTTGGCGATGCCGCCCAAATCCATGACGACCAAGCACATCTTCGTCACCGGGGGTGTCGCTTCGTCCCTCGGCAAGGGGCTGACGGCCTCCAGCCTGGGTGCGCTGCTGAAGGCGCGCGGGCTGCGGGTCACGATGCAGAAGCTCGACCCGTACCTGAACGTCGACCCCGGCACGATGAACCCGTTCCAGCACGGTGAGGTGTTCGTCACCAACGACGGCGCCGAGACCGACCTGGACATCGGCCACTACGAGCGCTTCCTCGACGTCGACCTCGACGGCTCGGCCAACGTCACCACCGGCCAGGTCTACTCGCAGGTCATCGCCAAGGAGCGGCGCGGCGAGTACCTCGGCGACACCGTGCAGGTCATCCCGCACATCACCAACGAGATCAAGCACCGCATCCGCCGCATGGCGACCGCGGACGTCGACGTCGTCATCACCGAGGTCGGCGGCACCGTCGGCGACATCGAGTCGCTGCCGTTCCTGGAGACCGTCCGCCAGGTCCGCCACGAGGTCGGCCGCGACAACGTCTTCGTCGTGCACATCTCGCTGCTGCCCTACATCGGCCCCTCCGGCGAGCTGAAGACCAAGCCCACCCAGCACTCCGTCGCGGCGCTGCGCAACATCGGCATCCAGCCCGACGCGATCGTGCTGCGCGCGGACCGTGACGTCCCCACCTCCATCAAGCGCAAGATCTCGCTGATGTGCGACGTGGACGAGGCCGCGGTCGTCGCGGCCATCGACGCGAAGTCGATCTACGACATCCCCAAGGTCCTGCACACCGAGGGCCTGGACGCCTACGTCGTGCGCAAGCTCGACCTGCCCTTCCGCGACGTCAACTGGACGGTGTGGGAGGACCTCCTGGACCGGGTCCACAACCCCGACCACGAGGTCAAGGTCGCGCTGGTCGGCAAGTACATCGACCTGCCGGACGCCTACCTGTCGGTGACCGAGGCGCTGCGCGCCGGCGGCTTCGCCAACCGGGCCCGCGTCCAGATCAAGTGGGTCGCCTCCGACGACTGCAAGACCCCGGCGGGTGCCGCGGCCGTCCTCGGCGACGTGGACGCGATCTGCGTGCCCGGCGGCTTCGGCGACCGCGGCGTCAACGGCAAGGTCGGCGCGATCACCTTCGCCCGCGAGAACAAGGTCCCGCTGCTCGGCCTGTGCCTGGGCCTGCAGTGCGTGGTCATCGAGGCCGCGCGCAACCTGGCGGGCATCGCCGAGGCGAACTCCACGGAGTTCGACGCCTCGACCCCGCACCCGGTCATCTCGACCATGGAGGAGCAGCTGGCCTTCGTCGAGGGCGCGGGCGACCTGGGCGGCACGATGCGCCTGGGCATGTACCCGGCGAAGCTCGCCGAGGGCTCGATCGTGCGCGAGGTCTACGGCGACGAGGCGTACGTGGACGAGCGCCACCGGCACCGCTACGAGGTGAACAACGCCTACCGCGGCGAGCTGGAGACGAAGGCCGGTCTGGTCTTCTCCGGCACCTCCCCGGACAACAAGCTCGTCGAGTACGTCGAGTACCCCCGCGAGGTCCACCCCTACCTGGTCGCCACCCAGGCCCACCCGGAGCTCCGCTCCCGCCCGACCCGGCCGCACCCGCTGTTCGCGGGCCTGGTCAAGGCCGCCGTCGAACGGCAGCAGAAGGCCTGACGCTCGGTAACGTAGGCAGCCGGGGTACGGAGTTCCGTACCCCGGCTGTCGCGCGTTGTGGAGGGCATTGGGCATGGGCAACGTCATCAAGGACACGTCCGAGACCTGGGAGACGCTGGCGACCCGGCGGCCCTTCGAGGGGGCCAAGACGGCCGTGGCATCCGACCAGGTGCGGATGCCCGACGGCTCGGTCGTGCGCCGCGACTACCAGGTGCACCCGGGGTCGGTCTGCGTGGTGGCGCTGGACGGCGAGGGGCGGGTGCTGGTGATCCGCCAGTACCGCCACCCGGTGCGCCACCGGCTGTGGGAGCTCCCCGCCGGGCTGCTGGACGTCGCCGGGGAGAACCCGCTGGCCGCGGCGCAGCGGGAGCTGTACGAGGAGGCGTACGTCAAGGCCGACGACTGGCGGGTGCTGGCCGACTTCTACTCCTCGCCCGGCGGCTCCGACGAGGCGGTCCGGATCTTCCTGGCGCGCGGGGTCGCGGAGGCGGAGGGGGAGCGGTACGAGGAGACGGACTCGGAAGAGGCCGACATGGAAGTGGCGTGGGTGCCGGTGGCGGAGCTGGTGCGGGGCGTCCTGGCGGGCGAGCTCTCCAACGCGGCGCTGGTGGCGGGCGTCCTGGCCGTCTCGGCGGCCCTGGCCGCCGACCCGGAGTTCTCCACCCTCCGCCCGGCCCTGGCCCCCTGGCCGGCCCGCCCCTACGAAGCCTGACCCGGCCCGGCGGGCCCGTACCCCGCCCCCCCGGCGCACCCCCTCCACGCCCCCGCCGGCGCGGCCGCGCCGGGGGCGCGTGGGTGAACGGGACGTGTCGGGAACGGGCGGGGCCCATAAGTAGGCCCATCCGCTGATCCGATTGGGCGATCTGTCCGCCGCGCTCCCCCCGGGTCGTCGCTCTGCGTGAACTACGCTCGCAACCCGATGGCAGGGAGAGGAGCGGATCCGTGGCGGATTTCGTCGGGCGGCGGCGTGAGCTCAAGGAGCTGCGCGAGGACATCGCACGGACCGGGCTCGACACCCTCTCGGGCCGCAAGGCCAAGGCGCCCCGCGCGCGGGTGCTGCTCGTCGCGGGACGGCCCGGCTCCGGCCGGACCGCGCTCGCCGAGGCGTTCGTCCGCGAGGTGGCCGGCCAGTACCCCGACGGTCTGCTCCGGGTACGGCTCACCACCCCCGGCGGGGACGGCGTCGCCACCGAGCGGGCGGTCCGCACCCTGCTGGAGGGGCTCGGGCGGCCCACCCCGCCCGGAGCCTGCGAGGACGATCTGAGCGCCGCCCTGCGCGAGGCCCTCACCGGCCGCCGGGTGATCCTGCTCGTCGACGACGCCGCCGACCCGCAGCAGGTCGACGCGCTGCTCCCGGACACCCCCGAGTGCCTGGTGGTCGTCACCGCCGAGGGGCCGCTCACCGGGATCCCGGACGTCCGCCCCTGCACCCTCGGCGGCCTGGAGACCCCCTCCGCCGTCGAACTGCTGTCCCGCACCATCGGGGACACCCGCGTCACGGTCGACCCGCGCGCCGCCGAGGGCCTCGCCGAGGAGTGCGGGGGACAGCCCGCCGCCCTGGCCCTGGCCGGGGGCTGGCTCGCCGCGCACCCCAAGGCCGCCGTCGCCGACGTGGCCAAGCAACTGCACGACATGCCCTCCGCCGCGGCCGGCCCGCTGGCCCGCACCTTCCGGCTGGTCTACGAGTCCCTGCCGCAGCCCGCCCAGCGCACCCTGCGGCTGCTGCCGCTCGCCCCGGCCGGGATCCTCGACGCGCACACCGCCTCGGCCCTCGCCGGCTGCTCGGTGGCGGCCGCGCAGTCCACCCTGGAGGACTTCGCCGGGCTGGGCCTGGTCCGGCACGCTCCCGACGGCCTGTTCCTGCTGCCCGGCTGCCTCGCCCCGCTGATGCAGGCCCTGCTGGAGGCCAAGGAGCGGCCCGCCGAGGTGCAGCTGGCCCGGGCCCGGATGCTGGAGCGCACCGTACGCCTGCTGACCTCCTGCCGGGCCATGGCCGAGGAGGACGAGGACCTGCTGCGCGAGCGCCTGGACGGGCTGCCGCGCGCCCTGCGCTTCCCCGACCGGCGCGCGGCCGCCGGCTGGCTCGACACCCGGCTCCCCGCCCTGACCACCGCCGCCCAGCTGGCGGTGGCCGACGGCGGGCTGGACACCCTGGCGCGCAGGCTCGTCGCGGCCCTGGTGCGGGCCCTGGCCGAGCACCGCGGCACGGAGGCCGCCGCCCCCGAGCTGTACGGGCTGCACCGGCTGGTCCTGGACGTGGCCGAGCGGCGCGGACTGCACCGCGAGCGGGCCGCCGCACTGCTGAACCTGGCCGATCTGGACGCCGAGACCGGCCGGACCGAGGAGGCGCTGGAGCGGTACCGGGCCGCGCTGGTCGCCGGGAAGGCCGCCGGGGACCCGTACGCGACGGGCCGCGCGATGGAATCCGTAGGCGGCGCGTACCAGGAGCTGGCGGACTGGCCGAGGGCCTCCGACTGGTTCGGCCGGGCCCTCGCCCACGCCCTCGCCCGGGGCGAGCGGGCGGACGAGGCCAGGCTCTACGGCCGGCTCGGGAACGTGCACACCTACGCGGGCCGCTACGGCGAGGCGCTGCGCAGCTGGCGGGCCGCCGCCGCGGGGTACCGCAGGCTGGCCGAAGTACCGGGCCAGGCAAAGGCGTTGAGCGAAATGGCGCGGGTCCAGGAGTACGCGGGACGGCCTGAGGAATCGCTGCACACCTGCCGCGAGGCGATCGAGCTCGCGCGCCGGGCGGGGGACCTGCGGCTGCAGGCCGCGCTCCAGGTCCGGCTGGCCGACACCCTGGACCGGCTGGGGGACCCCGCGGCTGCCAGGCTGCACCGGTCGGCAGCCGACAGATTGCTGGGAGATGACCCGGCAGCCTGCGAAATCCGTAGTAGTTCCGACTAGGATTATTCGTTTGCAAGGCTAGACAGCGACTCATCCTTCATTAGACTGGCTCCACCACGTCATCTCGTGGTGCATCCCGTTGCGCGTTCTTGTGGGCGGGTATGTATGGAAGTGCCCCGTAATATCCCCTGAGCCAAGGACCGTGATCGACGATGAAGGTCGGCATCCCCCGCGAGGTCAAGAACAACGAGTTCCGGGTCGCCATCACGCCCGCCGGTGTGCATGAGCTGGTCCGCAACGGCCACCAGGTCTTCGTCGAGCAGAACGCCGGTGTCGGCTCCTCGATCACGGACGCCGAGTACGTCTCGGCCGGTGCCGAGATCCTCGGTACCGCCGACGAGGTCTGGGCGACCGCGGACCTGCTGCTGAAGGTCAAGGAGCCCATCGCGGAGGAGTACCACCGCCTCCGCAAGGACCAGACCCTCTTCACCTACCTGCACCTCGCGGCCTCCCGCGAGTGCACGGACGCCCTCCTCGCCTCCGGCACCACCGCCATCGCGTACGAGACGGTGGAGACGGCCAACCGCCAGCTCCCGCTGCTCGCCCCGATGTCCGAGGTCGCGGGCCGGCTGGCCCCGCAGGTCGGCGCCTACCACCTGATGCGCTCGGCCGGCGGCCGCGGCGTGCTCCCGGGCGGCGTCCCCGGCACCCACGCCGGCGAGTGCGTGGTCATCGGCGGCGGCGTCTCCGGCTGGAACGCGGCGCAGATCGCCATCGGCATGGGCTTCCACGTGACCCTGCTGGACCGCGACATCAACAAGCTCCGCGAGGCCGACAAGATCTTCGGCACGAAGATCAAGACGATCGTCTCCAACGCCTACGAGCTGGAGAAGGCCGTCATCGAGGCCGACCTCGTCATCGGCGCGGTGCTGATCCCGGGTGCGAAGGCCCCGAAGCTGGTCACCAACGAGCTCGTCGCCAAGATGAAGCCCGGAAGTGTCCTTGTCGACATTGCGATCGACCAGGGCGGCTGCTTCGAGGACTCCCGTCCGACCACCCACGCCGAGCCGACCTTCGTGGTCCACAACTCGGTCTTCTACTGCGTCGCCAACATGCCCGGCGCGGTGCCGAACACCTCCACCTACGCGCTGACCAACGCGACCCTGCCCTACATCGTGCAGGTCGCGAACCTCGGCTGGGCCGAGGCGCTGCGCCGTGACCCGGCGCTCGCGCTGGGCCTCAACACCCATGACGGCCAGGTGGTTTACGGTCCCGTCGCCGAGGCGCACGGTCTGGCGACCCTTGAGCTGAACACCCTGCTCGGCTGAGCCGTCAACGACTGACGTCAATCTCACGTATCCGGCCGGACCTTGCCCCCAAGGTCCGGCCGGACGCGTTTGCGGCGGCGGGGGTGACCCCGTTCAACTCGCCTCGAACGTAACCCTTTAACCCTTTCGCACACCCGCGAAACTTCGCGGCGACAGCTCGTACGCCCTTGACAGAGTGGTGTTCGGTTGCCGACACAACGCGTCGGGTCCGGCGGATTGTGTTGCCGCTGGGCGGTGACACGCCATAGAGTCGCCAACCGTCGGCATGGTGCAACGCTGACCTATCGATAAGTGTCCTGGTCACGTCCGAGGAGGTAAGACGACTTGTGAATGAGTCGACATTTGCTCCTGGGGGTGGTCGAGCAGACGTGCCTGAGCGGGGCCAAGGTCCTGCCGGGCTCGAAGCCGTCGGCTCCGTCGCAGTCCGCACCTTCGCAAACCACCAGCACATGACGACGCCCCGAAAGAGCATGGACGGCCTAGACGTGAACTCCAGGGCCGGCGACCCGAGCGGCGACAAGCCCGTGGGTTTCGCCGACTACGACAACGTGCCCGAAGGGCACTTCTACGACCCCGACGCGGAGTACGAACCGGACCCCGAGTACGCGGCCACCCTCGCCCCCGACGCTGCCCGCCAGCGCCGTGAGCGGATCGGCCCGACCGGACGCCCGCTGCCGTACTTCCCGATCCCGGGCCCGCTGACCGACCACGGTCCCGCGAAGATCATCGCGATGTGCAACCAGAAGGGCGGCGTGGGCAAGACCACGTCGACCATCAACCTGGGTGCCGCGCTCGCCGAGTACGGGCGCCGCGTGCTGCTCGTCGACTTCGACCCGCAGGGCGCGCTGTCCGTGGGCCTCGGCGTGAATCCGATGGAACTCGACCTGACGGTCTACAACCTGCTCATGGAGCGGGGCATGTCGGCCGACGAGGTGCTGCTCAAGACGGCGGTCCCCAACATGGACCTGCTGCCGAGCAACATCGACCTGTCCGCCGCCGAAGTGCAGTTGGTCAGCGAGGTCGCGCGCGAGTCGACGCTCCAGCGGGCGCTGAAGCCCCTGATGGCCGACTACGACTACATCGTGATCGACTGTCAGCCCTCGCTCGGTCTGCTGACCGTGAACGCCCTGACGGCGGCTCACAAGGTCATCGTGCCGCTGGAGTGCGAGTTCTTCGCGCTGCGCGGTGTCGCGCTGCTGACCGAGACCATCGAGAAGGTGCAGGAGCGGCTCAACCCCGAGCTGGAACTCGACGGCATCCTCGCCACGATGTACGACTCCCGTACGGTGCACAGCCGCGAGGTGCTGGCGCGCGTCGTCGAGGCCTTCGACGACCACGTCTACCACACGGTCATCGGCCGCACGGTCCGCTTCCCGGAGACCACGGTCGCCGGTGAGCCGATCACCACGTACGCGTCCAACTCCGTCGGCGCCGCCGCCTACCGCCAGCTGGCCAGGGAGGTGCTCGCCCGGTGTCCCGCCGAGTGAGTCTGCCCGGAGCCGACGAACTGTTCCGCACGACCGGGGGCACGGCCCTGCAGTCGTCCTCGCCCAGGCGGGGCGCCGACGAGGCGCAGACCGGCGGGGCGGAGCACGCGGCCGCACCGGCGGACGGCACGGCGAGGACCACGGGAGACGTCCGCGGCCGGGAGTCCGGCGAGCCCGCCGTGGGCCCGCAGCGCAGGCCGCAGGAAGGTTCTGCCACTTCCGCCGGGGCGTCCTCGCCCCGGCCCGGGAAGGGGCAGGGCCGGGGCGCCAACCGGCGGCCGAGCGGGCGCGAGCGGCACGACGAGAAGATCACGGTCTACGTCTCCGCCGAGGAGCTCATGGACCTGGAGCACGCCCGCCTGGTGCTCCGCGGCGAGCACGGCCTCGCCGTCGACCGCGGCCGCATCGTGCGCGAGGCGGTCGCGGTGGTCCTCGCCGACCTGGAGTCCCGCGGCGACGCGAGCATCCTGGTCCGCCGCCTGCGCGGCCGCTGACCGCCGGTGCGCTGACCGCCCGACCGCCGGCCGCCCGGCCGCCCGACCGCCCGCTCGCCGGGCATCGCGCCGCCCGCGAGCCCGCGACGCCGCGAACCCGGGCGGGGGCGTACCCGGACATCCTCCCGGAGACCGCCTAGGCTGCCGAGGGCCGTCCGGCCTTCCCCCGCACCACCCTGGACCCCGATGCCCCCGAATGACGCCGCCGCCCGCCCCGCCCGCCGGAGCCTCGGCCGCGGCCCGGGAGCCCCCGGGGAGCCCGGCGCCGCCGGTTCCGCACCCGGGGAAGCCGCTGAGGCGCCCGCTGAGGGCCCCGTGGCGGCCGGGAGCGGGCAAGGGGCCACCGGGGGATCCGGAGCCGCAGACGGGCCCGTCGCGGCCTGCGAGGAGCCCGCCGCCGGAAGCGACGGCCGGTTCATGCTGCGGCTGGCGAACTTCGAGGGCCCCTTCGACCTGCTGCTCCAGCTGATCTCCCGGCACAAGCTGGACGTGACCGAGGTCGCCCTGTCCCAGGTCACCGACGAGTTCATGGCCCACCTCCGCGCCATGGGCCCCGACGGGGACCTCGACCAGACCACCGAGTTCCTGGTGGTCGCCGCCACCCTGCTCGACCTGAAGACCGCCCGGCTGCTGCCCGTCGCCGAGGTCGAGGACGAGGCGGACCTGGCCCTGCTGGAGGCCCGGGACCTGCTCTTCGCCCGGCTGCTCCAGTACCGGGCGTACAAACGGATCGCCGCGCTCTTCGAGGCCCGGGCCGAGGACGAGGGCCGCCGCCACCCCCGCACCGTCGGGCTGGAGCCGCACCTCGCCGGCCTGCTGCCCGACGTCGTCATCGCCATCGGCCCCGAGGGCTTCGCCCGCCTCGCGGTGCGCGCCATGCAGCCGAAGGCCAGTCCCGAGGTCTACGTCGACCACATCCACGCCCCGCTCGTCAGCGTGCGGGAGCAGGCGGGACTCGTCGTACGGGTGCTCAAGGCGCGGGGCGAGGCCACCTTCCGGGAGCTCACCGAGGACGCCCCGGACACCCTCACCGTCGTCGCCCGCTTCCTGGCCCTGCTGGAGCTCTACCGGGAGAAGGCGGTCTCCCTCGACCAGGAGGACGCCCTGCTCACGCTCACGGTGCGGTGGACCGGCGGGGACGGCGACGGGATGCCGGTGGTGACGGACGAGTTCGACCAGGTCGTGGAGGTAGGGGAATGACGACGCAGGCGCTGGACCTCAAGGGCGCGCTGGAGGCCGTCCTGATGGTGGTCGACGAGCCCGCGACGGCGGAGCACCTGGCCAAGGTGCTGGAGCGGACCCCGCGCGAGGTCGCCGGGGCGCTGGCCGAGCTGGCCGACGAGTACACGGCCGCGCGGCGCGGATTCGAGCTGCGGCAGGTCGCCGGGGGCTGGCGCTTCTACTCCCGGCCCGCCTACGCGGCCGCCGTCGAGGCCTTCGTCCTGGACGGCCAGCACGCCCGTCTCACCCAGGCGGCCCTGGAGACCCTCGCGGTCGTCGCGTACCGCCAGCCGGTCAGCCGCTCGCGGGTCTCGGCGGTCCGCGGAGTCAACTGCGACGGGGTCATGCGGACCCTCCTGCAGCGGGGTCTGGTGGCCGAGGCGGGGACGGAACCCGAAACAGGTGCGATCCTGTACAGGACGACGAACTACTTTCTGGAGCGGATGGGCCTGCGAGGCCTGGACGAGCTCCCGGAGCTCGCGCCCTTCCTCCCCGAGGCGGACGCGATCGAAGCCGAGACGCAAGAGGGTGTTCCGTCGTTCGATCCGGATGCACCGGATACCGATGAAGACGACAAGACGACGGAACTTTGATGCGAAGCAGCGGCAACGGCAACGGCGGCGGCAACAGGAACAGCGGCGGCGGTGGTGGCGGACGCGGTAACTCCCGCGGCGGCTCCACCGGCGGCGGCTACCGCGGCGGCAGCTCCTCCGGTGGCGGTGGTCACCGCGGAGGCTCCTCCGGCGGTGGCGGCGGCTACCGCGGCGGCTCCTCCTCCGGTGGCTACCAGGGCGGCGGCTCCGAGTCGCGCGACCGCGACCAGGCGCCCCAGCGGCCCCGCAACCCCCGCCCCGAGGAGCGCCGCTACGACGTCGGCCCCGAGGGCGAGCGCAACGGGCGCAGCGGCCCCCGCGCCGGTGGCGGCGGTGCCCGCGGCGCGTCCGCCCGCGGTGGTGCCAAGGGCGGCCCCAAGACCTCCAAGACCCCCGGCCTCGGCGGGGCCGGCGGTCCGCGCAGCGGCCCCGGCAGCCGCAGCGGGCAGTCCCGCCCCCGTGAGCTGGACGCGCGGATCGAGGAGCGCGTGCGCGACCGGTACGCCGACAAGCCCGTGATCAAGACCCCGAAGACCTTCCCGGGCGCCGAGCAGGAGGGCGAGCGGCTGCAGAAGGTCCTCGCCCGGGCCGGCATGGGCTCGCGCCGCGCGTGCGAGGAGCTCATCGAGCAGGCGCGCGTCGAGGTCAACGGCGAGATCGTGCTGGAGCAGGGCAAGCGCGTCCAGCCGAAGGACGAGATCAAGGTGGACGGCCTGACCGTCGCCACCCAGTCGTTCCTGTTCTTCGCGCTGAACAAGCCGGCCGGCGTCGTCTCCACCATGGAGGACCCGGACGGCCGCCAGTGCCTGGGCGACTACGTCACCAACCGCGAGACCCGCCTCTTCCACGTCGGCCGGCTCGACACCGAGACCGAGGGCATCATCCTCCTCACCAACCACGGTGAGCTGGCCCACCGCCTCACGCACCCGAAGTACGGCGTGAAGAAGACCTACGTCGCCGCCATCACCGGCCCGCTGCCGCGCGACATCGGCAAGCGGCTCAAGGACGGCATCGAGCTGGAGGACGGGTACGCCCGCGCCGACCACTTCCGCGTCGTCGACCAGCTCGGCAAGAACTACCTGGTCGAGGTGACCCTCCACGAGGGCCGCAAGCACATCGTCCGCCGCATGCTCTCCGAGGCCGGCTTCCCGGTGGAGAAGCTGGTCCGCACCTCCTTCGGCCCGATCGAGCTCGGTGACCAGAAGTCGGGCTGGCTGCGCCGCCTGACCAACACCGAGGTCGGCATGCTGATGCGCGAGGTCGGCCTGTAGCCGCCCGCAGCACCCCGTACCCACGGGTACACCGGAAGCCCGCGACGCCCCCGAGGCGTCGCGGGCTTCCGCCGTTCCCGGCGCCGCATCCCGCTTGTCGGGCATCCCCTTCCCTGTTTATAGTCAGATTGACTCTTAAGGGAACGGGGGCACCGCCATGGGGTGGAGCACGAGCTGGACCGAGGTGCTCGGCTTCGTCACCGGCGCCGTCTGCGTCGTCCTGGTGGCCCGCCAGCACCTCGCCAACTGGCCGGTCGGCATCGCCAACAACGTCTTCTTCATCGTGCTGTTCGCGCAGGCGGGCCTCTACGCCGATGCCGGGCTGCAGATCGTCTTCATCGCCCTCGCCGCGTACGGCTGGTGGACCTGGACCCACGGGGGTGGACCGGGAACCGCCACGGCCCTGCCGGTGCGCCGCACCACGGCCGCCGAATGGACCCGGCTGCTCGCGGCGGGGGCGGTGGGGGTCGCCGGGCTGACCCTGCTGCTGGGAGCGGTCAGCGACTCCAACGTCCCCTTCTGGGACGCGCTCACCACCGGGCTCTCGCTGACGGCCACCTACGGGCAGTGCCGCAAGCTCCTGGAGTCCTGGTGGCTGTGGATCGCCGCCGACCTGGTGTACGTCCCGCTGTACCTCTACAAGGGCCTGTACCTGACCTCGGTCCTGTACGTCGCCTTCCTCGCCCTCTGCGTGGCCGGGCTCGCCGGCTGGCGGCGGGCCCTGCCGCCGGCGGACGCCCGTACGGCCGTGGGGGCGGCGGCATGAGCGCGGACAGGGGCGCGGCCCGCGGGAAGCGGTACCGGCACGGGCTGGTGCTCGGCAAGTTCTACCCGCCGCACGCCGGCCACCACCACCTCGTGCGCACCGCCCAGGACCAGTGCGAACGCCTCACCGTCCTGGTGTGCGCCGCCTCGGTGGAGTCGGTGCCGCTCGCCGACCGGGTGGCCTGGATGCGCGAGGAGCACCCCGGGGCGCGGGTGGTCGGGGCGGTCGACGACATCCCCGTCGACCTGCACGACCCGGCGGTGTGGGAGGCGCACATGACGATCTTCCGCGGCGCGGTGGGCCGCCCCGTGGACGCCGTGTTCACTTCCGAGGCCTACGGGAGCGAGCTCGCGCGGCGCTTCGGCGCCGAGGAGGTCTGCGTGGACCCGGCCCGCGGTCTCTTCCCGGTGTCGGGGACGGCGGTGCGCGCCGACCCGGCGGCCTGCTGGGAGTTCCTCGGGCCGGGCGTACGGGCCGCGCTGACCCGCCGGGTCGTCGTGCTCGGCGCCGAGTCGACCGGCACCACCACGCTCTCGCGGGAGCTGGCCGCGCACTACCGGCGGCGCGGCGGGGTGTGGGCGAAGACCGGCTGGGTCGCCGAGTACGGGCGCGCGTACAGCGAGGAGAAGCTCGCGGCGGCCCGGGCGGCCGATCCGTCGGCGTCCTGGGCGGACCTGTCCTTCACCTCGGGGGAGTTCCCGGTGATCGCCCGCCGCCAGGACGCGGCGGAGGAGCGGGCCGCACGGCTGGGCTCCCCGGTGCTGTTCTGCGACACCGACTCCTTCGCGACCGGCATCTGGCACACGCGGTACACGGGCGGCCGCAACCGGGAGGTCGAGAAGACCGCCGACCTGACCCGGCGCCACCTCTACCTGCTGACCGACGACGCCGGGGTGCCCTTCGAGGACGACGGGCTGCGCGACGGGCCGCAGCTGCGGCCGTGGATGACGGCCCGCTTCCGGCGGGAACTCACGCGCACCGGACGCCGCTTCCTGCTCGTGAGCGGGGACCGGCGCACCCGGCTGGAGCAGGCCGTGACGGCGGTCGACGCCCTGCTGGCGGAGGGCTGGCGGTTCGCGGCCCCCCTCCCGGAGCGGCGGTGAACGCCGGCGCGGCGGGCACCGCCGCCCCCGGACCCGGCGGGCCGGGCGGGTACGACCCCCGGGCCTTCGAGCCGTTCGCGGTGACCGTGGACCTCGCCGTCCTCACCGTGCGCGGCGGCGAGCTGCACGTCCTGCTGATCCGGCGCGGCCAGGAACCGTACGCCGGTGCCTGGGCGCTGCCCGGCGGGTTCGTGCTGCCCCGGGAGTCCGCCGAGACCGCCGCCCGCCGCGAACTGGCCGAGGAGACGGGCCTGGCGCCCTCCCTGGTCTCCGGCCTGCGCCTGGAACAGCTGCGCACCTACAGCGAACCCGGCCGGGACCCCCGGATGCGGGTGGTGTCGGTGGCCTTCACGGCACTCGTCCCCGACATGCCCGAACCGGCCGCCGGGGGCGGCGGGGACGCCGACCGGGCCCGCTGGGTGCCGGTGGGGGAGGTGTCCGAGCCGGCCTTCGACCACGCGCTGATCCTCGCGGACGCGCGCGAGCGGGTGGGCTCCAAGCTGGAGTACAGCTGCCTCGCCACGGCCTTCTGCCCGCCCGAGTTCACCCTCGGGGAGCTCCGGGCCGTCTACGAGACCGTCTGGGGCACCACCCTGGACCGCCCCAACTTCCGCCGCAAGGTCCTCGCCACGCCCGGCTTCGTCGAGGCCGTCCCCGGCGCCGCCCGGCTGACCGGCGGCCGCGGCAAGCCCGCCGCGCTGTACCGGGCGGGCCCGGCGACCGTCCTGCACCCGCCCCTGCTCCGCCCCACGGAAGGTCCGGCCCGATGACGACGAGCCCCACGACGTACTCCACGAAGAACCCGGCCGCGCGCAAGCGGCCCGCCACCGGCGCCCTGATCGGCCTGGCGCTGGGCGACGCCCTCGGCTTCCCGACCGAGTTCAACGACGTCCCGTCGATCCTCGCCAAGACCGGCCCGTGGCGGCGGATGGCCCTGCCGAAACCCGCCGTGGTGACCGACGACACCCAGATGACCCTGGCCCTGGCCCGCGGCATCCGCGCCGCCGCCGAGCGCGGGCCCGTCGGCCCGCTGCGGCTCGCCCGGCCGGTCCGCGAGGAGTTCGTCGACTGGTACCACTCCCCGGAGAACAACCGGGCCCCCGGCCGCACCTGCCTGGTGGCCTGCGGCCTCCTGGACGACCCCGGGAGGGACTGGCGCGACGCCAGCCAGACCGGCTCCAAGGGCTGCGGCGCGAACATGCGGGTGGTGCCGGTCGGCCTGGTCCCCGGCTGGACGGAGGAGGAACGCGCGGGCGCCGCCCAGCTCCAGTCGGCCCTCACCCACGGCCACCCCACCGCCCTCGCCGCCTCCGACCTGACGGCGCGCGCGGTCCACCTGCTGGCCGGGGGCACCGAGGTGACGGGCCTGGTCGGACGGCTGCGCTCGTACGCCCTGGAGAACCGCACCCGCTACCACGAGCGCTGGCTCGGCGACCTGTGGCAGCGCACGGCCTCCGACGCCTCGCCGGAGTCCTTCATGGCCCGGGGCTGGGACGAGTGCCTGGCCGTCCTGGACCGGCTCGCGGCGGCCCTGCGCACCCCGTCCCCGGAGACCGACCCCTGCCTGACCACCGGCGAGGGCTGGATCGCGGAGGAGGCGCTGGCCACCGCCCTGCACTGCTTCCTGCTGTTCCCCGAGGAGCCGCTGCTCGCCCTGCGCCGGGCCGCCTGCACGTCCGGCGACTCCGACTCCCTCGCCTGCCTGGCCGGTGCCTTCGCGGGGGCCCACCTCGGCGCGGACGTCTGGCCGCGCGACTGGGAGGGCCGCATCGAGTACCGCGGTGAACTCCTGGCCTTCGGCGCCCTCTGGGACGCCTGAGCGCCGCGCCGCCCGGAGGGTACGGCGGCGGACCTACCGGGCCGAGGCGAGGCGGGTGCGGTGGAGGTAGTCCTCCACCCGGGCGCGGTCGGGCTCCTCGGGCAGCGGGGAGCCCGCGAGGGCGGCGTCGGACTCCTCGGTGAGGCGGGCCATCCAGGCCTCGGTCCGCGCCCAGCTCCGCTCGCCGCGCCGGACCGCGAGGAGCTCCTCGCGGTACGGGCCGGCGTCGATCGTCAGACGGCCGGTGCGCAGCAGGTCGCGGCAGGAGAGCAGCAGCCGCAGCAGGTGCATGGCGTGCTTCCAGCGCGGGCCCCCGTGCAGGCGGACGTCCGCGAGGAGCTTGCCGTGCTGGGACCGCGCGTAGCGGGTGAAGGTGGTGTGGGCCCGGCGGGAGAGGAACGCCCCGCGCAGGGCGAGGAGTTCCTCGCCGGCCGGGGTGAGGAGGTCCACCAGGGGGGAGTGCAGGCACTCCAGGATGTTCGGGTTGGCCCGCAGCGCCAGCTCGCAGAAACGTTCCAGCTCCCAGGAGAACTCCTCCTCCCGGGGCCCCTCCACGTGCGTCGGCGGCTTCTCGAACCGCCAGAACAGCGGGGTGGGGGCGAGGAAGACGCCGCGCCGGTCGGTATCGCTCGCCTCCGTGGCCAGGCCGAAGGCACGGGAGCCCATGACGCAGGCGTAGATCGTGTGCTCCCGTACCAGGGTCAGGTCGTCCATCCAGGGAGGGTAGGCGGCCGCGGCGGTCCTAGGCGAGCGAGATAACGCCGTCCGGCGCGACCGCGATCTGGTGCTCGGGGAGCGGACGGGTGGCCGGTCCCTTGACCACCGCGCCGTCCGAGACCTGGAACGTGCTGCCGTGGCAGGGGCAGTCGATCGTGCCGTTCGCGACCTTGTTGACGAGGCAGCCCTGGTGCGTGCACACCGCGGAGAAGCAGCGGAAGGACCCGGCCGTCGGCTGGGTCACCACCAGCTTCTGGTCCTTGAGGATCACGCCGCCGCCGACCGGCACCTCCGAGGAGGACTTGACGAGGGTCTTGCCCCCCGCCTGACCGGACGCCGCCCCGGAGCCCTCGGGGGAGGGGGCGCCGCCCGGCTCCCGGGCGGGCGCCTCCGCGCCGCCGCCCCCGCACGCGGCGAGGGTGCCGCCGGCCAGGACGGCCGCGCCGGCCGCCAGTACCGCGCGCCGGGCGGACGGCGCGGCGCCGCTCATCGGATTCGGGTCGCTCATGGGGGGACTCCTCGTTCGGTGGCCGGATGGGCGAGCAGCATCCTGGCGCGCGCCGGGCCCGGGGAGAAGCCCGCCACACCTTCCGCCCCGGCTTCGCTTCACTCCACCGGCTGCCAGGGGACGAGCTCCGCCGGGCCGTCCGGGACGCGTACCACCTCCCACACGCGTACCACCGCGTCCCGGTTCAGCGGACCGAAGACGTGCGGGTAGCGGCCGTCGGTGCCCTCCTGGCGGCGCACCTCGGCGGTCAGGGCCGCCTCGTCGAGCTCCAGGGCCAGGAGGGTGCCGGGCACCTGCCGGTAGTGGGCCGCCACCACGGCGAGGGCGGTCGGGCGGTCCGCCGAACAGTGCACGAAACCCTCGGCGGCGAGCGAGGGAGGGGCGTACGGGAGGCCGGGCGCGGCGCTCCAGTCGGCGAGCGGGACGAGATGGAAGATCATGCCGGTGGTTCTACCGCAGGAGCCGCCGAAGGGCGTGCGCCGGGTGGCGACACGTCCCGATCCGGGTGACATTGTCCGTGTCTCGAAGCCGGGTGCCACGCGGGGTACGACGCCGGCGTGCGGCCCGGTCCCTCTTCGAAAGGCATGAGCATGGCGGGTAACAACGACCTCGGCTCCCTCCTCGGAGGTCTCCTCGGCGGCGGCGGCCAGGGCGGACAGGGCGGCGGCGCGGGAAACATCCTCGGCGCCCTGCTCGGGGCCCTCGGCGGCGGCGGGCAGGGCGGGCAGGGCGGCCAGGCCGGGCAGGGCGGCCAGGCGGCGGGCGGCGGGAGCAACCCGCTGGGCGGGCTGCTGGACATGCTGACCAAGTCCGGCCTCGCCGACCAGGCGCAGTCCTGGCTCGGCACCGGTGACAACAAGGCCGTCAGCGGGCCGGAGATCGCCCAGGCGCTGCCGGACGAGGCGCTCCGGAAGGCCGCCGAACAGGCCGGGGTCAGCCCCGAGCACGCCGCCGACCAGATCGCCCAGGCGCTGCCGGCGGCCGTCGACAAGCTGTCGCCGGGCGGCACGCTGCCGTCCGGTTCGCTGGAGGACATCATCAAGCAGCAGAACCTCTAGCGCTCCGGTCAACGCCGGCCCGAGGGCCGGCCGGGGCCCGGCGGCCGTCCCACGGGGTGGCCGCCGGGCCCTCCCCGCGCACCCGGTGGCTACCCTGAGTCAGGACCCGCCGTCACGCGATCACCCTGGAGCGCCCCGTGAGAACCGCCGTCGTCATCGGAACCGGACTGATCGGCACCTCCGCTGCGCTCGCCCTGACCGCGCGCGGGATCGCCGTCCACCTCATGGACCACGACTCCTCCCAGGCCCGTACGGCCGCCGCCCTCGGGGCCGGCAGCGACGACGCCCCCGAGGGCCAGGTCGACCTCGCCATCGTCGCGGTGCCCCCGGCCCACGTGGCCCGGGCCCTGGCCGACGCCATCGGCCGCGGGACGGCCCGCGCCTACGTGGACGTCGCCAGCGTCAAGGGCGGCCCCCGCCGGGAACTGGCGGCGCTGGGCGCGGACACCTCCGCCTACATCGGCACCCACCCCATGGCCGGCAAGGAGCGCAACGGTCCGCTGGCCGCCACCGCCGACCTCTTCGAGGGCCGTCCCTGGGTGCTCACCCCCACCCGGGACACCGACCACGAGGTGCTGAACCTGGCGCTGGAGCTGGTCGCCCTGTGCCGGGCCGTGCCCGTGGTGATGGACGCGGACGCGCACGACCGGGCGGTCGCCCTGGTCTCCCACACCCCGCAGCTGGTCTCCAGCATGGTCGCCGCCCGCCTGGAGGAGGCCGACGAGACGGCCGTGCGGCTGTGCGGGCAGGGCATCCGCGACGTCACCCGGATCGCGGCCTCCGACCCGCGGATGTGGGTGGAGATCCTCTCCGCGAACCCCGGACCGGTGGCCGACGTGCTCTCCGGGATCGCCGCCGACCTGGAAGAGACCGTCGAGGCCCTGCGCGGACTCCAGTCCGCCGACGAGGCGAAGCGCCGGGGCGGGGCCGCGGGCATCGAGGACGTCCTGCGGCGCGGCAACGCGGGCCGGGTGCGGGTGCCGGGCAAGCACGGCGCGGCCCCCGCCGCCTACGAGACGGTCGGGGTGTTCATCAGCGACAAGCCGGGCGAGCTGGCCCGGATCTTCGCCGACGCCGGCCGGGCCGGGGTCAACATCGAGGACGTCCGCATCGAGCACGCCACCGGCCAGCAGGCCGGCCTGGTCCAGCTGATGGTCGAGCCGCGCGCCGTCGCGGGCCTGACCGCCGAGCTGCGCGAGCGCGGCTGGTCCCTGCGCCGGCAGTGACGGAGCGGCCCCGGGACGGGGCGGAGCCAAGGGGTGCCGGGGGCCGGTAACCTGGGGGAGGGGCGCTCTTGGCGCGCCCGGACACGTACGCGCAACCAGGAAGGTGCCCGCACCGTGGAAACCGCCGCTCCGTCCGCCGTGATCGTCGCCATCGACGGTCCCTCCGGCACGGGCAAGTCCAGCACCTCCAAGGCCGTGGCCGCCAAGCTCGGGCTGCGCTACCTGGACACCGGTGCCCAGTACCGGGCCATCACCTGGTGGATGATCACCAACGGCGTCGACACCGACGACCCGCAGGCCGTGGCCCTCGCCGCGGGCAAGCCCGCGATCGTCTCCGGTACGGACCCGGCCGCGCCCACCATCACCGTCGACGGCCAGGACGCCTCCGGCCCGATCCGCACCCAGGAGGTCACCTCCAAGGTCAGCGCCGTCAGCGCCGTCCCCGAGGTGCGCGCCCTGATCACCGAGCTCCAGCGCTCCATCGCCGCCGACGCGGCCCGGGACACCGAGGGCATCGTGGTCGAGGGCCGGGACATCGGCACCACCGTCCTGCCCGGCGCAGACCTCAAGGTCTTCCTGACGGCCTCCGCCGAAGCCCGCGCGGCCCGCCGCAGCGGCGAGCTGCGCGGCAAGGAGGCCTCGGACCTCGCGGCCACCAAGGAAGCCCTGATCAAGCGCGACGCGGCCGACTCGGGCCGAAAGACCTCCCCGCTGGCCAAGGCCGCCGACGCCGTCGAGGTCGACACCACCGACCTCACCCTGGACCGGGTGATCGAGTGCGTCGTCACCCTGGTCGAAGAGAAGCGGGCGGGCCGCCCGTGAGTGCTGCGCCCTCCCTCAGGGGTGCGGCGGTCGGCAGGCGCATCGGCATCGGGCTCATGTACGGGCTGTGGAAGCCGCGCGTACTGGGCGCCTGGAAGGTGCCGGCCACCGGCCCCGTCATCCTGGCCGTGAACCACTCCCACAACATCGACGGCCCCATGGTCATGGGCACCGCGCCCCGGCCGCTGCACTTCCTGATCAAGAAGGAGGCCTACGTGGGCCCCCTCGGTCCCTTCCTGGAGGGGATCGGCCAGGTGAAGGTGGACCGGACCGGCACGGACCGGGGCGCCATCACCCGCGCCCTCGGGGTGCTGGAGCAGGGCGGCGCGCTCGGGATCTTCCCCGAGGGCACCCGCGGCGAGGGAGACTTCGCCTCGCTGCGCGCCGGACTCGCCTACTTCGCGGTCCGCAGCGGCGCCCCCATAGTGCCCGTCGCGGTCCTCGGCAGCACCGAGGCCGCGGGCCGGCTCGTCAAGGGGCTGCCGCCGCTGCGGAGCCGCGTCGACGTCGTCTTCGGCTCCGCCTTCGACGCCGGAGACGGCACGGGCCGCCGGACCCGCACCGCGCTGGACCGGGCCACCGAACGCATCCAGGGACGGCTGACCGCCCACCTGGCCGACGCCAAGCGCCTCACCGGGCGCTGAGCGAGACTTGACCTAGTAGTGGAACCGCGCTGCGCGGGTGCCACCGATCACCACGAACGACGAGGAACGGACTTCATGAACGACCAGCACGACCACGGAGCACTTGGCGACGCCGAGTACGCGGAGTTCATGGAGCTCGCCGCGGAGGAAGGCTTCGACATCGAGGATGTCGAAGGCGCGATCGAGGCGGCGGGCCACGGCCCGCTGCCGGTCCTCGCCGTCGTGGGCCGCCCGAACGTCGGCAAGTCGACCCTGGTGAACCGCATCATCGGCCGCCGCGAGGCCGTCGTCGAGGACAAGCCGGGCGTCACCCGCGACCGCGTGACGTACGAGGCCGAGTGGGCCGGGCGCCGCTTCAAGGTCGTCGACACCGGCGGCTGGGAGCAGGACGTCCTCGGCATCGACGCCTCCGTCGCCGCCCAGGCCGAATACGCCATCGAGGCCGCCGACGCGGTCGTCTTCGTCGTGGACGCCAAGGTCGGCGCCACCGACACCGACGAGGCTGTCGTCAAGCTGCTGCGCCGGGCGGGCAAGCCCGTCGTGCTCTGCGCCAACAAGGTCGACGGCCAGAGCGGCGAGGCCGACGCGGCCTCCCTGTGGTCCCTGGGCCTCGGCCAGCCGCACCCGGTCTCCTCCCTGCACGGCCGCGGTACGGGCGACATGCTCGACGCCGTCCTGGAAGCCCTCCCGGAGGCTCCCGAGCAGACCTTCGGCGGCGCCGCCCCCGGCGGGCCGCGCCGCATCGCCCTGATCGGCCGCCCGAACGTGGGCAAGTCCTCCCTGCTGAACAAGGTCGCCCGCGAGGACCGCGTCGTCGTCAACGAGATGGCCGGCACCACCCGCGACCCGGTCGACGAGCTGATCGAGCTCGGCGGCGTCACCTGGAAGTTCGTGGACACCGCGGGCATCCGCAAGAAGGTGCACCTTCAGCAGGGCGCCGACTACTACGCCTCCCTGCGCACGGCCGCCGCCGTCGAGAAGGCGGAGGTCGCGGTCATCCTGATCGACACGACCGAGAACATCAGCGTCCAGGACCAGCGCATCATCACCATGGCCGTCGAGGCCGGCCGCGCGATCGTGATCGCGTACAACAAGTGGGACGAGCTGGACGAGGAGCGCCGCTACTACCTCGAGCGCGAGATCGAGACCGAGATGCAGCAGGTCGCCTGGGCGCCCCGCGTCAACGTCTCCGCGCTGACCGGCCGCCACATGGAGAAGCTGGTCCCGGCGATCGAGACCGCCCTCGCCGGCTGGGAGACGCGCGTCCCCACCGGCCGCCTGAACGCCTTCCTCGGCGAGGTCGTCGCGGCCCACCCGCACCCGATCCGCGGCGGCAAGCAGCCCCGCATCCTGTTCGGCACCCAGGCGGGCAGCAAGCCGCCGAGGTTCGTCCTCTTCGCCTCCGGCTTCCTGGAGCACGGCTACCGCCGCTTCATCGAGCGCCGCCTGCGCGAGGAGTTCGGCTTCGACGGCACCCCGATCCACATCTCGGTGCGGGTGCGCGAGAAGCGCGGCGCCCAGTACAAGAAGAAGAAGTAGGACGGACGTCCGCCGGGTCAGTAGCCCCGGCGCGGAGCGGGCGGCAGGGCCGCCGGGATGTGCTGCATCCCGGTCTGGTGCTGCCGCCCGCCGGCATATCCGGACCCGGAGGTTCCGGCGTGTGCGTACGAGGGCTGCGGGGGCGCCGCGGGGGCGTGGGCGGGCTGCCAGGGCTCGCTCGGCTGCCAGGCGGAACCGTTCCAGCCGCCCGCGTACGAGCCGCTGCCGTAGGACCCGCCGTAGCCGCCGCCGGAGTACGAGGACCCGTACGAGAACGCCGTGAAGCCGAGGTCCTCCTCGCCGGAGCGGTCGCCCGGCAGGGCCCGGAAGGCGCGCAGGTACTCGGAGTACAGCGTGTCGTAGATCGGGGTGTGCGAGGCGGCCGGTGCGAGGTCCCGGTCCCGTGCGGGGCGCATCGGGGGGACGCTGCTCGGATAGGACGGGGCGCGTGAGGGGTCGTATGAATGCACGTATCAGCCAACGAACCCGGGGCCGTGCGGATGCGGGGTGACGGTACGGAAAACGCAGATCGCCGGGGGTGCGCGGGACGGACCGCGCACCCCCGGCGCATGCCGCACGGCCCCGGGGTCCGGGGCGGGCGGCCGTTTCCGGCGGGGAGGATGGACGGGGCCTCAGGCGCCCGGGGTACCGGCCAGCGGCATGGAGGCGGCGACCAGCTTGCCGTTGCTCGCGGCCTTGTCCAGGGCGTCGCGGAGCAGGTCCTCGCGCGGCTGCTGGCCGATGGAGCCGAACGGGGCCGCGTAGATCAGCACGCGCTGGGTCTTGTTGACGGCGGCCCGCCAGCCGTCGGTGACGCTGAGCGCCTGGTGCGCCTGCCACCACGCGACCTGGGCGCTGCCCTCGGCGCCGGGCTGGAGCACGGCGTGCAGCTGGCCGCCCGCGAGGAGCACCGACCAGCCCGCGAGGGCGGAGGGGACCTCGTCGGTGTCGGTGACCGGGATGAAGCCCTGCTCGATGAGGAGCGGCAGGAAGTCGTCGCCGGGGCCGGTGGTGCCGGGGCGGGCGATCGGGCCGGTCGGCTCGACGACCAGGGCCGGGTGCAGTTCGCCGTGGATCAGGACCAGGCCGCTGGTGATCCCGAGGACCGCCTGGCCGCCGGGGACGGGCTGCGGGGCGTCACCCGCGGCCCCGGCGGCCTCGGGGGCCGGGCTGTCGCCGGTGATGCTGCGGACGGCGCCCTGGAGCTGCTCCTCGGAGACCGTGACCACCTGGGAGGGGATGCAGCTGGCGTGGGCGAAGGCCAGCACCGCGGTCTCGTCGCCGACGAACAGTACGGTGCTCGTCGGGTCGGTCTCGGGGTCGCCGGGGGTCCGGCAGGAGGTGCAGTCGTAACTGCGCGGGGCGTCGTCGCCGGTGAGCAGCCTGTCGGCTTCCTCGTCACCGATCTCTTCACGTACCTCAAGACTGACGTCGAGCATGCGCGGCACGGGGTGGCTCCTCATTCGTGCGGAGGCCGGGGGGCTCCCGGCTCGCCGGGCTCAACGCAGGAGCGGACGCCGGGGTCACGCCGTTTGAGGGAACGGAATCGAACCGGCCACCCGGAAGAGTGAACCGATCGACCCGTGCTTCTTTTTTGTGTCAAGTGTTGGCTGGTTGTGCGCAGTTGGAGGCTCCCGCTGGTCGTTTGGGGGAGGGGTGGCGGTCGGCCGTCCGGGTGGGGCACGGGGGCGTGCCGCGTGGCGGGCCGGGCGGCGGGAGGGGGCTGCGTAGCGTGGCGCGATGCCCGAACTCCGATGGCGGCGCCTGGCCTCTTCGGTCGTGGCCGTCGCCGCGCTGGTGCTCGTACCCGTCCCCGTGCTCCTGCGCGCGGCCGGACCCGCGGAGGCGGCTGTCCCGCCACCGCCCGCGCCCGGGCCGCCGGGAGCGGGCGCCGGGCACGGGGCGGGGGACTGCGGGCCGGGCGGGCAGTGGCCGTGGGACTGCGTCGCCGACTGCGAGAGCGGCGGCCGCTGGGCGGTGAACACCGGGAACGGCTTCTACGGGGGGCTGCAGTTCTGGCAGCCGACGTGGGAGGAGTACGGGGGGCTCGCGTACGCGGTGCGGGCGGACCTGGCGAGCCGGGACCAGCAGATCCGGGTGGCGGAGGAGCTGCTCGGCGCGCAGGGGTGGGAGGCGTGGCCGGTGTGCGCGAAGCGCTACGGGCTGGCGGGGCGGGCGCACGTGGTGCGGGGCGGGGAGACGCTGGACGCGATCGCCCGGAAACGGGCGGTGCGGGGCGGGTGGCGGGCCCTGTACGAGGCGAACCGCGAGCTGATCGGGGACCGGCCGGAGCGGCTGCGGGTGGGGCTGTTCCTGGCCCTCCCGCCGAGAGCGGCGGCAGTGGCCCCGGCCCCGTCGGCCGCGCCGTCGGCGGTGCCGTCCGCCGTGCCCGCAGTGCCGCCCGGGCCGTCCGCCGGGCCGTCGGGACCGTCCGCGGTGCCGTCCGGCGGGGCGTCCGCACGGCCGCCCGCGAGGCCGGTGCCGGCCGCGGCACGGCCGGGCGCCGGGGCGGGCTCGCCGGGGCGCTGAAGCGGGACGGGTCCGGCGGGGTGCTGATGCCGGGCGGGGCCGGCGGGTGCTGGGGCGCGGGGGTCGTCGCCCGGCCTCTCCCCGGTCCCGCTTCCGCCGCCGGCGCGGCTGACCGCCCCGGGGACCGGCTTCCGCGCGGGCGCCGCACTCCGCTCGGTACCCGCGCCCCGAACGGTCGGCCGGGAAGCCGTGAGCGGTACCCACCGGGGGAAATGGCGGGGCCGGATCCGTATCGGGGCGGGATCTTCGCGCGGTGTTGGCGGACGCGCCGGGGGGAATCCGCGCGGGGAATTCGGAGCCCTCCGCGGCGGAATGCGGACCGTGGCCGGATGAATGCCGGGGGAGGGGCCGGCTGTCGACAACCCGTGACACAAGCGTGACCCGGTACGGAGGAACCTCCGGGCGTCGCGCTGACGGGCCGTGCATATGAACGGCGACGGCGGGCCGGTTCGGGGAACCGGCCCGCCGTCGTGGCGCGGGGGTGGGGGCGTGCGTACCGGCCCCGCGGGTGCGGATCAGCCGCCGGTGGCCGGGCGGGCCGAGGCCCCCCGGGTGGCGGTCCGCTCGGTGTGCGCCGGGCGGCGGCTGCCGGCCGGGGTGACGGGGGTCCGCTCGGAGCGGATGACGTGCTGGCGGGCCGTGGGGTGCGCGGCGGAGCGCAGCGCCGGGGAGTGCCCGGCGGCCGGCGCGGGCTGCGCCGGTACCAGGCCCGGCTCGGCGTCGTCGGTGCGCTCCGGCCGCCACTTGCCGCCCGCCGACAGCAGCGGGGTGAGCGCGGCGGCGACGGGCTCGGAGACCCGGCCCTCCTCCAGGCGGCGGCGCCACAGGTCGCGCAGCTCGAAGACGTAGGCCTCGGCGCGGGCGATCAGCGGCTCGAACCAGGGCAGCGCCAGCATGATCAGCAGCCCGGCGAGCCAGCCCAGCAGGACGTCGCTCACCCAGTGCGTGCCGAGGTAGACGGTGGTCGCGCCGACGCTCAGCGAGACGACGGCGGAGAAGACGGACAGCACCCGGCGGGTGACCGAGGTGGAGGCCAGGTAGGCCAGGATCCCCCAGGTCACGACGGCGTTGGCGGTGTGGCCGGAAGGGAATATATCGCCGCCCGCGAAGAGCTCGGCGGAGCCGATCTGGGTGGCGTAGTGCGGGCCGAGCCGGCCGAGGCCCAGCTTCACGGAGCCGACGGTGATGTTCAGCAGCAGCAGCGCCACGCCGAGGGTGATCAGCGGCCGCAGCGTGTGCTGGCGCCACGAGCGCCAGCCGAGCCAGGCCGCGACCATCACGGCGGTGGGTCCGCGCTGGCCCAGCACGACGAGGTAGTCGAGGAAGGCGTGCAGCTGCGGCCACTGCTCGTAGGGCCGGAAGAACATGATCTGCCAGTCCAGCCGGACGAGCCAGGACGTCGTCAGTACGGCCACGACGATCGCGAGGTAGCACGCGAGCAACGAGGCGAGGAGCACGACGCGGTGCCGGCTCATCTGCGGTGTCTGCAGATGAGCCGGTCGCTCTGGTTCCCTGTCCAGCCGGGCGAACGCCGGCTCCAGACGGGTCAGCAATTGGTCGGTACGCACTGAATCGACGTTACCGCGCGGCGAAGGGCGGCCCGGTCGAATCGCGGGCTTTGTGATGACCATGTGATGTGGAGTGCGTCTCACGCAGAACTTAATTCCCGCTATTTCGACGTCTGTTGGAACTCCGCCGATTCAACTCCGGGAGTGCTTCCCCCGCAATTATCCGCACGCTTACGCTGAACTTATTGCCGCAGGTCAATTCCTTTGCACAATCATGGATTGGAATGATCCGTTCCGTGATCACGGAGGTCCGGATCCGTTCAGCCAGAACGCCCCGTACACCGCCGAGGCCAGGGCGAGGGCGCCGAGCAGCGCCGCCGCCCGGCGCGGCCGCCACCGGGCGAGCGCCACCGCCGCGGGCAGCAGCAGCGGGAACGCGGGCAGCAGCAGCCGGGGCTTGGAGCCGAAGTAGCCCGAGGCGCACAGGGCGAGGGCCACGACGACGCCGCCGTACACGAGGAGCGCGGCGGGCTGCCGCCGGCGCACGCACAGCCGGTACGCCCACAGCACCAGCAGCACCCCGGCGATCAGGGCGGCCCCGGCGAGGGCGGCGGGGAAGGAGGACAGCTTCGCCCCGACGAAGCGGGCGAAGGCCCAGCCCCCGTCGAAGCCGTTGCCCCAGCCCGCCTGCACGTCCAGGTACCCGAGCGGACCGCCGCCCGTGTGCGCACCGGTCCACAGCACGTACGCCGCCGCGCCCAGCGGCGCCAGCAGCAGCCCGGCCGCCGTCCGCCACGGCTGCCCGCCGCGCCGCCACGCCAGGACTCCGGCCACCCACACCGCCGCGACCACCGCCGCGCCGACCGGACGGGTCAGCCCCGCGGCCGCCGCGAGCAGCCCCGCGCCGATCCAGCGCCCGCGCAGGACCGCGTACAGGGACCAGGCGGCCAGCGCGGTGAACAGCGACTCGCTGTACGCCATCGACTGGACGATCCCGACGGGCAGGGCCGCCCACAGCGCCGCCGCGAGCACCCCGGCCCGGCGTCCGTACAGCAGGTCGGCGACGGCGAAGATCCCCCAGGCTGCGGCGAGCCCCGCCACCGCCGAGACCACCAGCCCCGCCGCGCCGTACGAGAGCCCCGTGGGCGCCGCCACCACCCGCTCCAGCCACGGCAGCAGCGGGAAGAACGCCAGGCTGGAGTGGACGGCCCCGTCCGGCAGGACCACCTCGTACCCGTACCCCCCGGCGGCCACCCGGGCGTACCAGAGGGAGTCCCAGCGGGCCGACAGCAGCGTGTGCGGGCTGCTGCCCGCCGCCGCGCTCCACCCCCCGAGCACGGCCAGCCCGAGCAGCCGCACCGCCGCGAAGGCGGCGAGCGCGGGCACGGCCCGGCGCGGTCCGGGCTCCTTCACGGGTACTTCCTCCACGGGCGCAGTTCTCACGCAGACGAGTATCGACGGCGCGCGGACGGGCTCCGGCACCGCAGCCACGGGCCGTGACCGGGCGTGTACGGGGAAGTGAGGACGCGGCGGGGCGAGTGGCGCACACCACAGCGCGGGCGGCTGCGGCGTGAGAGCTTGACCACGTGTCGGACACACGAACTCGCGTACGCTGACCCTTCACTCGCGTGTCGATGCCGGACCCCGTTGGACGCCGCACAGCGCACCACCCGCGGCGCCGCGAAGACGCAGGTCCGCCGAGTGCGAGGGATCACCTGGGAGGTACATGCATGTCGGGCGCGCACATGACCGGCGACAGGAATCCTTCCCTCCGGCAGCGGATCGGCGCGGCCTCCGGCGGGGCCAACCGCTGGGCCGTCCTGGCCGTCCTCTGCGTCAGCCTGGTGCTCGTCGCGCTGGACGCGACCATCCTGCACGTGGCCGTCCCCTCCGTGACCGAGGACCTGCGCCCCGGCGCGATGGAACTCCTGTGGATCGTCGACGCCTACCCGCTGGTCTGCGCGGCGCTGCTGATCCTCTTCGGCACCCTCGGTGACCGCGTGGGCCGCCGCCGGATCCTGCTCCTCGGCTACGGCCTCTTCGGCGTGGCCTCCGCCATCGCCGCCCTCGCCGACGACGCGCAGGTGCTGATCGCCGCGCGCGCCCTGCTCGGCGTCGGCGGAGCGATGATCATGCCCGCCACCCTGTCGATCCTGCGCCAGGTCTTCCCCGACCGGCGGGAGCGGGCCCTGGCGATCGGCATCTGGACCGCCGTCGCCGCGGTCGGCGCGGCCAGCGGCCCGGTGCTCGGCGGCTTCCTCGTCCAGCACTACTGGTGGGGCTCCGTCTTCCTCATCAACATCCCGCTGATGGCGCTGATCCTGCCGCTGGGCCGCTGGCTGCTGCCCGAGTCCAGGGGTTCCTCCGACGGGCCCTGGGACGTGACCGGCGCGCTGATGGCCGCCGCCGGCGTGCTCGGCGCGGTGCTCGGCGTCAAGCGGCTCGGCGCCGAGCGCGACCTCACCGACGCGGCGGCGCTGGTGCCGCTGCTGCTCGGCGTGGCGCTGCTGGTCCTCTTCGTGCGCCGCCAGAAGCGGCGCGAGCACCCGCTGATCGACATGCGGATGTTCTCCCGCGCCGCGTTCTCCACCTCCGTCGGCTGCATCGTGCTCGCGATGCTGGCGCTGGTCGGGCTGGAGCTGATCGCCGTCCAGTACCTCCAGCTGGTGCTGCGCCTGAGCCCGCTGGAGACGGGCCTCAGGCTGCTCCCGCTGACCTTCGCCGCGATGGCCGCCGGTGCCACCGGCTCCTACACGCTCCAGCGGATCGGCCCGCGCACGATGGTCTCGCTGGGCTTCGTCCTGACGGCCGGGGCCGTCCTGCTGCTGACGCTGATGGGACAGCAGGACCGGCCGGTACTGCTGACCGTCGGGTTCGTCCTGCTCGGCTTCGGCCTGCAGACCACCCTGTTCGCCGCCTACGAGTCCATGCTCAGCGAGGCCCCGGCGGACACCGCCGGTGGCGCGGCCTCCATAGGCGAGACCTCGTACCAGCTCGGCGCGGGCATGGGCATCGCCCTGCTCGGCAGTGTGATGAACGCCGCCTACGCGCCCGGCCTCGCGCACGTTCCCGGGGTCCCGGCCGAGGACGCGCGCGACGCCGCGCACTCGCTCGGCGAGGCCTACCAGATCGCCGCCCGGCTCGGCGGCGCGGCGGGGGACTCCCTGCACGCCGCCGCCCGGCACGCCTTCGTCCACGGGCTCCACGTGACCCTGGTGGTCAGCGCGGGCCTGCTGTTCGCGGGCGCCCTGATGGCGCTGAAGCTGCCGCGCACGATGGACCCCGCCGAGCCGGCGTGCCGTGACGCGCGCGACGCCGGAGCGCCCGTACGCCTTCCCGCGCAGCCCACCGGCGCGGCGGGCGCGCCGGCCGCCGGTGCGCGGATCCCCGCGCCGGGCACGCCCGGACGCGACCGCGCCGTCGGCGGGCAGCCGGGCCGCCGCTCCGCCTGAGGACGGCCCCCGCCCCGCGCCGCTGGTGGCGGTGCGCGGGGACGGCCGGGGGGCGGGCGGGAAACCCGGGGTGGACCCGGGGCCGGGCCGCCGACAAACTTGCACCGCTAGGTTCCGTCCCACGCGCCTGCCGGGAGGCCCCTCTTGTCCGCGTCGAAGACCCCCTTCGTGCCCACCGATCCGCTCGGGCTCGACGAGCTGCTGAGCCCCGAGGACCTCGCCGTCCGCGACACCGTCCGCTCCTGGGCCGCCGACCGGGTCATGCCGCACATCGCCCGCTGGTACGAGGACGGCGAGCTCCCCGGCATCCGCGAGCTGGCCCGCGAGCTCGGCTCCATCGGCGCGCTCGGCATGTCCCTGACCGGCTACGGCTGCGCGGGCGCGAGCGCCGTCCAGTACGGGCTGGCCTGCCTGGAGCTGGAGGCCGCCGACTCCGGGATCCGCTCGCTGGTCTCCGTACAGGGCTCGCTCGCCATGTACGCGATCTGGAAGTACGGCTCCGAGGAGCAGAAGGAGCGCTGGCTGCCCGGCATGGCGGCCGGCGAGCTGATCGGCTGCTTCGGACTGACCGAGCCCGACGTGGGCTCCGACCCGGCCGCCATGCGCACCCACGCCAAGCGCGACGGCACCGACTGGGTGCTCAGCGGCCGCAAGATGTGGATCACCAACGGCTCGGTGGCGGCCGTCGCCGTCGTCTGGGCGCAGACGGACGAGGGGATCCGCGGCTTCGTCGTCCCCACCGGCACGGCGGGCTTCTCCGCGCCCGAGATCAAGCACAAGTGGTCGCTGCGCGCCTCGGTGACGAGCGAACTGGTGCTGGACGACGTACGGCTGCCCGCGGACGCGGTGCTGCCGGGCGTCACCGGGCTGCGGGGACCGCTGGGCTGCCTCAGCCACGCGCGGTACGGGATCATCTGGGGGTCCATGGGCGCGGCGCGCGCCAGCTTCGAGTCGGCGCTCGGCTACGCGCGCACGCGAGAGCAGTTCGGCAGGCCCATCGGCGGCTTCCAGCTGACCCAGGCCAAGCTCGCGGACATGGCCCTGGAGCTCCACAAGGGCATCCTGCTCGCGCACCACCTGGGCCGGCGGATGGACGCGGGCACCCTGCGGCCGGAGCAGATCAGCTTCGGCAAGCTCAACAACGTCCGCGAGGCCATCGACATCTGCCGCACCGCGCGGACGGTCCTCGGTGCCAACGGGATCTCCCTGGAATACCCCGTCATGCGGCACGCCACCAACCTCGAATCGGTCCTCACCTACGAGGGGACCGTCGAGATGCACCAGCTGGTCCTGGGCAAGGCGCTCACCGGGCTCGACGCCTTCCGGTGAGGGTGCGCCGGCCCCTGCGGGAAGGGGCCCCCGGGGTCAGCTCTGGTTGAAGAAGTCGCGGGTGCGGCCGCCCGCCTCGCCGGTGACGATCTGGGTGTCGGCCGGGGTCAGGAGGAAGACCCTGGTCGCCACCCGCTCGATCGAGCCGCGCAGGCCGAAGGTCAGGCCGGCCGCGAAGTCGACCACGCGCTTGGCGTCGCCCGGGTCCATCGAGGAGAGGTTCACGATCACCGGGACGCCCTCGCGGAACAGCTCGCCGATGCCGCGCGCGTCGCGGAAGCCGTCGGGGGTCACGGTCGCGATCCGCCGGCCCTGCTCGACCGCGGACTCCGAGGCCACCTTGACGCGCGGGTCGGTGACCCACTGGTCGCCCGGACCCGAGACCGACCCCTGCTGGCGCTCCACCGCCTCCGCGTAGTCGTCGTCGTAGTAGCGCTCGTCGTCGCTGTCCTCTACGAGACCCAACCACGCACTCGCCTTGCGTACCGAACCCATGGACGCCTCCTTTCACCGTGGCCAGTCTGTCTTCTTCTCCGCTGCCCCTATCGTCGTCCATGATGCTGACAACGCGCCAAGTGGATAGCCGCCGCGCAGGGGTTTCGTGACGGGACTGGTGCAGAACATCCGTTGCACGGCTAAGGTTTCCGGCCCGCTACCGCTGCTGACTGAGTGAAAATACGACCACTGCCGCCGACCGGGTGAGCCGCTGGGACGTACGGGTGAACGACCGGGCTCGATACGATGCCCCCGAAACACGCGTATGACACACGGGGGAACCGAATTTGTTCGGCATTGTGAGACCTTGCACGCACCGTCTCGGGGAGCGCTTCAAGACGGAGTGGATGGCTCATCTGTGCGGTCTGTGCCTGGCACTTCGCGGTGACCACGGCCAGTTCGCCAGGGTCGTCACCAACTACGACGGGCTCCTGGTATCCGTTCTGACGGAGGCTCAGTCCGGTCCGCTGCCCGGTGCTCGGCGCACCGCCGGGCCCTGCCCGCTGCGCGGCATGCGCACCGCCCCGGTGGCCAACGGCGAGGGCGCGCGACTGGCCGCCGCCGTGTCGCTGGTGCTGGCCTCGGCCAAGGTGCGCGACCACGTGGCCGACCGGGACGGGCTGTTGGCCCGGGCGCCGATCGCCGCCGCCGCGCGCCGGGTGGCCCGGGGCTGGGACCGGGCCGGCGCCCGGACCGGGGCCTCCCTCGGCTTCGACACGGCCGTGCTCGTCGACGCCGTGGACCGGCAGGGCGGCATCGAGACCCTGGCGGGCCCCGGCACGTCCGTCCTGGTGGTCACCGAGCCCACGGAGACCGCCACCGCGGCCGCCTTCGCCCATACCGCGGTCCTCGCGGGACGGCCAGACAACGCGGCGCCCCTGGCCGAGGCGGGCCGCTACTTCGGGCGGCTCGCGCACCTGCTGGACGCCGTCGAGGACCGGGCCGCCGACGCCGCCTCGGGCGCCTGGAACCCGCTCACCGCCACCGGCACCTCCCTCGCGGAGGCCCGCCGGCTGTGCGACGACGCCCTGCGCGGGACGGCCCTGGCACTGCGCGAGGCGCGGTTCGCCGACGCCGGGCTCGCGCACCGGCTGCTGGTGCACGAGCTGCGCACCTCGGTGGACCGCGCCTTCGGTACCGGCGGCTGCGGCCACACCGGCGTGAACGCCGCCGGGCCGGGGTACGGGGCTGCGCCGCAGGGCCACGGCGGCCCCGGGGCGGGCCACCCGCAGGGGGCCCCGTACGGGGCTTACGGGGCCCGGGGGACCGGCGGTCCGAACCCCTACGCCCCCGGCGGAGCCCCGCCGGCGGGGCCGGGCGGCCCCGGCTGGGGCGGCGGCGGGGGCGGCGGCTTCGGCGGCCCCCCACCGCCCCCGCACAAGCCGCGCCGCGGACTGCTGGCCGGCTGCGCTGTGGCCCTCGGGCTGTTCTGCACCTGCCAGCTGTGCTGCGCGGAGCACGACGGTCCGTGGTCGCGCCGCAAGCGGGACCCCTGGTGCGACGCATGCCCCGACTGCAGCGGCTGCGACGGCTGCTGCGACTGCTGCAGCTGCTGCGGCGACGGCGGCTGCTGTGACGGGTGCGGCTGCGACGGCTGCGACTGCGGCTGCAGCTGAGCTTCCGTCAGGCCCGCGCGGGCCCGGCCCGTACAGGTCCGGACGGGGTACCGGGGGGTTCCCGTCCGGCCCCGTGTGGAAGGGTTCAGCGGCATGAACGACGAACGGGAAGCCACCGCCTGGCGGGAGTGGCACGAGCACCGGACGGCCACCGTCTCCGCCCCCTACGGACCGCTCGCGCTGACCGGTACCCACTGGCTCGCGGACTACCCGGAAGGTCGAATTCCGGCCGTTCCGGGGCGGTGGCGCGCCACCGCGTCGGGAGTGGAGCTGAGCGCGGCGGCCGGGGACGGCCTCGTGCTCGACGGCCGTCCCCTCGCCGGGCCGGCCCTGCTGGCTCCCGACGCGGGCGCGCCCGCGGACGCCCGGGCGGGCTCGGGGGCGCGCCGGTTCGTGGTCATCCGGCGCGAGGGGGAGTGGGCCGTGCGCGTCTTCGATCCCGGCTCCGCGGCCCGCGCCGCGTTCCGGGGCGTGGAGGCCACCCCGTACGACCCGGCGTACGCGCTGCCGGGCCGCTTCCGGCCCTACGCCGAGCGGCGCACCGTCCAGGTGGAGAACGCCGACGGGCGCGAGCGCGGGCTCGGTCTCGGCGGCGAACTGCGCTTCTCCCGGGCGGGGGAGGAGCACGCCCTCCAGGTGGCCGTGGACGAGGACGACGGCAGCCTCTGGGCCGTCTTCGCCGATGCCACGGCGGGCCGGTCGAGCTACCGCTTCCGCTTCCTGCGGCCGGGTGTCCCGGCTCCGGACGGCGGCATCACGGTGGACCTCAACCGGGCGCTGCTGCCGCCCTGCGCGTTCGCCGACCACTTCGTGTGCCCCTTTCCGCCACCGGGGAACACGCTGCCCTTCGAAGTCGCCGCGGGGGAGCGACGGCTGAAAGGCGCCCTTGCCGCCGGTGACTGACCGACAGGACACTCCCGTCAGCGTCATCCGGCGGACTTGTCAGGGGCACGGCGAAAGTGTGCGGGGAGCCCGTACGCACCGCCCGTCCCGCACCGCCGCTCACGGGCTCCGGCGCCCCCACCCCTGCCGGGCCCCCGACCCCCTTCCGGGAGGACGTGAAGTGAGGAACAAGAAGACCAACCGGGTCCGGCTGCTCGCCGTGGCCGCCGGCCTGGCCGCCGTCGCCGGGATCGCCGCGCCCACCGCCGCCAGTGCGGACGCCGCCGACACCGGCTTCACCGCCGACCGCCTCGCCGCCGCCGGGGCCTCCGTCCTGCGCGCCGACGTCGCGGGCACGGCCTGGCAGACCGACCCCGCCACGGGCACCCTCGTGGTCACCGCCGACTCCACGGTCACCGCCGCCGACCTCGCCCGGATCCGCCGCGAGGCCGGAGCGGACGCCGGTGCCCTGCGCATCGAACGCACCCCCGGCACGCTGCGCAAGCTGCTCTCCGGCGGCGACGCCATCTACGCCAGCAGCTGGCGCTGCTCGCTCGGCTTCAACGTCCGCAGCGGCAGCACCTATTACGTCCTGACCGCCGGACACTGCACCGACGGCGCGGGCACCTGGTGGACCAACTCCTCCCACACCACCGTCGTCGGAACCACCACCGGATCCAGCTTCCCCACCAATGACTACGGCCTGATCAAGTACGCGAGCAACACCCCGGTCCCGCCGGGCACCGTCGGCAGCCAGGACATCACCAGCGCCGTCAACGCCACCAACGGCATGTCCGTCACCCGCCGGGGCTCCACCACCGGCATCCACGGCGGCACCGTCACCGGCCTCAACGCCACCGTCAACTACGGCGGCGGCGACGTCGTCTACGGCATGATCAAGACCAACGTCTGCGCCGAACCCGGCGACAGCGGGGGCCCCCTCTACTCGGGCACCCGCGCCGTCGGCCTCACCTCGGGCGGCAGCGGCAACTGCTCCTCGGGCGGCACCACCTACTTCCAGCCCGTCGTCGAAGCGCTGAACGCCTACGGGGTCAGCGTCTACTGACCCGCACGCCCCCGCAGGCCCCCTGGACGTCCTCCCGCCTTCTGGGAGGATGTCCAGGCAACCGGGTCCACGGGGGAGGCGGGGTTCCGCATGCAGGTCGCCACATGAAGCGCATCGGAGTGACCGGCCACCGGTCGATCCCCGTCGAGGCGCTGGGCCCCGTCCGGGACGGCCTGCGGTCCGCGCTGGACGGCCGGCAGGGGCCCCTGGAAGCCCTCTCCAGCCTCGCGGACGGCGCCGACCAGCTCTTCGCCGCCATCGCCCTGGAATGCGGCGCCGACCTCACCGTCGTGATCCCCAGCGGGGACTACGAGGACACCTTCGAGGACCCCGGCGCCCTCGCCCGCTACCGGCGGCTGCGCGACCGGGCCACCCAGGAGGTCCGGATGGCCTTCGCGCGCTCCACCGACGAGGCCTACTACGCCGCCGGCACCTACATCGCCGACTCCTGCGACCGGCTCGTCGCCGTCTGGGACGGCCTCCCCGCCCGCGGGCACGGCGGCACCGCCGAGATCGTCGCCTACGCCCGCGCCCTCGGCAAACCCGTCACCGTCCTGTGGGCCGAAGGCGTGACCCGCGACTGACCCGCGGCCGCGCCGCCCCGCCCCGCCCCCACCGGCTCAACTGCTGTGCCGGGCCAGCCAGTCCGTGTGCTGCGGGGACACGTACCGCTCCGTCTCGTACACCGCGGAGGGCCACTGCTCCTCGGTGATCGTCGTCTGCATCACCACCATCATCGCCGACAGGTCCTGCTCGATCAGGGTGTGCGCCTCGATCAGCGGATGGTGGCGCCGCACCTCGTTCCAGGCGATGGCCGCCGCCGCGGCCGCGCTGAGCAGCCCCGCCGGAACCGGCCCCGTCCCCCCGCCGAACGCCCCGGCCAGCGCGAACAGCAGCGCCAGACAGGTCAGGAGCACGATCGTCCACGCCCACAGCGCCGTCGCCCGCCGCGAACCCTCCGTCTTGCGCTGGTACCAGTTGCGCTGCTCGATCAGCCGGTCCCGTACGTACGTCTCCCGGCGCACCGCGTACGGGAGCCCGCGCAGCCGCTGCATCGCGCCGGTGACCTCCGCGCCCTCCGGCACCAGGCCCTCGGCCCGGGGGTCCCGCCAGCCCATCTTGCGCAGCTCGGCCAGTCCCTTCTCCAGCCGCGCCCCGTACGCCTCCCGCGCCCCGGCCACCTCGCTGCCGAACGGCGCCCCGTGCACGGCGTACCGCCACGCCAGGGACTTGATGAACTCCGCCGCGCTGCGGTTGAGCTGCCACTGCGGCCGGGCCCGGCGCCGGGTCGCCCGGACGCCCACGGCCAGCACGCCCGCGTAGGCCAGCGCGCTGATCGCCCCGAACACGTGCAGCGTGCCCACGGCGGGCCCGGACGGCAGGGCGGCGGCCCCCGCGGCGGCGACCAGCAGCAGCAGCTGGGCGCGCGTCGCCTGGGTGGACTCCCGCTGCCGGGAGATCGCCGCCCGGTCGGTGTGGTGGAAGAGGGCCGGCAGGTCCTCGTTGCGAAAGGTCGTGCTGTCGTTCACAGCGCCCCCCTGATGTCGGGTGGCGGGCGGCGGGAACCCCGCGGACGCGGGGCCCCGCCGCCCTCCGTCGGATCACACCGCGAGCGGCTCCAGGTCCCGGTGGACCCGCCGCTCGTCCCGGGCGTACCGGGTCAGACCGTGGTCCTCCCCGAGGAGGCGCGTCAGCTCCGCCACCGTCTCCGCCCGCACCCGCGCCGCCTCCTCCTTGCGGCCCAGCATGTCCAGGCTGACCGCCATGTTCGACGCGCTCGCCAGGGTCTCCGGGTGGTGCGCCCCCAGGGCCTCGCGCAGCCGCGTCACCGCGACCCGCTCCAGCTCCAGCGCACCCTCCGGATCACCGAGGTCGGCCCGGGCGTTGGCCAGGTTCAGGTGCGCGAACACCGTGTGCGGGTGGTTGTCGCCCAGCACCTCGCGCATGCTGCGGATCGTCTGGCGCAGCATCGGCTCGGCCGTCTCCGGGGCACCCGTGCCCCAGTGGAAGACCGCCAGGTTGTTCACCGCGGCCAGCGTGTACGGGTGCTTCTCGCCCGGCACCTTCATGTACTCGTCCACCACCTCCTGCGCCAGGTCCCGGGCCCCGCCCGGATCGCCCGTCGCGAACAGGTCCGAGGCCAGGTTCAGCTCGCAGGCCAGCAGGTCCGGATTGACCGCGGTGTACTTGGCCCGGTACCGGTTGCGGGTCGCCGTCGTCAGCCGCAGGGCGTCCTCCAGTTCCCCGGCCCGGCGCAGCGAGACCGCCAGGTTCTTCGCCGCCGCCAGCGTGCCCGGGAAGGCCCGGCCCAGCGTCTCCTTGTAGAGCTCGTACGTCCGGCTCAGCAGCTGCACCGAATCGTCGTACCGGCCCACCTCGCGCAGGTCCCGGGCGAGGTTCTGTGCCGAGGACAGGGTGTACGGGTGGTCCGGGCCCAGCACCTCGGTGCGCCGGTCGAAGACCTCCTGGTCGATCTCCCGGGCCCGCGCGTACTGTCCGACCATGCGCAGGTTCAGCGCCAGGTTGTTCGCGGCGGCCAGGGTGCGCGGGTGCGCCTCGTGGAAGATCTGCCCGAAGCCCTCGTGCGCCGCCGTCGCCAGCCTCATCGCCTCCCCGTACCGGCCCAGCGCGCCCAGGTCCATCGCCAGGCCGCTGGTGGTCATGTACGTGTGCGGGTGCGAGGGGCCGAGCGCCGTGGTCTGCCGCTCCAGGGTGACCTCGTCCAGTTCCTTGGCCTCCACGAACCGGCCCTGCGAGCGCAGGATGTTGGAGAGGTGGAAGCGCAGGTACAGGTACTGCAGGTCGTCGTTGCCGAGGGTCTCCTTCCAGGCCTCGCGCAGCTCCTCGCCCAGCTCGGACGCCGCCTTGAAGTCGCCGCGCTTCCACAGGTAGCGGACCCGGTCGATGAGCAGCCGGCGGGTCTCCGGCTCCTTGCAGAACCGGGCCTCCGACGGGCTCAGGTGCGGCCAGATCGTGTTGAACCGCGGCCAGGTCGCGGGGTTGTCTATCGGCTCGTCGTCATCGGGCCGGGCACCCGCCAGGATCCGGTGCACCGCGTGCCGGGCCTCGCGCTGCTCCTCCTCCGTCAGCTGCGCCCGGATCACCGCCTGCACCAGCCGGTGCACCTGGATGCTGTTGCTGACCTGGTCCACCTTGGCCATCGCGAACCGGCCGATCTCCCGGATCACCCGGCCCAGCACCAGCTTCTCCTGGAGCGAGGGGTCGTACGGCTTGAGCGCGTCGATCATCTCCTTGCTGTAGAGCAGGTTCGCCGAGATCGGCTCCGGCGCGAAGAAGGCGCACAGCTGGAGCAGCCGCACCGCGGCGGGGGAGCGGGACTGCAGCCGCTCGATCGACACGTTCCAGGTGGCGGCCACCGGCTTCGGGTACCCCAGCGGACGGTTCAGGCCCAGCACCCGGTCGGCCTCCTGGGACAGCCGCTCCAGGTACGCCGACACCGGCATGGCCGACTCCGCGATCCACGCGCCCGCCTGCTCGACCGCGAGCGGCAGGTCGCCCACCGCGACGGCCACCTGCTCGGCGTCCTCCTTGGTCAGCCCCGGGGCCCGGCGCTGGAGGTGCTCGACGGACTCCTCGCGCAGGAACACGTCCACCGGCAGCGCGTCCCCGAACTGCGACCAGGACTGGTTGCGGGAGGTGACCAGCACGTGCCCCGGGCCGCCCGACGGGAAGAACTGCCGCAGCGTCTCGGGGTCGTCGGCGTTGTCGAAGACCAGCAGCCACCGGGAGGTCGGGACCCCGCGCCGCAGCAGGTCGATCGCTTCCTTGGAGGCGGCTTCGATGTCCTCGCCGGCCTGCGCGCCCAGCTGCACGGCCAGCTCCGCCAGGGATGCCCGCACGTCGCCGATCTGCTCGGAGGAGATCCACCACACCAGGTCGTAGTCGGCCATGAACCGGTGCACGTACTCCTGCGCCACCTGCGTCTTGCCGACGCCGCCCAGCCCGTAGAGGGTCTGCGGCTGCGGCAGCACCACCGCCATGCCGCCGCCGAGCTGGTCGCGCATCCGCTCCAGGACGATGCTGCGCCCGGTGAAGCCGGGGTTGCGGTTCGGCGCGTTCCAGATCCTCGGCACCGTCCCCGGGAAGCGCGGGCCGGGCGCGGCGGCGCCGGCGGCGCCGTCCGGCAGGGCCATCGGGCGTTCCACGGCGCGCAGCAGGGCGGTGGTGGCGTGCACCTCGTCGAGGCGGAACAGGTCCACCGGGTTGCGGTCGATGTAGGGCGTGGCCAGGCGTACGTCGCCCACCCGCAGCGGCACCAGCTGGCGGCGGCCCCCGGTCGGGTCCTCGGCGGCGGCCCGGTTCCAGACGTCCACGGCCCGGGCCGACTTCAGGTAGGCGCTGGAGAGCAGCACGACGGTCCGGGCCGCGGTGTCGACGCTGATGCCCGCGCCCAGGGTGTCCCCGGAGCCCGCGGCGGGGGCGCGTTCGGCGGAGACGTCGCGGGGGACGACCCGGAAGCCGGCCCGGGTGAGGACGGATTCGATCCAGTCGGCCCACATCCGGTTCTCGGCGACGTAGGAGAGGAACAGGTCGGCGGGCAGGGCCGGGCGGCGCCGGGTGAAGGCGTCCCTGACGCGCAGCCGGACCTCCTCGCCGATGGCCGGCATGGAGGTGACCTCGCCCCCGGTGACCACGGTGGTGAGCCGTTCGAAGGCGGAGAGCAGGGAGTTGGTCAGTCCGGCCTCGTCGCCGAAGGTGGCCAGGGTCTCCTCGTAGGCGTAGTAGGGACGGTAGGGGATCTCCACCGCGCCCCAGTAGGAGGTGAGTGCGTCGCCGACCAGGCCGCTGGGGAAGCGGTCGAACTTGATCCGGGCCAGTGCGCGGCCCGCGTCCGCCTTCTCCTTCTCGCCCTCGTCTATGCGCATCGGCACCGGGTAGATCGTGATGCCGCGGTCGTTGAACCGCTCGTCGATCTGCCGGGCGACGGAGGCGGCGCCGTCGATGGACTGGTCGGAGAGGGTGAAGCAGTCGACCAGGACGTCGGGGAGGTGGACGGTGCAGATGTCGGCGATGTCGGAGAGGCCGGTGCGGCTGTCGATCAGGACGTAGTCGTAGTTGCGCTTCATGTCGGCCCGCAGGGCGTCGAAGAAGAGGCCGCCGCCGAGCCGGTCGTAGAAGTTGTCCCAGTCGAAGGTGGACACCGTCGCGGAGTACTCGCGGTTCTGCCGGCCCGCCGAGACGAAGTCGAGGGTGCCGCCGTCGGGGAACTCCCAGCCGAGGTTCTCCGGGGTGAGGGAGACGGCGTGCGGCTGGATGCGGGCGTAGTCCTTGTGCCAGTCGTCGGCGCGCTGCACCGGGCTGGTGGCCGCCCAGGCGTACTCGCTGATGAGGTCGATGACGCCGGTGGTGGCCCCGAGCGTGGAGGGGTCGAGGAAGGGGTGGAAGAAGCGGTGCAGGCCGGGGGCCTCCAGGTCCCAGTCCACGGCGAGGACCCGCTTGCCGTTGGCGGCGAGGATCCAGGCGGTGTTGGCCAGCGCCATCGTGCGGCCGGTGCCGCCCTTGTACGAATAGAAGGTGACGATGCGTCCGTCACGATTGTCACGACTCGCTGTCATCCGCGTCCCCCCGGTCGGTGTCGGTGCTGTCGTCGTCCGTGTCGAACCCCGGGAACGGGGCGGGGGGCGGCAGGGGCGGCCCGCCCATCCCCATCGGTCCCAGCAGCCGCGGTCGTTCGGTGTGGGTGCTCCCGGCCGGCAGGTACACCTGCGCGTGTCTGAGGAACTGCTGGGCGGCGGCCTCGACCACCTGCGGCAGGATCTGCCCGAGGGTCTCCATGCTGGCCACCCCGTTGGCGGCGGCCCGGCAGGCGGCGCGGCCCTGGCTCATCTTGACCGGCAGGGTCTCCTCCAGCAGCCGTGCCAGCTCGGCCTCCCTGGCCCGGCTCTGGTGGTCGTAGCGGTTCCACGGCACGACCACGTTGATCCACGGGCGGTGCTCCTGGTCGAAGGCGGCCAGCCGCTGGCGGCGCTGCTCGTCCTGCACCGCCCAGCGGTCGACGATGAGGATCTCCGGCCGGGTGGGCGGCTGTTTGCTGTCGAAGTGGCCCGCCTCGTCGTCGAAGGAGGACATCGTGGTCCGGTAGTTGAGGTTCTTGACGAGGTCCTCGGCCACGTAGGCGACGGGCCGCTGGGCGACGGGGTGGTACGGGTTCCACTCCAGGGCGCTCTCCCCGTAGTACTCGGGGCTGCGGCCCTCCGGCAGGTCGTGCCGGGAGGCGGCGGCGACGGTCACGTGCAGGGTGCGGGCCGGGCCCGCGGCGGGGCCGCCCGGCTGCCGGCCGCCCGCGGGGCCGAAGGCGCTGGGCACCAGCCGGTAGTCGAGCGGGCGGACGGGGTCCAGCCGGACCGTCTCGGCGACCTTGACGATCCGCCGGGCCAGTTCGTAGACGGCCTGCTCGTACTGTTCGGCGTAGCCGCGGAGTTTGATCAGCCCGTACAGTCCGTCGGTGACGTAGCGCTCGCCGAAGGTGTTGTGGTTGAACTGCAACCGCTCGGCCGGGCCCGGGAGTTGCGCGGGCGGCACCGGCACCCACAGGGCGGGGACGATGGCCTCGGCCCGCTGGTCGCCCTCCCGGACCGCGCCGTGCTGGATGGCGCGCTGTGCGAAGGCGAACCACTCCTTGCCGCACATCTCGCTGGCGAAGTAGCGCGGCGAGAACAGGGGGACGAAGACGCGGCAGGTGGCGAGCGCCGCTCCGAGCCGCTCCGACCAGCCCTCGCCGCTGCGTATCTCCCGGTCCATGAAGCCGGCTTCGGATCCGGCGGGCAGGTCCGTCAGCGCCATGATGTGGTTGCAGAGGTCGCGGAACAGGCGTTCCACCCACATGTCGGGATCGGGTCCTCCCGGCCCGAACCTCGGTGTATGCGCATAACTGAGAAAAAAGTACGGCTGCACTGATGCGGGCACACGACCCCCGTCCCGAAGATGCGAGCGAAGAAACATCATTCCGGAGCTGCTTCGCCACATCCCCTCATCGTTCAGTCAATCAGCGTCTGTTTTCGGTCATCCAGCCAAGAGCGTGATCGACGGCGTCCGGAATCGAGAAGAGCACCGCGGGCACGCCTCCCACCCGCCCCCGGCGCAGCCGGGACGCGGGAAATGCCCCGCCGATCTCCTCGAAATCCCCGTCGTTCAGCCTGACGTCCTCGTACGAGGTCCAGACCCCCTCTTGCCCTCCCCCTCGCGGACCCCCCGGAAGGTTCACCTTCACCACACAGTCGTACATGCGCAAGGGGGGCTTCGGAATTCGATACTCCGCAAGATGGAAGGCGGTACACGCCGAAAATCCCACATTGATCATGAGTACCTGTCCCCCCTCCCAGCACATCTTTCCCAGCGGAGAGTCCTCGCCCAGATGGCATTCCATCCGGTGCTGCGCGCACAGCCGGTGGGCGTCCGCCCCGATCGCCGCGAAAGAGGTCTGCGGATGCGCGCTGCGGGCCGCCCCCGGAGTCCTGCGGACCGTCTCCGCCAGGACGCCCATGTCCTGGCTCGGGGTGCGCGCCGGGTCGAAGGCGGGCATCCGGGCGCGGAACTCCTCGACCTCCCGCTCGCCCAGGCCCGCGATCCGGGCCAGGTGCGAGGTGGAGGTCAGGGAGTTCGCCGTGGTGAACGCCGGGACCACCAGCGTGCCCCGGGGGCCCAGCACCCCCCGCAGGGCGTCGCGCAGCGTCTCCGCGCGCAGCCCCGTCCCGCCGAGGGCGCTGTGCACCAGCAGCCGCTGCCGGGGCCGCACGCCGAGCAGGCGCAGCTGCACCGCCAGCGCGAGGGCCCCGGCGGGGCGGTCCGGTAACGACCGCGTGCGCGGGGGCGGCGCCGGGCCGTCGGGGCCGGGGGCGGGGGTGGTCACGCGTACGCCGCCTTCAGTTCCCAGCGCAGCTCCTCCACCAGGCGCTTGCCGGTCACCGTCAGCTCGGCCGCCCCCGACAGCCGGTCCAGGGCGCGGTGGATGAGGTCCGCCCCGTCGGCCTCGTGCGGGGCGGTGGCCCGCCGGTACGCCTCCACCGCGACCCGCTCGTGCACGTCGGCCAGCAGCCGCGACACCGGGACCGGGCCGGTGCGCCACGGCGAGGGGTGCTGCCAGGCCCCGTCCAGGGCGTACAGGTCGGTCACCTCGGTCAGTGCCCGCAGCCGCGCCCGCCGCCGGCCGGTCAGCAGGGCCAGCGCGGTCTCCCGTACCCCGGCGGCGTACGGCACCCCGAGCGCGCCGGGAGCGTGCCGTCCGGCCTCGCCCCGGCCCCCGGCCCGCGGTCCGCCGGCCAGCGGGGTCAGCGTGCTCAGCCCGGCGGCGGCCGCCCGCGCGAACACCGGGACCGTGCGGTGCAGCAGCGCCCACGCCGCGTCCAGCCGGCCGCGCCACTCCTCGGCCTCCGCGGCGCCGAGCCGCAGCCGGGGCGGGCGGGCGAAGCAGTTGCGGTACGGGTCCAGGTCCTCCAGCGCCACCGGGTCCGCGTCCGGCCCGGGCGACCAGCTCCGTACGGGCAGCCAGCGCGCGTCCCCCGCGTCCGGCCCGAAGCGGTGCTCGGCGCGCCCGTCCCGGACGGCGTACCCCGCGCCGGTGTGGCGCAGCACGGCCCGGCCCTGCGTACCGGGCTCCCCGAGCCGCAGCAGCCCCAGCGTCGGCAGGTACACCTCGCCGTCCCGGTAGGCCACCTCGGCCGGCAGCTCCAGCCCGCCCCGCAGCACCGCGGCGGCCGTCAGCGCGGCCAGCCTGCGCACGGCGCCGGGCCGGTCCGCCCGCCCCTCCCGCAGGGCCTCCAGGGCCTCCAGCACCCAGGTCCGGGTGAACGGGTGGTCCAGTACGCGGTCCAGCGCGTCCGCGCCCGCCTCCCCGGCCCCCTCCACCGCGGCCAGCAGCTCCCAGGACCGCGCCCAGCCGGGGTCCCCCGCGAGGTCGGTGTGCAGCCGGGCCAGCAGGACCCGGGTCAGTTCCTCGTGGGAGCGGGCGAGCGCGTCCGGGTCGGCCAGTTCGGGGGCGGTGTGCCGGGCGGCGGTGCGGCCCTCCACCCCGTCGACCAGTTCGCGCAGGTCGGAGCAGTACACGGAGGGGTTGTCGAAGCCGTTGTGCCCGGCGTACCGGTGGGTGTAGAGCCCGCCCCCGCACGAACGTACGACCGGGCACCGCCGGCACGTGCCGCTGACGCCCGCCAGGCCCAGCTGCCGGGCCCGGACCCCGGGGTGGGCCGCGACGAGGTCGAAGGCGTGGTCGAAGACGTTGAAGCCGGTGGCGGCGGCCCCCTCGAAGGCGCTTTTGAGGGAGTCGGCCTGCTCCAGCGTCCCGTCGGTCTCCACCACCACGAGGTCGGTCGGCGCGAGCCCGAGGGACTCCGTCAGGCTGGGTCCGCCGCCCAGGGTCGACTGCAGGGACTCGAAGAGCCGTACGGGGACCGGCCGCTCCAGCCGCTCCCACCGGTCGAAGACCCGCAGCAGCCAGCGGGCGTAGGCGTCGGGGACGCCGTCGGGCCGGGCGGGCGGGGTCTGCCAGGTCGCGTGGGGGAGCAGGAAGTCCACCCGCGGGGGCTCCAGTTCGACCAGCGCGTCCAGGACGGCGACGGGGTCGTTGGCCACGTCCACGGTGCACAGCAGGCCCTGGTAGAGGTGACGGTAGGGCGCCGAGCGGAGCAGGGCCACGGCGGCGAGTACCAGGGGGTGGCTCGTGCGGCCGTCCGCGAAGCGCCGGTGGCGGTCGTTGGCCGCGCGGTCCCCGTCGAGGGAGATCCCCACCCGGACGCCGTATTCGGCGAAGAGGTCAAGGTAACGGCGGCTGAGCTGCAGGCCGTTGGTGTGGATCCGCAGGTCGAGGTCCGCGGTGCCGGCGAGCGCGCGGGTGAACTCCTCGCACACGAGCCGTAGTCGGGCGGTGCCCGCCAACAGGGGTTCCCCCCCGTGGAGGATCACCGTGACGGAGGGGAGTGCATGGTCACGGGCATGTTCGGCGAGCCGCGACGCGGTCTGGGAAACGACCCCGGGGGAGATCACTTTCGGCCGGGCTCGCCAGCTCTGATCTGCGTGTTCGTAGACGTAGCAATGATCACAAGCGAGATCGCATCTGCTGTGAACCTTGAGGACGATCTCGCGGAATGCGATCAGGCCGGTCATTCCACCAGTCTAGAGCGCGTACTTCGCCATCAGAGCGCAGAGTTGAAGATCGGTGCCTGAACGTGACGGCGGGATTCCGAGGGGAGCACTCGGCCGAGGGCCGCCGCGGCCGAAGCACTGCGGACGTCGATCTGCGCGAGCGGAACCCGGCGGTTCTTGACCGTGCTGGTCGGGGGGGTTGCGGAAGTGTTCACGACACCGTCCTCGGGGAGGCCATGTGAAATGGGCGGGAATGACACCAGCGCGTTGCTGCCGTCAAGCGTGGACTTTACTCGTCCACACCCCATTGGCAACCGAGGCATGACGCTTGGTCAAGCGTTCTATAGAAAGCGTGGCGCAATTCTCAAGACGCCGTATTCGGCCGTTTGCCGGACGGCAAGATCCAATTTCGCGGGGGGCGCCGCCGGCGGCTCCGTCCCGCACGTCGGCGCAGGTCGTGGGCCCGCCCCGGCGGAACCGGCCGCCGGTGCAAACGCGGTTGACTCCGGGTGGCGCGGCCGGTCGGATGACGGTCATGGACACCGTACGCACGCACCCGGGCCGCCCGGCCGTCGACGAGGACCTCGTACGGCGCCTGGTCGCCGGGCAGTTCCCCGGCTGGGCGGGGCTGGAGGTCACGCGGTTCCCCTCCGGCGGCACGGTCAACCACGTGTACCGGCTGGGCCCGGACATGACCGTACGGCTGCCGATGACGCGCGGCGGGGCCGAGGACGTGCCCCGGGAGCGGTACTGGCTGCCCCGGCTCGCCCCCCTGCTGCCCGTGGCCGTCCCGGAGGTGCTCGGCGCCGGGGAGCCGGCCGAAGGGTACCCGTGGGCCTGGTCGGTGTACCGGTGGATGCCGGGGGACAACCCCCGGGAGGGGGCACCGCCCGCGCCCGGGGCGCTGGCCGCCGACCTCGGCGCCTTCGTCCGGGCGATGCGGGAGGCCGCGCTGCCCGGGGCCCCGGCGGCCCACCGGGGCGGCCCGCCGGCCCTGCAGGACGCCGGGACGCGGGCCGCGATCGGGGCCCTGCGCGCGATCCCGCAGGAGGGCGTCGACTGCGACGCGGTGAGCGCCGTGTGGGAGGAGGCCCTGCGGGCCCCGGCCTGGGACGGGCCGCCCGTGTGGCTGCACGCCGACCTGATGCCGGGCAACCTGCTCGTCGGGGACGGCCGCCTCACGGCGGTGATCGACTTCGGGTGCGCGGGCACCGGGGACCCGGCCTGCGACCTCTTCCCGGCGTGGAACCTGCTGCCCGCCGGCGCCCGGGAGGTCTTCCGCGAGGCGGTCGGCGCGGACGACGCCACCTGGGCCCGGGGCCGGGCCCGGACCCTCTCGCAGGCGCTGATCGCGCTGGCCGACCACCGCGGCCGCAACGAGGCGATGGCCCGCAACGCCCGGCACGCGATCCGCGCGGTGCTCGAAGACCTCCGGCCCCGCAGTGAGCGGTGACGGAGTCGAGTTCCCCGAAGTCCGCCTTCACGTCGTGGCGATGCTGCGCGCCCTGGCGAGCCCCGGGCACCAGCAGCGGGTGTGGCTGGCCGGCGCTCCGGAAGAAGGGGACGCCTCGGGTGACCTGACCCTGGTGGTGAACGTCCTGTACGACGACACCCGCGTCCTGGAAGATCCGGAGTCGACCGTGGGGGAGGTGCTCCGGGACGAGGACGAGGCACGGGCACTGCGTACGCTCGCGGACCTGCTCGACCCGCTGATCGACGAGCTGGGCGACGCACCTGACTCCTCCTACGTCGCCTCCCCGCACTGGCCGCGAGTCGTGGAGGCGGCCGGAGAAGCGCTGAGGGGGATGGCCTGGGAACCGTCTCCCGCGGACTCGGATGCGGGCAGCCGCGAAACGGCCTGCCTTCAGGCGGGCTGCTGGGCGCCCAGGGGTGGGGACGGGAGTTCGCGCAGGAGCCAGGTGAGTACGTCGGGCAGCGCGCGCAGCGCCGCGAAGTGCGCGGCGGCCGGGTCGATGGTGGTGGTCGCGCCGGGGATGCGCCGGCCCAGCCAGCGGGCGTGGCCCACCGGGGAGAACACGTCCAGCTCCCCGTGCCAGATCAGCACCGGGCTGCGGATGTCGGCGGGGTCGAAGCCCCAGGGGCTGCTGAAGGCGAGGGCGTCGTCGATCCACCCCCACGCCGAGGTGCGCACCCCCTCGCGGTAGTTGCGCAGCAGCATCGCCCGCAGGCCGGCGTCCGAGACGATCATGCGGTCGTTGTCGGTGAGTTCCCGGCGCAGCTCGTCCAGCAGCCGTCCGGGGTCCCGCCGGATCCCGGCGGCGCGCGGGATGAGCCGGGCCGCCAGCTCCTCGGGGTCGTCGGAGGCGGTGGTGTACTCCTGCACGTTCGAGGCGGCCATGCCGGCGAACCAGTCCAGGTCCTCCGCGTCCCGCGGCGCGAGCGGGACCAGGGCCGCCGTGCGGGTGACCCGGTGCGGCAGCAGGGCCGCGCAGGCCAGGGCGCCGGGGCCGCCGCCGGAGCGCCCGGCCACCGCGAAGGTGTCCAGGCCGAGGGCGTCGGCGACGGCGGCCACCTCCTGGGCCACGTCGGCGACGGTGCGGCCCGGGTGGCGGTCGGAGCCGCCGTAGCCGGGCCGGTCGTAGGCGATGAGCTGCACGCGCCGCTGGTAGAGGACCATGCCCCGGGGGGCCGGGCCCAGCCGGCTGCCGGGGGTGCCGTGGAGCAGGAAGACGGGTTTGCCGTCCGGGTCGCCCCAGCGCTCCGCCATCAGGGCGCGTCCGTCCGCGGTGCGGACTTCTTTGCGCACGCGCTCCCCCCTCACGTCCGGCGCGGGCAGTCAGGGTGATTGTGCTCCCCGGCCGGGGAATGCGGTAGGCCGCATCCGTGGGGAAATTCTTGTGAAAGTTTTCACAAGCGCACAGGGGTCTTTGGTCCCCCGTCATGTGCCCAGGTCAGATCGGTGATCGGCGAGGTGTGGAGGAGGTCGAAGGGCCGTTCGACCCGGCGGGAAAGGGCTTTCTCGGCGCCGCCGCTTCCGCTTTTGGGTGTCGAATTGAGTCATCAGGAAAACGGGTTCCACGCCGGCCTCCGGGCCGGGCCGGGTTCGAAATGAAGGAGTTCCCGCCATGCAGGCCAACGAGATGGTCGACACACTGGTCCAGGGGGCGCTCGACGCGCTCGGCCGGTTCGAGTCGTTCAACCAGGAGCAGGTCGACCACATCGTCAAGAAGGCCTCCCTGGCGGCGCTGGCCCGGCACGGCGAACTGGCCCGGCTGGCCGTCGAGGAGACGGGCCGCGGCCTCTTCGAGGACAAGGCCGTGAAGAACCTCTTCGCCTGCGAGCACGTCGTGAACTCGATGCGCGGGCTGAAGACCGCGGGCGTCATCCGCCGCGACGAGCTGAACGGCATCACCGAGATCGCCGAACCCGTCGGCGTGATCTGCGCGATGACCCCGGTCACCAACCCCACCTCGACGACCATCTTCAAGGCCCTGATCGCCCTGAAGACCCGCAACCCGATCGTCTTCGCCTTCCACCCCTCCGCACAGCACTGCTCGGCCGAGGCCGCCCGCACCGTGCGCGACGCCGCCGTGGCGGCCGGGGCCCCCGAGAACTGCGTCCAGTGGGTCGAGCAGCCCTCCATGGAGGCCACCGGCGCCCTGATGAACCACCCGGGCGTCTCCACCATCCTGGCCACCGGCGGCAACGCCATGGTCCGGGCCGCCTACTCGTGCGGGAAGCCGGCGCTCGGCGTCGGCGCGGGCAACGTCCCCGCGTACGTCCACAAGAGCGCGAAGCTCGCCCGCGCGGTCCACGACATCGTGCTCTCCAAGGCCTTCGACAACGGCATGATCTGCGCCTCCGAGCAGGCGGTCATCCTCGACGCCGAGATCTACGAGGCGGGCCTGGCCGAGTTCGAGCGGCTCGGCGCCCACGTGGTCACCGCCGCGGAGAAGACCAAGCTGGAGGAGTTCGTCTTCGGGACGACGGCCTACGCCAACGACTGCGCCGGGGCCAGGCTGAACCCGGCGGTCGTCGGCAAGTCCCCGCAGTGGATCGCCGAACAGGCCGGCTTCACCGTCCCCGAGGGCACGTCCCTGCTGCTCGCCGAGTGCGCCGAGGTGGGCGAGGGCGAGCCGCTGACCCGCGAGAAGCTCTCCCCGGTGCTGGCCGCCCTGAAGGCCTCCGACACCGAGCACGGCCTCGAACTGTCCGCCGCGATGGTCGAGTTCCACGGCCTGGGGCACAGCGCCGCCGTGCACGCCGAGGACGACGCCCTCGTCGAGGAGTTCGGCAAGCGGGTCAAGGCGGTCCGCGTCATCGCCAACTCGCCCTCCACCTTCGGCGGCATCGGCGACGTCTACAACGCCTTCCTGCCCTCCCTCACCCTGGGCTGCGGCTCCTACGGCCACAACTCGGTGTCGAACAACGTCACCGCGGTCAACCTGATCAACGTCAAGCGGATCGGACGGCGCAACACCAACATGCAGTGGTTCAAGGTCCCGCCGAAGATCTACTTCGAGCGCAACTCCATCCGCTACCTCGGCGAGATGGAGGGCATCGGCCGCGTCTCGATCGTCACCGACAAGACGATGGTCGCCCTCGGCTTCGTGCAGAAGGTCACCGACATCCTCAACTCCCGCCCGGGCCCCGTCGCCGTCCAGGTCATCGACGACGTCGAGCCCAACCCGGAGCTGGCCACCGTGCGGGCCGGCGCCGCGCTGATGCGGGACTTCCGCCCGGACACGATCATCGGCCTCGGCGGCGGCTCCCCGATGGACGCCGCGAAGATCATGTGGCTCATGTACGAGCACCCGGAGGTGGAGTTCGCCGACACGAAGGAGAAGTTCTTCGACGTCCGCAAGCGCGCCTACACCTTCCCCTCGCTGGGCGGGAAGGCCAAGATGGTCGCGATCCCGACCACCTCCGGCACCGGATCCGAGGTCACCCCCTTCGCCGTCATCTCCGACCCGGCCGCGGCCCAGAAGTACCCGCTCGCCGACTACGCGCTGACCCCGGACGTCGCCATCGTCGACCCGGTCCTGCCGATGGGGCTGCCGCCCACGGTGACCGCCGACTCCGGCTTCGACGCCCTGACCCACGCCACCGAGGCGTACGTGTCCGCGTACTCCAACGACTACACGGACGGCCTCTGCCTCCAGGCGATCAAGCTGATCTTCGAGAACCTCCAGCGGTGCGTCGTCGACGGGCCGAACGACCCCGAGGCCCGCGAGAAGATGCACAACGCCTCGACCGTCGCGGGCATGGCCTTCGCCAACGCCTTCCTGGGCCTGGTGCACGCCATGGCGCACACCCTGGGCAACACCTTCAAGGTCGCCCACGGCCGGACCAACGCGATCCTGCTGCCGCACGTGATCCGGCACAACGGCACCGTCTCGCACAAGGCCACCCCGTGGCCGAAGGCCGAGGTCTACCGGGCCCCGGAGCGCTTCCAGGAGATCGCCCGGATGCTGGGCCTGCCGGCCGCCACCGCCGCCGAGGGCGTCGAGTCCTACGCCCGGGCCGTGGAGGAACTGCGCACCAAGTGCGGGATCCCCGCCTCCTTCGCCGAGGAGGGCGTGGACGAGGCCGCCTTCATCGAGGCGCTGCCCACCCAGGCCATGAACGCCTACGCCGACCAGTGCGCCCCCGCCAACCCGCGGATGCCGATGATCGACGACATGCGGCGGCTGATGCGCCAGGCGTACTACGGGAACCCGGAGGGCGCCCCGGCGAGCTGACCCCCGCACGGCGCGGCCCCGCCGTCCGCCCCGCCCCGCCCCGGCCACCGGGGCGGGGCGGGGCGTTCGCGCGTGCGGAGCCCCGCGCGAGGGCCTACGCCTGCGGGACCCGGAGGGGGGCCGGGACCAGCAGGGCCGCCGCCGAGCGGGCCCGCTCCAGCGCCTGCGCCCGGTCCGCGCCGCGCTGGCCGAGGACCACCCGGGTGCTCAGCCCGTCCAGCAGCGCGAGCAGCTCCGAGGCCCGTGCGGGCACGTCCACGGGTGCGAACCGGCCCTGCTCCACGCCCTTGGCGAGGAGGACCTCCAGATCCCGCTGCCAGCCCTCGTCGATCTCCTCCTGGGCCGCCTTGAGCGGCTCGTTGGAGGCCGTACGGGCCCACAGCTCGATCCACAGCGTCCAGCGCGGGTCCCGCGGCCCCTCGGGAAGGTACAGCTCCAGGTACAGGGCGAGCTTGCGGGGCGCGGCCAGCCTGCGCCCGAGCAGCGCCCGGCGTTCGACGGCGAGCTGCTCCTCGCTCCAGCGCAGGGCCTCCAGCAGCAGGCGGTCCTTGCTGCCGAAGTAGTACAGGATGTGGCCGCCGCTGGTGCCGAGCCGCTCCGCCAGCGCCGACATCGTGAGCGTCGCGAGCCCGTTCTCGGCGATCGCCGCCATGGCCTCTTCGAGCATCCGCTCCTGGGCGATCCGCCCGTCGCGCCGCCGTGCCGCTCCCGCCACCGGTCCCGCCTTCCCGATCTTGCCTCGCCCGACCTTATCCCGGACAGGGTCTTGACGTGGCCCCGCACGGCAACGCATCTTGAATGCCATTCAAGAACCTAGAACGTCATTCAAGGTTTGCAGCCAGAGTCAGGGGTCCGCCATGGGGCAGCAGGAGACAGCCGACGTCGACGAGGTGTTCCGGGTCGAGACCCACGGGATCGACCCCATTCCCGACGCCGAACGCCACGGCAGCGCCAAGGACCTGTTCTGGCTCTGGTTCGGCTCCAACCTCACCTTCACCTACGTGATCAACGGCGCCCTCGCCGTCGCCTTCGGACTCTCCTTCTGGCAGGCCACCGCCGTGGTCGTGCTCAGCGCCCTGTCCTTCTTCGCGATCAGCGCCGCCGGGCTCAGCGGCATCCGCACCGGCACCGCCACCCTCGTCATCTCCCGCGCCGCCTTCGGGGTCCGCGGGAACTGGCCCGCCGGCGTCCTGAACTGGGTGGTGAGCATCGGCTACACCATCGTCAACACCGTCGTCGGCACCCTGGCGCTGGAACTGCTGCTCGCCGAGACCGGGCTGGCCTCCGGCACCTTCGCCCGGGCCCTCGCGCTCGCCGTCACCCTCGCCCTGACCTTCGCCGTCACCCTGTGGGGCCACGCCACCGTGCAGTTCGCCGAGCGCTGGGCCGCGTACGTGCTCGCCGCCGGCTTCGGCGCGCTGCTCGTCTTCGTCCTGCCCGGCGCCGACACCTCCGCCCCGGCCGCCGCGCCCGGGCTCTCCGGCTGGAGCCTGGCCTTCGTCGTGATGCTCGCGGGGCCCTTCTCGTACCTGCCGATGCCCGCCGACTACACCCGCTACCTGCCGCGCACCACCACGCTGAAGTCGATCACCTGGACCGGCGCGCTCGGCGGGATCGTCTCCTCCGTGGCCCTCGGCGTCGCCGGGGTGGCCGCCGCCACCCAGACCGACATGACCGACGCCGTCGCCGGGGCCGAGGGCCTGCTGCCGGGCTGGTTCCGGCCGCTGTTCCTCTTCCTGGTGCTCGGCGGCTCCGTCACCAACTCGATCATCACCCTCTACTCCTCCAGCCTGAACCTCCAGGTCCTCGGCATCCCGTGGAGCCGCGCCCGCGCCCTCGCCGTCAGCGCCGCCGTCACCGCCGCGGGCTCGCTCGCCGCGCTCTTCCTGACCGACTTCACCACCTCCCTGCTGTCCTTCCTCTCCCTCCTGATCATCGTGTTCGCCCCCTGGGGCGGGGTCTTCCTCGCCGACATGCTGATGCGCCGCTGCCGCTACGACGCCGACGCCCTGCACGACCGTGAGGGCGGCGCCTACTGGTACCGCTCCGGCTACCACCCCGCCGGGATGGCCGCCCTCCTGGCCGGCCTGCTCTTCGCCGCGCTGACCTGCGACTCCGAGCTGTGGACCGGACCGCTCGTGGCCCCCCTCGGCGGCGCCGACCTCACCCTCCTCGGCTCGGTGGTCTCCGGGCTCGTCTACTGGGCCCTCGCCCGCCGCCGCCTCCCGGCGTACGCCCCCGCCGCCTGACCTCCCACCCGTACCGCCACGCACACCCTGGAGCCCCCATGTCCCGCCCCCTCCCCGCCGACCTGCTGCTCACCGGCGCCCGGATCCACACCGTGGACCCGCTGCTGCCCGAGGCCGAGGCCCTCGCCGTCCGCGACGGGGTGATCGCCTGGCTCGGCCCGGACGCCGAAGCGGCCGCCTGGGCCGGACCGGACACCGAGCGGATCGACGCGGGCGGCCGGCTCGTCCTGCCCGGGTTCGTCGACGCCCACAACCACGTCCGGCTCGGCTCCGACGCGGACTGCGTCCAGCTCGCCGGGGTGCGCACCCTGGAGGCCGTCCAGGAGCGGATCTGGGTCTGGCTCGCGGAGCACCCCGACGCCGAGTGGATCGAAGCCGAGGCCTTCGACTACTCCGCGATCCCGGGCGGCCGGATGCCCACCGCCGCCGACCTGGACCCGGTCACCGGCGACGTCCCCGCCTTCGTGCTCTCGTACGACGTCCACACGGCCTGGCTCAACACGGCCGCCCTGCGCCGGCTGGGCATCACCCGGGACCACACCGACCTGCCGTTCGGCACCGCCGCCGTGGACCCGCTGACGGGCGAGCCGACCGGCTTCGTCAAGGACTTCGCGATCAAGGGGCTCTCCCGCGACGGGTACCGCGCCCTGCGCGAGCTGGGCGTGCCGTGGGCCTCGACCGACCGGCAGTACGGGCGGCTCGCCAGGAGCCTCGACGACGCGATCGGCTTCGGCATCACCACCGTCGTCGAGCCGCAGAACTCCCTCGACGACCTCGCACTGTACGAACGGGCCCGCACCGAGGGCCGGCTGCGCTCGCGGATCGTCGCGGCCCTGTTCCACCCGCGCGGCACCGGCCCCGAGGACCTCGACGCCTTCGCCGACGCCGCCCGCGCGTACGCCGGGGACCGGCTGCGGGTCGGCCCGCTCAAGCTCTACATCGACGACGTGGTCGAGCCGCGCACGGCCGCGCTGCTGGAGCCGTACGCCGGCTGCGGCCACCACCGGGGCGAGACCTTCTACCCGGCCGAGGAGTTCGCGGAGCTGCTGGCCGGGCTGGACGCGCGGGGCTTCCAGTGCTTCGTGCACGCCACCGGGGACCGGGGGATCCGGACCGTCCTGGACGCCGTCGAGCACGCCCGCGCGGTCAACGGCCCGCGCGACGCCCGCCACCAGGTGGTGCACGTGGAGTGCCTGGACCCGCAGGACGTGCCGCGCTTCGCCGAGCTGGGCGTCGTCGCCTGCATGCAGCCGCGGCACTGCGCGCCCGAGATCGCGGGCCCCGGGCAGGACTGGGCCGAGAACGTGGGGGAGGAGCGCTGGCACAAGGCCTGGCCCATGCGGAGCCTGCACGAGGCGGACGCGGTGCTGGCCTTCTCCAGCGACTGGAACGTCGCCGAGATGGACCCGATGATCGGCATCTACACGGCGGTGACCCGCCGTTCCCTGGACAGGGGCGAGGCCTGGCAGCCGGAGGAGACGGTGGACGTGGCCACGGCGGTGCACGGCTACACGATGGGCTCCGCCTACGCCAACTTCCTGGAGGCGGAGCGCGGCTCCCTCACCGTCGGCAAGGCGGCCGACTTCGTGGTCCTGTCCCGCGACATCCTGCGCGTCGCCCCGGAGGCGATCCCGGGCACGGTCGCCGAGACGGTGGTGGTCGCGGGCGAGGTGGTCCACCGGGCCTGACCGCCCCGGCCGCCGGGTCCGGGGGAGGCTCCCCGGCCCGGCGGGGCGGTGCTCACGCCTCGGGGTGCTCCTCGGGCGCCAGGAAGCGGCCCATCGGGAGCACCTGGCGCCCCCAGGTGCTGGCCATGATCTGCCCGGCCAGCAGGTACGTCGCCCCCAGCGCGGCCAGCAGACCGCTCCAGCCGGTGATCCGGTTCCAGAGCGTCGAGCCGGTGAACCCGCTGACCGTCATCGCGACGAACACCACCAGCACGCAGGTGAAGGTGGACAGCAGCACCAGGTGGATGCGCCAGCTGCCCAGCCACAGCACGAACACCACGAACACCCAGGGCAGCGTGAACAGGCCGCTGACGTCCCCGCGCAGCGCCGGATCGGTGGCCGGCAGCACCCACTGGAGCAGGCAGGCCTTCGCCATCCAGAACAGCCCGAAGCCGCCGAAGACGGTGGCGTGCCAGGTGTCGCCGCGCTGTGCCTGGAACAGCCCGGCCAGCAGCTGGGCCAGTCCGCCGATGAAGAAGCCGACCAGCGGCAGCACCGAGTGGCCGAGCTCCTCCGGGAAGATCCCCGCGTCGATGCCGGTGGCGATGACGGTGACCACGATGAAGCCGGTGAGGCCGAGCGCACCCAGCTGAGCCTGCGCGCTCGGCTCCATCCGCTTGACGGAGACGGCCTGTTCGGCGGGCCCCTGACGGTTGCGCAGGACGGGGTTGTTCACCGCACAGGGTCCTCGCCGCCGCCCGCGAAGCGGGGGACGGCCGGATCGCCGTCGGACAGCCCGCTGCCCACGGCCGCCCCCGGCCGGCCCCTGCGCACGACCGAGCAGGCCAGGGTGACGGCGGCGCCGCCCACCGCCCAGGCGGCCAGGACGAGCATCGGCCCGCGGGCGCCGTTGCCGTGGAAGTAGGCGATGGAGCGGGCGGCGTAGGTGCCGGCGCCCGGCGGCAGGGCCGGACCGATCGCGCTCCAGAACGGCGGCAGCAGCGGGTACGGGTAGGCGCCGCCCGCGCTCGGGTTGCCGAACACCACGACCAGCAGGATGGCCAGGCCGATCCCGACGACGCCCGCCAGCCCCTGGAAGGCCAGGGTGATCGCGCCGACGGCGAAGACGACCAGGGAGCCCAGGCCCCACAGGGCCATGAGGGAGCCGGGCAGCGCGTCCAGCACCGGGCCCGCGATGACCGCGCCGAGCAGCCCCGCGACGAGGGAGTACACGAGGAGCGCGCCGAGCCGGATGACGGCGCGGTGGATGTTGGCGGGCCGGGCCCCGGCGCTGATCGCGAGGATCGCGGCGCACAGGTAGCCGCCCACGCACCAGCCGACGACCAGGTAGAAGGAGCTCAGGCCGCGGCCGTCGCCCCGGGCGGCGGGGGCCACGTCGACGACGCGGACGCTGCGCCCCTGGGCCTTCTCGACCGCGCCGACGATCTCTTCCAGGGCCTGCGAGAGGGAGGCTCCGGCGCCGCCCGCGACGAGCAGCCGGTCGGTCGTGCCGGCCGGGTCGATGACCAGCGCCCCGTCGGCCTCCCGGTTCTGGATCCGGGTGACGGCGGCGACCTCGTTCTCCACCGCGCGGGGGGCGAGCGGTTTGCCGGGCAGGGCGCCCAGCTGCCGCACCGTCTGCTGGGTGACCTGGTCGGCCGGGGAGCTCACCGCGAGGGAGATCTCGTGCGGCTTCGGATGGTGGAAGGCCCCGATGTAGGAGGTGATGAAGGCCAGCTGGAGGGCCAGGACGCCCAGGACCAGCAGGGCTGCCCGGGCGGTCACGGCGTCCTTGACCTCGGTGAGGAATCCGCCGGACGGGCCCGCGGGGGTGCTCTCGGTGGGCTGGGTCATGCCCTCACGCTCGGCGCGGCGGGGGCCGGGCGCAGCAGGGGAGGACCGAATGGATGATCGAACAAGTGTTTCGCACGGGTATTCGAATTGCTCTATGGTGGAGGCGGGGGAGGTGTTGATCCGAGCGAAGCAGGAGGGCCGCGGGTGCCTGGTTTTACGCATCTGCACACCGTTTCGGGGTTCTCCGTACGGTACGGAGCCTCCCACCCCGAGCGGCTGGCGCAGCGCGCCGTCGAGCGGGGCATGGACGCCCTCGCCCTGACCGACCGCGACACCCTCGCCGGCGCGGTCCGGTTCGCCAAGGCCGCCGCGAAGGCCGGGATCCGGCCCCTGTTCGGAGTGGACCTCGCCGTACCTCCCGCCGGGTCGCCCGACGGGGCCGGGAAGGCGTCCGCCGCGTCCGGCGCCGGCGAGGCCTCCTACCGCAGGCGGGTCCCGGTCAGGGGCGGGGCCTTCGTCGACGAGTCCGCCCCCCGCGCCGTCTTCCTGGCCCGCGACGGGGCCGCCGGATGGGCCCGGCTGTGCCGGATGGTCACCGCCGCGCACGCGGGCGGCGGTGACCTCGCCCCGGGCTTCGACGGCGGCTCCGTCCCCTCTTCCGGCGACGGCGACGGCCCCGGCCCCGGCTCCGGCTTCCGACCGGGTACGGGCGGCGGCCCGGCCCGGACCGGCGGCGGGTCCCCGGTGGTGCCCTGGGAGGCCCTGGGCGGCGACGGGGTGTTCGTCCTGCTCGGCCCCGGCTCCGAAGTGGGCCGGGCGCTCGCCGCCGGACGCCCCGACCGGGCGGCCCGGCTGCTCGCGCCCTGGCGGGAGCTCTACGGGGACGCCCTGCGGCTGGAGGCCGTCCACCACGGCCGCACCGGCACCGGCCCCGGCTCCCTGCGGCTGGCCGCCCGCACCGTCGGCTTCGCCGCCGACCAGGGGGTGACGGCCGTCCTCACCAACGCCGTCCGCTACGCCGACCCCGGCCAGGGCCCGGTCGCCGACGTCCTCGACGCCGCCCGCCGGCTGGTCCCCGTCGACCCCAGGGGCCCCCTCGACGGCGGCGAACGCTGGCTCAAGGACCCCCGCCGCATGGCCGAGGCCGCCGACCGGATCGCCGAGGCCGCCGGACTGCGCCCCGCCGACGCCCGCCGCCTGCTCGCGCGCACCCGGGAGACCGCCGAGGCCTGCTCCGTCGACCCCGAGGACGACCTCGGCATCGGCTCCGTGCACTTCCCCGAGGCCCGCCTCGTCGGCGCCGCCCACCGCACCGCCCAGCGGGTCCTGACCTCCCGGGCCACGGCGGGCATGGTGCTGCGCGGCCACGCCGGCGACCCCGCGTACTGGACGCGGATGCACGACGAGCTCGACGTCATCGCCCACCACGGCTACGCCTCGTACTTCCTGACGGTCGCCCAGGTCGTGGACGACGTACGGGAGATGGGCATCCGGGTGGCCGCCCGCGGCTCCGGCGCCGGCTCCCTCGTCAACCACCTCCTCGGCATCGCGCACGCCGACCCCGTCGCCAACGGGCTGCTGATGGAACGCTTCCTGTCCAAGCGCCGCCGCGTGCTGCCCGACATCGACATCGACGTGGAGTCCGCCCGCCGGCTGGAGGTCTACCGGCGGATCATCGCCCGCTTCGGCGCCGAACGCGTCGCCACCGTCGCCATGCCCGAGACCTACCGGGTCCGCCACGCCGTCCGCGACGTCGGCGCCGCCCTCGCCATGGACCCCGCCACCGTCGACCGCCTCGCCAAGGCGTTCCCGCACATCCGCGCCCGCGACGCCCGCGCCGCGCTGGCGGAACTGCCCGAACTGCGCGGCGTGCGCGAGGACGTGCGGGGGGAGGCGTACGAGCGGATGTGGGACCTCGTCGAGTCCCTGGACGCACTGCCGCGCGGCACCGCCATGCACCCGTGCGGGGTCCTGCTCTCGGACGCCACCCTGCTCGCCCGCACCCCGGTGGTCCCCACCAGCGGCGAGGGCTTCCCCATGTCCCAGTTCGACAAGGAGGACGTGGAAGACCTCGGACTGCTCAAACTCGACGTCCTGGGCGTACGGATGCAGTCCGCGATGGCCCACGCGGTCGCCGAGGTCCGGCGGGCGACGGGACGCGCGCTCGACCTGGACGACCCGGCGCAGGTGCCGCCGGGCGACGGGCCGACGTACGAACTGATCCGCTCCGCCGAGACGCTGGGCTGCTTCCAGATCGAATCCCCGGGCCAGCGCGACCTGGTGGGACGGCTCCAGCCCGCCACCTTCCACGACCTCGTCGTCGACATCTCCCTCTTCCGGCCCGGCCCGGTGGCCGCCGACATGGTGCGCCCCTTCATCGAGGCCCGGCACGGGCGGGCCCCCGTCCGCTTCCCGCACCCCGACCTCGCCGACGCGCTGCGAGAGACCTACGGCGTCGTCGTCTTCCACGAGCAGATCATCGAGATCGTGCACGTCATGACCGGCTGCGGCCGGGACGAGGCCGACCGGGTCCGGCGCGGACTCTCCGACCCGGACTCCCAGGGCCGGATCAAGGTCTGGTTCGCGGCGACGGCGGCCGCCCGCGGCTACGCGGCGGAGGTCATCGCCCGGACCTGGGAGATCGTCGAGGCCTTCGGCAGCTACGGCTTCTGCAAGGCGCACGCCGTGGCCTTCGCCGTGCCCACGTACCAGTCGGCCTGGCTCAAGGCCCACCACCCGGCCGCCTTCTACGCCGGTCTGCTCACCCACGACCCCGGGATGTACCCCAAGCGGCTGCTGCTGGCCGACGCCCGGCGCCGGGGCGTGCCGGTGCTGCCGCTGGACGTGAACCGCTCGGCGGTCGCCCATCGCATCGAACTGGTGTCCGACGACACGGAGCGGTGGGGCCTGCGGCTCGCCCTCGCCGACGTCCACGGCATCAGCGGGGCCGAGGCCCTGCGCATCGAGGACGGACAGCCCTACACCTCGCTCCGCGACTTCTGGGACCGGGCCCACCCGGGCAGGCCGGTCGCCGAACGCCTCGCCCAGGTCGGCGCGCTGGACGCCTTCGGCGCCAACCGCCGGGACCTGCTCCTGCACGTCAGCGAACTGCACGGCGCCCAGCGCGCCGCCGGGACCCGGGGCGGCTCCCCGGGCGGAACCCAGCTGCCGCTGGGCGGCGGCCGCTCCACCGCCCCCGTCGGCCTGCCCGACCTCTCCGACGCCGAACGCCTCAGCGCCGAACTCGGCGTCCTCGGCATGGACGCCTCCCGCCACCTCATGGGGGACCACCACGCCTTCCTCACCGAACTCGGCGTCGTCCCGGCCCGCCGCCTGCGCGACGCCCCGCACGGCCGGACCGTCCTCGTCGCCGGCGCCAAGGCGGCCACCCAGACCCCGCCGATCCGATCCGGCAGGCGGGTCATCTTCACCACCCTCGACGACGGCACCGGCCTCGTCGACCTGGCCTTCTTCGACGACAGCCAGGAGGCGTGCGCCCACACCGTCTTCCACTCCTTCCTGCTCCTGGTACGGGGCGTCGTGCAGCGGCGCGGTCCGCAGAGCCTGAGCGTCGTCGGAGCGGCCGCCTGGAACCTCGCCGAACTCGCCGAACTGCGCGACCGCAGCGGCCTCGCCGCCGTCACCGCCCGCCTCACGGAACCCCCGGCGGCCGGACCCGCGCCGGACAGCGCCGGGCCGGACGGAGCCGGGCCCGCCGGCCACGGCCGTCGCATCCACCTCCCCACCGGCTACGAGATGAACCCGTGGGCCGACCTCCAGCCGCCCGGGGAGGGCGCCGCCACCGGCCGCAAGCTGTGGCACTCCAGTCCCGGGAGCGCCGGATGAACCGCTTCGGAACGGGAGTCCTGCACGTCCGCTGCGCCCCCGCCCTCACCCCCGAGGGCTACCGCGACGTCCTCGACCTGCTGCGCGAGTTCTCCCCGCTCGTCCAGGCCCTGCCACCGCGCGCCGCCCTCGTCCAGGTCCGGGGCGCCCAGCGGTACTTCGGCGCCGACCCCGCCCGCATCGCCGAGGTCGTCCGGCTGCGCGCCGTGGCCCGGCTCGGCACCGACGTCCGCATCGGCGTCGCGGGCACCTGGGCCCTGGCCGCCATGGCCTCCGCCCGGATCCCCGGACCCGGCGGCATCCTCGCCGTCCCCGAGGACGAGGCGGCCGGCTTCCTCGACCCGCTGCCCGTGGAGGCGCTGTACGGGCTCGGCCCCCGCCAGGCCGACGCCCTGCGCGGCTACGGACTGCGCACCGTCGGAGCCCTCACCCGGGTCCCGCCCGGCGTCCTGGAACGGATCCTCGGCAAACGCGCCGGCCGGGTCGTCGCCGAACGCGCCCGCGGCATCGACCCCCGCCCGGTCACCCCGCGCGACCTGCCGCCCTCGGCCGCCGTCCGGACCGGCTTCACCCGGCACGAACTCGACGGCCCGCACGCCCGCGCCGCCCTCCTGGACCTCGTCGTCCGGCTCGGCGCCGGGCTGCGCGGCCGCCGCCAGGCCGCCCGCTCCCTGTCCCTGACCCTCCAGTTCGCGGGCGGCACCCGCTGGGAGAAGTCCCGGCGGCTGCCCGAAGCCTCCGGGCACGACGAGGACCTGCGCACCCTCGCCTACCGCCTCATGGACGCCGCCGGCCTGCAACGGGCCCGGCTCACCGGCATGGTGCTGCGCGCGGAGGACCTCACCGGCGCGGCCGGCACGAGCCGCCAGCTCTCCCTCGACCCCGCCCGCGAAGCCCGCCTCACCGCCGAAGCCGCCATGGACCGCGCCAACACCCGCTTCGGCCCCGGAACCGTCCGCCCAGCGGCTGCCTTCCTGGGGGCTCCCTCGCCTCCGGGGCGCTGATTTTTTGGGGCTCCCTCGCCTCCGGGGCGCCGATGCCGGGCTCACGCCCCGTCCGTGCTCGGAAACCGCTCGTTCCTCGCGGTTTCCTGCGCGCGGACGGGGCGTTCCCCCGGCGCGCCCCTTCGGCTCGCTCGCCCCGGTCAGGTGTCCAGGTCGGGGAGCAGGCGGTGGGCCGTCGCCGTGCGCAGGGGGGTGGTCTGGGCCTGGATCAGGTGGAACTGCGCCTCCCGGGACAGCCGCCCCGCGGTGTGCCCGAACTGCACCGCCCGGCCGCCGGCCACGGCCACGCACGCCGCGGCCGCCCGCACCGCCAGGTCCAGGGACGCCGCCCGCAGGGCGAGCCGCTCCGCGGTGCCCTCCCCTGACGGGAGCCGGTCCCGCAGGCCGTAGGCCCCGGCACGCAGCCGGGCCGCCTTCCGCGCGAGCCGCAGGCCGAGTTCCTCGTACGGGGGCGAGTGGAGCAGGAAGTCCGCGGTGGCGCGGAGCTGCCCGAAGACGGCCGGCTGGGCGTCGGCGTTCTCCAGGTCGTACGCCCGGATCCAGTCGGCCCGCGGCAACCGCCCGACCACCCGGGCATCGGGCACCCGTACCCCGCGCAGCTCGACCGCGGCCGTGTGCGTACCGCCCATCGCCCACAGCGGGGCCCCCTCGGAGCCGCTCAGGCCGCTGCCGGGAGCACAGTCCAGCAGGGCGAACAGCGCCTCGTCGGCCGGGGTGAGCGCCCCCACGTACAGGGCGTCCGCCAGGCCCCAGCCCGTCACCCACGGCACCCGGCCCGTCAGCCGCCATCCGCCGGACACCCGCTCCGCCGTGACCGCCGGACGCGGATGGCGCAGGAAGGCGAAACCCGCCGTGGCGCGCCGCTCACCGCCGAGCAGCGCGGGCAGCCGGGCGGCGCGCAGGGCGGCACCGGCCGGGCCCCGCGCCGCCAGCAGCCCCTTGACGGCCGGGATGTGCTGCGTCCAGACGAACCACGTCGACGGGTCCACGGCCGCCAGCACCTCGTGCACTTCCCGGCCCACCTGACGGGCCGTGAGCCCGCCCGCCGGGTCCGGTTCGTATCCGGTCAGCCCGTACGCGCCGCACGCGGCGAGCGCGTCCAGGTGCGTACGCGGCACCCCGGCCGCGGCCGTGTGCTCGGCCTCCGGCCGCAGGACCCGTACCGCGGTCCGCGTGACGGCCGAGACCAGCGGGTCGGCCGTCAGGAGGGCGGGAGCGGCCAGGGCGGTACCGGCGCCGGGGGGCTGCTGCACGGCCTCGATCACCTCAAGTCCGGATTCGGGGGCGCCCATTGTTCCCGAGGAAGGCTGGAGCGGGACTCGACACGACAGTTTTTACCGACGCGTAACTTCCCAGTCTTGCTACCCGCCCGTAATTTAGCGGGCAGCAGCCCCCCTTGTGATCCGGATCACGGGACGAACCCCCACGCATTCCCCTTGACCCGCAAGGAGATCACACGATGCTGCCCTGGAGACGCCTGCTCCGCCCGCTGGCCGTCCTCACCCTCGCCGCCGCGGCCCTCGTCGCCCCCACCGGCGCCGCACAGGCCGCGTCCCGCCCCAGCAGCGGCTGGAACGACTGGTCCTGCAAACCCTCCGCCGCGCACCCGCGCCCCGTCGTCCTCGTCCACGGCACCTTCGGCAACTCCGTGGACAACTGGCTGGGCTTCGCCCCGTACCTGGTGCACCGCGGGTACTGCGTCTACTCCCTCGACTACGGACAGCTCCCCGGAGTGCCGCTCTTCAACGGCCTCGGCCCCATCGACGCGTCGGCCGGCCAGCTCCAGGTCTTCGTCGACAAGGTGCTCGCCTCCACCGGCACCGCCAAGGCCGACCTCGTCGGCCACTCCCAGGGCGGCATGATGCCGCGCTACTACCTCAAGTTCCTCGGCGGCGCCGCCAAGGTCAACGCGCTCGTCGGGATCGCCCCGGACAACCACGGCACCACCCTGTCCGGGCTGACCCAACTGCTCCCGTACTTCCCCGGCGCCCAGGACCTGATCAGCGCCGCCACCCCCGGACTGGCCGACCAGATCATCGGCTCCCCGTTCCAGAACAAGCTGAACGCGGGCGGCGACACCGTCCCCGGCGTGAAGTACACCGTGATCGCCACCCGGTACGACGAGGTCGTCACCCCCTACCGCAGCCAGTTCCTCGACGGGCCGAACGTGCGCAACGTCCTGCTCCAGGACCTGTGCGCGGTGGACCTCTCCGAGCACGTCACGATCGGGCTCACCGACCGGATCGCCTGGCACGAGGCGCTCAACGCCCTCGACCCGGCGCACGCCGAACGGACCACCTGCGCGTCGGTCTTCGACTGACGCGCGGGCGGTCCGGTCCGCCGGTCCGCCGGTCAGCGGCCGTGCCGGCCCGCCGCGGTCCGGCGGCGGGCCAGCGCGAACAGCACGGCCGCACCCGCCGCCAGCGCTCCGGCCCCGGCGATGGCGAGCGCCGGGGTGGCGCCGTTGCCGCCCGTCTCCGCGAGGTTGTCCCCCGTGAACCCGGCCGGGGAGGGCGAGGAGACCACGGAGGGGAGCGGCGAGCCGCCCGTCGAGCCGTTCGTCTTCGGGTCGTTGTCGCCGTGGCCGCCGTGCTCCACGGAGGACTTCCCGGCGCCGTCGGAGATCTGCTGGTCCGTCGGAGCCTTGGCCGGCGGGGCGCCGCCCCCGTCGGCCGCCGGGGCGGCGGGCGACCCCGAGGGCTTCGCGCCCGGCGCGGCCGAGGGCTTCGCGCCCGGTGCGGCGCCGCCCGGGGTGGCCCCCGTACTACCGCCGGCCGCCGCACCGTCCTTGCCGAACACCACGTCCGAGCAGGTGTAGAAGGCCTCCGGGCTGTCCGAGCGCTGCCAGATGCTGTAGACGAGGTGACGGCCCGTCTTCTTCGGGACGGTCCCGCTGAAGACGTAGTCGCCGTTCTGCATGCCGGGGTCCGTGACCTTCACGAAGGGCGCGGGCTCCAGGTCGGACCACTTCAGCGGCTTCGAGGGGTCGTAGCCGTCCCTCGTCACGTACAGCTCGAAGGAGCCCTTGTGCGGGGCGGTGCCCTTGTAGCGGAAGGTGTGCGCGCCGGCCGTCATCGGGCTGGCCGGCCAGTCCGCGCGCGCCAGGTCCAGCCCCTTGTACTTGCCGTTGCCCGCCGAGCACAGCTGACCGTCCGGGATCAGCTTCCTGCTCTGCCCGGCGGCGTTGGCGATGTTCACCGCGTTCCAGTCGTAGAACGCCTGCACCCCGCTCGTCGCCACGGCGGCCTTGCACGCCGCCGACTTCGGCGATTCCGGCCCCTCCGCGTAGCAGGCCGCCACCCGGCTGACCGGGTCCGTCATCGAACCGTGGGCCACCGCGGGCCCGGCGGCGTACGCGGCCACCGCGAGCGGGGCGAGACCGGCGGAGGCGATACGGACGGCGCTGCGACGACGGGACACGGGCATGGGTGGATCTCCTTCGGGCACACGGCAGGGGCACGCCGCAGGACGGAACCGGCCGGCCCGCCGCCGGCCCCCGAACCGGGGGCCCCGACAGTGCCCGGATCCCTCCCCGGCCCCGTCAAGCTAGCCCGCCGCCCGGTCCGCCGGGCCCGCTCCGGGCCCTCGCGGACGATCCTTAGGGTCCCTTTAAGGCGGCGGTAAGAGCCCCCTCAGGAAGGCGGCCTCCCGCCGCGCCCCGACGGGATCCGCCCTCAGCCGAGCAGCGCCGCCAGGCCCCGGGCCGACCGCGCCTGGGCGTCCAGGGTGTCGAGCGCGCGGACGGCCCGGGCGGCGGCCTCCGGGTCGGAGGTGGCGAGGCCGCTCGCCGCGAACTCGTCCTCGTCCAGGCGCAGCGCGGGCCCGCCGTCCGCGGGCACCCACAGGTCCAGGTCCAGGTCGTCGACGAGGATCTCGCCTTCGCGGACCAGCGCCGGGCGGGTCACGTCGCAGTACCAGCCCTTCAGGACGCCCGCGCCGCTCCACACCTCCTTGACCGCGAACCAGCGCGTCCGCCAGAAGTGCTCGACGAACACGTCGCCCGGCTCGAAGCGCACGAACCCGAAGTCCCGTACGCCCTCGGCCGCCCAGGGGGCGCGCACCGAGATGCGGTCGCCGTCGTCGGCAACCTGCACCGCCGGATAGCTGATCTTCGTGCGGCCGCCCTTGGTCAGGGTGACGGTCCATGCCGTGGTCATCGCGTGCCTCCCACTTTCTTCGTGAAGCGCGTCTCGGTCGCGCAGATCCGGTACCCGAAGCGGGCGTTGACGGCGAGCATCGGGTCGTTCCCGGTGTCGTTGCCGGTGAAGGCCTCCCGGTAGCCGGCCGCGCGGGCGCGGTGCAGGGAGTCGGTCTTGGCCAGCGTGGCCAGGCCGCGGCCGCGGTGGGCGCGCAGGGTGCCGGTCATCGCCGAGGCGTAGCGGGCGGCGCCGTCGGTCCGGGCGGCCGTGAAGGCGGCGACCGCACCGTCGACCAGGACGACCGTGGTCAGCGCGTGGTCCAGGGCCGGGTCGTGCCAGATCCCGTCCAGCCAGGCCCGGTAGTCGTCCAGCAGGGCCGGCAGGTCGCCCGGCTCGTCGGCGCTCACCTCGGCGTCGGCCTCGAACAGCGGGCGCGGGTCGGTGTCGAAGGCGGAGCCGGGGAGCAGTTCCACCCCGGCGGGAAGGACGCGGGGCAGCGGCGGCAGGGCGGCGGCCGCCAGGTCCAGGCGCAGGAAGTGCGCGGAGCGGCCGGGCCGGTAGCCGCGGCGCTCGGCGAAGGCGCGGTGGGCGGGCTCGTCGAGGACCCAGGCGTACGCGTCCACGGCGCCCCGCGCCACGAGGTGTTCCTCCGCCGTGCGCAGCAGCGCGGTCCCGGCGCCGAGACCGCGCCGCGCGGGGTCGACGTACACGTTGACGAACGACTGCCCGGGCCCGGTGTTCTCGTGGGCGAGGCCGACCTGCGCGGTGCCGGCCGCCCGGCCGTCCGGGGTCTCGGCGAGGAGCAGCCGGTAGTGCCTGGCGGCGGCGGGGGCCGAGGCCAGTTCGTGGGCCACGCCGGCGGCGGTGGTCACCACGAAGGGCAGCGCGGCGCGGCGCACCCGTACGACGGCCTCCGCGTCCGAGGGGTCGCCGGGCCGCAGGTCGCGGATCACAACGGGAACGGTCATGGGGCCGACGTTACGGTCGCGCACTCGTTCCTCGCCCGCGCATTGATGGGGCACAATCGGCCGCGTGACCTCGACCAGCCTCAGGATCAGGATCGACGGCTCGGCCGGCTCGGCCGCCTCGTACGAGCAGCTGCGCGCACAGATCGCGGACCGGGCCAGGACCGGGAAGCTCCCGGCGGGCTACAAGCTGCCGACGGTCCGGGGACTGGCGGAGGAACTGGGCCTGGCCGCCAACACGGTGGCCAAGGCCTACCGGGCGCTGGAGGCCGACGGGGTGATCGAGACGCGGGGCCGCAACGGCACGTTCGTCGCCGCCGCCGAGGGCTCGTCGCGGGAGGCGGCACAGGCCGCCCAGGCGTACGCGGAACGTGCCCACCGGCTCGGCCTGACCGAGGCCGAAGCCCTCGAAGCCGCGACCACCGCCCTGCGCGCCCGCTACGCCGCGGCGTAGGCCGTCCTCGGCCGGAAGAGACCGTCTAGAGGTACAGGCCCGCCTCGGAGTCGTGCGGCTGGAGGGGGAGGACCGCCGCCGGGCCCGTGCCGCGGCGCAGGGCGAAGAGCTCCGCCAGGGTCGCGCCCTCGCGGGCGATCCCCTCCGACGTGCCGAGCCACTCCACCGCCTCCGGCCGGGTCAGCGGGCCGACCTCGATGCGCGCCAGACAGCGCCCCGGGCGCACCACCGCGGGGTGGAGCCGTTCCAGGTCCTCGTTGGTGGTCACGCCGACCAGCACGTTGCGGCCCTGGCCCAGCAGGCCGTCCGTCAGGTTCAGCAGCCGGGACAGCGCCTGCCCGGCGGTGTGCCGGGCCTCGCCGCGGATCAGCTCGTCGCAGTCCTCCAGCAGCAGCAGCCGCCAGCGCCCCTTCGCGGAACCCTCGTCCTCCCCGATCGCGATGTCCATCAGGTAGCCCACGTCGTTGAACAGCCGCTCCGGGTCCAGGACGCAGTCCACCTGGCACCAGTCCCGCCAGGACCGGGCCAGTGTGCGCAGCGCCGAGGTCTTCCCCGTGCCGGGCGGGCCGTGGAGCAGCAGCAGCCGCCCCGCGATGTCGTCCGGCGTGACCTTCATCAGCCGGTCCATCGCCGATGCCACCGGCGCGGTGTAGTTGGGCCGCACCTCCTCCCACGTCCCCGCGGAGATCTGCCGGGTCGTGCGGTACGGGCCGCGGCGGGGGGAGACGTACCAGAAGCCCATCGTGACGTTGTCGGGCTGCGGCTCGGGCTCGTCCTGCGCCCCCTGCGTGGCCTCCTCGAGGACGCCCGCGGCGAGTTCGTCGCTGACGGCGGTGACGGTGACGTCGGCGCCCCGGCTCCAGCGGGACACGAGCAGGGTCCAGCCCTCGCCCTGGGCGAGGGTGGCGCTGCGGTCGGTGTCGCGCGCCGAGCGGAGCACCGTCGCGCGCGGCGGCAGCAGTGTCGCCTCCGGCTTCACCCGGTCGATCGTCACGCTCTGCGCGTACGGCTGCTCGCCGGTCGCGAACCGGCCGAGGAACAGGGCGTCGACGACATCCGACGGTGAGTCACTGTCGTCCACGTTCAGGCGAATCGGCAGCGCGTCCTGCGGGTCTGCTGGCATGGCGCCCATGATCCGGCACGATGTGCCCTCATGCACCCGTGTTTCGCCGGATCGGGTGGCCGCGTTCCCCCTTCAAACGCCGTGGGCGTGAAGATTCCGGCTCGACCCTGCCCCGAACATTCTTGGCATGGACACTTCCACAGAGGCGCGGCTGCTTGTACCACGGACTCAGGAGTAACCCCCACAAGGAGCCGCATCCATGAGCATCACACTGTCGCGCGCCGCAGCCCTCGCCTCCTCCCTGCTCCTCGCCGCCGGAGCCGCCCTCCTCGGAGCCGGCCAGGCGGCCGCCGCCCAGGCCGACTTCGGCTACGTGGCCCTCGGCGACTCGTACTCCTCCGGCGTCGGCGCCGGCAACTACGACGGCGCCAGCGGCGACTGCAAGCGCACCACCCGCGCCTACCCGGCCCTCTGGGCCGCCGCCCACTCCCCCCAGACCTTCTCCTTCGCCGCCTGCTCGGGCGCCCGTACGGGTGACGTCCTCTCCGGCCAGCTCGCCCCCCTCAACTCCGGCACCGACCTCGTCAGCATCACCATCGGCGGCAACGACGCCGGATTCGCCGACGTGATGACGACCTGTGTGCTCCAGTCCGAATCCACCTGCGTGGGCCGCGTCAACCAGGCGAAGGCGTACGTGGACTCCACCCTTCCCGGCCAGCTCGACCAGGTCTACAACGCCATCCACAGCCGGGCCCCCGGCGCCCACGTGGTCGTCCTCGGCTATCCCCGCTTCTACAAGCTGAACGGAAACTGCGTCACCGGCCTCACCGAGGGCGAACGCGGCGCCATCAACGGCGCGTCCGACTACCTCAACGCCGCCATCGCCAAGCGCGCCGCCGACCACGGCTTCACCTTCGCCCCGGTCGCGTCCACCTTCACCGGACACGAGATCTGCTCCGGCGACGCGTGGCTGCACAGCCTGAACTGGCTCAACATCGGCGAGTCGTACCACCCCACGGCCGCCGGACAGTCCGGCGGTTACCTGCCCGCCTTCACCAGCAAGGCCTGACGGCCGGCCGGCCGCCGCTCAGGGAACCGCCACCGGGGTCGGCGCCGCGGGCGCGCTCCCGCCCGGCGAGCCGGAAGGAACAGGGGAGGAGGCCCCGCCCGTCGGGGTCTCCTCCTCGCACGTCACGGAGAACTCCAGCCACGGAGAGGCCTTCTGTACGGGCCCGCGCACCTCCAGCCGGACCGCGTCGGCGGAGGTGCCCCCCGGCGCCGCGCCGGGCTCGGTGTGGTTCAGCTGGCGGGTGCGGGGCCCGTCCGCCTCGTACAGGATGCTCCGCCACTGCGGTTCGGGTGCGGAACCGCCGCGCGTGACCCAGCGGTACTCCACCACGGCGGGCGTGAGCGCCACTTCCAGCGTCCCCGTGAAGGCGGGCGCGCTCACCTCGGGCGGCGGGCAGGCTCCGGTGTAGGCGGCGCGCAGGGTGTGCACGTAGACGGTGACGTCCTGCACGGGCGTGGGACTCGCGGACGCCGAGGGCGTGGGCGTGGGGCTGGGCGTGGGGGTGGGCGAGCCGGAGGCCGGGGACGGACCGGACCCCGCCGCGGGCGCCGACGCCGACGCCGGAGCGGAGCCGGCGGCCCCGGCCGACGTCCCGCCGCCGGAACCGGTCCCGCGCACCAGGAGCCACACCAGCAGGGCCAGGACCAACAGCAGCGCCACGACCCCGACGGTCAGCACCAGCCCGGCCCGCCCCGGCTCCTGTGCCGAGGCACGGGGGCCGGGCCCGCCGCCGGTGACGGGCAGCGGCAGCGGCGGGGTCTGCGCGCGGGGTGCGGGGGGCGTCTCCCCCCGGGGCAGGACGGCCGTCGGGGCCTCGGAGCCCGCCACCGCCGCGCCGGGCGCGCGCACGGTGCCGCCCGCGCCGATGATCCGCAGCATCCGGGCCGCCTCCGCCGCCGTCAGCCGCTCCTGCGGATCCTTCTGCAACAACCCCTCCAGTACGGGTTCCAGCGCGCCGGCCCGGCGCGGCGGCGGCAGCTCCCCGTCCACCACTGCCCGCAGCGTGGACAGCGGGGTGTCCCGCCGGAACGGGGTGACCCCCTCCACGGCGGCGTACAGCATCACCCCGAGCGACCACAGGTCCGACTCCGGCCCCGGCTCCCGTCCCAACGCGCGCTCCGGCGCGAGGAACTCGGGGGAGCCGACCACTTCGCCGGTCATCGTGATCGCCGACGACCCCTCCAGGCTCGCGATCCCGAAGTCGCTCAGCACCACCCGCCCGTCATTGGCGACCAGCACGTTGGCGGGCTTCACGTCCCGGTGCAGCACCCCCACCCCGTGCGCGGAGCGCAGTGCGGCCAGCACCTGCTCGCCGAGGTGCGCGGCCCGCTGCGGTTCCATCGGGCCCTCGCCCTCCAGCACCTCCGCCAGCGAGAGCCCGCGCACCAGTTCCATGACGATCCAGGGGCGCCCGTCCTCGGCCGCCACGTCGTAGACGGTGACCACCCCGCGGTGCGAGATCCGGGCGGCCGCCCAGGCCTCCCGCTCCAGGCGCCGGTACATCCGCGCCACGTCGGCCGCGTCCAGGCCGGCCGGTGCCCGCACCTCCTTGACCGCGACCTCACGGCCGAGCACCTCGTCCCGGGCCCGCCAGACCACGCCCATGCCGCCGCGGCCCAGCGGGCCGAGCAGCCGGTACCGTCCGGCGACGACACGCGCGGCCGCGCCGTCCTCGTTCGCGACTTCGTTCCCACGCACGCCTACCCCCAAGCGTCACCGGGCGATCACTCCAAGTTAGCGCAGTGCGCGCCCGGTGGCCCCTGTCGTGACGGCACTCTCCGGACGTCCTCACGGAGCGTGCGCCACGTCGGCCCGATTGTGCGGAGAGTGACGGGCGACTCCGCTGGGTAATCGTCAACTACCCGTAACTACAGGGGTAATTCACACCACCGGGATACCCGAGTGTGACGCCGGGGCGATAGGGTTACCCTGCCCGGGCCGGGTGCCCTCGTACGGGTGGGGAGAGACATGGAACAGATAGCAATGCGCAGCAGGCCGCCCCGCGTGCCTGCCATCACCTGCGGCAGCAGCGCGGTCAGCTCGCGCCTCGACCGCCATCTCGCCGTGCTGGGCGGTCCCGCCGTCCCGCACCACGAGACGGCCGAGGCGACCCTGCTGATGCGCGAGCTCACCTCCCGCGACCACACGCACGTCCAGCGGAGCCGGAGCGCGCGCGTCGCGCTGTTCGCCCCGCTGCGCAGGCTGCGTCGCACGCTCTTCGGCAGCCGCCGCTCGTAACTGCCCCCGCGGCGCGGCCGGTCCGGCCCGGCCGCACCCCGGCCCCCGTCTCCCCTCCGGCGCCGGCGGGTCCTTCCGGTGTCGCCGGAGCCCCCCGGTGGCGCCGGAAACCCCGGACCCCCGGCCTCAGGCGATCACACCGTCCCGGCGCAGTGCCGCGATCTGCGCGCCCGTCATCCCCAGGGCGCGCAGCACGGTGTCGGTGTGTTCGCCCAGCGCGGGCACCGCGCCCATCCGCGCCTCCGGGCCGCCCGGCAGTCCGATCGGCGGCAGCAGCGCCCGCAGCGGGCCCGCCGGCGAACCCACCTGCCGCCAGCGGTCCCGTGCCGCCAGCTGCGGGTGCCCGGCCAGCCGCGCCACCGAGTTGAGCCGCGCGCACGCGATCCCGGCCGCCTCCAGCCGCCCGATCGCCTCGTCCGCCCCGAGCCGGCCGAGGGCCTCGGCCACCACCGCGTCCGTCTTCTCCCGCCCCCGGGTGCGGGCCGCGTTCGTCGCGTAGGCCGGGTCGTGCGCGAGGTCGGGCCGCTCCAGCACCTGCCCGGCCAGGCGCCGCCACTCCCGGTCGTTCTGCACCGAGAGCAGTACGCGGTCCCCGTCGGCCGTCGCGTAGGCGTCGTAGGGCGCGATCACGGCGTGCGCGAGGCCCGTCCGTACGGGTTGTTCCCCGCCGTGCATGGTGTGGTGCAGCGGATGGCCCATCCACTCGGCGAGCGCGTCCAGCATCGACACCTCCACCGGCCCGCCGCGCCCGGTCGTCCCCCGGCGCAGGAGGGCGGCGAGCACCCCGGAGAAGGCGTACATGGCCGCGGCGATGTCGGCCGCCGGGATCCCCGCCTTCACGGGCGTCTGCGGGGTGCCGGTCACCGAGACCAGGCCGGCCTCGCACTGCACGAGCATGTCGTACGCGCGCTTGTGGGCGTACGGGCCCTCGGGTCCGTAGCCGGAGACGTCCACCGCGACCAGTCGCGGATAGCGTGCGCACAGGGCGGCCGCGTCGAGCCCGAGCCGGGCGGCGGCCCCCTGCGCGAGGTTCTGGACGAAGACGTCCGCACCGTCCAGCAGCCGGTGCAGTGCCGCCAGCCCGCGCGGGTCCTTCAGGTCGAGCGCGACGGACTCCTTGCCGCGATTGGCCCACACGAAGTGCGAGGCCAGGCCCTGGGCGGCGGTGTCGTAGGCGCGGGCGAAGTCGCCGCCGTCGGGGCGCTCCACCTTGACGACCCGGGCGCCGAGGTCGGCGAGCTGGCGGGTGGCGAAGGGCGCGGAGACGGCCTGTTCGACGGCGACGACGGTGATCCCGGCGAGGGGGAGGGGGAGCTGGGGCGGCGGCGGGGGCGGGGGCGGGAGCGGAAGGGCGTGCGGCTCGGCTCCGGAGGCGGCTTCGGTGTCCATGTCCATGCCCCGATCCCTATCCCGCCACCCCCCGCCCTGTCACCCCCCGCCCCCGCGCCCGCCGTGGCCGCGGCCGACTAGAGCAGCGCGAACTGGCCGCCCGGGCCCTCCTCGTGGTGGTCCAGCACCGAGGCCGGGCGCCGGGCCCAGTGCGGCGGCGGCAGCACCCCCGCCGCCGCGAGCGCGTCCGCGGTCAGCGAGGGGCCCGGGGCGAACGCCGCCCGCTCCGGGGCCAGATCGGCCAGCAGCGCCAGGGTCGTCACCAGGGCCGTCAGCTCCGAGGTCCAGGCCTGCGGCCACTCGGCGGGTCCGAGCGCCTCCAGCCCCCGCGCAGCGGGGTCGCGGTGCGCGTTCCGGGCGGCGAACCAGGACTCCAGCACGCGGGCGCCCTGGACCTCGTACTCCCAGGCCGCCGCCGGTACCGGGGAGACGACCCCGTCCCCGAGGAACAGCTCCGCGGTCTGCGGGTCGTGGCGGAGCTCCCGCGGCCAGGCCGTGACCGCCGCCCGGACGTACGGGCGCCGGCCGGCGGGCAGCCGGGGCGGCTCCCCGCCGCGCGCCCCGCGCAGCTGGACGGTCAGGAGGCGGTGGCCCAGCTCCAGCCCGGCCCGCCAGCGCTCCGGGTCCGCCGCGAGGGGGACCTCGTGACCGCGCGGACCCGGCCGGCCCGCGGCGAGGATCCAGCACAGCACGTCCTCGGGGGTGACCCAGCCGCCGTGGCGGGCCCCCAGCAGCGGCAGCAGCCCCGGCGCCAGGTTCGGCTCCGCCCCGCCCGGGCGGCGGTGCAGGGGGCGGATCCGGCCGAGCCGGCCCGCCGGGAGGTGGGCGGTGACCAGGGGTTCCGGGGTGTCGGTGACGAACAGCTGCTGCGCGTCGAGGACCCGCCACAGCTCCGGGCGGGCCGCGTCGATGAGCCGCTGGTCGGGCAGCAGCCACTGCTCGTCGAAGGGTGCGCGGAGCACCCGTACGGGATCCGGGAAGGGGCCGGGCGCCTCGGAGAACCGGGCCGTGGCCGCCGTCCGCTGCCCCGGGAGGGCGGCCGCCCCGGCGGCGGGCGTACGGGTCCGGCTCGGGCGGAACAGCCGCTCCCGCTCGGGCCCTTCGGCGCCGGTCAGGGCCGTCCAGCGGGCCCGCAGGGTGGCCGGATCGGGCGCGGCCACCCAGTCCCTGCCCAGGCGCAGGCCGCCCACGGACCAGGGCATCAGATCGTCCAGCAGCGGTACGTCGTCGCTCACCCGGCAGATGGTAGCGACGGTCCGCCGGGCCCGGGCCGCGTCCCGGCCGAAGCGTTACGCTCCTTATGTACGCCTACGCACGCATCCGTACGGAACCGGGAGTCGGGCATGAGCCAGTACGACGAGTATTCGACGCCTTCGCAGGCCGAGGGCGAGCGCCTCGACGAGGACATGGACGACAAGCAGCGCGAGGAGCGGCATCCCCAGACGATGCGCACGACGCCCTCGCAGGCCGAGGGGGAGCGGGGCGCGGAGGAGCCGGGCGACCGCAGGCCCTGAGCGGGGCCGCGCGGCCCGGCCCCGCCGTACGGCTCCGGAATCAGGGCGCGTCGACCGTCACCGTGAAGGAGAAGCGGTCGCCCCGGTAGCGGATCCGCGCCACGTCGGCCACCCGCCCGTCCTCGTCGTACGTCACGCCCGTGTAGTGCAGGATCGGGCTCAGCAGCGGCACCTGGAGCAGCTCGGCCGTGACCGGGTCCGCCAGCCGCGCCTCGACGGTGTCGGTGATCCGGCTGATCCGGACCCCGACCACGTCGCGCAGCACCTTCGTCATCGGCCAGCGCACCAGATCGTCCAGCCGCACGGCGTCGGCGAACTCCGGGCGCACCGCGTTCTCCGCCCAGTTGGTCGGCTCCCCGCTCTCCCCGTCGTGCCGGAGCCTGCGGTACGTCACCACCTCGGGGGTGTCCGGAAAGTGCTCCAGGAGCTCCCCGGACACCGGGGTCCGCTCACGGCCGAGAACCGTCGTACGTTCGCCCGACTGCTGGGCGACGATCGCGTCGACCGACCCCAGCAGCCGCACGGGGGCGCTGCGCCGGGCGCCCGGCTCGATGAAGGTGCCGCGCCGCCGGTGCCGGCTGATCAGCCCCTCGCCCTCCAGCTCCTTGAGCGCCTGCCGCATCGTCAGGACGCTCACCCCGTAGTGCTCGGCGAGCTGCTCCTCGGTCGGCAGGCGCAGGGAGGCGTCCGGGGTGCGTCCGAGTATGGAGGCGCGCAAGGACTGGGACACCTGGTACCAGAGGGGCAGTTTCCGGTTCAGCACGAGGGAGTCGGGGGCGAAGGCGGTCACGGGTGGTTCTCCGAACGGCGGCAGGCTGGAGCGCGGGCGGCGGCGCGCGCACGTCGTGTTCCCGCCGTGCCCGCGCATGCGCATGTTAGGCGCGGAAGTGGCGCTGGAGACCCTCCCAGACGTCGTCGTATCCGCGCTGGAGGTGGTCCGCACCGGCCGCCTGGGGGGTGGCGGTGATCGGCCAGCGGGTTTCGAACATGAAGGCCAGGCCGTCGTCGATCTTCTGCGGCTTGAGCTCGGCGGCGCTGGCCCGGTCGAAGGTCTCCCGGTCGGGGCCGTGCGCGGACATCATGTTGTGCAGCGAACCGCCACCGGGGACGAAGCCCTCCGCCTTGGCGTCGTAGGCACCCTCGATCAGGCCCATGTACTCGCTCATCACGTTGCGGTGGAAGTACGGGGGCCGGAAGGTGTCCTCGCCGACGAGCCAGCGCGGCGCGAACACCACGAAGTCCACTCCCGCCAGTCCCGGCGTGTCGGAGGGCGCGGTCAGCACCGTGAAGATCGAGGGGTCGGGGTGGTCGTGGCTGATCGACCCGATGACGTTGAAGCGGCGCAGGTCGTACACGTACGGGACGTGCGTGCCGTGCCAGGCCACCACGTCCAGCGGGGAGTGGCCGTAGCTCGCGGACCAGAGGTTGCCGCAGAACTTGTTGACCACCTCGGTCGGGCGCTCCACGTCCTCGTACGCGGCCACCGGCGCCCGGAAGTCACGGGCGGCCGCGAGGCCGTTGGCGCCGATCGGGCCCAGGTCGGGCAGCTCGAAGGGCCGGCCGTAGTTCTCGCAGACGTATCCGCGGGCGGGGCCGGCGCCGGTGTCGCCGTCCAGCAGCTCCACGCGGAAGCGGACGCCGCGCGGGATCAGGGCCACCTCGCCGGGGCCGACGGCGAGCAGACCGAACTCGGTGCGCAGCAGCAGGCCGCCGCGTTCCGGGACGATCAAAAGCTCGCCGTCCGAGTCGCTGAACACCCGGTCCGTCATGGAGGCGTTGGCGGCGTAGAGGTGGATGGCCATGCCGGTGCGCTGCGCGGCGTCGCCATTGCCGCCCAGGGTCCACAGCCCGGCCAGGAAGTCGGTGCCGGGCGCCGGGTCGGGCAGCGGGTTCCAGCGCAGCCGGTTGGGGTCGGGGACCGCCTCGGTGAAGGGCGCGGTCCGCAGGGCGCCGTTGTCGGTGCGCACGAAGGCCGGGTGCGCGGCCGAGGGGCGGATCCGGTACAGCCACGAGCGGCGGTTGTGGCGGCGGGGCTCGGTGAACGCGCTGCCGCTGAGCTGCTCCGCGTACAGGCCGAGGGGGGCGCGCTGGGGGGAGTTGCGGCCGTGGGGGAGTGCGCCGGGCACGGCCTCCGAGCTGTGCTCGTTGCCGAAGCCGGTGAGGTACTCCAGCTCCTCCGCCGTCTTCCTGGCCTGCTCACTCATGGGCTGCTCCCGTTCCGTCGAAGGAATCCTATGGCTGACAGTAGGATTCCGCGCGCCGCCCGTCAACGCCGTCCGGCGGCCGCGTGGCCGAATCCGCCGGGGCGGCGATCCCGGCGCGTGCCACCGGATCGCCGCACGGGGGGATCCCAAAAGATGAACAATGCTCTACTCTCTCGCGCATGTCGTGGACCCGCAGGTTCCCTGCCGTGCCGGCGGCGCTCCTCGCCGCCCTGCTCGCCCTCCTGTCCCTCTTCGCCGCCGCGCCCGACGCCCGCGCGCACGAAGAGCGCCCCGTCACCCTCCCCGACGGCACCGGCTCCGTCCCCGCCTACCGCGCGACCGAGCCCGACCTGATCGTCTGCAAGACCGACCGGCCCGCCTTCGAGCGCCGGATCGCCGCCTTCCCGGAGGACCTGCGGACCCGCAACCTCGCCCTCTACGAACGCTGCGAGAAGTCCGGCTACCGCCACCTCCAGGAGGCCGTCGACGCCGTCGACCGACCAGGCATGAACATCGCGATCCTCCCCGGCCTCTACGAGGAGGAGCCCTCGCTCCCCAAGCCGACGGGCGAATGCGCGCAGCTGAAGGCCCCCAACTCCGCGCTGGGCTACCAGATCCTGTCCTACGAGCAGCAGGTGCGGTGCCGGCACAACCAGAACCTCGTCGCCATCCTCGGCAAGACCGGCCTCCAGATCGAAGGGACCGGCGCCGCCCGCACCGACGTCGTCATCGACGCCAAGTACCAGAAGCTCAACGCCATCCGCGCCGACCAGTCGGACGGCGTCTACTTCCGCAACTTCACCGCGCAGCGCACCACCTTCAACTCGCTGTACGTGCTGGCCGGCGACGGCTTCGTCATCGACGACGTGCTGACCCGCTGGAACGACGAGTACGGCTTCCTGACCTTCGCCAGCGACCACGGCCTGTACAAGAACTGCGAGTCGTACGGCAACGGCGACTCCGGCATCTACCCGGGCAGCGCCTCGAACATCAACGACGGGCGCGGCTACGACGTGCCCCGGTACTCCATCGAGATCACCGGCTGCCGCAGCCACCACAACATGGTCGGCTACTCGGGCACCGCCGGGGACTCGGTGTGGGTGCACGACAACGAGTTCGACCAGAACATGGGCGGCGCCTCGATGGACAGCGCCTTCCCCGGACACCCCGGCCTGCCGCAGAACCACGCCCGCTTCGAGCGGAACCTGATCCACGACAACAACGCCGACTACTACCACTACGTCGCCGACGGCACCTGTGCGAAGCCGCCCGTCGAACGCGGCTACGAGCAGGGGGTGGTCTGCCCGCAGATCTCGATGCCGCCGGGCACCGGCATCATCACCGCGGGCGGCAACTGGAACCTCTACGAGGACAACTGGGTGTACGGGCACCGGCGCGCGGGCTTCTTCCTCAGCGCGGTACCGGCCTTCATCCGCGGCGAGGAGAAGTGGTCCAAGCAGACCGACACCTCCCACCACAACCGGTACGCGGGCAACGTCCTCGGCAAGGACAGGACCGGTGCCTCCCGCCCCAACGGCACCGACGTGTGGTGGGACGGGCAGGGCCGGGGCAACTGCTGGCAGGACGGCCCCGACGGCTCCACCCCGGGCACCCTGCCGCAGTGCGGGGACGAGCGCGGGACGGTCAGCGGCGGCTCCGCCCGGCTGGTCGGCGAACCGCTGAAGCTCACGCAGCTGCTGGTCTGCGCCGACTACAACGTCCAGGCCCGCAAGCTCCCGGCCGGCTGCGACTGGTACGGGGCCCGCGGACTGGAGCGAGTGGAGACGCAGCTCGCCCTGGCGGTGGCGGCGGTGCTGCTGCTCGTCGGCGGGGTGCTGTGGTGGCGCCGCCTGCGCGGCTCACGGCTGGGCACGGCGGCGTCCGCGCTGGGGCTGGCCGGGCTGGCCCTGGACGTGGCGGGCTCCACCATGCCCCTCCAGGACACCTTCGTCCCCGCGCTGGCCCTCCTCCTGCTCGGCCTGTGGTGGACCGGCGCAGGGCTGGCCCTGCGGCCCGAACGCCCCTGGCTGGCGCGCCTGACCCTGCTCCTGGGGGCCCTGACCCTGCTGGACGCCTTCGACAAGGCCGTCCTGATGATCCCCTGGATCCCGCTGAGCCCGGCCTGGATACGGGCCCTGGTGGCGGTGGTGTGGGTGCTGTGGGCCGTCGTCGCCGCGGCCCGCCCCGGCCCGCCCGCCCCGGCCCGCCCCTCCGGCCCGGGCGACACCCCGTCGGGCGACCGGGTCCCCGTCCCCGCCGGCCCCGCCCCGGCCCTCAGCCGCCACGCCGACGACCCGAACCCCCGACCCACCCCCTAGGGGGTGTCCGACCCGCGCCGCCCGCCGCCGCACCGCAGCGGGCACCGCCCGGTGCCCGCGTCGCGGCGAGCGGCGGCCGGTACCACGGCCCGGCCTGCGGCGCCCGCGCCGCCGTGCCACCCACGAAGCCGAGCACCCTCGCGCCGCGCCCTCGCACCGAACCGCCCGCCACGACGAGCGGCCCCCCGCCCGAGCGCAAGCACGCCGGCCCGCCCCACCGGGGGCCGGCCGCCCGGCACGCGGGTCACGGGCCCCGGCGGGGGCACCGCAGGGCGCGGCCCGCTCCCACACCCCTCGGAGGACCGAAGTGAACGTCCCCGCACAGGACCGCATCCGGTGCGACGTCTGCCGGCCGCCCGGCTCCCGCCCCGAGCCCGGGGCGCCGTCCGGCTCCCCGGCCGGGCGGGGGCCGCGCCGACGGCCCGCCCGTACGGCGGCGCTCGTCGCCGTACTCCTGCTGCTCACAGGCGGCGCCGCCGGCGGCTGCGGCGGCAGGGCCACCACCCACCACAAGCCCGGTACCACCCACGAACAGGCATCCGGCAGCACCGGCACCCTGCTGGCCGCCCAGGACGGCGGCGGCCACCCCCTGCGCGAGGTCCCCGCAGACGGCGCGCCGCAGGTGAAGCTCGCCGCCCGCCCCGACTCCGAGGACGGCTGGAACCTCCAGCTGACCGTGACGAACTTCCGCTTCACCCCCGACAGCACCGGGGGCGCCGCCCTCCCGGGCGGCGGCCACGCCCACCTCGACCTCGACGGCCACAAACTGGCCCGGGTGTACGGCCCCTGGTTCCACCTGCCCGCCGCGCAGGTGCCCGAGGGCGCGCACACCCTGACCGTCCGCCTCTACGCCGACGACCACACAGCCTGGGCCGTCGCCGGGAAACCGGTCGAGGCGTCCGTCGCGCTGACCGGGGGTCCTCCGGGCCAGGAGTCCCACAGCCATCCCGCGGCCACCCCGACCGCCCCGTCGGCGCCCCCCGGAGCGCCGCAGGCCGACCGCACCGTCACCCTCGCCGTCCGGGACGGCAAGGTCGTCCCCGCGACCGGACGCACCGAGGTCAAGCGCGGCGAGCGCATCGCCCTGCGGGTCACGAGCGACCGCGCCGACACCCTGCACGTACACGGCTACGACAAGGAACTCGCCCTGCCCGCCGGCCAAGAGGCCACCCTGGTCCTGACCGCCGACCGCACGGGCCTCTTCGAGGTGGAGACCCACGCGTCCGGGCTCGTCCTGACCCAGCTCCTCGTCCGATGACCCCCGGCCCCGGGGCGGCGGCCCCGATGCCGGGATCGGTGCGGGGCCCGATGCCCGTGCCGATGGCGGAGTCCGTGCCGGGGGCGGGCCAGGGCGTGGTCCTTCACCCGGCCGACCCGTCGACCCTGCTCGCGCACGGAATCGGCTCCCAGCACGACCTGCCCATCTCTCCCTTCTACGCCTTCGCCGGAGCCTTCGCGGCCCTGTTCGTCTCCTTCCTCGCGCTCGGTCTCCTCTGGTCCTCCTCCCGCTTCCGCGGCAACCGCGCGGGCCTGCCCCTGCCCGCCGGGCTCCAGCGGGTGGCCGACGCGCCGGCCACCCGCACCGCCCTGCGCGGACTCGGTCTCGCCGCAGCCCTCACCGTGCTCCTCCACCTCCTGCTCGGTCCCGACGACCCCGGCCGCAACCCCGCTCCCGGCGCCGTCTACGTCCTCCTCTGGGTCGGACTCGTCCCCGCCTCCCTCCTCCTCGGCCCCGTCTGGCGCCTCCTCAACCCGCTGCGCACCCTGCACCGGCTGCTCTCCCGGGCCCGCCGCCACCCGCCCGCCGCAGGCCGGCCCCTGCCCGCCGGGATCGGCCTGTGGCCCGCCGCCGCCGGGCTGTTCGGCTTCACCTGGCTCGAACTCGTCTCGCCCGATCCCGCATCCACCACCACGCTCCTGATCGCCCTCACCGGATACACCGCCCTGCACCTGCTGCTCGCCGCCCGCTTCGGCGAGCGCTGGTTCACCGACGCCGACGCCTTCGAGGCCTATTCCGGCCTGCTGGCCCGGCTCTCCCCGCTCGGCCGCCGCGACGACGGCCTCCTGGTCCTGCGCAACCCCTTCCACGGACTCGACGCGACGCCCGAGCGGCCCGGACTCGTCGCCACCGTCTGCGTCCTGCTCGGCTCCACCGCCTACGACGGCTACTCCGACAACCCCGCCTGGATCAACACCGTCCAGACCTCCCCCCTCGGCCGCACCCCCGCGGCCACGCTCGGACTGCTCGTTTCCATCGCCCTCGTCGCCACCCTCTACTGCCTGTGCGCGGCAGCCACCCGCCTCGTCAGCGGACCGCACCCGCGCCCCCTGACGGCCTTCGCGCACTCACTCGTACCGATCGCCCTCGGCTATCTGATCGCCCACTACTTCTCCCTCCTGGTGACCGAAGGGCCACGCACAGTCATCATGGCACTCGGCACTGACAACGCCCCCGAGCCCAGTTCCCCCTTGGGTCCCGGGGGTTTGGCCGCCCTCCAGGTGATCGCCGTCGTCGGCGGCCACGTACTCGGAGTGATCGCCGCGCACGACCGCTCCGTGCGCCTCTTCCCGCCCGCCCGGGCCGTGGCCGGCCAGCTGCCGCTGCTCGCGCTGATGGTCACCTACACGATCGGCGGCCTCACCCTCCTGCTGAACTGACGCCCCGCCGCCGGAGCGCTGGACCCACACGTCTGGAGCGGCATGATGGACCCCGTGCCTCCCGCCCACCCCCTGCGACGGACCCCGGTCCAGCAGCGCAGCGCCGAACGCCTCGCCCGGATCCTCGACGCCTGCGCCGAACTCCTCGACGAGACCGGCTACGAGAACCTCAGCACCCGCGCCGTCGCCCTGCGCGCCGGAGTGCCCATCGGATCCGTCTACCGCTTCTTCGGCAACAAGCGGGCCATGGCCGTCGCGCTCGCCCACCGCAACCTCGACCGCTACGCCGACGGCATCCAGCGCCGGCTCACCGCCGTCCCGGCCACGCACTGGCGGCCCGTCGTGGACGCCATCCTGGACGAGTACCTGGCCATGAAGCGCAGCGTCCCCGGGTTCGCCCTCGTCGACTTCGGCGTGCCCGCGCCGCCCGCCGAGGGGCCGGCCTCCGACCCCAACCACCAGGTCGCCGAGCGCCTCACCGCGCTGATGTGCGGCCACCTCGGGCTGAGCCCCGACCCGACCCTCGAACGGGCGGTCCTGGTCTGCGTCGAGGCCACCGACGCGCTCGTCCAGCTGGCCTTCCGGTCCGATCCGGCCGGAGATCCCGGGATCGTCGTCGAAACGCGGGCCATGATGCACTCCTACCTGGCCCGCGTCCTGGACTGACGGCCCGCCCGTCCGCCCGGCCGTCCGATCGCTCGCCCGGCGGCCCGCCCGGCCGCCTTCCCGACCGTCCGCCCCGGGTGGCTCCCGCCGGCCCCCGGGCCGCCGCGTACGGTCCGGTCGCCCCCGGCCGGCGCCCGCCGCAGCCCCCTCCCGTACGTGCCTACCGGTCGGTATGCTCGGGGCGCCCGCCTGCCCGTGGCGTACGGCCGGGCCGTACCGGCCGCGCGTGCCGTGCGGCCGGACCGTACCGCCGGGGCCGTGCCGGGCCGCGCCCGTGCCGCCGCCAGCTGCCCCCGGAGGGCCCATGCCCCGCACCGCCCCGCGCATCTGCCCGCTCTGCGAAGCCACCTGCGGCCTCACCCTCACCATCGAGGGGACCACCGTCACCGGCGCCCGGGGCGACCGCGACGACGTCTTCAGCCGAGGCTTCGTCTGCCCCAAGGGAGCCGCCTTCGGGGCGCTCGACGCGGACCCCGACCGGCTGCGCACCCCGCTGGTCCGCCGCGCCGGACGACTGCGCGAGGCCACCTGGGAGGAGGCCTACGCCGCCATCGCCGCCACCGTCCCCGCCCTGGTCCGGGCGCACGGACCGCAGTCCGTCGGCGTGGTCCTCGGCAACCCGAACGTCCACACCATGGCCGGCGCCCTCTACCCGCCGCTGCTCGTCGGCGCCCTCGGCACCCGCAACCTCTTCACCGCCAGCACCCTCGACCAGATGCCCAAACACGTCTCCAGCGGGCTGCTCTTCGGCGACCCCTTCGCCATCCCGGTACCCGACCTCGACCACACCGACTTCCTGCTGCTGCTCGGCGCCAACCCGGTCGAGTCCAACGGCTCCCTGTGCACCGCCCCCGACTTCCCCGGCCGGCTGAGGGCGCTGCGGGCCCGCGGCGGCACCCTCGTGGTCGTCGACCCGCGGAGCACGCGCACCGCCCGGCTCGCCGACCGGCACCTCGCGCCCCGGCCCGGCAGCGACGCCCTGCTGCTCGCCGCGCTCGCGCACACCCTCCTCTCCGAGAAGCTCGCGGCCCCCGGCCGGCTCGCGGAACACACCGGGGGACTGGAGGAACTCGCCGACGCCCTCGCCCGTTTCACCCCTGAGGACGTCGCCCCCGCCTGCGACCTCACGGCCGCCGGGATCCGAGACCTCGCCCGCGATCTCGCCGCCGCGCCGACCGCCGCCGTCTACGGGCGGATCGGCAGCTGCACCGTCGAGTACGGCACGCTCGCCAGCTGGCTGGTCGACGTACTGAACATCCTCACCGGCAACCTCGACCGGCCGGGCGGAGCCCTCTTCCCGCTCGCGGCGGCCGGCCCGCGGCCCCGCCCCGCGGGTCCCGGCCGGGGTTTCGCGCTCGGCCGCTGGCGCAGCCGGGTCAGCGCCCACCCCGAGGCCAAGAGCGAACTGCCCATCGCCGCCCTGGCCGAAGAGATCGAAACCCCGGGGGAGGGGCGGATCCGCGCCCTCGTCGCCATCGCCGCCAACCCGGTGCTGTCCGCCCCCGACGGGCGTCGGCTCGACGCCGCCCTGGCCGGGCTCGACTTCATGGTCAGCGTCGACCCCTACCTGAACGAGACCTCCCGCCACGCCCACGTCGTCCTGCCGCCGCCGCCCCCGTCCCAGAGCGCCCACCACGACTTCGCCTTCAACGGCTTCGCCGTCCGCAACCAGGTGCGCTACACCCGCGCCGCCGTCCCCCTCGAAGCCGGGCGGCTCGACGAGTGCGAGATCCACGCCCGCCTCGTCCTGGCCGTCTCCGGCGCGGACGGCACAGCGGGGCCGTCCGCCGTCGACGAGCCGGCCATCCGGGCAGCCCTCGCCAAGGAGACCGCCGACCGGCGCTCCCCGCTGCACGGCGCGGACCCCGCCGCTCTCGCCGCGCGGCTCACCGGCGAGAACGGCCCGGAGCGCCGGCTCGACCTGATGCTCCGGCTCGGCCCGTACGGGGACCTGTTCGACCCCGCCGGGCAGCCGGCCGGGCTCAGCCTGGAGCGGCTCCTCTCCCACCCGCACGGCATCGACCTCGGCCCGCTGCGGCCGCGGCTCCCGGGCGTGCTCCGGACCCGCAGCGGCAGGATCGAGCTGCTGCCGGAGCCGATCGCGGCCGAGCTCCCCCGGCTGCGCGCGGCGCTCGCCGACCGCCCCGCCGCCCTGGTGCTCGTGGGCCGCCGCCACCTGCGGTCCAACAACAGCTGGCTGCACAACGTCCCGGCCCTCACCGGAGGTTCCAACCGCTGCACCCTCCAGGTCCATCCGCGCGACGCCGAGCGGCTCGGCCTCACCGACGGGGGCCGGGCCAGGGTCACCGCCGACGGCGGCAGCCTGGAGGTCCCTGTCGAGGTCACCGACTCCGTCCGCACCGGGGTGGTCAGCCTTCCGCACGGCTGGGGCCACGACCGTTCCGGCACCCGTCTCGCGGTGGCGGCCGCCGCGCCGGGGGTCAACGTCAACCAGCTCCTCGACGGGAGCCGACTCGACCCGCTCTCCGGCACGGCGGTGCTCAACGGCTTCCCCGTGGAGCTGGTACCCCTGCCCTGAGCTGGGGTTTTGCGCTTATTGCTCACGCGTTGGCATCTTGTTGGGGCCCTCGGGCGGCACCTACGTTCCCTGCATGCTGACCTTCCTCGGCTTCGCCATGATCGCCACCTTCCTGGTGCTGATCATGCTGAAGAAAATGTCGCCCATCGCGGCGCTCGTCCTGATCCCCGCGCTCTTCTGCGTGTTCGCCGGAAAGGGCGCGCACCTGGGGGACTACGTCATCGACGGCGTCGGCAAACTCGCACCGACCGCCGCCATGCTGATGTTCGCCATCGTCTACTTCGGCGTGATGATCGACGTCGGCCTGTTCGACCCGATCGTCCGGGGCATCCTGCGCTTCTGCAAGGCGGATCCGATGCGCGTCGTGGTGGGCACGGCCGTGCTGGCCGCGATCGTCTCGCTCGACGGGGACGGCTCGACCACCTTCATGATCACCGTCTCGGCCATGTACCCGCTCTACAAGCGTCTCGGCCTGAGCCTGGTGGTCATGACGGGCGTCGCGGCGACCGCCAACGGCGTGATGAACACCCTGCCCTGGGGCGGTCCCACGGCCCGCGCGGCGACCGCGCTCAAGGTGGACGCGGCCGACGTCTTCGTCCCGATGATCCCCGCCCTCGCGGCGGGGCTGCTGGCCGTCCTCGTGCTGGCGTACGTCCTGGGTCTGCGGGAGCGCCGCCGCGTCGGCTCGCTGGCCGTGCCCGGCTCCGGCGAGGGGGCGGCGGAGACAGCGGGGGCGGCGGCCGCCGTGGAGGCCGAGGAGGAGTCCCTGGTCACGGCCGGGCGGGGCGCCCGTTCCACAGCCGGCGCGGAAGCCGCGAAGGGGGCGGGCGCGGCCTCCGGCGGCGGACCGGCCGTGGGAGCCGGGCCGGCCGCCGCGCCGCGGGGCGAGGGGTTCCAGGGGCTCGACCCCGACCGGCCGACCCTGCGGCCCCGCCTCTACTGGTTCAACGCGGCCCTCACCGTCGCCCTGCTCACCGCGATGATCATGGAGCTGCTCCCGATCCCGGTCCTGTTCCTGCTCGGCGCGGCGCTCGCGCTCACCGTGAACTTCCCGCACATGCCCGACCAGAAGGCCCGGATCGCCGCGCACGCCGACAACGTCCTCAACGTCGCGGGCATGGTCTTCGCGGCCGCCGTCTTCACGGGCGTGCTCAGCGGTACGGGCATGGTCAAGCACATGGCGGACTGGCTGGTCGGCGCCATCCCCGAGGGCATGGGGCCGCACATGGCCCTCGTCACCGGGCTGCTCAGCCTGCCGCTGACCTACTTCATGTCCAACGACGGCTTCTACTTCGGCGTCCTGCCCGTCCTGGCCGAAGCGGGTGCCGCCCACGGGGTCTCCTCCCTGGAGATCGCCCGGGCCTCCCTGGTCGGGCAGGCCCTGCACATGTCGAGCCCGCTGGTTCCGGCCGTCTACGTCCTCGTCGGCATGGCCGGGGTCGAATTCGGCGACCACACCCGGTTCACCGTGAAATGGGCGGCCCTGACCTCCCTCGTGGTTCTGGCGGCGGGGATGCTTTTCGGCATCATCTGATCCCGGCGGCCCCTGGCGCCCGGAAAACTACCGGCGCTAGTTTGTAAGGTGTCGACGACGTCAGGTCCACGCGCTCGTACGTGCTCGGGAGGAATGCCATGAAGGCCCACGACGGGATGTACATCGGCGGGGAATGGCGGCCCGCCGCCGGAACCGACCGGATCGAGGTCGTCAACCCGGCCGACGAGCAGGTCATCGCCACCGTCCCGGCCGGCGGTGCCGAGGATGTGGACGCGGCCGTACGCGCGGCCCGCGCGGCCCTCCCCGGCTGGGCGGCCACCGCGCCGGCCGGGCGGGCCGCCCTGATCGGGGCGCTGCGCGACGTGCTGGCCGCCCGCAAGGGCGAGATCGCCGAGACCGTCACCGCCGAACTCGGTGCCACCCTCGGCTTCTCGGAGGCGGTCCACGTCGGGGCGCCGATCGCCGTGGCCTCCTCCTACGCCGAACTGGCCGCCTCGTACGCCTTCGAGGAGCGGATCGGGAACTCGACCGTGCTGATGGAGCCGGTCGGCGTGGTCGGGGCCATCACGCCCTGGAACTATCCCCTGCACCAGGTCGTTGCCAAGGTGGCACCCGCTCTCGCCGCCGGCTGCACCCTCGTCCTCAAGCCGGCCGAGGACACCCCGCTGACCGCACAGCTCTTCGCCGAAGCCGTGCACGAGGCGGGCATCCCGGCCGGAGTCTTCAACCTGGTGACCGGTACCGGACCGGTCGCCGGGCAGGCGCTGGCCGAGCACGAGGGAGTCGACCTCGTCTCCTTCACCGGCTCGACCGCCGTCGGCAAGAAGATCGGCGCCATCGCCGGAGCCGCCGTCAAGCGCGTCGCCCTCGAACTCGGCGGCAAGTCGGCGAACGTCATCCTGCCCGGCGCCGATCTGGCCAAGGCCGTCGCGGCGGGCGTCGCCGACGTCATGAGCAACTCCGGCCAGAGCTGCAACGCCCTCACCCGCATGCTCGTCCAGCGGGACCAGTACGAGGAGGCCGTGTCCCTCGCGGCAGCCGCCGTAGCCAAGTACCCCACCGGCGACCCCCGCGATCCGGCCACCCGCCTCGGTCCGGTGATCAACGCGAAGCAGCACGCCCGCGTGCGCGGGTACATCGCCAAGGGTGTCGAGGAGGGCGCGCGCCTCGTCGCCGGGGGCCCCGACGCACCTCACGAGCAGGGGTACTTCGTCACCCCGACCGTGTTCGCCGACGTCACCCCCGAGATGACCATCGCGCAGGAGGAGATCTTCGGCCCCGTGCTCGTGATCCTCCCGTACGAGGACGAGGAGGACGCCGTGCGCATCGCCAACGGCACCGTCTACGGCCTGGGCGGCGCCGTCTGGGCGGCGGACGCGGAGACGGCCGCGGCCTTCGCCCGCCGCATGGACACCGGCCAGGTGGACATCAACGGCGGCCGCTTCAACGTGCGCGCGCCCTTCGGCGGGTACAAGCAGTCGGGCGTGGGCCGCGAGCTGGGCCCGCACGGCCTGGGGGAGTACCTCCAGACCAAGTCCCTGCAGTTCTGACCGCCTCCTCCCCCCCCCGCAGCACCGACTGCACCCGACCGCACCCGACCGCACCGCGCAAGCGTCCGAAGACACGGAGACGACGACCATGGTCCGCGCCGCCATCCTGCCCGCCGTCGGAGCCCCGCTGGAGATCCGGGACATCGTGCTGCCCGAACCCGGCCCCGGGCAGGTCCGGGTGCGGCTCGCCGCAGCCGGCGTCTGCCACTCCGACCTCTCCCTCACCAACGGCACCATGCGGGTTCCCGTCCCCGCCGTCCTCGGCCACGAGGGCTCGGGGACGGTCCTCGCCGTCGGCGAGGGCGTCACCCACGTCGCCCCGGGCGACGGCGTGGTGCTCAACTGGGCGCCCTCCTGCGGGGAGTGCCACCACTGCGGGATCGGCGAGGTGTGGCTCTGCGCCAAGGCCCTGACCGGGGTGGGGGCGGTCCACGCCCATGACGCGGCCGGCACCGAGCTGCACCCCGGGCTCAACGTGGCCGCCTTCGCCGAGGAGACCGTCGTCGCGGCGAACTGCGTCCTGCCCGCGCCCGCCGGGATCCCGCTGCCGGAAGCCGCCCTCCTGGGCTGCGCGGTGCTCACCGGCTACGGCGCCGTCCACCACAGCGCCCAGGTCCGTCCGGGCGAGTCGGTGGCCGTGTTCGGGGCCGGCGGGGTCGGTCTGGCGGCGCTCCAAGCCGCCCGGATCGCCGAGGCGGGCCCGATCGTGGCCGTCGACGTCTCCCCGGCGAAGGAGGAGCTGGCCCGTGCGGCCGGGGCCACCCACTTCGTGCTCGCAGGCGACACCGCCGCCCAGCAGATCCGGGCGCTCACCGGCGGACGGGGCGCGGACGTGGCCGTCGAGTGCGCCGGCCGGGCCGCGAGCATCCGCGCGGCCTGGGACTCCACCCGCCGGGGCGGCCGCACCACGGTCGTCGGCATCGGCGGCAAGGACCAGCAGGTCACCTTCCACGCCCTGGAGATCTTCCACTTCGCCCGCACCCTCACCGGCTGCGTGTACGGCAACAGCGACCCGGCCCGCGACCTCCCGGTGATCGCCGAACACGTCCGGGCGGGCCGCCTCGACCTCGGCGCGCTCGTCACCGACCGCATCACCCTCGACGGCATCCCGGCCGCCTTCGACGCCATGCTCGCGGGCAAGGGCGGCCGCTCCCTGGTCGTCTTCGGAGCCTGACCCCGGACGGTTCGGGAGGTCAGGCGCGGGGCGCGCGCAGTGCCTCGTACTGGAGGGCCAGGCCGTCCAGGAGGGCGGTGAGGCCCGTCTCGAAGGCGCCCTCGTCGACCTCGCGGCCGCGTTCCGCCAGCAGGTGGGCGCGGCCCAGGTGGGGATAGTCCACCGGGTCGTACGCCGCTTCGTCGTCGACGAAGCCGCCCGCGAAGGAGGCCACCGCCGAGCCCAGGATGAAGTACCGCATCAGGGCGCCGATGCGCGTCGCGTGGGCCGGGGGCCAGCCCGCCGCCGTCATCGCCCCGAACACGGCGTCCGCCAGCCGGAGTCCGGCGGGCCGCCGGCCGGGCCCCCGGGCCAGCACCGGCACGATGTTCGGATGGTCCGACAGGGCGTCCCGGTAGGAGTGCGCCCAGGCGTGCAGTGCCGACCGCCAGTCGCCGGAGCCCCCGCCCGCTGCGACGCCGCCCGTCCCGCCGCGGTCGCCGCTCCCGTCGTGGCCCTCGAACATCGACAGGTCGACCCGGGCGCTCACCGCGTCCGCCACCGCCTCCAGGATCGCGTCCTTGGTCCGGAAGTGGTTGTAGAGCGACGGCCCGCTGACCCCGAGGGCGGCGGCCAGCCGCCGCGTCGAGACGGCCTCCAGCCCCTCCGCGTCCACCAGGGCCCCGGCGGCCTCGACGATGCGGTCTCTGCTGAGGAGGGGCTTGCGCGGTCTGGCCATGCGCCACATAGTAGGCCCCGACCGCCATAAACTACCGCTGCTAGTTAAACGCTGCCGACCGTACCGACCCGTACCGACCCGGAGGCCCCGTGAACCTGGAGCTCAGCGAGGAGCAGGAGGCCGTACGGGCCCTCGCCCGCGCGTTCACCGACCGCGAGATCGCCCCGTACGCAGCCGACTGGGACCGCGCCGAGAGCGTCGACCGGTCCCTCGTGAAGAAGCTCGGCGACGTGGGCTTCCTCGGCCTCACCGTCCCCGAGGAGTACGGCGGCTCCGGCGGCGACCACCTCTCCTACGTGCTCGTCACCGAAGAGCTGGGCCGCGGCGACTCCGCCGTGCGCGGCATCGTCTCCGTCTCCCTCGGCCTGGTCGCCAAGACCGTCGCCGCCTGGGGCACCGAGGAGCAGAAGCGCCACTGGCTGCCCCGGCTGTGCTCCGGCGAGGCGCTCGGCTGCTTCGGCCTGACCGAGCCCGGCACCGGCTCCGACGCGGCGGCCCTCACCACGCGCGCCGTGCGCGAGGGGGACGCGTACGTCATCAGCGGCAGCAAGATGTTCATCACCAACGGCACCTGGGCCGACGTCGTCCTCCTCTTCGCCCGCACCGGCGGTGAGCCCGGCCACCGCGGGATCTCCGCCTTCCTCGTGCCCGCGGACACCCCCGGCCTGACCCGCCGCGAGGTGCGCGGCAAGCTCGGCCTGCGCGGTCAGGCCACCGCCGAACTCGCCCTCGACGGCGTGCGCGTGCCCGCCTCCGCCCTCCTCGGCCCCGAGGGCAAGGGCTTCTCCGTGGCCATGTCGGCGCTGGCCAAGGGCCGGATGTCGGTGGCCGCGGGCTGCGTCGGCATCGCCCAGGCGGCGCTGGACGCCGCCGTCTCGTACGCGGCGCGGCGCGAGCAGTTCGGCAAGCCGATCGCCCACCACCAGCTGGTCCAGGAGCTGATCGCCGACATCTCCGTCGACGTGGACGCGGCCCGGCTGCTGACCTGGCGCGTGGCCGACCTCATCGACCGCGGCCGCCCCTTCGCCACCGAGTCCTCCACCGCCAAGCTCTTCGCCTCCGAGGCGGCGGTGCGCGCCGCGAGCAACGCCCTCCAGGTGCACGGCGGGTACGGGTACATCGACGAGTACCCGGCCGGGAAGCTGCTGCGCGACGCCCGCGTGATGACCCTCTACGAGGGCACCAGCCAGATCCAGAAGCTCCTGATCGGCCGCGCCCGCACCGGCGTCTCCGCGTTCTGACGCACGGCCCGGGCCGCACGGCTGAGTACCGGGCTGAGTACGCGCGCCCATACGGGCGGCGCGCCCCGGCCCGATGCTGGGGTCATGAACGAGACACCGGTCAAGCAGCAGAACACGGCGGCCTACCACGCCCAGGCCGTCGCCGCCTTCGCCATCGCGCTGGCCGCCGTGGCCATCGGGATCTACAACCTGAGGGTGGACGGCTGGGTCCGGGCCTTCCTCGGCATCGCCGTCCTCTACCTCACCACCTCGGCCTTCACCCTGGCCAAGGTGGTGCGCGACCGGCAGGAGGGCGGCCTCGCGGCCCGTCCGCGCTAAGCGCTTGCTCACCCTCCGGTAGGCTGTCGCTTCCTGTCACGGCGAAGAGGGTGAGCGAGCGATGGACGGCGCGGCGCAGACCGACGGCTACCAGCCGTGGTCCGAGGTCACTCCCGACGCCGCGCGGCGGCTGCTCGTCGCCGCCGTCGACGCCTTCGCGGAGCGCGGCTACCACGCGACCACCACCCGTGACATCGCCGGCCGCGCCGGCATGAGCCCGGCCGCGCTCTACATCCACTACAAGACCAAGGAAGAGCTGCTCCACCGGATCAGCCGCATCGGTCACGACAAGGCGCTGGAGCTCCTGGAGACGGCGGCCGCCGGACCGGGGGCCGCCGCCGAGCGGCTCGACGCGGCCGTCCGGTCCTTCGTGGGCTGGCACGCCGCGCACCACACCACCGCGCGCGTGGTCCAGTACGAGCTCGACGCGCTCGCGCCCGAGCACCGGGGCGAGATCGTGGCCCTGCGCCGCCAGAGCGACGCGGCCGTGCGCCGCATCATCGCCGAGGGCGTCCGGGCGGGGGAGTTCGACGTCCCCGACGTCCCCGGAACCACCCTCGCGGTGCTGTCCCTGTGCATCGACGTGGCCCGCTGGTTCAGCGCCGCCGGGCCGCGCACGCCCGACGAGGTCGGCACCCTGTACGCCGGCCTCGTGCTCCGCATGGTCGGCGCGCGCCCGCTCCGGTAGGCGGCGCCCGGAAAGGCCCGGGCGCCGGGGCCCCGGCCCGGGACGCGGACGCGGTGGCGGGGCCTGCCGGGAGATCAGAAGTAGTAGCGCGACAGCGACTGCGCCACGCACACCGGCTTCTCGCCGCCCTCGCGCTCGACGGTCACGGTCGCCGCGACCTGCACGCCCTCGCCCGCGTCGGTGACCGCCGTGATCACGGCGGTGGCGCGCAGCCTGGAGCCGACCGGCACCGGGGCCGGGAAGCGCACGTTGTCCACGCCGTAGTTGATGCCCATCCGCATGCCTTCGACCCGCATGATCTGCGGGACCAGGCTCGGGAGCAGCGACAGGGTCAGGTAGCCGTGCGCGATGGTGGAACCGAAGGGGCCGTCGGCCGCCCGCTCGGGGTCGATGTGGATCCACTGGTGGTCGCCGGTCGCGTCCGCGAAGAGATCGATCCGCTTCTGGTCCACCTCCAGCCACTCGCTCGGGCCGAGCGGCTCGCCGATGCCGGCGCGCAGTTCTCCGGCGGAGGTGAAGATCCTCGGTTCGGCCATGCTCTGCCCCTGTCTTCCGCTGACGAATAAGCGTTTGCTCAGCATGCTGGGGCCCGCATGCGTCTGTCAACGCACCTCCGACTAGGCTCGGCCGCGTGCCGCAGATTCCCGAGAACGTTCACGAACTCACGGTCGGTCAGCTCTCCGCGCGCAGCGGGGCAGCCGTCTCCGCGCTCCACTTCTACGAGGCCAAGGGCCTGATCAGCAGCCGTCGCACCTCCGGCAACCAGCGCCGCTACACCCGAGAGGCGCTGCGCAGGGTGGCCTTCGTGCGCGCCGCGCAGCGCGTGGGCATCCCGCTCGCGGACGTCCGCGACGCCCTGGCCGAGCTGCCCGAGGAACGCACCCCGACGCGTGAGGACTGGGCGCGGCTGTCGGAGAACTGGCGCGCCGAACTCGACGACCGGATCCGGCGGCTCACCGATCTGCGCGACCGGCTGTCGGACTGCATCGGCTGCGGCTGCCTCTCGCTCAAGAAGTGCGCCCTGTCCAACCCGGACGACGTCTTCGGTACGCGCCTCAGCGGCTCACGGCTGTCGTAACGGCGGCGGCCCCGGCCCCGCGGTCCAGCAACGCCCGGGCGGCCGAGACCAGTTCCGCATTGGAGCGGGCCGGCCGCCCGTCGGGCAGCAGCAGTACGTCCCCCACCCCGGTCCGCGCGGCCGCACCGCACCGCGCGGCCAGCCGCAGCACCGGCCAGGCGGCCGTGTCCCGCCCGTACAGCAGCACCGGCACCGGCGGCAGCCAGCGCAGCCCCGCCACCAGCGCGGGGTCCGCCCGCGCCAGCTCCACCACCAGCCGGACCCGGCCGTGATCCGGCGCGGCCCACTCCAGGAACCGGGCCAGCGGCTCCGGGCCGGCCCCGCCGCCCAGCGGGACCACGGCGTCCACGGCCACCCCGCGCTCCAGCAGGGCCCGGGCCAGCCGCCGGGCCCCCGCCTGCGCGAACGGCACCACGGCCCGGTCCGGCAGCACCGTCCAGGACCGCACCCGCTCCAGCCGCTCCCCGGGATCCGGCTCGGGGCCGACCCCCGCCGGAACCGAGAGGGGTACGCGGACCCCCGTGCCGCGCAACTCCTCCAGCAGCGGCCCCACCACCCGGGGCGAGAGGCTCTCGCGCCCGCACGGGGTCCGCGGGTGCACCAGTACCTCCCCGGCCCCGGCGGCGACGGCCGCCAGCGCCGACTCCGCCAGGTCCCGGGGGGACATCGGCACCGCGCCGCCCTCGGCACCGCCGCGCGCACCGTTCAGCGCCACCTGGAGCACGGGCCCCTGACCGCCCCGGCCGCCCGCCTCCCGGGGCCGCCCCACGCCGCCCGTGCCCGTACCGTCCGCGCCGGGACCGGTCACGCCGCGCCCGCCGACGCCGTGTGCGCCGACGCCGGATGGGCCGGGTGGATCACTCCGGGGCGCACCACCGTCGGGTGCGCCAGTACGGCGTCCGCCAGCACGTCGTCCGCCAGCGCCGGTCTCGGCACCACGATCCCGCAGCCCCCGCACACCGGCCCGTCCCACGCCCACGCCCCGGCCCACGCCCCGTGCACCGACAGGGCGGTCGACCACCGCAGTTCCTGCTCACCGCAGACCGGGCAGGCCGTGCCCGGCTCCGATTCCAGCGCCGTCACCAGCCGCCGCAGCACCTCGCCCAGCGAACCCTCCGGCCGCACCCCCGGATCGGCACACCGCACGACGGCGTCCCCGCTGCCGCCCCAGGCCCACTCCGGGCGCCGGACGCCGTCGTGCTTCTCGCGTCTGCGCCGCGCCGCGAACTGCCGCTCGTACTCCAGCCAGACCGCGCGGGCGTCCTCCAGCTCCTCCAGCGCCGCGACCAGCCGCAGCGGATCCGCGCCCCGGTCCTCGGGGGCGATCCCGTACCGGTCGCACAGGTGCCACCACGTCGCCCGGTGCCCGTAGGGGGCGAACCGTTCCAGGCAGCGGCGCAGCGAATGGCGCCGCAGCGCCCGGTCGTTGCGCGCGTCACGCACCTGGTAGGCCAGACTCCGAAATCCCGCCATCGCACCTTCACCTCCGCCGCCGTGCCCCCGCCCACACCTGTGTTCGCACTACTCCGTGGAACGAAGCAGCCCGCCCTGACGTGCCCAACATGCCCGGTCGGATGTGGGCGCATGCGGGGGCGGTCGAGGCGTGTGGGTGGCACATGGCCGGAAGTCAACGTCCCATGCGCCCCGCGCCGACCACGATCCGGGCGAGTTCCTCGTGGCAGACGTCGCTGTGCGCCCCCGACGGCGGCCCTCCGCGCCGCACCACGGAACCCGCGTCCACACTGACGCAGCCCGCCTCCGGCAGCCCCTCGCGCAGGGCCGCCTCCAGGCTCAGCCGCGGCGCTCCCGGCACGGCCTGCAGCCCGTCGTGCCCGATCGCGCCCCAGCGCTCGTCGAAACCCAGCAGTCCGGCCGAATCGCCCGCCATCCGGGAGGCCAGCGGATAGAACACCCCGAGGGCGCTGTCGTGGGAGGAGTGGCAGGCCACCACCGGCCCGGCCACCTTGTGCTGGAGCCCGCGCAGGGCCCCGCCGCGACGTGCGTCGTGGGGGAGGCGGTCGCTGAAGGCGTAGTGCGAGAAGGCGCCCTGCAAGAGCGTCAGGGACTTCAGGTGACGGGCGCCGTCGGGCGCGGCGCGCAGCGCGAAGGACACCACCCGCGCCCCGAAGCTGTGGCCGATCAGATGGACGCGCAGGGCCGGGCGCCGGGCGGCCAGGTCCGTCAGCACCGGCCCGAGCCCGCGCTCGCCGACGACCCCGGCCCGTTTCTTCATCTCGTAGTACGTTGCCTGGCGCAACAGCTCCTTCGCGCCGCTCCACAGGGCGCGCGATCCGTCCGGGGGCGCGAAGGCCGGCGCGGCGGAGCCCTGCGGCCCCGACCGGGCGAGGGCGTCGGCGAGGGTCCGGCAGACCTCCAGGACGTCCCGTGCGAAGAGGGCCGGCACGTCGGGTGCGCCGCCGTCGGGGGCGGCCCCGGTCCCGGCGGTCGCTGCCATCGCGTCGGCCCGGTCGACCTGGAGGAGTTCCCGTACGAGCGCCCCGAACTCGGCGAAGGCCGCCGCCGACTCCGGCCGTCCGTCCAGGAGTGCGGCGACCCGGGCGAGCTCCGCGTCCCGGCCGGGCCAGAACGCGCCGAGCGCGAGGCGGGTGGCCGGGTCCAGCGCCACCTCGGCGGTGGCGGCCGCAGCGGCGGCGGGCGGGTCGAAGTCGGGTATCGGCTCGTCGGAGAAGCGGATCGAGGGCCAGACCACCCCCACGTACCCGAGCCGCACCCCGGAGCCGACCAGGCCGGGAAAGGGGGCGAAGAAGCGGTCGAACAGCCGGGTCGCGGTGGTCCGGTCGCTGTTCCACCCGTGCGCGAACACCAGCAGGTCGGTGGCGTCGATCCGGGCCACGGCCGCCCGCGTCGCCGGGTCCACGTCCCCCTGGACGTCGAAGGTCAGCTCCCGGTACGGAGCCACCCCCACCGCCGGGACGGCCGCCGCGGCCGGACCGGCCGGAGGCCCGAAGGCGGCCTTGAAGCCCATCCCGGCTCCCACACCGGTCCCGGTCCCGACGATTGCTCCGGCCCCGCACCCGGCCCCGAACCCGGCCCCGAACCCGGCCCCGAACCCGGCCCCGAACCCGGCTCCGCCCACGGCTCCGTTGTCCGCCATGACGACCTCCCCCTCCGCGCCTCCGGTGCAAGGCAGCATCCCGCTGCCGGCGCCCTGCGGCCAGCCCCGCGGCAGCACCGGACCGGGTCTGTCCGGCTCCGGGGTCAGCGGTAGAGCAGGTACTGCTCCCGGACCGCCGCGAACCGGGCCAGCCCCGCCGCCCAGTCCCCGGCGATCTCCTCCACCCCCGCGCCCGCGTCCACCATCGTGCGGACCCGGTCCGAGCCGGTCAGCCGGTCGATCCAGTGGTCCGGCCGCCAGGCGAACCCGCTCCACGCCCGCCGCGCCGTGACCAGCAGCCCGATGCCCGTGCGGACCGGGTCGAAGGACTCGCGGTCGTGCACGATCAGCCGGAGGCCGCCGCAGGTCTTCCCCGAGTGCTTGGAGGAGGAGGGGGTGAACCAGGCCTCCCGGAACCAGACCCCGGGCAGCCCCAGCCCGTCGGCCGCCTCCGCCCACCGCCGGTCCATGCCCTCCGCGCCGAGGACCTCGAAGGGCGTGGTCGTGCCCCGCCCCTCCGACAGGCTGGTGCCCTCGAACAGGCAGGTCCCGGCGTAGGCGAGGGCGGTGTCCGGGGTGGGCACGTTGGGACTCGGCGGCACCCACGGCAGCCCCGTCTCCCCGAAGAAGGACCCGCGCCGCCAGCCCGTCATCGCCACCGTCCGCAGCCGCGCCGGACGCGCCTTCAGGAACTCCCCGTTGAACAGCAGGGCCAGTTCGGCGGCCGTCATCCCGTGGGCCAGCGCGATCGGCTCCCGGCCGACGAAGCTCGCGTACGGACGCTCCAGGACCGGCCCGGCCGCCCGCCGGCCGCCCACCGGGTTGGGCCGGTCCAGCACCACCACCGCCTTGCCGGCGAGGGCGGCCGCGCGCATGCAGTCGTACAGGGTCCAGACGTAGGTGTAGAAGCGGGCCCCGACGTCCTGGATGTCGAAGACGACCGTGTCGACGCCCGCCGTCGTGAAGAGGTCCGCGAGCCGCTGTCCGCTCGTGCCGTACGTGTCGTACACGGGCAGCCCCGTGGCCGGATCCCGGCCGGAGCCCTCCGAACCGCCCGCCTGCGCCGTCCCGCGGAACCCGTGCTCCGGCCCGAACACCGCGACCAGGTCCACCCGGGGGTCGGCGTGCAGTACGTCGACCAGGTGGCGGGCGTCGGCGGTGATGCCCGTGGGGTTGGTGACGACCCCCACGCGCTGGCCGGCCAGTTCCGCGTACCCGTCGGCGGCGAGCCGCTCGAAGCCCGTCCGCACCCGGCCCGCCGCGGCCGCCGCGGGCACCGTCGCGGCCCCCACGGCTCCGCCGGCCCCCACGGCCCCCGCCAGTCCCAGCACCCCGCGTCGTGACAGCGTCATCCGGACACGCTAGGGCCCGCACCCCTTCCGCCCTGACATACCGACTGGTTAGTCTGCCCGGGATCCGGCAGTCGGCGGCGAAAGGTGATCCCCGTGAGCGCGTACCAGGACCAGCGAGTCGTCGTCACCGGCGCGGGCGGCGGGATCGGCGCCGCCCTGGCCCGCCGCTTCGCCGCCGAAGGGGCCACCGTCGTCGTCAACGACCTCGACGCGGCCAAGGCGGCCGCCGTCGCGGGCGAGATCGGCGCCCGGGCCGTCGCGGTCCCCGGCGACGCCGGGGCGGTCGTCGCGCGGGCCCGCGAGGCCCTCGGCGGCGGCGTCGACGTCTACTGCGCCAACGCCGGACTCGCCTCCGGCGGGGACGCGTTCGCGGACGAGGACGTCTGGGCGGCGGCCTGGGACACCAACGTGATGGCCCACGTGCGCGCCGCCCGGGCCCTGCTGCCCGACTGGCTGGAGCGGGGCGGGGGCCGGTTCGTGTCCACCGTCTCCGCCGCCGGACTGCTGACCATGATCGGAGCCGCGCCGTACAGTGTCAGCAAGCACGGTGCCCTCGCCTTCGCGGAATGGCTCTCGCTGACCTACCGCCACCGGGGCGTCCAGGTCCACGCCATCTGCCCGCAGGGCGTGCGCACCGACATGCTGACCGCCGCGGGCTCGGCGGGCGAGCTCGTGCTGGCGCCGACCGCGATCGAGCCGGACGCGGTGGCGGAAGCACTGTTCGACGGCATGGAGAAGGGCCGGTTCTTGATCCTCCCGCACCCCGAGGTGGCGGACTACTACGCCGCCCGCGCAGGCGACCCCGACCGGTGGCTGGGCAACATGAACCGCCTCCAGCAGAAATGGGAGTCCCCGTGACCGACCCGGCGCGGTCCCGCTATGCCGCGCGGCCGTGGCTCGGCCTGCTGAGTCCGGCTCAGCTCGCCCCGGTCAGCCCGCCGCCCACGGTGCTGCACGCCTTCCGGGCCGCCGTCGCCCGGGCTCCGCGGCACCCGGCCCTCGCCTATTTCGACGGCCGGACCGGCTACGCCGAGGCCGACGCGCTCTCCGACTCGCTCGCCGGACACCTCGCCGCGCGCGGGGTGCGGCGGGGCGACCGGGTCGCCGTCATGCTCCAGAACACCCCGCACTTCGTGCTCGCCGTGCTGGCCGCCTGGAAGGCCGGGGCCGTGGTCGTCCCGCTGAACCCGATGTACAAGTCCGCCGAGACCGGCCACGCCCTGCGCGACAGCGGTGCGGCCGTGCTCGTCTGTGAGGACACGGCCTGGACGGGGTACCTGAGCGCGTGCGTCCCGGACACCGGGGTGCACACCGTGCTCACGGCCGACCCCCGCGACTTCCAGACCCGCGACGACCCCCGCGTCCTGCCCCCGCGCGCACCCGCACCGCCCTCACCCGCCGCCGCGCGGGGTGGGCTGCGGCCGGCCGATCTTGCCTTCGTGGCCCGTCGGGGCCACCCCGCGCCGCCCGATCCGCTCCTCACCGCCGACGACCTCGCCCTCATCAGCTACACCTCCGGCACCTCCGGCACCCCCAAGGGCGCCATGAACCCGCACGGCGCCCTCACCTACAACGCCACCCGCCAGGTCACCGGCCACCCCGTGCCGCCGGGCGCCGGCTACTTCGCCCTCGCCCCGCTCTTCCACATCACCGGCATGGTCTGCGAGCTCGCCGCCTCCTTCACCAACGCGGGCACCCTCGTCCTCGCGCACCGCTTCGACGCGGGCACCGTCCTGGACGCCTTCCTCGAACACCGCCCCGCCTACACCATCGGACCGGCCACCGCCTTCACGGCCCTCACCGCCCACCCCGCCGCCACCCCCGCGCACTTCGCCTCCTTCCGGGTGGTCTCCTCCGGCGGCGCCCCGCTGCCGCCCGCCCTGGTGGCGCGCCTGCGGGACGACTTCGGCTGCCACCTGCGCAACGGCTACGGCCTCACCGAGACCACCGCCGCCTGCGCCTCGGTCCCCGCGCACCTCGAAGCCCCCGTCGACCCCGCCTCCGGCACCCTGTCGGTCGGTGTCCCCGGCGCGCAGACCCTCGTACGGATCCTCGACGAGCGGGGCGCCGAGCTGCCCTTCGGCGAGCACGGCGAGATCGCCGTCCGCGGCCCCCAGGTCGTCCCCGGCTACTGGGGCCGCCCCGAGGAGAGCGCCGAGGCCCTCCCCGGCGGCGAACTGCGCACCGGCGACGTCGGCTTCATGGACGCGGACGGCTGGCTCTACGTCGTCGACCGGAAGAAGGACATGATCAACGCCTCCGGATTCAAGGTCTGGCCGCGCGAGGTGGAGGACGTCCTGCACGCGCACCCGGCGGTCCGCGACGCGGCCGTCGTCGGCGTGCCCGACGCCTACCGGGGCGAGAGCGTGAAGGCGTACGTCAGCCTGCGCCCCGGCGCCGCCGTCGGACCGGCCGAGCTGTCCGCGTACTGCGCCGAGCGGCTGGCCGCGTACAAGTACCCGCGCGAGGTGGAGATCCTGCCTGTCCTTCCCCGGACCACCAGTGGCAAGATCCTGCGACGGGAACTGCGCGACCGAGGCTGAAAATCGTCGGACGGTCGTACAGCGCGGGAATGTGATGCATCAGGAGAGGAAGGCGGGCACCATGGGCGCCAGCACCACCGAGGGACCCGAGGGCGTGGACCGGGAGACCCCGGTGCCGCAGCGGCTGCTGGCGGTCGCCACCAGGCTGTTCGCCGAGCGCGGCTACGACCGCACCTCCGTCCAGGAGATCGTCGAGGCGGCCGGCGTGACCAAGGGCGCGCTGTACCACTACTTCGGTTCCAAGGACGACCTGCTGCACGAGGTGTACGCGCGGATGCTGCGGCTCCAGCAGCAGCGGCTCGACGCGGTGGCCGGATCCGACGCCCCCGTCGAGGAGCGGCTGCGGGACGCCGCCGCCGACGTGGTGGTCACCACGATCGAGAACCTCGACGACGCGATGATCTTCTTCCGGTCGATGCACCAGCTGAGCCCGGAGAAGTACGCGCAGGTGCGGGCGGAGCGGCGGCGCTACCACGAGCGGTTCCGGGCCCTGGTCGAAGAGGGGCAGAAGAACGGGGTGTTCGCCCGGGCCACCCCCGCTGACCTGGTGGTCGACTTCTACTTCGGCTCCGTGCACCACCTGTCGACCTGGTACCGCACGGACGGTCCGCTCACCCCGCACCAGGTGGCCGACCACCTCGCCGACCTGCTGCTGCGCTCGCTGCGCCCGTAGCGGCCCGTGCCGTCCGCGGCCGCCCGGGGCGCGGGAGCGACGGGTAGTCGTTGTAGCCCTCGGCGCCCCCGACGTGCATCAGGAACTCCGGACGGAGCGCGTTGAGGGGCGCTCCCGCGCGCAGGCGTTCCACGAAGTCGGGGTTGGCGACGAAGCCCCGCCCCAGGGCGATCAGGTCGGCGCCCGATGCCAGCAGGCGTTCGCCCCCGGCCTTGCCGCCGTCGGCCGCCACCTCCTCGCGGGAGAGGGCGGGGTTGGCGATCAGCGTGCCCGGCCAGAGCGTGCGGATCCGCGCGTAGAGGGCGTCGTCGGGGTCGGCGTGCACCTGGTGCAGGTAGACCGGCGCCGGCTCGGCGAGCGCTTCGGCCAGGGCGGGGTAGAGCTCCGCGGTGCCGCCCTCCTCGATGCCGTTGACGTCCGCTCCGGGGGAGATCCGGACGCCGACCCGGTCGCGGCCGACGGCCGCCACGACGGCCCGGACCACCTCGACGGTGAAGCGGATCCGCCGCTCGACGGAGCCGCCCCAGGCGTCGGTGCGCAGGTTGGTGTTGCGCGAGAGGAACTGGTGCAGCAGATGGCCGTTGGCGGAGTGCACCTCCACCCCGGCGAATCCGGCGGCGACGGCGTTGCGGGCGGCGCTCGCGAAGTCGGCGATCGTGGCGTCGATGTCCGCCGCCGTCATCGCGCGGGGCGTGACCCCGTCGCGCGGCCCGCCCGGCGTGTGCAGCCGCTCCGGGAAGCGGACGGCCGACGGGGCGAGCGGTACGTGGCCGCTGGTGTCGGGGTGGCCGACCCGCCCGGCGTGCTGGAGCTGGAGGAACATCCGCCCTCCGGCGGCGCCCACCGCCCCGGTGACCCGGCGCCAGCCCGCGACCTGCTGCGGGGTGTGGATGCCGGGGATGTGCGGGTAGCTCTGGCCGACGGCGTTCGGCGTGGTGCCCTCGGCGATGATCAGCCCGGCCGAGGCGCGCTGCGCGTAGTGGGTGACCATCAGCTCGCCGGGCACCCCGTCGGCCCCGGCGCGGTTGCGCGTCAGCGGCGCCATCACCAGACGGCTGGGGAGGGCGAGACCGCCGAGACGGGCGGGTTCGAAGAGGCGGGAAGAAGGGGCGGGGGCCTGCGTCGGCTGCGTCATGCCGGTACCGTAAAACCTGACACCGGTGTGAGGTTCAAGGGCGGCGGCGGGGGAGCGGGGCATGCGGATCGGCGAGCTGGCACGACGCACCGGGGTGGGCGCGCGCTCCCTGCGCTACTACGAGGAGCAGGGGCTGCTGGCCTCCGACCGGACGCCCGGCGGCCACCGGGACTTCCCCGAGCGGGCCGTCGACCGGGTCATCCGGATCCAGGAGCTCTACGCGGCCGGCCTGCACAGCGCCAGGATCGCGCGGATCCTGCCCTGCATGCGGGACGAGGACGGCGGCCCGTCAGTCCGCGCCACTCCGGCGCTGGTGGCCGAACTGAGCGAGGAGCGGGAGCGGATCGACCGGATGATCGGTGAGCTGGTCCGCTCCCGCGAGGTGCTGGACGAGGTCATCGGCGCGGCGTCCGGCCTCCTCGCGTCCGCACCGCGCCCGGCCTGACCCCGTACGGGCCTCAGCCCAGCGGGAGGACCTTGCGGCCCCAGGTCTCCTCGGCCACCCCGGCGAAGGAGACGTACCAGGCGATGCCCGCGCACAGCAGGCCGAGGCAGCCGCCGGTGCGGCCGAGCCCGGTGACCTGGGTGAGGTCGCCGAGGGCGAGGAAGAGGAAGGTCAGGGCCAGGACGGTGAACAGGGCCCGGTGCGCCAGGTCCAGCTTCAGGGCAGCGACGGCCATGTACGCGGTGAAGACGAACCAGGCGATCAGGAACCAGCCGGTGGCCACGTGCGCCTGCCCGGCCGGCAGGGTCGGGACGACGAACTTCACGTAGCCGGCGAAGGACATCCAGAACGCGCCGTACGAGACGAACGCGGTGGTGCCGAAGGTGTTGCCGCGGCGGAACTCCAGCACGCCCGCGACGAACTGGGCGACGCCGCCGTAGAAGAGGGCCAGGGGCAGCACCACGGCGCTGAGGGCGGCGTTCGCGATCAGGCCCGAGTTGAAGAGGCTGAGCACGAAGGTGGTCAGCGCGAAGGCGGCGAGACCGAGCGGTCCGGGGTTGGCCAGGCGCGGTGCCGGTGCCGGTGCCGTGGCCGGGGTGGGCGCCAGGGCCTGCGGGGCCTGCTGGGCCTGCGGGGCCGTGGCGGGGACGGCCGGGGTCAGGGTGGGGCTGGGCATGACGATATGCACCTTCGGTGGGGGGATGTACCGAATATAGCCCACCGGAAGGTCCCCCTCCGCCCCCTCCGGCCGGGACTCCGGGGGGCGAAGGTCCCCTCCGCCTCCGCCGCCCGGAGTCCCGCCCGGACGCGACGGCGTCCGGACGCCGGTCCGGCCCGTCCTTCCGCCGCACCCCTGGCGGGGGCGGGCGGGAGGACGGGCCGGACCGCTCCGTCGGGTGTCCCGCTACGGGGCCACCTTCAGCAGCTTGTTCGCGGTGCCCGCCGACGGGTTGGTCACCGCTCCCGCCGTCGCCGCCGCGGTCAGGGCCGTGGCGGTCTGCGCCGGGGTCGAGGACGGGTGCCCGCCGAGGTAGACGGCCGCGGCTCCCGCGACGTGCGGGGTGGCCATGGAGGTGCCGGAGATGGTCTTCGTACCGCTGTCGCTGTCGTTCCAGTCCGAGGTGATGTCGGAGCCCGGCGCGTACAGGTCCACCACGGAACCGAAGTTGGAGAACGAGGACTGGGCGTCGTCGATGGTGCTCGACGCCACCGTGATGGCCTCGGGAACCCGGGCCGGGGAGCCCTGCCCGGCATCGGCCGACTCGTTGCCCGCCGCGACGGCGAACGTGATGCCCGAGGCCACGGCCCGGCGCACGGCCTCGTCGAGCGCCTCGTCCGCGCCCCCGCCGAGGCTCATGTTGGCCACCGAGGGCCCGGAGTGGTGCTCGGTCACCCAGTCGATGCCGGCGACGACCTGCTCGGTGGTGCCCGAGCCGTTGTCGTCCAGCACCCGCACGGCGACCAGCTTCGCCTTCTTGGCGACCCCGTGGGCGGTGCCCGCGATGGTCCCGGCGACGTGCGTGCCGTGGCCGTTGCCGTCGTCGGCGCTGTCGTCGTTGTCCACGGCGTCGAAGCCGCTCGTGGCGCGGCCGCCGAAGTCCTCGTGGGTCACGCGTATGCCGGTGTCGATGACGTACGCCGTCACCCCTTCACCCGCCCCGTCCGGGTAGACGTACTTCTTGTCCCCCTCCTTCGCGGTCTGGTCGATGCGGTCGAGCCCCCATGACGGGGGGTTGGGCTGGGTGGCCTTGGTGGAGAACTTCTTGTTCTGCACGACCTTGCCGACGGCCGGGTCGGCGGCGAGCCGCTTGGCCTCGGTCTCGCTCAGCCCCGAGGCCGAGAAGCCGTTGACCCGAGAGCCGTAGGTGCGTTGCAGTTCGCCTCCGTACTTGTCGGCGAGCTTCTGCTTGTCGGCCGATCCGTCGAGGATGACGACGTAACTGCCGTCGATCGCGCCGGGTGCGCCCAGTCCGTAGACGGTGCCTTCGGCCGGTGCCGCCGCTCCCGCGAAGGGGGTGGCGAGCAGGGTCACGGCGGCCGCGGTGGCGGCTCCCGTGACGACTGCCGCGTACCGGAAACCGCGCGAGCGCTTGTGAGTTGCCATGTGGAGGGATCTCCTCGTGGTGACGTGTGGGGCGTCGGACCTTCTGGAGAACCCTGTTCCGATTGACAGGAGCAAATCAAGATCACCCCTGCCTTCCGGCGTTATTCAACAACGTTTCTTAAAAAGCCCCCCGCATCGCCTTCACCGTGCACACACGTTCCACCGAACTCCCGCACGAATGCCCCACGTTCAGCCCCGCCCGGTGTACGGCCGCAGCTCCCGGCGCGCCAGCGAGCGCTGGTGCACCTCGTCCGGACCGTCCGCCAGCCGCAGCGTCCGCGCGGCCGCCCACAGTTCGGCCAGCGGGAAGTCCTGGCTCACCCCGCCGGCGCCGTGCAGCTGCACCGCCCGGTCCAGGATCTCCACGACCGCGCGCGGAGTCGCGATCTTGATGGCCTGGATCTCGGTGTGCGCGCCCCGGTTCCCGGCCGTGTCCATCAGCCAGGCGGTCTTCAGCACCAGCAGCCGCAGCTGCTCGATGGTGACCCTGGCGTCGGCGATCCAGCCCTGCACCACCCCCTGCGCGGCCAGCTCCTTGCCGAAGGCCGTACGTCCCACCGCGCGCCGGCACATCAGCTCCACGGCCCGCTCCGCCATGCCGATCAGCCGCATGCAGTGGTGGATCCGGCCCGGTCCGAGCCGCGCCTGGGCGATGGCGAAGCCGCTGCCCTCGGCGCCGATCAGGTTCGCCGCCGGGACCCGCGCCCCGTCGAAGACGACCTCGGCGTGCCCGCCGTGGTCGTGGTCGGCGTACCCGTACACCGTCATGGCCCGGCGGACCTCGACGCCCGGAGCGTCGCGGGGGACCAGGACCATCGACTGCTGGCGGCGCGGATCGGCGCCCCGCGGGTCCGTCTTCCCCATCACGATGAAGACCTTGCAGTCCGGGTTCATCGCCCCGGAGATGTACCACTTGCGGCCGGTCACCACGTACTCGTCACCGACGCGCTCGATCCGCGTCTCGATGTTCGTCGCGTCCGAGGAGGCGACCTCGGGCTCGGTCATCGCGAAGGCCGAACGGATCTCGCCGGCCAGCAGTGGCTCCAGCCACTGCTTCTTCTGCCCCTCGTCACCGAACTGGGCCAGCAGCTCCATGTTCCCGGTGTCCGGGGCCGCGCAGTTGGTCGCCATCGGTGCCAGGTGCGGGCTGCGGCCCGTGATCTCGGCGAGCGGGGCGTACTGGAGGTTGGTCAGCCCGGCCCCGTACTCCGCGTCGGGCAGGAAGAGGTTCCACAGGCCCTGACGGCGCGCCTCGGCCTTCAGTTCACCGAAGACGGCCGGGGTGTCCCAGGGCGAGGCCAGCCGCGCGCGCTGCTCGGCGGCGAGGGCTTCCGCCGGGTAGACGTACTCCTCCATGAACGCGAGCAGCCGCGCGCGGAGTTCCTCGGTACGGGAGTCGAATGCGAAGTCCATGGGTGCTGCTCAGCCTTCCTGGAGGGTGGTCAGACCGTGCTCGATGAAGACCGGGACCAGCTCACCGATCCGGTCGAAGCCCGCGCCGACCGTCTGCCCGAGCGTGAAGCGGTAGTGGATGCCTTCGAGGATCACCGCGAGCTTGAACCACGCGAAGGCCGTGTACCAGGCGATGGCACCGGTGTCCCGGCCGGAACGGGCGGCGTAGCGCTCGATCAGCTCGGCCGGCTCCGGATGCCCCGGCGCCCGGCTCGTCGTACTGACCGGGGAGTCGGCCAGCCCCAGGTCGGAGCTGTACATCACGAGCAGCCCGAGATCGGTGAGCGGATCGCCCAGCGTGGACATCTCCCAGTCCAGCACCGCCCGGATCGAGTCGTCCGGCCCGCCGATCAGTACGTTGTCCAGCCGGAAGTCCCCGTGCACCACCGTCGGCGCGGGGGAGGCGGGCAGCGCCCGGCCGAGCGCGGCGTGCAGCTCGTCGATCCCGGCCAGCTCCCGGCCCCGGGAGGCCGCGAGCTGCTTGCCCCAGCGGCGCAGCTGCCGGTCGAGGAAGCCCTCGGGGCGGCCGAAGTCGCCCAGCCCGACCGCCGCCGGGTCCACGGCGTGCAGGTCCACCAGGGTGTCCACCAGGGCGAGCACCGCCCGCCGGGTCCGCCCGGGACCGATCCCCGCCAGCTGGGCGGCGCTGCGGTACGGGACCCCGTCCACGAACTCCATGACGTAGAACGGGGCCCCCAGCACCCCCTCGTCCTCGCACAGCAGCAGCGGCCCGGGCACCGGCACGGCCGTCCCGTGCAGCGCGGCGATCACCCGGTGCTCGCGCCGCATGTCGTGCGCGGTGGCCAGGACGTGGCCCAGCGGCGGGCGGCGCACCACCCAGCGGGCGGCCCCGTCGGTGACCGCGTACGTCAGGTTCGAGCGGCCCCCTTCGATCAGCCGGCCGCTCAGCGGGCCGGTCACCAGCCCGGGGCGCGCGGCGTCGAGATGGCCGCGCAGCCGCTCCAGGTCCAGGCCGCGCGGGCTCGGGGAGCCTGCCGGGGCTGCGGTCATGGTGCGCACCTCCGTACGGAGTCGACGGTGAGGGGTGGAACGGATCGTCCCGGGACATCATGCCGACCAGTCGGTATGCCGTCCAGGGGGCGGGCCGGGGAACTCCCGCGGCCCGCCCCGCCCGGGGCCCTCGCCCCGGTCACGGGCGGTCCCGCGTCAGGCGTGACACAGGATGGGCGTGCCCCCGTTCATCACCGTCATGTCCCGCAGCACGGCCATGATGTCCAGCGGGGCCCCCTCCGGTTCCCCGGCCAGCTCCGCGTACGCCCGGTGCACGTTCGCCACCAGCCGCTCGCTCTCCCGCCACGCGGCGAACTCCCCGAGGTCCGCGCCCTGCGCCGTCTCCAGCGGGGTCAGCCCCTTGTCCCGGCCCTCCCGGGCCAGTTCGGCCACGAACCGCAGGTACCGCCCGGTGGCCTCGTACGCCGACGGGTCGGTCAGCGGGCCGTGACCCGGTACGACGGTCTCCGCGTCCAGGGTGGCCAGCAGCTCCAGCGCCCGCAGCGAACCGGACAGCGAGCCCATCGCGAGGAAGGGCGTCCCGCCGGCGAAGACCAGGTCCCCGGTGAAGACGACGCGCTGCCCGGGCAGCCACACGACCGCGTCCCCGGTGGTGTGCGCCACGCCCGGGTGGATCACCCGCACCTCGGTCCCGCCCACGTGCAGGGTCAGCCGCTCGCTGAAGGTCAGGTCGGGGGCGGTGATCGCTATCGCGCCGAAGTCGGTGGCGGGCCAGATCAGTTCGAGCTGGTGCCCGGCGGCGAGCTGCTCGGCGCGCGCGTTGTCGTGCCCGATGATCAGGGCCTCGGGGGCGAACACCCCGTTGCCGTAGGTGTGGTCGCCGTGGTGGTGGGTGTTCACGACGGTCCGCGGGAACGGCGCCCCCGCTGCCCGGACCGCCTCGCGCAGGGCCAGCGCCCGGCGTTCGGTGGCGGCGGTGTCGACGAGCAGGGTCTGTCCGCCGTCGCTGACGAACCCCGCGTTGTTGAGGCACCAGCCCCCGTCCGGCTGGACGTAGGCGTACACCCCGCTCGCGGGCTGGACGACGTACGGTGCGTCGACGGTCATGGTGCTCTCCCCGGGTCGCTGTGACGGTGACCGAAATCCTGTCAGCAGGGCCGGTGTCCGGGGAGAGCGGGGGTGTGGGGCGGCCGGGGCGCGTCAGTGGCCGTCAGCGGCCGTCAGTGGTCGTCGTAGTGGCCGTCGTGCTCGGCGTGCCGGTGCCCGTCGTGGACGTAGTCGACGTGGTCCCCGTGCGGAACGGACTCGTGCCCGCAGTCCGGGCCGTGCGCGTGCCCGTGGTCCGCGTGGGCGGTGTGGCCGGTGCTCTCGCACTCGTCCCAGTGCCCGGAGTGCTCCCGGTGCAGGTGGCCGTCGTGCGCGTAGTCGACGTGGTCGCCGTGCGGGACCGCCCGGTGGCCGCAGGAGGGGCCGTGGACGTGCGCGTGCGTGGGGTGCTCGTGGTGCAGGGTCGTCATGGCGCCGAGGCTAGTGGGCATCGCCCCGCAACACCCGTTGTGTCCCCCTTCGTGTCGCGCGCCCCGCGAAGGTCACCAGATCAGCGTCATCGCGAACAGCGCCAGCGCCACCGTGCACAGCACCGCGCCGACCGCCGCGCGTGGTGCGAGACCGGGCGGCCGGGCCGCCGCGAGCTGGCGCATCCGCAGGTGCGCCACCCCCAGGAACGCCAGCCAGATCAGCGCGATCACGGCGGTCCCGCCCACCTGCACCGGGGATCCCGAGCCGCGCAGCGCCTGCCGCAGCGCCAGGACGACCGCCACCGAGCAGGCCAGCGTCGTACGCCGCCACGCCAGCCGGGTCCGTTCCGGCTGCAGCCCCGCGTCGCGGACCGCCCCCGTACCGGGGCCGCTCACCGGCCGGACGTCCAGCCGAACAGCACGACGACCACCATGGCCGCCGCGACCAGGCCGACGCCCAGGCTCAGCACCACCGGGAACCGCGACAGCGGCAGGTCCTCGCCGCGCCGCATCGCCCGCTCGCAGCGAACCCAGTGGTTGACGGCCCGCAGCGCGCAGGCCGCGCCGACCGCCAGCAGGGCGAGGGCCATCCCGACCCGTACGCCCCACCGCAGGTCGGGCAGGAACTGGTCGACCGCGAACCCGCCCCCGACCAGCGCGAGCGCGGTCCGGATCCAGGCGAGGAAGGTCCGCTCGTTGGCCAGGGAGAAGCGGTAGTCCGGGGTGTCGCCCTCGTCCCGCAGCCGCTTCGGCGCGAACCAGAGGCGCACGTCTTTGGCGAAGTCGATCATCCGGCCAATCTACGGGCAGCGCTCCCGCGGACCCGGCAGCGGCCCGGCGCCTCGCCCCCCGCCCGGCGCCTCGCCCCCCGCCCGGCGCCTCGCCCCCCGCCCGGCGCCTCGCCCCCCGCCCGGTGCCTCGGCCCCCCGGCCCCTCAGCCCCCCCGGGCCGCCGCCCGCCCCGGCGCCGTCAGCCGCCGCCCGGCCGGAAGGCCGTCAGCCGCCGGTACGCCTCCAGGCCGTCCGGCACCCACGGCCACTCCCCGTCCGCGACCCGCCGCTCCAGCTCCCGCGGCGTCAGCCAGGTGTGCCAGTCCACCTCCGAGGCCTGCGGAGCCACCGGCAGGTCGCACCGCACCCGGTGCACGTACGACCACCAGGCGCCGCCCGGACCCTCGTACAGGAACTTGAACAGCGGCTCCGGCGGCTCCAGCCCGCTCACCCCCAGCTCCTCCTCGGCCTCCCGCAGCGCGGCCCCCGCGTAGTCCTCGCCCGCGCCCACCACCCCGCCCACGAACATGTCGTAGTACGCGGGGAACACCAGCTTCGACGCGGTCCGGCGGTGCACGAAGACCCGCCCCCGCGCGTCCGCGGCCAGCACGAACACGCACCGGTGGATCAGCCCCCGGGCGTACACCTCGCCCCGCGGGGCCCGTCCGGTGACCCGGTCGTCCCGGTCCACGACGTCCAGCACTTCATCAGCGGCACTCACGGAATCCATCCAACCACCGCTGTTGACTGGTTACCGCTCCGTAGCAAAGGATCTGCCCCACCACCGACCGGAGGACGGGCAACGCATGACGTACGACGCTGACGTGATCGTGATCGGAGCGGGCCTCGCCGGGCTCGTCGCCACCGCCGAGCTCGTCGACGCGGGCCGCAAGGTGATCCTCCTCGACCAGGAGCCCGAGCAGTCCATCGGCGGCCAGGCGCACTGGTCCTTCGGCGGGCTGTTCTTCGTCGATTCGCCCGAGCAGCGCCGGATGCGCATCAAGGACAGCCGTGACCTGGCCCTCCAGGACTGGGCGGGCACCGCAGGCTTCGACCGCAGCGAGGACGCCTGGCCGCGCCGCTGGGCCGAGGCGTACGTGGACTTCGCCGCGGGGGAGAAGCGGCCCTGGCTGCACGCCCGGGGGGTGCGCTTCTTCCCGGTGGTCGGCTGGGCGGAGCGCGGCGGCTACGGCGCGAACGGGCACGGCAACTCCGTCCCGCGCTTCCACATCACCTGGGGGACCGGCCCCGGCCTGGTCGCCCCCTTCGAACGCCGGGTCCGCGCCGGGGTGGCCCGGGGCCTGGTCCGGCTCGCCTTCCGGCACCGGGTCACCGGCCTGTCGGCCACCGCCGGCACGGTGGACACCGTCACCGGGGAGGTACTGGCCCCCTCGGACGCCGTACGGGGCTGTGCCAGCGGCCGCGAGGTGAGCGGAGCCTTCAGCCTGCGGGCCCAGGCGGTGATCGTCACCAGCGGCGGCATCGGCGGCAACCACGACCTCGTGCGCGCACAGTGGCCCGAGCGGCTCGGCACCCCGCCCGAGCGGCTGCTCTCCGGTGTCCCGGCACACGTGGACGGCCTGATGCTCGGCATCACGGAGGCCGCGGGAGCCAGCCACATCAACAAGGACCGCATGTGGCACTACACCGAGGGCATCGAGAACTGGAGCCCCATCTGGGCCCGGCACGGCATCCGGATCCTGCCCGGCCCGTCCTCGCTCTGGCTCGACGCGACCGGCAAGCGGCTCCCCGTACCGCTCTTCCCGGGGTTCGACACGCTCGGCACCCTCGACCACATCATGAAGACCGGCCACGACCACACCTGGTTCGTGCTCAACCAGCGCATCATCGGCAAGGAGTTCGGACTCTCCGGCTCCGAGCAGAACCCCGACCTGACGGGGAAGTCGGTGCGCGACGTCATCGACCGGGCGCGCCAGGCCGTCCCCGGTCCGGTCAAGGCCTTCATGGACCGGGGGGCCGACTTCATCGTCGAACGCGACGTGTCCGCGATGGTCCGCCGGATGAACGAGCTCACCAAGGAGAACCTCCTGGACGAGGCCGCCGTCCGGGCCGAGATCGTCGCCCGCGACCGGGAGATCGCCAACCCGTTCTCCAAGGACGCCCAGGTGACGGCGATCCACGGGGCGCGCAGGTACCTGGGCGACAGGCTGATCCGCACCGCCGCCCCGCACCGCATCCTGGACCCCGCCGCGGGCCCGCTGATCGCGGTCCGGCTCTCGATCCTGACGCGCAAGTCCCTGGGCGGTCTGGAGACCGACCTGTCCTCGCGGGTCCTGACCCCGGCGGGCGAACCGCTCCCCGGCGTCTACGCGGCCGGCGAGGCGGCGGGCTTCGGCGGCGGGGGCGTCCACGGCTACCGGGCGCTGGAGGGCACCTTCCTGGGCGGCTGCATCTTCTCGGGCCGCGCGGCGGGCCGCGCGGCCGCGAAGGCCGTGTCCTAGGCCGCCGGCGCGGGCCCCTCGGCGGCGTCCGGCGCGGCCCCCGTGCCGGTGTCCCGGCCGGGACCCGTGCCGGTGTCCGGCGCCGGGTTCCGCAGCAGCCGGAAGCGCTCGGTGACCACCAGGGTGTCGTCGTCGAGGGTGAACGGGGGCGCTTTTGGCCCCGCGAGCCGTTCCACGTCGCGCCAGAACCCCTCGTGCGAGGCGCGCCATTCGGCCACCGACGCGTACCCCTCCCCCTCGTCGAGGGCGTGCGGCAGGCCGACGTCGGCCAGCCGCACGACGTTCACCTCCGTCACTTCCAGGACAGCCAGCGGCCGTTCGGCGGAATCCACCAGCACCGAGCGCGCACCCGGCTCGGGCAGTGGCTCGCCCTCCCGCTCGTACTCCGCCAGGAGTCCCGTCGTCGTGGTCTTCGCCCCGCTCAGTACCGCCGCCACCAGCCGGTCGCGCAGCTCTCCGGGGAAGCCCAGCAGGAAGGGCGGAAGTCCGCCGTGCGTCGTCATGGGGACAGCCTACGGAGCCGGGCCGGCGGGGGGCGCCCGGCCCCGAACCGTCACAACCGCGCCAACTCGGCCACCGAAACGATGAGTTGAAACCCGCCACGCGCCGGGCTGGACCTTGACGCGGAGCTGTGCGTACCGGTTTGCTGTGCGTGATCATCCGGAACGCTCACCGGCAAGATCAAGCCGCAGCACCGCAACGACCGGCAACAAAGGCAACATCCCTAGCACGCGCATCACCGGCACCACCGGCACCACCGGCATCACCGTCCCCGTCGGCATCCCGTGCGCGCCCCCGCGCACGCCGCCCACCCGCGCCCGCGTCCTGGAGGGAAACCCGCGGATGTCCCCGCCTCCGCCGCCCCTCGGCCGCGCCCGCAAGCGGGACGCCCAGCTCTTCGACCCCGCCCTGTGCGACACCGAACTGGTTGCGGTGCGCACCCAGTTCACCCAGGGCCGGTGGTCCAAGGCCCGTACTCTGCTGGTCGGCACCGGGGACGACTGGGACCGCCGCGGCCACCGCCTCGTCGTCCTCGCCGAAACCCCGGCCGCCACCGCCTGGGCCGGTGAATGGCTGCTCGCCGAACCCGGCAGCGCCGACGCCGTGACCCTCCTCGCCTGCGCGGCCGTCTTCACCGCCCTGCGCGGCAAGGGCACCCCCGAGGCGGCCGACGGGGCCTGCCGACGCGCCGCCGCGCTGTTCCCGGCCGACCCCACCCCCTGGCTCGGCCTGCTGATGCTCTCCCGCGCCTTCGGCACGGAGGAGGAGTTCAGCCGTCACTTCGACCAGGTCCGGGCCCGGCACCGGGAGCACCACCACGCCCACCACCTGATGGTCGCCAAGCTCGCCGAGCGCACCCCGGCCGCCGGGCACGACCCGCTCCACGAGGTCTACGACTTCGCCGCCTGGGCCGCCGAGGAGTCCCCGGCCGACTCCCCGCTCGCCGTCCTGCCCGTCATCGCCCACGCCGAGCGCTACCGGGTGCTCGCCGCCGCCCAGGGCCGCGCCACCCCCGAGGGCGCCGCCGAACACTGGACGGGCCGCCGCGCCCGCCAGGTGCTGCGCTCCGCCTTCGACTGGTGGCTGGAGTGGGAGCGCGAGGACCACCCGCGCAACCGGGTCGACCTCAACTTCCTCGCCCACGCCAAGCTCTGCGAAGGGCGCCCCGCGGAGGCCGCCGCCCTCTTCCACCGCATCGGCAGCCACGCCACCCGCGCCCCCTGGTCCTATCCCGACCGGGACCCGCACAAGGCCTTCCTCGCCGCGCGCAGTGCCGCGCTCGGCACCGCCTGACCCCCCGGCCGGCCCCCCGGCCGGCCACCCCCCGAAAGGACCCCGCCATGCCCACGGGCAGATCCACCACGCTCCCGGCCGAGCCCGAGATCCGCACGTACAAGGGCCAGGACCGCGCCCTGCGCGCCGACCGGCTCGGCACCGCCGGACTGCTGCTCTCCGTACTCGCCGCGAGCGCGCCCCTGATGGTCGTCGCGGGTGTCATGCCCACGATCTTCGGGGTCATGGGCATCGTCGGCCAGCCGCTGCTCTTCGTGATCCTCGGCATCGTCCTCGCCCTGTTCGGCATCGGGTACGCCGAGATGAGCCGGCACGTCCACAACGCCGGCGCCTTCTACGCGTACATCGCGCGCGGCCTCGGGCCCACCGCCGGCGCCTCCGCCTCCCTCGTCGCCCTCGTCGCCTACAGCGCCATGCAGGTCGGCGTGTACGGCATCCTCGGCTTCGAGATATCCGGCCTCTTCGCCACCTACCTCGACGTGCGCGTCGCCTGGTGGATCCCGGCCCTGATCGCGGTCGCCGCCACCGGCGCGCTCGGCTGGCTCAAGATCGACCTCAACGCCAAGGTGCTCGGCGTCCTGCTGCTGATCGAATGCGCCCTCGTCGTCGTCTTCGACGCCGCCGCGCTCGGCAAGCCCGGTCCCGAGGGCCTCTCGCTGACCGCCTTCGACCCCGGCACCCTCTCCGGCGCCGGCCTCGGCACCGCCCTGTGCTTCTGCATCGCCGCCTTCGTGGGCTTCGAGCAGTCCCCGGTCTACGCCGAGGAGACCAGCAAGCCGCACATCGTCGTCTCCCGCGTGATGTTCCTCGCGGTCGGCTTCGTCGCCCTGTTCTTCGCCCTGAGCGCCTGGGCCCTTACCGTCGCCACCGGCCCCGCCGACGTCGTCAAGGCCTCCACGGACGCCGGTCCCGGCCTGCTCTTCGTGCTCACCGAGAGCCGCTTGGGCGCCGCGTTCACCGACGTCCTGCACGTGCTCTTCGTCACGGGCATGTTCGCGGCGATGCTGAGCTTCCACAACGTCGTCGCCCGCTACGCCTTCGCCATGGGCCGCGAGGGCCTGCTCCCCGCCCGCTTCGGCCGCACCAACCCCGGCACGGGCGCGCCCGCCACCGGCTCGCTGCTGCAGACCGTCGTGGCCGCCGTCGTGGTCATCGTCTTCGCGCTCACCGACGACCTGCCGGCCGGCGATCCCACGGCGCCCGTCCTGCACCTGTTCACCTGGATGGGCAGCGTCGGCGCCCTCGGCGTGACCGTGCTGATGGCCGCGTCCTCCGTCGCCGTCATCGCGTTCTTCGTCCGCCGCGGCACGGCCGGCGCGCAGACCTGGCGGCTGGTCGCCGCGGGTCTGTCCGGGCTCGCGCTCGTCGTCATCGCCGTCTACACCGTGCGCGACTTCGGCGTGCTCGTGGCCGCCGAGGAGGGCTCCGCGCTGAGCTGGGTGCTGCCCGCGATCATCGCCCTCGCCGCCGTGGGCGGGCTCGTGCACGGGCTGCTGCTCAAGCGGCGCCGCCCGGAGGCGCACGCCCGGATCGGGCTGGGCAACGAGGCCTTCCGCCTCGACCAGGCGGCGGAGACCGCCCCGCTCGACTGAGGCCCCCGGCCTCGCTTTCGTGCCCCCAGGAGGCCCCTCGCGACCGTTTCCATGGTCGCGGGGGGCCTTCGCGCGCATGGGGCCGATTTTGGCGGGCAGCGGAGGCTCATGGTCTATTGGGGCGACAAAATCACCGGAACGCGGCACGGGAGACACCACCCAGCTCGCCCGCACGCGCCCCGGACCTGCCTGTCCGAACCACGAAGGCGAAGCCCCGAATGAGTGACCGCACCTTGACCACGGCCCCAGCCGAGGCGTCGTCCCGCCATGTCGACGCCGGTGACGAGGGCTACAGCAAGGACCTCAAGTCCCGCCACATCAACATGATCGCGATCGGCGGGGCGATCGGCACCGGCCTCTTCCTGGGTGCGGGCGGCCGCCTGGCCGGCGCCGGACCCTCCCTCGCCATCGCCTACGCGGTGTGCGGGGCCTTCGCCTTCTTCGTGGTCCGCGCCCTCGGCGAGCTGGTGCTCTACCGCCCCTCCTCCGGGGCCTTCGTCTCCTACGCGCGCGAGTTCATGGGGGAGAAGGGCGCCTACACAGCGGGCTGGCTCTACTTCCTGAACTGGTCCACGACCACGGTGGCCGACATCACGGCCGCCGCGACCTACGCCCACTTCTGGTCGCTGTTCACCGACGTCCCCCAGTGGGTGCTCGCCTTCATCGCCCTGGCCGTGGTCCTGACCGCGAACCTGATCTCGGTGAAGTACTTCGGCGAGATGGAGTTCTGGTTCTCCCTGGTCAAGGTGGCGGCCCTGTCGCTGTTCCTGATCGTCGGCATCTACCTCGTCGCCACCAGCCACGACATCGGCGGCCACACCCCGGGCCTGTCCAACATCAGCGACAACGGCGGCCTCTTCCCGTCCGGCGTGCTCCCGATGCTGCTGGTCATCCAGGGCGTCGTCTTCGCGTACGCCTCCGTCGAGCTGTGCGGCGTCGCCGCGGGCGAGACCGAGAACCCCGAGAAGATCATGCCCAAGGCGATCAACTCGATCATGTGGCGCGTGGGCATCTTCTACGTCGGCTCCGTGGTCCTGCTCGCCCTGCTGCTCCCGTACACCGAGTACTCCGGCGACCAGAGCCCTTTCGTGACGGTCTTCGACAAGCTCGGCGTCCCCGGCGCCGCGGGCATCATGAACCTGGTCGTGCTGACCGCCGCCCTCTCCAGCCTGAACTCCGGGCTCTACTCCACCGGGCGGATCCTGCGCTCGATGGCGATGTCCGGCTCCGCCCCCAAGTTCACCGGCGTCATGAACAAGGGCAGGGTCCCCTACGGCGGCGTCCTGTTCACCGCCGCCTTCGGCATCGCGGGCGTCGGCCTGAACTACTTCATGCCCTCGGACGCCTTCGAGATCGTCCTGAACTTCGCCTCGCTCGGCATCCTCGGCACCTGGGCGATGGTCATGCTGTGCTCGCTCCACTTCTGGCGCCGCGCCCGGCAGGGGCTGCTGGAGCGCCCCTCCTACCGTCTGCCCTGGGCCCCCTACACCCAGATCGTCACGCTGGTCTTCCTCGTCACGGTCCTGGTCCTGATGTGGTGCGACGGCGGCGTCGGCCGCACCACGGTGCTGTTCGTGCCCGTCATCGGCGCGGCCCTCGTCGGCGGCTGGTTCCTCGTCCGCCGCCGCGTGGCCGAGCTCGCCGCCGCCCGGGGCTGACGCCCCGCGAGCCCCGCCCGCCCCGCACCCGACGCACGACCCCGGAAGGCCCCCGCACGCCCGTGCGGGGGCCTTCCCGTCGTACGGGCCCCGCACCGGGCGCCGGGCTACCCGCAAGTAGCCAGGACTTTCACGACATTCCTCCGGATGATTTCGCCAAGAATTTACCGCCCGCCCTCTGGGCATTCCCGTGTGACGAGCGCCACAGCATATTCCCTGGACGTGCCACCTCGGCACGTCTCTAATAGATCTTCGTGTCCGGCCGACGATCTCGGCCGGGTATCCACGGGGGAAATTCCCGAATCTTCGTTGGCAATGGCGCTGAACGAGAGGTCGGAGCGGTGTCAGTGATCCTGACGGTCGAGAAATGGTCCGGACAATTCAATCCGAGTGACATGGTGCGGCAATGCTGAGCCGGTTGCTCCCGAAGCGCGGCCCCGCCCGCACGCTCACCGGCGTCACGCTGGTGCACACCCTCGGGCAGGGCATGTGGATGGCGCTGAACGCCATCTACGCCACGTCCGTACTCAGGCTCTCGCCCGGCGAGTTCGGCATCGGAGTCGGTGTCGCCGCGGGCGTCGCGCTGGCCCTGAGCACCCCGAGCGGCCACCTGGCCGACCGGATCGGCCCCCGGGCCGTCCAGATCTGGTCCTTCCTCGCCCTCGGACCGCTCACCGCGGCCCTGCTCCTCGTCGACGGGTTCCGCCAGTACCTGCTGGTGCTCTCCCTCCAGGCCGTCGCGTACAGCGCCAGCCGCAGCGCCCGGATGGCCATGGTCGCCGGACTGGTTCCGCCCGAGGACCGGGTCTCCGTCCGCGCCTACCTGCGGGCCACCAGCAACGTCAGCGTCTCCGCCGGCGCCGCCCTCGCGGGCCTGGTCCTGGTGGCCGACACCCCCGCCGTCTACCGGGCGGCCGTCGTCCTCAACGCCTGCACCTACCTGGTCACCGGCCTGCTCACGCTGCTGCTCCCGGCCGTGCCGCCGCAGCCCGCCAGACCGGGCCCGGCCCTGGTCGTCCTGCGCGACCGGCCCTTCCTCGCCTTCGTCGTGCTGGACGGCCTGCTCTCCATGCACAACCTGCTGCTGGACGTGGTCCTCCCGCTCTGGGTGCTGCACCACACCGGCGCACCCCGCTGGATGATCGCCGTCATCCTCATCACCAACACCGTCGCGGTGGTACTGCTCCAGGTCAGGGCCGCGCGCGGCACCGACGAGCCGGGGGCCGCGGCCCGGGCGTCCCGGACCGGCTCCCTGTGCCTGGCCGTCGCCTGCGCGGTCTTCGCCCTGACCGAGGGCGCCTCCGCGGCCGTCGCCTCCCTCCTGCTGGTGGCCGGCGCGCTGGCCCACGTACTCGGCGAGATCAGACAGTCGGCCGGCAGCTGGGGCATGTCCTTCGGCCTGGCGCCCGAGCACGCCCAGGGCCAGTACCAGGGCACGGCCGCGATGGGCGCGGACCTCGGCAAGATGATCGCGCCCGCCGTGCTGACCTGGCTGGCCATCGAGCACGGCGCCGTCGGCTGGCTGGTCATGGCCCTCGGGTTCGCCGTGGTCGGCGCCCTGATGCCGCCGGTCGCCCGCTGGGCCGAACGGAACAGGAACTCCGTGCGCCCCCGCGTGCATTCCGTTCCGTAAACGCAGCTCCACTTCATCCCGCATTCCGTCAATCAGACCTTTCCGTTATTCCGTCATTCCGTCATTCCGTGTGCCGTCCCGGGTCCCGGGTTCCTCCGGCATGCGCGTAATCCGTACATCCGCACTTCCGGAGACCTGTGCGCAATTCAGGACACCTTCCGCGCACCCCACCGCGCGGGAATGCCGGTCCACCGCGCCCGCAGGCCGAAAACAGTGCCATCGAACGAGGGGAATCACGTCCGTGGGCGAAATGCCTGCCGCCACATCCGCCGCGCCCGAAGAGACGACGACCGCCGCCGCCCCCGCCCTCCAGCTCCCCGTCCGGGACACCGGCGGGCGGGAGGGGCGATCCCCGCGCACCCACGCCTGGACCGACAGCGCCCTCCAGCCGCTCGCGGAGTTCGTCGGGACCAGGGGCCTGGAAGCCGCCGAGCTGTTCAACGCGGCCTTCACCGTCCTGCTCCACCGCTACAGCGGCCAGGACGACCTCGTACTGGCCCGCGCCGGCGGACCGGCGGACCCGGGCTGCGGCCACCCCGTCGCCGTCCGCTCCCGGATCGGGGACGACGTCACCTTCGCGGCCCTGACCGCCGCCCTGTCCGCCCGGCACCGCGCCGCGGCCCGCCGGCCCGCCGCCGGCCCCGCCGACCTCGGCGCCGGACTGCGCGCCGGCTTCCTCAGCCGCGACACCACGGCGGACCCGGCCGCGCGAGCGGACCCGCGCCCCGAGGGCTTCGACCTCCTCCTGGAGGCGGAGCAGGCCCCGGGCACCGTCCGCTTCGCCCTGACCTACGACGCGAGCCTGTTCACCGAGGCCTTCGTCGCCCGCATGGCCGCCAACTACCGGACCCTGCTCCTCGACGCCTGCCGACGCCCCACCACCCCCGTCACGGAGCTGGCACTCCTCTCGGAGGAGGAGACCCGCCACCTGTCGGCGGCCCTGGAAGCCAACGCCCGGCCCTACCCCCGCGACACCACCCTCCACGCGCTCGTCGAGGCCCAGGCCGCCCGCACCCCCGGGGCCCCGGCCGTGGAGTGGCGGGGCACCACCCTCACCTACCGCGAGCTCGACGAACAGGCCAACCGGATCGCCCGCGCCCTGCTGGCGCGGGGCATCGCCCCCGGCTCGCGCGTCGGAGTCAGCGTCGCCCGCACCCACCGCACCGTCTGCCTCCTGCTCGCCGTCCACAAGGCCGGCTGCGCCTACGTCCCCCTCGACCCGGCCTACCCCGCCGACCGGCTCGCCGGCATCGCCGCGACCGCCGACATGGCCGCCGTCGTCCACGACTCCGACGCCGGCACCGCCGCCTGGCTCGACGCCGTACCCGCGACCGCCCTGCCCTGGGACGAACTGTGGGAGAAGGCCGGAGCCGAACGCCCCGACCCCCCGGAAGCCGGCGCCGACCCGGCCGCCACCACCCACCTGATCTACACCTCGGGCTCGACCGGCCTGCCCAAGGGCGTCGTCATCAGCCACCGCAACGTCGCCGCCCTGCTCGCCTGGGCCCGCGACACCTACCGGCCCGAGGACCTCGCCCGGGTGCTCTTCGCCACCTCCCTCAACTTCGACCTCTCGGTGTTCGAGCTCTGGGCCCCACTGGCCACCGGCGGCAGCGTCGTCGTCGTGGACAACGTCCTCGCCCTCACCGAGGACGACGGCCTGCGCCCGACCCTGGTCAACACCGTCCCCAGCGCCCTGAACGTGCTGCTCCAGCGGTCGGCCGTGCCCGCCTCCACCACGGTCCTGAACGTCGCCGGCGAACCCCTCGCGAAGGAACTCGTCAACGCCGCCTTCGCCCACACCGGCGTGGAGCGGCTCTACAACCTCTACGGGCCGTCCGAGGACACCACGTACTCCACCTGGAAGTGCTTCACCGGCCCCGTCACCCAGAGCCCCACGATCGGCGTCCCCCTCCCCAACACCGCCGCCCACGTCCTCGACGCACGCGGGCGGCAGGTGCCCCGCGGCGTCGTCGGCGAACTCCACCTCGGCGGCGACGGCCTGTCCGGCGGCTACATCAACGACCCCGGACGCACCGCAGCCGCGTTCGTCCCCGCCCCGCCGCACCTGCCGGCCGGCACCCTCTACCGCACCGGCGACCTGGCCCGCTGGACCGAGGACGGCGAACTGCGGTTCATGGGCCGCAAGGACAACCAGGTCAAGGTCCGCGGCTTCCGCGTCGAGCTCGGCGAGATCGAGTCCGTGCTCCGCGAAGCCGTCGGCCTGAGGGACGTGGCCGCCCTCGCCGTCCGCAAGGACGACGACACCCGCCTGGTCTGCTACGTCGGCCTCGAAGGCGCCGACGTCCCCGTCGAGACGATGGCCGGCCACCTGCGCCGCAAGCTCCCGCACTACATGCGGCCCGCCAAGATCCTGGTCGAGGACCGGCTCCCGCAACTGCCGAACGGCAAGGTCGACCGCAAGGCCCTGGCCGCCCGCGCGATCGACTGGAACGTCAACGGGGGAGCCGACGGCGCCTTCACCACCGACGACCCCGACGAGGCCGCCGTCGCCGCGGTCTGGAGCGACCTACTCGGCGTCGCCCACCTCGGCGCCGACCGGGACTTCTTCTCCATCGGCGGCCACTCCCTCCTCGCCAACCTCCTCGCCGCCCGGCTCGGCGACACCGCCGGCCACACCGTGCGCGTCGCCGAGATCTACGAGCACCGCACCCTGGCCGCCCAGGCCCGGCTGCTGCGCGACAAGCGCGCCCGGGCGGCGGCCGCCCCCGCCACCGCCACGACGGGGGCCGCCGCCCGGCAGGCCGCCGTGGCCGAGACCCTCCACGAGTCCGGCCGCGGCCACGGCGTCCCCGGAGCCGCCGCGGCCGTCTACGCCGACGGCACGCTCAGCCGCACCTACTACGGCGTCGACGACATCGAGACCGGCGCCCCCCGCGGCGCGGACTCCCGCCAGCGCGTCACCTGCATCACCAAGCCGATGCTGGCCTTCACCGTGCTCCGGCTCGTCGACCGGGGCCTGATCGGTCTCGACGAACCCCTGGCCCCCCTGCTGCCGAAGGCGTTCCGGCGCGCCGACGGCCGCACCGTCGAGGTGACGCTGCGCCAGCTCCTCTCCCACACCAGCGGCATCGACGACTCCTACGAGGTCTGGCACGACACCGCCCTCCCCGACCTCGACCGCTACCTCGACACCTTCTCCGGGTACGGACAGCTCTTCGAGCCCGGCGAGGTGTTCGCGTACTCGGCCTGCGGGACCTCCATCGTCGCCGGGCTCATCGAGAAGCTCCTCGGCGTCCCCTGGCGCCGCGCCGTCAACGACCTGCTGCTGACCCCCCTCGGCATCGAGGAGATCCCCGGAACCCTCACCGAGGGCGGCCACTACGGGGACACCGTCTCGGCCGGCTACCTGTGGAGCGAGAGCGGGCAGCGCTACGTCCGCCACGACCCGCCGCCCCAGACCGTCGCCGACGACGCGGCCGGCTCCTTCTCCGTCTGCCTCACCCTCGACGACCTCGCCAAGATCGCCCTCCTCGCCCTGAACGACGGCGTCACCCCCGACGGCGAGCGGCTGCTCTCGGCCGCCCTCGCCGCACAGATGCGCACCCCGCAGATCGACGTCCCCGGACACCACTTCATGCACGCCTGGGGCCTGGGCTGGCTGATGTTCGGACCGACCGCCTTCGGCTTCAACTCCAACGGCAGCGGCCACCACAACTTCATCCAGATCTTCCCCGAGCAGGGCACCTTCCTGCTCCTGCTCGCCAACGCCTACCCCGCCTTCGGCCTGTACGAGGACCTCCTGCGGGCCCTGACCGGCGAAGGCCTCATCCGCACCGGCCGCCCCTTCGACCTCGACCTCGACGCCTGCGCCGGCCTCTACGACTCCGACGGCTACCGCCTGAACGTCCTGCGGGGCGGCGAACACCTCGGCTACGAGTACTCCGAGCGCGGCCGCGACGGAGGGTGGCGCCGGCTCGACGAGGGCGACCTCGTCCTCTCCGGCGCCGGCGGCTTCAGCTCCATGTCGAAGAACAACGTCCTCGCCGGCTCCATCTCCTTCATCCCCGCCCCCGGAACCCGAAACCCCGCCTTCGTGCGGATCGGCCAGCGATTCGCCAGGAAGGTCCGATGACAGCGCACCGCGAAGCACCCCGGCACGTCCTGTTCGTCACCTGGAAGACCGGCAACGCCCCCGCCTTCGAGGCGGCCAAGCGGCTCGGCCACGAGGTGACCCTCATCCGCTCCCTGCGCATGGAGAAGTCCCAGAACATCGACTTCGACGCCTCGCCCTACGGCGCGTACGTCGACACCGTGCACGTCCTCGACGACGCCACCGACCACGAGGCCCTGCGCGCCCTCGTCCTCGACGTCCACCGCCGCCGCCCCGTCGACGGGTTCGTCGCCACCGTCGACGCCCTCGTCGTGCCGGTCGCCCGCATCGCCGAGGAGATCGGCGTCCCCTTCACCTCCGCCCGCGGTGCCGAGGCCGCCAAGCTGAAGCACCGCTGCCGCGAGGTGCTCGCCGCCGCCGGGGTCGACACCACCCGGCACGCCGTCGTCACCGGCTTCGCGCAGGCCGCCGCGTTCGCCGGGGTCACCGGCTACCCGGTCGTCGTCAAACCGGCCCGCGGCTCCGCCAGCGAGGGCGCCCACGTCGTCCCCGACGAGACGGCACTGCGCGAGGTCCTGACCCGGGCGCTGGCCGACGACGCCACCTACGAGGCGGGCATCCTCGTCGAGGAGTACCTCGGCGGCCGGTTCCTCTCCGCCGAGATCGGCCTCTCCCACGGCCGCTTCCTGCGACTGGCCGTCAGCGAACGCTCCACCTGGCACCGCCACGAGGCCCTGGAGACCGGCACCACCATCCCCGCCGCCATCGGCGCCGAGGACCACGCGGCCGTCATGGACTTCGCCGAAGCCGTCGTCGCGGCCCTCGGCCTGCGCCTCGGCGTGTTCCACGTGGAGATCATGCTGGGCGCCGACGGCCGCCCCCGGCTCATCGAACTCAACCCGCGCATCATGGGCTCCTGCCTGCCCAACCTCTACCGGCTGGCCGGCGGCGGCGACATCTTCGAACTGCTGGTGCGGATCCACCTCGGCGAGCGGATCGAACCGCAGCCCCCCGCCTTCACCCGGTACGCGACCGTCCGCTGGTTCGGCGCCGCGGACCCCGCCCCCCGCCCCGACCGCGTGCCCGCCCTGGACTGGGCGGCCGCCGAGTACGGGGACTGCCTGCACGCGCTGACGGTCCGCTTCCCGGACGGCGACGTGCTGCCCGCCTGCCGGGGCAACCTCGGCAACTTCGGCGAGGTACAGGTCGTCCACGCCGACCACGCGACATCGATCAGGATCGCGGAGCAGATCGTCGGACGGACGGCGGACCTGCTCGGCATCGAGGTGACGGGATGACGATGACGACACCCACCACGGCCCCGGCCCCCGCCCCGGCCCCCGCCGAGGCCGCCCCCTGCCGGCCCTTCTTCGCCGAGACCAGGGCCCAGCTGGCCCGCCTCGGCCTGCCCGGCGCCGACGCCCCCGCCGGCGAGGGCTCCGGGAAGACCTTCGACGACGGCTGCCACTTCCGCGTCGAGGTGCCCACCGTCAACTCCGTACAGGCCGCCGAGACCCTGCTCTCCCAGAGCCGGCGCCGCGGATTCACCATCAACCGCATCACCGAAACCCGCGGCATGTACCGCCACACCGCCCGCGAGATCACGCAGTACGTGGCCCTCGGCCGCGAGTACGGCGCCGAGATCCTGATGTCGGTGGGCCCCCGCGCCAGCTACGACACCGGCGGCAGCGTCCAGACCCCCGAGGGCGTCCGCATCGGCTACCGGCTGCGCGGCCAGGAACAGATGGTCCGGGCCGTCGAGGACGTCAAACGCGGCCTCGAACTCGGCGTCCGCGGATTCGTGGTCTACGACGAGGGCCTGCTGTGGGTGCTCAACCGGCTGCGCACCGCCGGGGAACTCCCCGCGGACATCCACCTCAAGGTCTCCGCCCACTGCGGCCACGGCAACGCCGCCTCCGCCCAGATGCTGGAAATGCTCGGCGCCGACAGCTTCAACCCCGTCCGCGACCTCACCCTCCCGATGATCGCGGCACTGCGCCAGGCCGTGTCCATCCCGCTCGACTGCCACGTCGACAACCCCCGCATGTCCGGCGGCTTCGTCCGCACCTACGAGGCCCCCGAATTCGTCCGCGTCGCCGCCCCGATCTACCTCAAGACCGGCAACAGCGCCCTGGAGGGCCACGGGGTCAGCCCCACCCTCAGCCAGCTCGACGACATCCTCCGCCAGGTCGAGATCGTCACCGAGTTCCTCGGCCGCCACCACCCCGAGGCCCGCCAGAGCCCCTCCGGCCACCACCTCGCCGGCACCTGAGCCCCGCCCGCACACAGACAGAGGTCACCAGCATGTGCCGCATCTACGGCCACTTCGGCGCGGAGCCCGTCGACCGCGACGTCCTGCACGCCGTCGCACGGGCGATGCACCAGGGCGGTCCCGACGACCAGACCGTCCACACCGCCCCCACCTGGGCGCTCGGCAACAACCGGCTCGCCGTCCAGGGCATCGGCCACGGCCGCCAGCCCTTCGTCCTCGGCGACATGACGTGCGTGTTCAACGGCGAGATCTACAACCACCGCGAACTGCGCGCCGAGCTCGCCGCCGCCGGCCACCGCTTCGAGGGCGACTGCGACGGCGACGTCCTGCTGCCCCTGTACGAACGCCACGGCGACGCCTTCGTCTCCCGCCTGGAGGGCATGTTCGCGATCGCCGTCGTCGACCGCCGCGCCGAGCCCTGCCTGAAGCTCTTCAACGACCACGCGGGCATGAAGTCCCTCTACTACCACCTCTCCGCCGACGGCCGCCGCCTCAGCTTCGCCTCCGAACTGCGGGCCCTGTCCCGCTTCCCCGACTTCCCCGACACCCTCGACCCCCTCGCCATCGACCGCTACCTCGGCGGCCGGGCCGTATGGGGCCCCGAGACCGTCTACGCCGGGGTCCGCACCCTGGCCCCCGGCACCGCCCTGCGCTTCGCCGACGGCCGGCTCACCGCCACCCGCACCCCGCTCGCCCCCGCCGAGGTGGACTGGCCGGACACCGGGCCCGGCCTCACCGCCGCCGCCTCGATCCTCGACGGGCTCCTCCAGCACGAACTCACCCGGATGCTCGACGCCGACGTGCCCGTCTGCGTCATCACCAGCGGCGGCCTCGACTCCAGCTACACCTCGGCGATCGCCGCCTCGGTCGTCCCCGACCTGGCCTCCTTCAACGTCGCCTACCGGGGCGACTGGCCCGCCGACGAACGGCACTTCGCCGCCGAGGCCGCCCGCCACAGCGGCACCCGCCACCACCAGGTACTGCTCGATCCGGCGGACTTCCCCGCCCTCGTCGACCGCTTCGTACGCCACCTCGACCAGCCGAACAACGCCCCGCACAGCCTCAGCACCTTCGCCCTGTTCGAGGCCATCCACGAAGCCGGGTTCAAGGTCGCGCTCACCGGCGACGGCGCCGACGAACTCTTCGGCGGCTACGCCCGCTACGTCAAGGCCGCCCGCGACGGCTCCGCCACCTGGCACCGCGGCTACCAGGACACCATGGCCGCCATCGGCACCACCACCCTGGAGCGGCTCTACACCCCCGCCCACCGCGCCCACCTCGCCGCGCACGGCGGACTCTTCACCGACCGCACCGGCGACGCCCTCGACCGCCGGGTCCGCTCGGGGGAGCGCGCGGGGCGGGACAAGCTGGAGACGCTGCTGCGCTACGACCAGGACGAACGCTTCCCGTACTACATCCTGCGCCGCGTCGACCACCTGAGCATGGCGCACTCCGTCGAGGCCCGGATCCCCTTCCTCCAGCCGGCCGTCATGCGCTTCGCCCACGCCCTGCCCGCCGGGCTCAAGGTCGTCGGCGACACCGTCAAGGCGCCGGTCGCCGAGGCCGCCCGCCGCTGGGTCCCGCGCAGCGTCATCGACCGGCCCAAGCAGCCCTTCACCCTGCCCATCGCCGCGATGATCAAGCCCGGTGAGGCGCTGCACGAGCTGATCGGCGACACCCTCCTCGCCCCCGGCGCCCGCTACCGCGACCACGTCCGCCAGGACGTCGTCCGTGACCTCTTCCGCATGCAGTCCGAGACCCCGGGCGCACACACCGCGGAAGTCCTCTGGTCCCTGCTGATGCTCGAAACCTGGCTCTCCGCCAGGAACCTCACCCCGTAGGAGACAGACATGTCGCAGTCCCCCCAGCCCATCCGCTCGCTGCTGGCCGGCGTCACCAAGGACGACATCCGACGCGATCCGTTCCCGCACATCGTGATCTCCGACGCGCTGCCCCGGCCGCTCTACGACGCCCTGGCCGCCACGATGCCCGACGTCGACTACATCGGCACGCGGATCGGCAAGGAGATCACCTCGAACGAGCGCTACAACTACATGTCCGAACCCATCCTCCGGGACGAGGCGATGGCCCGGGTGTGGAAGGACTTCGTCACCTACCACTCCTCGCCCGAGTTCTACGCCCAGTTCCTCGACCTGTTCCAGGACGACCTGCTCGCGAACCTGCCCGACGCCGAGAAGCAGTGCGGCCCCCTGCGCGACCTGCGCGTCGGCCGCCGCAACCGGGACGGCTTCGACACCCACGACATCCTCATGGACTGCACCGCCGTCATCAACTCGGCCGTCACCGGCCGCCCCTCCGCCTACCGCGGCCCGCACGTCGACAAGCCCTACAAGCTGTTCGGCGGACTCTTCTACATGCGCCTCGCCGAGGACGACGCGACGGGCGGCGACCTGGTCCTCTACAAGTACCGTGAGGGCGCCCACAAGTTCACCACCAGCGCCTCCGAGTACGGCGACAACCGGTTCGACATCGATCCGCAGTACGTCGAGGAGGTCGCCACCGTCCCGTACCGGAGCAACACGCTCGTGATGTACCCGATCAACCCGCTGGCCCTGCACGGTGTGTCGGTGCGCAGCCTCACCCCCCACCAGCGGCGCTTCGTCGCCCTCGTCGGTGATCTCCAGAACCCGCTCTTCGACCTTGCGCTCTGAGGTGCCCCCCTTGCTTCCCTTCGACCAGCGAACCGGTCACATCTGGCTCGACGGCGCCCTCGTCGACTGGGCCGGGGCCAGGCTCCACGTCCTGACCCACGGCCTGCACTACGCCAGCAGCGTCTTCGAGGGCGTCCGCGTCTACGGCGGCGCCCCCTTCATGCTCCGCGAGCACCTCGCCCGGCTGCGGACCTCCGCGCGGATCCTCGACTTCGACCTCGAACACGACGAGGAGACACTCCACCGGGCCACCCTCGACGTCGTCGCCAAGGCGGGCATCACCGAGGGCTACGTCCGCATCAACGCCTGGCGCGGCTCCGAGGTCATCCAGACCGCCGCCCTGCACACCTCCGTGCACACCTCGGTGGCCGCCTGGGAGATCCCGGCCGGCTACTACGCGGCGGCCGACGCCCTCAAGACGGGCATCTCCCTCGTCACCGCCGAGTACCGCAGGCCCTCCCCGCTCTACGCCCCGGTCAAGAGCAAGGCCGCGGGCAACTACATGATCGGCACGATCAGCAAGAACCACGCCCTGCGGGCCGGTTTCGACGACGCGCTGCTCCTCGACGACCAGGACAACATCGTGGAGGCCACCGGCGCCCACGTCTTCTTCACCCGCGGCGGGACGCTCCTGACCCCGACCACCCGGTGCACCATCGACGGCATCACCCGGGCCTGCGTCCTGGCCATCGCCGGGCACGAGGCGATCCCGTACGAGATCACCGACCTGGGCCGCGATTTCCCCGCCGAGGCCGACGGCGCCTTCATCTGCGGCACCGCCTGCGAGATCCTCCCGGTCTCCCGCATCGACGACCACCACTACGACCTGACCGGCAACGACGTGATCGGCCGGCTGATCACCGGCTACCACGACCTCATCGCGGGCCGCAGCCCGGTGGAAGTGCCGCACACATGGGGGCGCTGACCGCCCTGGAGAAGCTGCTGCCGGTGGTCCTGGCCTTCGGCTGCGGCGTCCTCCTCGCACGGCGCAAGGTCGTACCGGCCGAGAGCTCCAAGGCCTTCGCCGACTACGCCTTCCTCTTCGCGGTGCCCTGCTACCTGTTCGGCAACATCTACGCGAGCGACCTGGCCGCCCTCTTCGACTGGCGGGCGATCGGCGGCTACGCGGCCACCGCCGCCTGCGCGGTGGCCGTCGTGGGCGTCGTGGCCCGGCTGTCGGGCGTGCTCGACCCCCGGGGCGTGGCCCTGCGGATCATGGCGGGCGTCCAGGTGAACACTGCCTACTTCGCCGTACCGGTGTTCATCATGCTCTTCGGGAACGCGGCGCCGATCTTCCCCGTGCTGCTCTTCCAGGTCTGCGTCCTGTCCCTGGTCGTCATCTCGATCATGGAACTGGGCCGCCCGGAGCACACCGGAGGGCCCGGCGCCCGCCTGGCCCGGGCCGTCGGGGCCTCCCTCGTGACGCCCGTCGTCCTCGCCTGCAACGCGGGCATCCTGCTGAACCTGCTGTCGGTGCACCTGCCGAAGGCGGTCCTGGACAGCTTCGCCTTCGTGGGCGACAGCGCCTCCCCGGTGGCCCTGTTCGCCCTGGGCCTGCACCTGGGCGGAGCGGGCCTCAGCCTGCGGGGCACCACGGCGGAGGAGGTCTGGCTCGTCGCGTTCAAGTGCCTGGTCTTCCCCTTCATGGCCTGGGCGGTCTGCCGCTGGGTCTTCGGCGTCGACGGCGACTGGCTCGCCTACCTCGTCCTGATCGCCGCGATGCCGGCCCCGCAGAACCTCTTCATCTTCGCGCAGCGCTACGACGTCGACGTGGCCATGTCGGCGGAACTGGTCGTCAAGAGTTCCCTCGCCTCGCTGCTCGTGCTGCCCCTGTGGGTGCAGTGGACCGTCCACTTCGGCTGACGCCGCGGCGGCCGGTCCCGCACCGGGGCCACCACGCTCCCCTTCCCCCCTCCCTCCTCCTTCCTCTTCTCCTTCACCCCACGATCCGAGAGGCGGCTCACAGCCGTGCCCCAGACAGCACAGACCAGCAGGATCACCGTCCGCCAGGTCGCCGGCCACATAGGCGCCGAGATCTCCGGCGTGGACCTGGGCGCGGACCTCGACGACGCCACCATCGCCGAGATCCGCCTGGCGGTCCTCACCCACCGCGTGGTCTTCTTCCGCGACCAGGACCTCGACCACGCCCGCCACATCGCCTTCGGCCGCCGCTTCGGCGCCCTCACCCGCCGCCCCGGCAAGAAGCACGGCGTCTCGCCCGAGGGCTTCCCCGAGATCCTCACCGTGGACGCCAAGGCGGACGTCGAGCGCTACGGCAAGAACTTCGAGGAGCACTACCGCCGCAAGTGGGTCTCGCCCATCGCCGGCTGGCACAGCGACCTCACCCAGGCCGTCAACCCGCCCGACCTGTCCATCCTGCGCGCCGAGACCACCCCGTCCTTCGGCGGCGACACCCAGTGGACCAACACCGTCGCCGCCTACGAGGCCCTCTCGCCGCAGCTGCGCGACCTCGTCGACACGCTCAGGGCCGAGCACGCCTTCTTCAGCGCGGTCCACCTGCGCCACTCCGACGCACGCGACCGCGGCATCCTCGACATCTACTGCGCGGACCCGCAGGTCGCCGTCCACCCGGTGGTCCGCGTGCACCCCGAGACGGGGGAGAAGGCGCTCTTCGTCAGCCCCGGCTCCACCACCCGGATCCAGGGCTTCAGCGAGCTGGAGAGCCGCCACCTGCTCGACCTGCTCCACCAGCACATGACCAGCGCCGAGTACACCGTGCGCTTCCGCTGGGAGCCGGGCAGCGTCGCCTTCTGGGACAACCGGAGCACCTGCCACTTCGCCCCCACCGACTTCGGCCACCTGGACGTGGACCGGATCATGCACCGTGTGACGGTCCTCGGCGAGCCCGCCACCGGCCCCGACGGCTTCACCTCGGAGCTCGTCGCGGGCGACCGGCTCGGAGCCTGGTAACCACCCCGGGAAACGAAGAAGGACCCCGCCGAAGCGGGGTCCTTCTCTGTGGTGTCCGAGGGGGGACTTGAACCCCCACGCCCGATAAAGGGCACTAGCACCTCAAGCTAGCGCGTCTGCCATTCCGCCACCCGGACAAGGTGTCTGTCTCGCGTCCCTCGCGGGCCGTTCCGACGTGGAAAACATTACCAAACATTCCGGGGTCCTCGATCACACCCCCCGGTGACCGGGGATCGCCCTTGGGGAGAGCGGCCCGGGGCGCGAGGATGGGGAGGTAGCCGGTACTGATCAATGGGAGGAACAGCGTGAGCGAATCGGGCGCGGGCAAGACCGTCTCCGGCCAGGACGAGGTCGTCGACCTCTGCCGGGACCTCATCCGGATCGACACCAGCAACTACGGGGACCACTCGGGCCCGGGCGAGCGCAAGGCCGCGGAGTGGGTCGCCGAGAAGCTCGCGGAGGTCGGGCTGGAGCCGCAGATCTTCGAATCGCACAAGGGACGCGCCTCGACCGTGGCCCGGATCGAGGGGGAGGACCCCTCCCGCCCGGCCCTGCTCATCCACGGGCACACCGACGTGGTCCCGGCCAACGCCGCCGACTGGACGCACGACCCCTTCTCGGGCGAGATCGCCGACGGGTGCGTGTGGGGCCGCGGCGCGGTCGACATGAAGGACATGGACGCGATGACGCTGGCCGTCGTCCGCGACCGCATGCGCAGCGGCCGCAAGCCCCCCAGGGACATCGTGCTCGCCTTCCTCGCGGACGAGGAGGCCGGCGGCATCTACGGCGCCCGCCACCTGGTGGACAAGCACCCCGGGCTCTTCGAAGGGGTCACCGAGGCGATCGGCGAGGTCGGCGGCTTCTCCTTCACCGTGAACGAGAACCTGCGCCTCTACCTCGTGGAGACGGCCCAGAAGGGCATGCACTGGATGCGCCTCACGGTGGAGGGCACCGCGGGCCACGGCTCCATGACCAACAACGACAACGCGATCACCGAGCTCTGCGAGGCCGTGGGCCGCCTCGGCCGCCACCAGTGGCCGGTGCGGGTGACCAAGACCGTACGGTCCTTCCTCGACGAACTCTCGGACGCCCTCGGAACCCCGCTCGACCCCGACGACATGGACGCCACCCTGGCCAAGCTCGGCGGCATCGCCAAGATGGTCGGCGCCACGCTGCGCAATTCGGCCGCCCCCACCATGCTCGGCGCCGGGTACAAGGTCAACGTCATCCCCGGCCAGGCCACGGCGCACGTCGACGGCCGCTTCCTGCCGGGCTACGAGGACGAGTTCTTCGCCGACCTCGACCGGATCCTCGGGCCGCGCGTGAAGTACGAGGACGTGCACGGGGACAAGGCCCTGGAGACGGACTTCGACGGACGCCTCGTGGACGCCATGCAGGGCGCCCTGAAGGCCGAGGACCCCATCGCCCGCGCCGTCCCGTACATGCTCTCCGGCGGCACGGACGCGAAGTCCTTCGACGACCTCGGCATCCGCTGCTTCGGCTTCGCGCCGCTCCAGCTCCCGCCGGAGCTCGACTTCGCCGGGATGTTCCACGGAGTGGACGAGCGGGTGCCGGTCGACGGACTCAAGTTCGGCGTGCGCGTCCTCGACCGGTTCATCGACAACGCCTGACGCCGGGAAATCGAGAACGTGTGCGCATTCCACTGAGAAGAGTGAATGCACTCATACGCTCGTAGCCCCGGTGATCCCTCCTCGTTACAGGTGGTGCGGTCCGCGGCTGGGACCGCACTTGCCTACTAGGAGGAACAATGCTCAAGAAGGTTGTCGCCGCTGCGGCTGCCACCGGTGGTCTGGTTCTCGCGGGTGCCGGCCTCGCCGTCGCCGACGCGGGCGCCCAGGGTGCGGCCATCGGCTCCCCCGGTGTCCTGTCCGGCAACGTCATCCAGGTTCCGGTCCACGTGCCCGTGAACGTCTGCGGCAACACGATCTCCGTGATCGGCCTGCTCAACCCGGCCTTCGGCAACACCTGCGTCAACGCCTGACGCGTCTGAAGTCCTGGCCCCGGAGCGCACTCCAGCGCTCCGGGGCCGCCGGGCTTTCCGGCCCGGAACCACGATCTTCGGCGTAGCAGGCGGGGGAGCCTGTACGGCCTGTACGTCGACCGACACGTACGACGACACGTACACACCAGGGGACGAGTACAGATGCGACGACCTGTTCAGGTCACGAGGAAGACGCTGATCACGATGGCGGCGGCGGGGGGAGTCCTCGCACTGGGCGGCGGCTACGCCCAGGCGGCCTCCGGAGCGTCCGGGCACGCCGCGAACTCGCCGGGCCTGCTATCCGGCAACACCGTGCAGGCGCCCGTGGACGCGCCGGTGAACGCCTGCGGGAACTCCGTGACGGTCATCGGGGCCCTCAACCCGGTCTTCGGCAACCGCTGCGCCAACGCGTCCGGTACGCCGCAGCACCCGGGCCACCCCGGGCACCCCGGGCACCCGGGCGGCGGTGACGAGCCCTGCGACGACGAGCCGGGCACCCCGGGCCACCCGGGCACCCCGGGCGGTCACCACCCCGGCAACCCGGGCACCCCCGGCGGTCACCACCCCGGCAACCCGGGCACCCCCGGCGGTCACACCCCGGGCCACCCCGGCGACCACAACGGCGGCGGCGACGCCCCGGGCACTCCGGGCGGTGGCACTCCCGGTACGCCCGGCACTCCGGGCGGTGGCACTCCGGGCACTCCGGGTGGCGGCACCCCCGGCACCCCCGGCAATCCCGGCGGTGGGACCCCGGGCACGCCCGGCGGGCAGAACCCCGGGACCCCGGGAACGGGAACCCCGGCCACGCCCGGCGGCCCCGCCGGCCAGACCCCCGTCACGCCCGGCCAGGGCACCGGCGGGCTCGCGGCGACCGGCGCCGGTGACGTCCTCTCGGCCGGCGTACCGCTCGCGGGCGGTCTGCTGCTGGCCGGGGCCGTGCTCTACCGCCGCGCCCGCAAGGCCGCCTGACCGGCACCCCGACGCGGGCCCCGGGCCGGGGCCCGCGTCACCAGGTCGCGCGGACCTGGCGGATGATCCGGCGGCGCAACCGCACCCGTCGGCTGCCGTCCCGGTACAGGGCCAGGCGGTCCAGCTCCCAGTGCCCGTACTCGGCATGGTCGGTCAACAGGCGGGTCGCCTCCTGGCGGGAGGTGCCGCGCGGTACGTACACGTCGACAAATTCGTATTCCGGCATCGCATCTATTGTGCGGGCACGGGCCCGCTACGGATAGCGTCTGCACTATGTCTGATGCCGCTCTGCCCACTGTTGCCGAGGTACGCGCCGCCGCCGAGGCGGTCAAGGCCGCTCTCGACCGTCACCTCGCCGCGGTCGAGAGCAGGATCGGGGACGAGGACCCGGCCGTCTACGCCGCCTTCAACGAACTCGCCGCCGCCGCCGAGGAGTACGACGAACTCCTCTACGACCGCTACGACGAGGTCACCCCCTTCGAGATCCCCACGCCCGAGGACGGGGTCGCCTACACCGGTCCCGCCGAGCCCGCCGCGTTCAGCGTGCTCATCCGCCGCGACTACGCCGTGGTCGAGCCGGCCCGGCTGATCGCCCAGGCCGAGCGGGTCGCCGCGCACGACCGGGACGCCGAACTCGTCGACGACGGCAGCACCGCCGGAGCCCTCGGGGTGCTGTTCGGGGAGTACGAGCCCGACGAGATCGCCTCCCGGTACAAGGAGTTCGGGCTGGAGGAGGGCGACTCCACCCTCTGGATCGCCGCCCTGGAAGAGGTCGCGGAACCGGGGGACTGGCTCAACTCGCCCTTCGGGCACGTCGATCAGCAGGACGTCCTGCACCGGTTCGACGTGAGTTCCGTCTTCGACGAGGACGAGGACGGGCTGGAGGACGCGGACTTCGACGAGGACGAGGAGAACGCCGAGCCGGGACTGACCCCCGCCTGAGCCTCCGTCACCCACCGCGCCCCCGGCCGCCGTTGCCGGCCGGGGGCGCGGACCGGGCGGGTCAGACGGACTGCTCCTGGGCGGCCGTCAACGCCCTCAGCAGGCCCGTCAGCCGCGTCGTCCGCGGCTTCGGCAGCACCTCGGCCACCGCGCGGGGCAGCGCCTGGTCCACCCCGTGCACCACGGACAGGTGCCGCTCGGCCCGGCCGAACGCCGTGTACACCCAGTCCCGCGACAGGGCCTCCGCCGCGTCACCCGGCAGCACGACGACCACCGCCGGCCAGCGCGCGCCGACGGCCTGGTGCGCCGTGAGGGCCCAGCCGTGCCGCACCCGGGACTCCACCCGCTCCCGCGGTACGACGACCCGCCCGCCCGCGGCGTCCAGGTGCAGCCCCTGCGCGTCGGCCGTCACCACCCGCGCCGGGAGCGCCCGCCCGGGCGACGGCACGTGGACCACGCGGTCGCCGGGGTCGAATCCGCCGAACCGGCCCGGGCCGGGGTTGAGCCGCTCCTTGAGGGCCGCGTTCAGCGCGCGGGTCCCCGCCGAGCCGCCGTGGCCCGGGGTGATGACCTGTACGTCCTGCGCCTGGATCCCGAAGGCGCGCGGCACCGACTCGCAGACCAGCTGCACGGTGCGGTGCACGGCTTCCCCGGCGTCGCGCACCGGGACGATGACGATCTCCTTGCCGGGGGCGTCGACCTGGTGCAGCTCCCCGATCCCCACCCCCGACACCAGCTCGCCGAGCGGGCCGGGATCCGGCGTCCGGGACACGATCCGGGGACAGGCGGCGGCCGCCAGCACGTCGGCGAACACCCGCCCGGGCCCCGCCGATCCGAGCACCCCGGGGTCACCGGAGAGCACCAGACGGGCTCCGTCGGGCACCGACTCGACGAGGGCCGCGGCCGTCTCCACGTCCAGCTGCGGGGCGTCCAGCACGACGAGCAGGTCGAGCTCGAAGCGGCCGTCGGCGTCCCGCCCGGGGCCCTGGGCGCCCGCGAGCAGCTCCGCGACGCCCACGGCGTCCCCGGCGTCCCGGGCTTCCCCGGCCGGGCCGTGCGCGGCCAGCAGGGCCCGCAGGCCCAGCTCCCCGGCGGCCGCCAGCAGGGCCGCCGGCTCGGCGCGGGCCGCCTCGCCGCCGGTGTGGACGACCAGGCCGTGCCCGGCGACGGCCCGGATCAGCTCGGCGCCGGGGCCCCGCTCCGCCCGCGACCAGTCGGCCGCCGGGCCGAAGGTGGCGGACAGCCGGGCCAGGCCGTCGGCGAGGCTCTCCTCGGCCAGGGCGTACTCCTCCAGGCCCACGAGGACCCGTACGGGCCGCTCGTCCTCGCCGTCCTCGTCGCCCGCGTCGTCCCCGTCACCCTCGTTCCGTCCGGGCTCGCCGAGCGGTTCGTGGAACACCAGCACCGCGCCGTCCCCGATGGCCGCCTCCAGGGCTTCGGCCGGGGCCGGTACGCCGTACTGGGCCAGGGCCTTCTCCAGCACTGGCGCCTCCAGCGCGGTGTGCCCCTTGAGCGCGGCCCGGGCGAGCAGCCAGCCCAGCAGGGCCGTTCCGCGGCGCGGGTCGGCGGGGCCGGCCTGCGGACCCAGCAGGGCCTGCGCGAAACCGTCCGCCTGCGCCGGGCGGACGCCGGCGACCGAGAGCAGCAGCCAGGGGTCCTCGGCGAGGCGCTGCGCGGCGCCCTCACCGAGGGCCTCGGCGGCCGGTCCCGCCAGCGCCTCGGGGGCGCCGCCACGGGCGAGCAGGGCCCGTACGGCCCCGGTGTCCTCGGCGGTGGGCGCGGCGGGCGCGGGCACCGCGGCGGGCCGGGGGGCCGGGGGAGCGGGGGCCGCCCGGCGGGGGGCGGGAGCCTCGTCGAAGAACACGGCGGAGGGCGGCTTGCCGCCACCCTCCACGGCCCGTACGGCGGCCAGCAGGTCGGCGGCCCGGCCGCTGAGCTTGGCTCCGGCGTCGACGGGGCCCTCGCGCTCGGCCTTGCGCCGCGCGATGCGCTCCCGCTCCACCTTCTGCGCCGCCAGCTCGGCCTGCGCCTCGCTCACCCCCGGCGCAGCCTCCACCCCGCCCGCACCCGGCTCGGCCCCGGCCCCCGCCCCGTCGGCCGCCGCCTCGGAGCCGCCCGGCTCCGAGCCATCGGCAGGGGCTGAGGCGTCCGGCATCGGGTCCACCCCGTCCGCCGCCGCGTCGGCCCGGGCCTCCGCCTCGGAGCCCTCGGCCGCCGGCTCCGACCCGGTGGCAGCCGCGTCAGCCCCGGCCTCCGGCTGCGCCCCGTCGGCCTCCGCGTCGGACCCGTCCGGCACCGGCTCCGACCCGTCCGGCGCCGCGTCGGCTTCCGCCTCCGCCGCGTCCGGCGCCCCGTCGGCCCGCGGCTCCGGCGGGCCGTCCCCGGCGGCGGCCGGCCCCGTCTCCTCGGCTCCGCCGGGCGCGGGCGGCTCCGGCGCGGAGTCCGGCGCGGAGTCCGGCGCGGAGTCCGGCGCGTCCTCCGGCGCGGGCGCCCCCGCGTCGGCGGTGGGGGCGGGGGCCTCGGGGTCCGTGCTCACAGCGTGCTCCAGTCCTGATCGGGATAGCGGTGCACGGGCGCCGACACGTCGTCCAGCGCCCGGCAGATCTCCTCCGGAAGACTAAGGGCCTCCACCGACAGCGCCGCCCCCAGCTGCGCCGCCGTCCGCGCGCCGACGATGGGGGCGACCACCCCCGGCCGGTCCCGGATCCAGGCGAGCGCCACCTGGAGCGGGGTCACCGCGAGGCCCTGCGCGGCCGTCACCACCGCGTCCACGATCCGCCCGGCCGGCTCGTCCAGGTACGGGTCCACGAAGGCGGACAGGGACGGCGACGCGCCCCGCGAACCGGGCGGGGTGCCGTCCCGGTACTTGCCCGTCAGCACCCCCCGCCCCAGCGGCGAGGACGGCAGCAGGCCGACGCCCAGGTCCAGCGCGGCGGGCAGCACCTCGCGCTCCACGCCCCGCTGGAGCAGCGAGTACTCCATCTGCGTCGACGCCAGGCGGCTGCGCACCCCCGGCGCGGCCAGCTGCCAGGTCGCCGCCTTCGCCAGCTGCCAGCCGCTGAAGTTGGAGACCCCCGCGTACCGGGCCCGGCCGCTGCTGACGGCCAGGTCCAGCGCCTGGAGGGTCTCCTCCAGCGGGGTCGCCGGGTCGAAGGCGTGCACCTGCCAGAGGTCCACGTGATCGGTGCCGAGGCGGTCCAGCGAATCGTCCAGGGCGGCGAGCAGGTGACCGCGCGAGCCGTCGAAGCGCCGGTCCGGATCCGGCACGCTGCCCGCCTTGGTCGCGATGACCAGGTCCCGGCGCGGCACGAGGGAGCCCACCAGCTTTCCGAGGAGGTACTCCGCCTCACCGCCGCCGTACACGTCGGCGGTGTCGACGAGCGTGCCGCCCGCCTCCCAGAACGTCCTCAACTGCTCGGCGGCGGCTTCCTCGCCGGTGTCACGGCCCCAGGTCAGGGTGCCGAGGCCGAGCCGGGAGACGCGCAGTCCGGTGCGGCCGAGATGCCTCTGCTCCATGAGCGCTGAGACTACTGCGGCACTGACGCCGGACGGCCGGGCGCGCTACAGTCCCCCGCAGACCCACGTTACTGATCGGTAGACAGCACTTCGTAAGGGGACGACACATGCGGCTGGGCATCAATCTCGGGTACTGGGGTGCGGGCATGGACGCCGACAACCTCGCCGTCGCCCAGGAGGCCGACCGCCTCGGCTACGACGTCTGCTGGGCGGCCGAGGCCTACGGTTCCGACGCGGCCACCGTGCTCGCCTGGGTCGCCGCCCAGACGGAGCGGATCGACGTCGGCTCGGCGATCTTCCAGATCCCGGCCCGGCAGCCCGCCATGACGGCGATGACGGCCGCCACCCTCGACTCCCTCACCAAGGGCCGCTTCCGGCTCGGCCTCGGCGTCTCCGGCCCGCAGGTCTCCGAGGGCTGGTACGGCGTGAAGTTCGACAAGCCCCTCGCGCGGACCCGCGAGTACGTGGAGATCGTCCGCCGGGCGATGAGCCGCGAGCGCCTCTCCTTCGACGGCGACCACTGGACCCTCCCGCTGCCCGGCGGCCCCGGCAAGCCGCTCAAGCTGACCGTCCACCCCGAGCGCGAGCACATCCCGCTCTACATCGCCGCGATCGGCCCCAAGAACCTCGAACAGACCGGCGAGATCGCCGACGGCGCCCTGCTGATCTTCCCGGCCGCCGAGCACCTGGAGGAGACGGCCCTGCGCCACATCCGCGCCGGCCGCGAGAAGGCAGGGCTGACCATGGACGGGTTCGACGTCTGCCCGACCGTGCCGCTGGCCGTCGGCGAGGACGTGAGCGCCCTCGCGGACATGTTCCGCCCGTACACCGCCCTGTACGTCGGCGGCATGGGCAGCCCGAAGCAGAACTTCTACAACCAGCTCGCCCAGCGCATGGGCTACGAGAAGGAGGCCGCCGAGATCCAGGCCAAGTACCTGGGCGGCGACAAGGAGGGGGCGGCCGCTGCGGTGCCGCACTCGCTCATCGACTCGACCACCCTGCTGGGTTCCGTCGAGCGGATCGCGGACGGGATGCGGGCCTACGCCGACGCCGGGGTCACCACCCTCACCCTGGCCCCGGCCGGTTTCACCCGGGAGGAGCGCCTCGCCGCCCTCCGCGCCGGCACCGAGGCCCTCGCCCTGGCCGGCCTGGCCTGACGGCGGCCCGGCCGCGGCCGGAGGGGGGCCGGGAAGCCTGCGGCCGTGGTGGGGGCTCGGGGGTCTTCCCCGCCACGGCCGACACAGCCAACAACGCGCGGCCCGGCCCCGGGGTTACGCCCCCGGCCGCCCCGGTCCGGATCGTGGTCCGGACCGCCGTCCGGACCGCCGTCCGGACCGCCGTCCGGATCGTTCATTCGGCCGAAGGGGGGCGGTCCCTCGGTTGCCCGCCCGCCGGATCCGACTTTGACTCGTTGCATGCTCTCTGCCCGCAGCCTGTTCCGGGAGATCGTCGACCACGACGACTCCTTCCAGCTGTTCTGCTCCATCGCCGCCAGCGGGGAGTCCCAGGGCGGCTGGGAGAACGCCAGGATCGCCGCCCTCGTCCCCGACGGCATGCGCGACCTCGCGCCCAAGATCACCCGGCACGGCGCCGACGAGGACAAGCACGGCCGGATCTTCCGCGCCCTGCTGCGCAACCGGGGCCTGGCCCCCGTACCCGTCCCGCCCGAGACGGACTACACGATGCTGCTGGAACGCCGCGGCATCGGCCTCGCCCACGACAAGCTGCGCCGCGAGGAGCCCCTCACCGAACGGGACATCGTCGTCTACCTCGCCCACAGCCGCGTCACCGAACAGCGGGCCTCCGAGCAGATGGTCATGCTGGTGCGCCACTTCGGCGACCACCCCGAGCTCGGCAAGGCCGTCCGCATGATCAGCAACGACGAGGACAACCACCTCGCCTACTGCCACGAGGAGCTGCTGCGCCTCGCCCGCGAGGGCCACGGCCGGACCATCCAGCGCGTCCTGCGCGAGAGCGCGCTCGCCGAGATCGCCGTCTACCGGGAGGTGAGCCTCGCCGTCATGGACCACATGGGCCGCCTGCTGGGCTGGCCCGCCCCCAAGGCCGCCGCCCTGGCCACCGGGATCCGCGGCGCGTACGCGTACGAGCGCTTCAGCGGCTGGCACCGGATGGTGCGCCTGCGGCCGCCGCAGCGCACCGGCGCGCTGGGCGGCGTACCCGCCGCCGCGCCCGGGTACGCGTAGCCCCCGGGCGGGGACCTACAGCCAGCCGCGCCGCTTGAACAGCCGGTGCAGGCCCGCGCACACGACCGCCATCAGCACCAGCACCGCCGGATAGCCCCAGCCCTGCCGCAGCTCCGGCATGTGCTCGAAGTTCATCCCGTAGATCCCCGCCACCATCGTCGGGACCGCCGCCATGGCCGCCCATGCGGAGATCTTGCGCATGTCGTCGTTCTGCCGGACCCCCATCTGCGCCAGGTGCGCCGCCAGCGCGTCCGACAGCAGCCGGTCCAGGCCCTCGATGTACTCGTTGGCCTTCGTCAGGTGGTCGGCGACGTCCCGGAAGAACGGCTGGGCGTGCTCGTGCACGAAGGGCACCTGCCCGAACGCCAGCCGGTCCATCGGCTGGAGCAGCGGGCTGGTCGCCCGGCGGAACTCCAGCACCTGCCGCTTGAAGCCGTAGATCCGGGCGGCCGTGTTCTTGGAGTCCGAGGCGTTCGGCGCGAACACCTCCGCCTCCAGCTCCTCCAGGTCCGCCTGGAGCTCCGCCGCCACCTCGATGTAGTGGTCCACCACCGCGTCCGACACCGCGTACAGCACCGCCGTCGGGCCGTGCCGCAGCACGTCCGGCTCCTGCTCCAGCCGGTGCCGTACGGCGGCCAGCGCGGCCCCCTCGCCGTGCCGGACGGTGACCACGAAGGAATCGCCGATGAAGACCATCAGCTCGCCGGTGGTCACGGTGTCCGTGTCGTCGTCGTACCGCACCGGCTTGAGGACGACGAACAGCGAATCGTCGTACACCTCCAGCTTCGGCCGCTGGTGCGCCGTCAGCGCGTCCTCCACCGCCAGCTTGTGCAGCCCGAACTCCCGGCTGACGTGATCGAACTCCGGCTCCGTCGGCTCGTGCATGCCCACCCACACGAAGGCGTCGCCCGCGGCCCGCGCCTCGTCGAGGGCGTCAGAGAAGTCCTCGGGCGCCTCGGAGCGGCGGCCGTTCCGGTACATCGCGCAGTCCACAATCACGCGGGGCATTCTTCCCTGACCTCGGCCCGCCCGCACACCCGCGCCACCGCATAGGCTGCCCCCATGGCCATGCTGATCCTCGTACGACACGGGCGGTCCACCGCCAACACCGCGGGCGTGCTCGCCGGATGGACCCCGGGAGTGGGCCTGGACGAGCACGGCGCGGCCCAGGCCGCCGCCCTGCCCGCCCGGCTCGACGGGATGCCCCTCGCGGCCGCCGTCACCAGCCCGCTCCAGCGCTGCCGCGAGACCCTCGCCCCGCTGCTCGCCGCCCGCCCGGAACTGCCGCTGCACACCGACGAGCGCATCGGCGAGTGCCACTACGGGGACTGGTCGGGCCGCAAGCTCTCCGAGCTCGCCGACGAACCCCTCATGAAGATCGTCCAGCAGCACCCCTCGGCCGCCGCGTTCCCCGGCGGCGAGTCCATGCGCGCCATGCAGGCCCGCGCCGTGGACGCCGTACGCGAATGGAACGCGCGGATCGAGGAGGAGCACGGCGCGGACGCCGTCTTCCTGATGTGCTCCCACGGCGACATCATCAAGTCGCTCGTCGCCGACGCCCTCGGCATGCACCTCGACCTCTTCCAGCGGGTTCACGCCGACCCCTGCTCGGTCACCGCCATCCGCTACACCCCCACCCGCCCCTTCCTGCTGCGCCTCGGCGACACCGGGGACCTCGCGCCGCTGATCCCCCGGGCGGCCCCGTCCCCCGACACCGCCACCGAGGGCGGCGGGAACGCCGTGGTGGGGGGCGGCGCGGGCGCGGCCTGATCGAACGGCGCAGTAGGGTGGCAGGGCGCCCCACCCGCGCGCTGCCCTGCCCTGCCTCAGACTTGGAGACCGGTCGTGCCCCGTCAGGTGTTCCTTTACGACCCGCCGGACCGCTTCGTGGCCGGCACGGTCGGTCTGCCTGGACGCCGTACGTTCTTCCTGCAGGCCTCCTCGGGCCCCCGCGTCACCAGCGTGTCGCTGGAGAAGACCCAGGTCGCCGCGCTCGCCGAGCGGATGGACGAACTGCTGGACGAGGTCGTGCGGCGCACCGGCGGAAACGCCCCCGTCCCGGCCATGGCCTCCACCGAGGCCGCGGACACCGCCCCCCTGGACGTCCCCGTCGACGAGGAGTTCCGCGTCGGCACGATGGCGCTCGCCTGGGACGGCGAGGAGCAGCGGATGATCGTCGAGGCGCAGGCCCTCGTCGAGGTCGAGGCAGACTCCGACGAGGACCTCGCCGAAGCCGAGGAGCGGCTGCTGCAGGACGAGGAGAACGGGCCGCCCATGCTGCGGGTCCGGCTCTCCGGCGCCCAGGCCCGCGCCTTCGCCAAGCGGGCCCTGGACGTGGTCAACGCGGGGCGTCCGCCGTGCCCGCTGTGCAGCCTGCCGCTGGATCCCGAGGGGCACGTCTGCCCCCGCCAGAACGGGTACCGGCGCCAGCCGTGAGCGAGGGGACCGGGATCGAGGAGCTGCTCACCCGCGGTGAGCTGACCGTCCGCGGCCGCATCGCCGAAGCCTCGAACGCCGTCCTGCTGTGCACGGTGACCTACGAGGGCGCCAGCGCGGACTGCGTCTACAAGCCGGTGCGGGGCGAGCGCCCGCTGTGGGACTTCCCCGACGGCAACCTCGCCCGCCGCGAGCGCGCCGCCTACCTGGTCTCGCAGGCCACGGGCTGGGGCCTGGTCCCGGCGACGGTGCTGCGCGAGGGCCCGTACGGCGAGGGCATGGTCCAGCACTGGATCGACGCCGGAGAAACGCCGGAGTCCGGGCTGCTCGCGCTCGTCGAGGCCGAGGAGCCCGGGGAGGGCTGGAAGGCGGTCGCCTTCGCCGAGGTGGGGGAGGGCCGCACCGCCCTGCTCGTACACGCCGACGACCCCCGGCTGCGGCGCCTCGCCGTCCTGGACGCCGTGATCAACAACGGCGACCGCAAGGGCGGCCACCTGCTGCCCGCGCCCGACGGCAGGCTCTACGGCATCGACCACGGAGTGACCTTCCACACCGAGGACAAGCTGCGCACCCTGCTGTGGGGCTGGTCGGGGGAGCCGCTGACCGAGGAGGCCCGGCGGGTGCTGGACTCCCTCGCGGCGGAGCTGGCCGACGGAGCCCCGCTCGCCACCCGGCTGGCCGAACTGATCACCCCGGCCGAGCTGGCCGCCGTACGGGGCCGCGTGGCCCAGTTGCTGCGCGAGGGGACGCACCCCGAGCCGTCCGGACAGTGGCCCTCGATCCCCTGGCCACCGGTCTGACCGGCGACGACGGCGAACGCACAGTTCCGGCCAGACCGCAAGAGCGCTGATCAGGCCAAGAGTGCTCCTCCGGTTCGTTTCCGGAACACTCGTCCGGTTAGGCTCGTGACATGCATGCCTGGCCCGCTTCTGAGGTCCCCGCCCTGCCCGGCAAGGGCCGCGACCTCCAGATCCACGACACCGCGACCCAGGGGACGATCACACTCGCCCCCGGTCCCGTCGCCCGTATCTACGTCTGCGGGATCACCCCGTACGACGCGACGCACATCGGTCACGCGGCGACCTACAACGCGTTCGACCTCGTGCAGCGCGTGTGGCTCGACAACAAGCGGCAGGTCCACTACGTCCAGAACGTCACGGACGTGGACGACCCGCTCCTGGAGCGGGCGCTGCGCGACGGACATGACTGGACCGAGCTGGCGGAGCGCGAGACGGCTCTGTTCCGCGAGGACATGACCGCCCTGCGCATGCTGCCGCCGAAGCAGTACGTGGGCGCCGTCGAGGCCATACCCGGCATCGTCCCGCTGGTCGAGCGGCTGCGCGACGCCGGCGCCGCGTACGAGCTCGACGGCGACGTCTACTTCTCCGTGGAGTCCGACCCGAACTTCGGCGGGGTCTCGCACCTCGACGCCGAGGCGATGCGGATGCTCTCCGCGGAGCGCGGCGGCGACCCGGACCGCCCGGGCAAGAAGAACCCCCTCGACCCGATGCTGTGGATGGCCGCGCGTCCGGGCGATCCGAGCTGGGACGGCGCCACCCTGGGCCGCGGCCGGCCCGGCTGGCACATCGAGTGCGTGGCCATCGCCCTGGAACACCTGGGCATGGGCTTCGACATCCAGGGCGGCGGCTCCGACCTGGTCTTCCCGCACCACGAGATGGGCGCCTCGCACGCGCAGGTCCTGACGGGCGAGTTCCCGATGGCCAAGGCGTACGTCCACGCGGGCATGGTCGCCCTGAACGGCGAGAAGATGTCCAAGTCCAAGGGCAACCTGGTCTTCGTCTCCGCGCTGCGCCGGTCCGGCGTCGACCCGGCGGCGATCCGGCTGGCCCTGCTGGCCCACCACTACCGGGCCGACTGGGAGTGGACGGACGCCGTCCTCTCCGAGGCCGTGGCCCGGCTGGAGCGCTGGCGGGCGGCCGTCTCCCGGCCGGACGGCGTACCGGCGGAGGCCCTGGTCGAGGAGGTCCGCGAGGCGCTCTCCCGCGACCTGGACGCCCCCGCCGCGCTGGCGGCCGTCGACCGCTGGGCCGAGCTCCAACTGGCCTCCGACGAGACCGACGAATCGGCCCCGGGCCTGGTCTCCCGTACGGTCGACGCCCTGCTGGGCGTGGCCCTGTAACCCCGCCGCTCCGGCGGCCGGTGCCCCTGCCCTCCCGGGTGGGGGCACCGCCCTTTTGCCGGCGCGGGCCACGGCTACGCCTCCGGGGTGTCGTCCTCCCCCGGGGACGGGGGCTCCGCCTCCGCCTCCGGTTCGGGGTCCGGCTTGCGCCTGGGGGGACGGTTCAGCCCGCCGGAGGTGTCGCGGAGGTAGGAGCCGTCGCCCGGCTCGGCCGACGCCGGCCCCGCCGAAGGATCCCGCCGCCGCAGGTAGCGCTCGAACTCCCGCGCGATCGCGTCTCCCGACGCCTCCGGCAGGTCCGCGGTGTCCCGCGCCTCCTCCAGCGTCTGCACGTACTCCGCCACCTCGCTGTCCTCGGCGGCCAGTTGGTCCACCCCCAGCTGCCAGGCCCGCGCGTCCTCGGGCAGCTCGCCCAGCGGGATCCGCAGGTCGATCAGGTCCTCCAGCCGGTTGAGCAGCGCCAGCGTCGCCTTCGGGTTCGGCGGCTGCGACACGTAGTGCGGCACCGCCGCCCACAGCGACACGGCCGGCATCCCGGCATGCGTACAGGCCTCCTGGAGGACGCCCACGATCCCGGTCGGGCCCTCGTACTTCGTCTCCTCCAGGTCCATCGTCCGGGCCAGGTCCGCGTCCGAGGTCACCCCGCTCACCGGCACCGGCCGGGTGTGCGGGGTGTCCCCGAGCAGCGCGCCCAGGATGACCACCATCTCCACGCCCAGCTCGACCGCGAAGCCGAGGATCTCCTCGCAGAACGAACGCCACCGCATGGACGGTTCGATGCCCCGCACCAGTACCAGGTCGCGCGGCTTCGCGCCGCCGATCCGGACCACCGACAGCCGGGTCGTGGGCCAGGTGATCTTCCTTACCCCGTTGTCCAGCCACACCGTCGGCCGGTTGACCTGGAAGTCGTAGTAGTCCTCGGCGTCCAGTGCCGCGAAGACCTCGCCCTTCCACTCCCGGTCCAGGTGCGCCACCGCACCGGAGGCGGCGTCACCCGCGTCGTTCCAGCCCTCGAACGCGGCCACCATGACCGGGTCGATCAGCTCGGGCACGCCCTCAAGCTCGATCACCCAGGTCTCCTTCCGAAGTTCCCTTGCGTACGTGGGTCAGCCTAAGCCTTGATGAGGCACCGGCCACAGCCCACGACAGAGGGGCGGTTCCCCTCGGAACCGCCCCTCTTCCCCTCCCGCGGGCGAGCTATGCCTTGCGGCCCAGCATCTCCTCGACGCGGGCCCGTACGGCCTCGTCGTCCAGGCCGCGGACCGTCACCGTGGTACGGCGGCGCAGCACGTCGTCGGCCGTCTGGGCCCACTCGTTGTCACGGGCGTAGGCGACCTGCGCCCAGATCTCGGGACCGTCCGGGTGGATCCGCTCCGCGAGCGCCGGGTCCTCGTTCGCCAGGCGGGCGATGTCGAAGGCCAGCGAGCCGTAGTGCGAGGCCAGGTGGCGGGCCGTCAGCGGGTCCATGCGCGTACCGGGCTCGTGGTCCACCAGCAGGCGGTGGGCGACGGCGTTGGGGTTGGCGACACCGGGCAGCGGGACCCGGCGCACCAGCGACTTCACCGGCTCCATGTCCTCGGTGAGGGGGCTGCCGGGCAGCTTGGCGAGCTTCTCCATGACCACGCGGCCGATGTGCCGGTAGGTGGTCCACTTGCCGCCGGCCACCGACAGCATGCCGCCCGCGCCCTCGGAGACCACCGTCTCGCGCTTGGCCTTCTCGACGCCGCCGGGGCCGCCGGGCAGCACCCGCAGGCCGGCGAAGGCGTACGTCATCAGGGAGCGGTCCAGATCGGCGTCCTTCACCGAGAAGGCCGCCTCGTCCAGGATCTGCTGGATGTCGGACTCGGTGGCGCGCACGTCCGCCGGGTCGCCCTCGTAGACCTCGTCGGTCGTACCGAGGAGGAGCTGGTCCTCCCACGGCAGGGCGAAGGTGATGCGGTACTTGTCGATCGGAGTGGCCATGGCGGCCTTCCAGGGCGACTTGCGCTTCATGACGATGTGCGCGCCCTTGGAAAGGCGGATCGACGGCATCGAGTGCTTGTCTTCCATGCGCCGCAGGTGGTCCACCCACGGGCCGGTGGCGTTGAGCACGACGCGCGCGTCGACCCCGAACTCGGTGCCGTCGAGACGGTCCTTGAGCTCGGCACCGCTGACCCGGCCGCGCGTCGTGCGCAGTCCGGTGACCTCGGCGTGGTTCAGGACGACCGCGCCTGACTCGACGGCCGCGCGGACCGTCATGACGGCGACGCGGGAGTCGTTCATCTGGTGGTCGTAGTAGACCGCGACGGCCTTCAGGTTGTCCGTCTTCAGACCCGGATTGTCGGCGACGGCGCGGGCCGGCGAGATGACCTTGCCTATGCCGTCGCCGAAGGCCGAGAGCGCCGAGTACGCGAACACGCCCGCGCCCAGCTTCGCCGCGCCGACCGGACCGCCCTTGTAGACGGGCAGGTAGAAGGTCAGCGGGTTGACCAGGTGCGGGGCGACGTCCTTGGCCAGCACCCGGCGCTCGTGGTGGTTCTCGGCGACCAGCTTGACCGCACCGGTCTGCAGGTAGCGCAAGCCGCCGTGGACCAGCTTCGAGGAGGCGGAGGAGGTGGCGCCGGCGAAGTCGCCGGCGTCCACCATGGCGACCCGCAGGCCCGACTGCGCGGCGTGCCAGGCCACCGAGGTGCCCAGGATGCCACCGCCGATGACGAGCAGGTCGTAGGTGGCCTTCGACAGCTGCTCACGGGTCTCGGCGCGGCTCGGGTTCGAACCGGCGGTCGGGTGCGTACCCAGGGCGGGGACGCTCTGCAGGGTGCTCATATCTCTTTCAGCTCCTCGTCGATTGACTCAGCTGGTGCGGTCAGCTGGCGTCTTCGTCGTCGACCCAGCCCATGGACCGCTCCACGGCCTTGAGCCAGCTCTTGTACTCGCGGTCCCGCTGCTCGGCGGGCATCCGCGGGGTCCATTCCGCCGCGCGGCGCCAGTTGGCGCGCAGGGCGTCGGTGTCGGGCCAGAAGCCGACGGCCAGGCCGGCGGCGTAGGCGGCGCCGAGACAGGTGGTCTCGGCGACCATCGGGCGCACCACGGGGGCGTCCAGGAAGTCCGAGAGCGTCTGCATCAGCAGGTTGTTGGAGGTCATGCCGCCGTCGACCTTGAGGGCGGCGAGCTCGACGCCCGAGTCCTTGGTCATGGCGTCGGTGATCTCGCGGGTCTGCCAGGCGGTGGCCTCCAGGACGGCACGGGCGATGTGCGCCTTGGTGACGTACCGGGTCAGGCCGGCGATCACGCCGCGGGCGTCGGAGCGCCAGTACGGGGCGAACAGGCCGGAGAAGGCGGGTACGAAGTAGGCGCCGCCGTTGTCCTCGACGGAGGAGGCCAGCGTCTCGATCTCGGCCGCGGACTTGATCAGGCCCATCTGGTCGCGCATCCACTGGACGAGCGAGCCGGTGACGGCGATGGAGCCTTCCAGCGCGTAGACCGGCTTCTGGTCGCCGATCTTGTAGCCGACCGTGGTCAGCAGGCCGCTGTACGAGTTGATGATCTTGTCGCCGGTGTTCATCAGCATGAAGGTGCCGGTGCCGTACGTGGACTTCGCCTCGCCCTCGGCGAAACAGGTCTGGCCGAACAAGGCGGCCTGCTGGTCGCCGAGCGCCGAGGCGACCGGCACGCCGGCGAGGACGCCGTCCTTGACGTGGCCGTAGACCTCGGCGGAGGACTTGATCTCCGGGAGGATGTCGAGCGGCACCTCCATGGACTCGGCGATCTTGTCGTCCCAGGCCAGGGTGTGCAGGTTCATCAGCATGGTGCGCGAGGCGTTGGTGACGTCGGTGACGTGCACACCGCCCTGGGCGCCGCCCGTGAGGTTCCAGATGACCCAGGAGTCCATGGTGCCGAAGAGGATGTCGCCGGCCGCGGCGCGCTCGCGCAGGCCCTCGACGTTGTCGAGCAGCCAGCGGGCCTTCGGGCCGGCGAAGTAGCTCGCCAGCGGGAGGCCGGTCTCGCGGCGGAAGCGGTCCTGGCCGACGTTGCGGCCGAGCTCCTTGCACAGGGCGTCGGTGCGGGTGTCCTGCCAGACCAGCGCGTTGTGCACCGGCTCGCCGGTGTTCTTGTCCCACAGGACGGTGGTCTCGCGCTGGTTGGTGATGCCGACCGCCTTGACGTCGGCGGCGGTGAAGCCCGGAATGTCCTGGGCGGCCTTGGCGATGGCCCCGGCGACGACCTCCTGGACGTTGGTCCAGATCTCGGTGGCGTCGTGCTCGACCCAGCCCGGCTTCGGGAAGATCTGCTCGTGCTCCTTCTGGTCGACGGCGACGATGCGGCCGTCGCGGTCGAAGACGATGCAGCGGGAGGAGGTGGTGCCCTGGTCGATCGCGGCGATGAAGGGGCCGGTGCTGGTGGTCATGGTGTCTGCTCCTGGCAGGTCTTGTGAGTTGGCGGAATCAGGAGGGCGGTGCGGATCTTTCGATCGTTCCGGTGCTGATCAGGCGAACGCGATGTTGTACAGACCACCGGCGAGGGCGGCACCGACGAGCGGGCCGACGACCGGGATCCAGGAGTACCCCCAGTCCGAGCCGCCCTTGTTGGGCAGCGGGAGCAGGGCGTGCACGATGCGCGGACCGAGGTCGCGCACCGGGTTGATGGCGTAGCCGGTCGGACCGCCCAGCGAGAGGCCGATGCCGACGACCACGAACGAGGTGATCAGGACGCCTATGACACCGAGCCCCTTGCCGTCGTCCTGGAGGCCCTGGGTCAGGATGGCCAGGACCAGGACGGCGGTGCCGATGATCTCGGTCGCGAGGTTCTGCACGACATTACGGATCTCGGGGCCCGTGGAGAAGATCCCGAGCACGGGGCCGGCCGTGTCGTGCGGGTGCGGGTCCTCGGGGCCGAGCTTGGCGTCGCGGATGTGCTCCGGGTCCGACAGGTGCGCGAGGAACTGGCCGTAGTACGTGACCCACATCAGGACGGCGCCCAGCATGGCGCCGAGCAGCTGGCCCGCGAGGTAGACGGGCACGTCGCCCCATTCGCCGGTCTTCACGGCGATGCCGACGGTGACCGCCGGGTTGAGGTGCGCGCCGGACAGCGGTGCGGAGACGTAGGCGGCGATCATGACGGCGAAACCCCAGCCGAAGGTGATCGCGAGCCAGCCCGCGTTGCGGGCCTTGGAGCTCTTGAGCGTGACGGCGGCGCAGACGCCACCACCGAGCAGTGTGAGCAGGGCGGTACCGATGGTCTCGCCGATGAAGATGTCGGAGCTGGACACCCGCGACTCCTTTGTCTTACGTCCAGGGGGTGGGCGGACAACCGGGTCCCTCCGGTGTCCACCGCACTCGGTGAGTGCTGCACCGGTCCTTGGCCTCGCCATAGCCTAACGCGTATTGCCGGTAGGTGTTCGACAATGCCGACCGATGAACGGCAGTTTTCCGCCTGGGTGAAGAACGCGTCAAGGGCTGGCCAGGTCAAAGAACCGGATCGTTACCACTAGGTACGATCGGCCAAATCAAGCCATTGGGTGATCGATAAAAGACAAAATCCACCCAAATGGCGCGCGTGGCGGCCACTGGGTGGATCGGATCGATCAGGTCAAGCTCAGAACCGGCCCGCCCCGAGGTCGCGCGAAACCGACCGCGCGCAGTCCCGTACGGAGGCCACCAGGGCCGCGTGCGGCTCGCCGGAGGCCCCGCAGACCCGCTCCACGGCCCCCGCCAGCGCCACGGCCCCCACCGGCATCCTGCGCCGGTCGTGGATCGGCGCCGCCACCGAGGCGATGCCCTCCCAGGTCTCCTCGACGTCCGCCGCCCAGCCGCGCGCCCGGGTCAGCTCCAGGACCTCCTCGAAGCCCGCCGCGTCCGTGACCGTACGGGCCGTGAACGCCTCCCGCTCCACCTCGACCGCCTGCGTGTGCGCCACCGGGTCGTACGCCGACAGCACCTTGCCCAGCGCCGTGGAGTGCAGCGGCTGCATGGCCCCCACCTCCAGCACTTGACGGCTGTCGTCCGGGCGGAAGACGTGGTGCATGATCAGCACCCCGCTCTTGTGCAGGACGCCGACGTAGACGCTCTCGCCGCTCGCCCGCGCCAGGTCGTCCGTCCAGACCAGCGCCCGCGCGCGCAGCTCGTGCACGTCCAGGTAGCTGTTGCCCAGGCGCAGCAGCTCGGCGCCCAGCTGGTAGCGGCCCGAGGCCGGGTCCTGTTCCACGAAGCCCTCGGCTTGCAGGGTGCGCAGGATCCCGTGCGCCGTGCCCTTGGCCAGACCCAGGGACGACGCGACGTCCGAGAGGCCCAGCCGGCGTTCCCCGCCCGCCAGGAGCCGCAGCATCGCAGCGGCTCGTTCGAGCGACTGGATGTTCCGTGCCATCGCGCAGCCTCCTGCTGACGTAGTTCGACAATGCTGAACAGTATCGGTCGATGTCGACCTTGTGCAGGGACGGGCGGTTCCCGGTGCCCCGTCCGCCGCACGGCTCACCCGTACGGGCCCCGCGCACAGAATGCAGTCCGCCACGTGGGACGACCTCACCGGGGGCAGTGCCACGCGGTTACCCTGACCGCGTGCACCCTTGACACAGAGGGGGTGCAAAGCCGACAGCCGTCGCATCCCAGGGAGCTCAACCATGGCCTCGTTGCCGAACCCGCCCGCTGACACCCAGACCAGGGCCGATGCCCTCCGAGAGGCGCTCGCGACCCGCGTGGTCGTCGCCGACGGGGCGATGGGGACCATGCTCCAGGCGCAGGACCCCTCGATGGAAGACTTCCAGCAGCTCGAAGGCTGCAACGAGGTCCTGAACGTCACCCGCCCGGACATCGTGCGCTCGGTCCACGAGGCGTACTACTCGGTGGGCGTGGACTGCGTCGAGACCAACACCTTCGGCGCGAACTTCGCGGCACTGGCCGAGTACGACATCGCAGAGCGCAACTTCGAGCTGTCCGAGGCCGGCGCCCGGATCGCCCGCGAGGTCGCGGACGAGTTCACCGCCTCGACGGGACAGCAGCGCTGGGTGCTCGGCTCGATCGGCCCGGGCACCAAGCTCCCCACCCTCGGCCACATCACGTACGCGCAGATCCGCGACGCCTACCAGATCAACGCCGAGGGCCTGATCTCCGGCGGCGCCGACGCGCTCCTCGTCGAGACGACCCAGGACCTCCTCCAGACGAAGTCCTCGATCATCGGCGCCCGCCGCGCCATGGAAGCCCTCGGCGTCAGCGTCCCCCTGATCTGCTCCGTGACCGTCGAGACCACCGGCACGATGCTGCTGGGTTCCGAGATCGGGGCGGCGCTGACCGCGCTGGAGCCGCTCGGCATCGACATGATCGGCCTGAACTGCGCCACGGGCCCGGCCGAGATGAGCGAGCACCTGCGCTACCTGGCGCGCAACGCCCGCATCCCGATCTCCTGCATGCCGAACGCCGGTCTGCCCGTCCTGACCAAGCAGGGCGCGCACTACCCGCTCAGCGCCCCCGAGCTGGCGGACGCGCAGGAGACCTTCGTCCGTGAGTACGGGCTCTCCCTGGTCGGCGGCTGCTGCGGCACCACCCCCGAGCACCTGCGGCAGGTCGTCGAGCGGGTGCGCGGCACGGCCGTCACCGGGCGCACCCCCCAGCCCGAGCCCGGCGCCGCCTCCCTCTACCAGACGGTGCCGTTCCGGCAGGACACCTCCTACATGGCGATCGGTGAGCGGACGAACGCGAACGGGTCGAAGAAGTTCCGTGAGGCCATGCTGGAGGCGCGTTGGGACGACTGTGTGGAGATGGCCCGGGACCAGATCCGTGAGGGCGCGCACATGCTGGACCTGTGTGTGGATTATGTGGGGCGTGACGGTGTCGCGGACATGGAGGAGCTGGCGGGGCGGTTCGCGACGGCTTCCACGTTGCCGATCGTGCTGGACTCGACCGAGGTTCCGGTGATCCGGGCGGGTCTGGAGAAGCTGGGTGGCCGGGCGGTCATCAACTCGGTGAACTACGAGGACGGTGACGGTCCGGATTCGCGTTTCGCGAAGGTCACACGGCTGGCTCAGGAGCACGGTGCCGCGCTGATCGCGCTGACCATCGACGAGGAGGGGCAGGCCCGCACGGTCGAGCACAAGGTGGCCATCGCGGAGCGGCTCATCGACGATCTGACGGGCAACTGGGGGATCCTCGAGTCGGACGTCCTCATCGACACGCTGACCTTCACGATCTGTACCGGTCAGGAGGAGTCCCGCAGGGACGGGATCGCCACGATCGAGGCGATCCGCGAGCTCAAGCGGCGTCACCCGGACGTGCAGACCACCCTGGGCCTGTCGAACATCTCCTTCGGTCTCAATCCGGCCGCCCGGGTCCTGCTCAACTCGGTGTTCCTCGACGAGTGCGTGAAGGCCGGCCTGGACTCGGCGATCGTCCACGCCTCCAAGATCCTGCCGATCGCCCGGTTCGACGAGGAGCAGGTCACCACCGCCCTGGACCTGATCTATGACCGGCGCGAGGGCGACTACGACCCGCTGCAGAAGCTGATGGCCCTCTTCGAGGGCGTCAACACCAAGTCCCTGAAGGCCGGCCGCGCCGAGGAACTCCTCGCCCTGCCGCTGGACGAGCGGCTGCAGCGCCGCATCATCGACGGCGAGAAGAACGGCCTGGAGCGTGATCTGGACGAGGCGTTGCAGACCCGTCCCGCCCTCGACATCGTCAACGACACCCTGCTGGAGGGCATGAAGGTCGTCGGCGAGCTGTTCGGCTCCGGGCAGATGCAGCTGCCGTTCGTGCTGCAGTCCGCCGAGGTGATGAAGACGGCCGTGGCGCATCTCGAACCGCACATGGAGAAGACCGACGACGAGGGCAAGGGCACGATCGTGCTGGCCACCGTCCGCGGTGACGTCCATGACATCGGCAAGAACCTCGTCGACATCATCCTCACCAACAACGGGTACAACGTCGTCAACATCGGCATCAAGCAGCCGGTCTCCGCGATCCTCGAAGCCGCGCAGGAGCACAAGGCCGACGTGATCGGCATGTCCGGCCTGCTCGTGAAGTCGACGGTGATCATGAAGGAGAACCTGGAGGAGCTCAACCAGCGCAAGCTGGCCGCCGACTACCCCGTCATCCTCGGCGGCGCCGCCCTCACCCGCGCCTACGTCGAACAGGACCTCCACGAAATCTACGAAGGCGAAGTCCGCTACGCCCGCGACGCCTTCGAAGGCCTGCGCCTCATGGACGCCCTCATCGCGGTCAAGCGTGGCGTCCCCGGCGCCACGCTGCCCGAGCTGAAGCAGCGCCGCGTCGCCAAGCGCGACGCCCCCGCCGCCGCGGCGGAGGAGCCGCAGGAGCCGGGCGGCCGCTCCGACGTGTCCGTGGACAACCCCGTCCCCACGCCGCCGTTCTGGGGCACCCGCGTCGTCAAGGGCATCCCGCTCAAGGACTACGCCTCCTGGCTGGACGAGGGCGCCCTCTTCAAGGGCCAGTGGGGGCTCAAGCAGGCCCGCGCGGGCGGGGCGACGTACGAGGAGCTCGTCGAGAGCGAGGGCCGTCCGCGCCTGCGCGGCCTCCTGGAGAAGCTCCACACGGAGAACCTGCTCGAAGCGGCCGTCGTCTACGGCTACTTCCCCTGTGTCTCCAAGGGCGACGACCTGATCATCCTCGACGAGGCCGGCCACGAGCGGACCCGCTTCACCTTCCCGCGCCAGCGCCGCGGCCGCCGCCTGTGCCTCGCGGACTTCTTCCGCCCGGAGGAGTCCGGCGAGACCGACGTCGTCGGCCTCCAGGTGGTCACCGTCGGCTCGAAGATCGGCGAGGCCACCGCCAAGCTGTTCGAGTCCGACTCGTACCGCGAGTACCTGGAACTGCACGGGCTCTCCGTCCAGCTCGCCGAGGCCATGGCCGAGTACTGGCACGCCCGCGTCCGCGCCGAGCTCGGCTTCGGCGGCGAGGACCCGGCGGCCGTGCAGGACATGTTCGACCTCAAGTACCGCGGCGCCCGCTTCTCCCTCGGCTACGGCGCCTGCCCCGACCTGGAGGACCGCGCCAAGATCGCCGACCTCCTCCAGCCGGAGCGGATCGGCGTCCACCTCTCGGAGGAGTTCCAGCTCCACCCCGAGCAGTCCACCGACGCGATCGTGATTCACCACCCCGAAGCGAAGTATTTCAACGCACGCTGACACCGACCGGCGTACACTGGTCGGTCCCATACAGGCCGGTCACCTGTTCCGAGGGGTTGCTCCCCACGGGCCGAGGTGACCGGCCTTGTCGTCCCCTGCGAGAGGCGTACGCATGACCAGCACCGTTCCCGCACCCGTCGCCCGTACGGCCGACGGACACGCCCTGCAGGCGGTGCTCCTCGACATGGACGGCACCCTCGTCGACACCGAGGGCTTCTGGTGGGAGATCGAAGCCGACATCTTCCGCGAGCTCGGCCACCTGCTCGACGACTCCTGGCGCGACATCGTCGTCGGCGGCCCCATGAGCCGCAGCGCGGCCTTCCTCATCGAAGCCACCGGCGCCGCCATCGAGATCGCCGAACTGAGCGTCCTGCTCAACGAGCGCTTCGAGGCCCGCATCGCCGACCAGGTCCCGCTCATGCCCGGCGCCGAACGGCTCCTCGGCGAGCTCGCCCGGCACAACGTGCCCACCGCCCTGGTCTCCGCCTCCCACCGCAGGGTCATCGACCAGGTGCTGCTCACCCTCGGCCGCGACCGCTTCACCACGACCGTCGCGGGGGACGAGGTGCCCCGCACCAAGCCCCACCCCGACCCCTACCTGCTCGCCGCGAGCACCCTCGGCGCGCACCCCTCCCGGTGCGCCGTCATCGAGGACACCGCCACCGGCGTCGCCGCCGCCGAGGCCGCCGGCTGCCGCGTCGTCGCCGTGCCCTCCGTAGGCCTGATCGCACCCGCCCCGGGCCGGACCATCGTCCGCTCCCTGGAAGAAGTCGACCTGCCGTTCCTGCGGTCCCTCATCACTCCGCTGAACTGAGCGCGCACGCTCCGTACCGAACGGAACAGGGGTGAGGCCGCGCTCCCGCGGGAGGATCTTCCGCGCCTCCCCCCGGAGGCCGAAATTCCATCCTGCGCCGGTTCCCCGCCGCGGGTGAGCTTGGTCACCCGCCGCCCCCCGCACCGCCCCGCCGGAGTGCCCCGCACCCTTCCCATGTGTCCGGATTGATCATCTCCTGACCCCATCTGCGAAGACGACGGCATAAGCGGTCAGTCCGCTCCCATCACGGTGCGATTACGCCCCAACTCCTGCCAGTTCCAGCCAGACCGTCCCGGCCCACTAATGTCGACGCGGGCACTACGCACGCACCTCTGCGGTCCCGGACGCACACCCCTGCTCCGGTTCCGCGTGGACCGATCGTCAAACACCGGCCCGATCGTTCCGCCCTGAACGGGCGACCGCCGCGAAGTGCCCTCTGAACCGCTTTTTGCAAGTGCCGGGTGAGGGAGTACTTCCAGCATGAACCGCAAGACCATGGTGCTGACGGCCGCGATCGGCCTGCTCACCCCCGCGCTGTCCGCATGCGGCAGCGCGAGCGGCGGAGGAGCAGCGTCCGGAGCGATCGTCGTCGGGACCACCGACCGGTTCGAGGCAGCCGACTACGCCCCCGCCCCCTTCGACCCCGCCTACGCCTACGACGCCGGCGCCTGGAACGTCCTGCGCCAGACCGTCCAGACGCTGATGCACACCCCGCGCGGCGGCGGCCAGCCCGTCCCCGAAGCGGCCTCCGACTGCCGCTTCACCGACACCGGCAACGAGAGCTACCGCTGCACCCTGCGCCCGGGCCTGAAGTTCGCGAGCGGCGACCCCCTCACGGCCAAGGACGTCAAGTTCTCCATCGACCGCGTCCTCGCGATCAAGGACGAGAACGGCCCGTCCTCCCTGCTCTCCACCCTCGACACCGTCGAGGTCAAGGGCGCCGACACCGTCGTCTTCCACCTGAAGACCGCCGACGCGACCTTCCCGTACAAGCTCTCCACCCCCGCCGCCGGCATCGTCAGCGAGAAGAACTACGAGGCCAAGAAGCTCCGCCCCGGCTTCGCCGTCGACGGCTCCGGCCCCTACACGATGAAGGCCGAGGTCAAGGACAACCACCTCGTCCGGGCCGTCTTCACCAAGAACCCGAACTACAAGGGCGACATCAAGCTGCAGAACGACAAGGTCGAACTGCGCTCCTTCGCGGACTCCGCCACCATGGGCAAGGCACTGACCGACGGCTCCGTCCAGATGGTCTCGCGCACCCTGTCGCCCGCCCAGATAGCCGACTTCTCCGCCAAGCCCCCCAAGGGCGTCAAGCTCGTCCCCATGCCCGGCCTGGAGATCCGCTACCTCGGCTTCAACACCGAGGCCCCCGTCGTCAAGGACAAGGCCGTACGCCAGGCGCTCGCCGCCGCCGTCGACCGGGGCAACGTCATCTCCAAGGTCTACGGGAAGTCCGCCCAGCCCCTGTACTCGCTGGTCCCCGCCGCCGTCACCGGCCACGTCAACTCGTTCTTCAACAAGTACGGCGAGGCCAACACCGCCAAGGCCGCGACCCTGCTCAAGGACGCCGGGATCAAGACCCCCGTCAAGCTCACCCTGAACTACACCAAGGACCACTACGGCGACGGCACCGCCGCCGAGTTCGAGGCCCTCAAGACCCAGCTGAACTCCACCCAGCTGTTCGACATCACCGTCCAGGGCAACGACTGGGCCGACTTCCGCCCCGCCCAGAAGAAGGGCGACTACGCCGCCTACGGGCTCGGCTGGTTCCCCGACTACCCGGACGCCGACAACTTCCTCGCCCCCTTCCTGGAGCAGGACAACTTCCTGGGCACCCCGTACGCCAACGCCGCGGTGCGCACCAGGCTCATCCCCGACTCCCGGCGCGCGGCCGACCGCAACACCGCCGCGCCCGCGATCGCGGAAATGCAGGACATCGTCGCCGAGGACGTACCCGTCCTGCCCCTGTGGCAGGGCAAGCAGTACGTCGCCGCACGCGACGGGATCACCGGGGTGGAGTGGTCGGTCAACGCCATCTCCGACCTCCAGCTGTGGGAACTCGGCCGCGGCAAGAGCGCCTGAGACCGGCAGCAACCGGCGGCGGACGTCGCAGGCCGGCGCAACGACCAGACGACACTGTGAAGGACATTCGCGTGATGAGACGTAACCAGTGGTTGGCGGCCCCGCTCGGCGCGGCCACCGCCGCCGCGCTGCTCAGCGGTTGCGGTTCGACCGATGGCGGCAATGCCGGCAGCGGCAAGGGCGTGGTCATGGGGATATCCGACAAGGTGAAGTCGACCGACCCGGCAGCCGGCTACGACCCGGGCTCCTGGCTCCTGTTCAACAACGTCTTCCAGTCGCTCCTCAGCTTCCCCAAGGGCGGCACCACCCCCGAGCCCGACGCCGCGCAGACCTGCGCCTTCGAAGGACCCGACAGCAAGCAGTACAAGTGCGTGCTGCGCTCCGGCCTCAAGTTCAGCAACGGCCACAGCCTCACCTCGAAGGACGTCAAGTTCTCCTTCGAGCGCACGCTGAAGATCAACGACGAGGCCGGCCCCGCCGTCATGCTCTCGTCGATCGCCGGCATCGACACCCCCGACGACAAGACCGTCGTCTTCCGCCTCAAGACCTCCGACGCGACCTTCCCGAGCAAGATCGCCTCGGGTGCGGGCTCCATCGTCGACCACGCCGAATACCCGGCCGACAAGCTCCGCACCGACGGCAAGGCCATCGGCTCCGGCGTCTACAAGCTCGACTCCATCAACGACAAGAGCGCCACCTTCTCGGTGAACGACTCCTACACCGGCAAGGCCAAGGCCAAGAACACCGGCGTCACCCTGAAGTTCTTCAACGGGGACCAGGCCGCCCTGAAGTCGGTCCTGGAGAAGGGCGACGTCGACTTCGCCTTCCGCGGCCTCGCCGCCAAGGACATCGCCGCCCTCGCCTCCAGCAAGACCGGCGACCAGAAGGTCGACGTCGTCCAGGGCACCGGCGCCGAAGTCGAGCACATGGTCTTCAACGTCAACGACCCCGTCGTCGGCAAGCTCCCCGTCCGCAAGGCCATCGCCTACCTCGTGGACCGCGAAGCGCTCGTCAAGGACGTGTACGCGGGCACCGCGTCCCCGCTCTACTCGATCGTCCCCGCGGGCATCGCCGGACACACCACCCCCTTCTTCGACCGCTACGGCGGCAGCCCCCAGCCCGAGAAGGCCAGGGCCGTCCTGAAGGCCGGCGGCATCAACGGCAAGGTCAAGCTGACCCTGTACTCCACCCCCTCCCGCTACGGCCCCTCCACCGACCAGCAGTTCCAGGTCATCGCCAAGCAGCTCAACGACAGCGGGCTGTTCGAGGCCGACGTGAAGTCCGTCGAGTACGAGCAGTACGAGAAGGACATCCAGGACGGCAAGTACGGCATCTACGTCAAGGGCTGGGTCCCCGACTACCCCGACGCCGACAACTTCACGCAGCCGTTCTTCGGACCGGACAACGTCCTCCACAACAACTACGACAACAAGGAGATCACCGGGACGATCATCCCGGCCACCTCCGCGAAGTCCGACCGCACCGCCGCGAACACCGACTACGTCCGCCTCCAGGACATCGTCGCCGACGAGGTACCCATCCTCCCGCTCTGGCAGGGCAAGCAGTACGCCGTCACCCGCCCGAACGTGACCGGCCTCCAGTGGTCCCTCGACGCCTCCACCGTCTTCCGCTTCTGGGAGATCAGCAAGGGCTGAGACCCCCCCGCACGAAGAAGGGCCGGCGCTCGCACCCGCGACCGCCGGCCCTTCGCCGTACCCGCCCCTACTGGGCGCCCGGCCGCACCAGACCGCTCTCGTACGCGTACACCGCCGCCTGCACCCGGTCCCGCAGACCCAGCTTCGTCAGCACGTGCCCCACGTGCGTCTTCACCGTCGTCTCGCTCACGAACAGATCCGCCGCGATCTCCGCGTTCGACAGCCCCCGGGCCACCAGCTTGAGCACCTCCACCTCGCGCTCCGTCAGCGTCCCCAGCGTGTCCGGCAGACTCTCCTCACCCGACGGCAGGTGCCCCGCGTACTTGTCCAGCAGCCGCCGCGTGATGCTCGGAGCCAGCAACGCCTCACCCGCCGCCACCACCCGGATCGCCGCCACCAGCTCGTTCGCCGGCGCGTCCTTCAGCAGGAACCCGCTCGCCCCCGCCCGCAACGCCTCCACCACGTACTCGTCCAGATCGAACGTCGTCAGCACCAGCACCTTCGCCGGCCCGTTCCGCTCCGGACCCGTGATCTGCCGCGTCGCCTCCACCCCGTCCATCCGCGGCATCCGGATGTCCATCAGCACCACGTCCGGCTGCAACGCCCGCACCTGGTCCAGCGCCTGCAGACCGTCCCCGGCCTCACCCACCACCACCAGGTCCTGCTCCGCCTCCAGGATCATCCGGAAGCCGGTGCGCAGCAGAGGCTGGTCGTCGACCAGCAGGACGCGGATCGCCACGGGGAGTACCTCGAATTCCATCGGACAGCATCGGCGGGACCCCGCCCATTGTGCCCTGACCCGAAGATCAGGACCGGTCAGGGCCGTCCGCGCCCGCACCCGGCCGCTCCACGATCACCAGCGGATAGACCGGGGGAGTACCCCCGAACTCCGGACACACCGACCGGTGATCACACCAGCCGCACAGCTTCGTCGGCCGCGGCCGCCACTCACCCGTCTCCGTCGCCTCCCGGATCGCCTCCCACAGCGCGTGCAGCTTGCGCTCCACCCGCTCCAGATCCGCCACCACCGGGTCGTACGTCAGCACGTCCCCGCTCCCCAGGTACACCAGCTGCAACCGCCGGGGCACCACGCCCTTCAGCCGCCACACCACCAGCGCGTAGAACTTCATCTGGAACAGCGCGTCCTGCGCGTACTCCGGCCGCGGCGCCTTCCCCGTCTTGTAGTCGACGATCCGCACCTCACCCGACGGCGCCACGTCCACCCGGTCGATGATCCCCCGCAGGCGCAGCCCCGACTCCAGCTCCGTCTCCACGAAGAACTCCCGCTCCACCGGCTCCAGCCGCGTCGGGTCCTCCAGCGTGAACCACCGCTCCACCAGCGCCTCGGCCTCCGTCAGCCACTGCGCCAGCCCCGCCCCGCCGTCCTGCGCCGGGAACAGCTCCGCCAGCTCCGGCTTCGCCTCCAGCAACCGCTCCCACTGCCCCGGCACCAACGACTTCGCCCGCGGCGCCGTCCGCTCCTCCGCCGGATGATCGAACAACCGCTCCAGCACCGCGTGCACCAGCGTCCCCCGCGTCGCCGCCGCACTCGGCTTCTCCGGCAGCCTGTCGATCACCCGGAACCGGTACAGCAGCGGGCACCGCATGAAATCGCCCGCCCGCGAAGGCGACAGGGAAGCGGGCCGGGCAGCACCCGAAGAAGCATCGGCACCAGCTGCGCCTGGCACAGCACCGGGGATCGTCGTCATGCCCGAAACCCTACGACCCGCCGCCGACAGCACGCGCATACCATCGACTCGGAGCCCCCTCGCACTGCATGATCGAGGGATCACACCGCGCTACCCACCGCGCCCGACCCACGACGTGGACCACACTGGAAACCCGGCACCGAACGAAGGACAACCGTGGCAGACACCGACGAAACCGGCGAGCGCACGGCCAAGCGCTCCGATCCGGGCGGCGGGATCCTCATGGGCCGCCCCTTCGGCGTCCCCGTCTACGTCTCGCCCAGCTGGTTCCTCGTCGCCGCCCTCATCACCTGGGTCTTCGGCGACCAGCTCGACCAGATCCTGCCCGACCTCGGCCCGGCCCGCTACCTCGTCTCCCTCTTCTTCGCCGTGGCCTTCTACGCCTCCGTACTCGTCCACGAACTCGCCCACACCCTCGCCGCGCTCCGCTTCAAACTCCCCGTGCGCCGCATCCAGCTCCAGTTCTTCGGCGGCGTCTCCGAAATCGAGAAGGAATCCGAGACCCCCGGCCGCGAATTCGTCCTCGCCTTCGTCGGCCCCCTCCTCTCCCTGGCCCTCGCCGGGATCTTCTACCTCGGCATGAACGCCGTCGACCCCGCCACCGTCCCCGGCGTCCTCCTCGGCGGCCTCATGATCTCCAACCTCCTCGTCGCCGCCTTCAACCTCCTTCCCGGCCTCCCCCTCGACGGCGGCCGCATGCTCCGCGCCGTCATCTGGGGCATCACCGGCAAACCCATGGCCGGCACCGTCGCCGCCGCCTGGGTCGGCCGCGGCCTCGCCGTCGCCGTCCTTCTCGGCCTCCCCCTGCTCACCCACACCGGACTCCTCGGCAACCGCAGCCAGGAGATCGGCGGCATGAACACCGTCATGGACGCCCTGCTCGCCGCGATCCTCGCCGCCATCATCTGGACCGGCGCCGGCAACAGCCTCCGCCTCGCCCGGCTGCGCGAACACCTTCCCGAACTCCGCGCCCGCGCCCTCACCCGCCGCGCCATCCCCGTCGAGAACGCCACCCCCCTCTCCGAAGCCCTGCGCCGCGCCAACGAAGCCGGCGCCCGCGCCCTCGTCGTCGTCGACGGACTCGGAGACCCCACCGCCATCGTCCGCGAAACCGCCATCGCCTCCGTCCCCGAACACCGCAGGCCCTGGGTCGCCGTCAGCACCCTCGCCCAGGACCTCAACGACGGCATGAAGGTTTCCGCGGAACTCACCGGCGAAGAACTCCTCGAACACCTGCGCACCCACCCCGCCAGCGAATACCTCGTCCTCGAAGGCACCGGCGCGATCTACGGCGTCCTGTCCACCCTCGACGTCGAAAAGGCCTTCGTGAAGGCCATGGCGCGGCCCCAGTCCTGAAGCCAATACACTGGTCACATGTCCGAACCGACCGGTGCCGCCCGCCGACGCGGGCCCTTCGAGGTCGGGGACCAGGTTCAGCTCACCGACCCCAAGGGCCGCCACTACACGTTCACGCTCGAAGCCGGGAAGAATTTCCACACCCACAAGGGTTCCTTCCCGCACGACGAGCTGATCGGTGCTCCCGAGGGCAGTGTTGTCCGCACCACGGGCAACGTCGCGTACCTCGCGCTGCGCCCCCTGCTCCCCGACTATGTCCTGTCCATGCCCCGCGGCGCCGCCGTGGTCTACCCCAAGGACGCGGGCCAGATCCTGGCCTTCGCCGACATCTTCCCCGGCGCCCGCGTCGTGGAAGCAGGTGTGGGCTCCGGCTCCCTGAGCAGCTTCCTGCTGCGCGCCATCGGCGACCAGGGCATGCTCCACAGCTACGAACGCCGCGCGGACTTCGCCGAGATCGCCACGGCCAACGTCGAGCGCTACTTCGGCGGCCCCCACCCCGCGTGGCAGCTGACCGTGGGCGACCTCCAGGACAACCTGTCCGACACCGACGTCGACCGCGTCATCCTCGACATGCTCGCCCCCTGGGAATGCCTGGAGGCCGTCTCCAAGGCCCTCGTCCCCGGCGGCATCCTGTGCTGCTACGTGGCCACCACCACCCAGCTCTCGCGCACCGTCGAGTCCATCCGTGAGTTCGGCTGCTACGCCGAGCCGCAGCCCTGGGAATCGATGATCCGCAACTGGCACGTCGAGGGTCTGGCCGTCCGCCCCGACCACCGCATGATCGGCCACACCGGCTTCCTCGTCACCGCCCGCCGCCTCGCGGACGGCGTCGAGCCCCCCATGCGCCGCCGCCGCCCCTCCAAGGGCGCCTACGGCGAGGACTACGACGGCCCCGGCAGCGACCGCTCCGCGTAGCCCGCTCCCGGCCACCCGGCCCCCAACGCGAAAGCGCTGCGGCGCAGTTCCCCGGCCCCGCCGGGAACTGCGCCGCAGCGCCTTTTCGTTGTACGGGAGGACCGGCGCGGACCCGGCCGTTCCTCCCCGGTGTGAGGTGTGGCACGATGCTGGCTCCCCGTCACCCTTCGCACAGGAGACACCCCGCGTGCTGCACAGCCCCACGGAGCCGGACCCGGCACCGGAACACCTGGCTCACCGACGCGCCAGGCCCCTCCACTGGGTCGCCACGGCCTCCGCCGTGGCCGCCGTGATCGCCGGCGCGGGCCTGCTCCAGCCGGACCGGGCCACCGGGGCCACCGGCACCACCGCGGCGACCGGCGTCACCTCCGGGCCCGCGGCCGCGAGCGGCCCGCCGGCCACCGCCCCCGACGCCCGCGCGGCCACCTACCCCCTGGACTGCAAGGGGACCCCCCAGACCGTCACGGACACCGCCGAGGGCGACCTCGACGGCGACGGCCGCCCCGAAACCGTGGCGGCCGTGCGCTGCGACGCCGGCTCGGGCACCCCGCCCCACGCGATCTACGTACTGACCCGCGGCGAGGGCCCCGGCGCCGCCCCCCGGGTCGTCGCCACCCTGCTCGACGCCGCCCGACGGCAGACCGCCACCGACCTCACGGTGAGCGACGGGACGGTCACCGCGCGCCTCCTCGGCTACTCCTCGCCCTCGGTCCCGCGCTACAGCCCCGACGTCAAGCAGCTCGCCAAGTGGCGCTGGACCGGCGGGAAATTCCGCCAGGAGCTGACGGACTCGACCGCCGCACGTGTTTGAAACGTCACTCCGCGTCGGGGCCGTACACCTCGACGCTGTCCGAAACGCGCCTTACGTGGATGCAGTCACCCGGACATTCCTTCGCCGAATCGACCACGTCCTGGAGCAGCGTCAGCGGAACCGGAGTGGTCGCCCCCGCGTCCTGGAGCAGCTCGTCCTCCGGGCTCTTCACGTACGCCAGACCGTCGATGTCCAGCTCGAACACCTCCGGGGCGTACTGCACGCAGATGCCGTCGCCGGTGCAGAGGTCCTGGTCGATCCAGACCTCGAGCGGCTCTCCGGCCCCACCGGCGCCCCCCGTCGGGGCCTCCTGCTGCACGGTCATATCTCCTGCCGTTTCCTGCGCTGAGTGATCCGTCCCGGACACAACTCGCGGCAAGTCGCGCGAGCTCTGACGGGTGTTGAACACTTCGACCTTACAACCGGCTGCTTTCCGATGTTGAAGGGTGGGTATTTCCTTGGCGTGAGGGAGTACGCAAGGGTGAAGATCGGACACACCTCTACCGTCTTTGTGATCTAGGGGTTTCAATCACCACCAGCCCAGGTAGGGTCAGGAAGCGTCCAGCTCCCCTTGGAGGAGGTGAGGACCGTGGCAGCCCACGACGACGACATCAACCGCGGCATCCGGCCCGGGCGAGGGTCTGAAGACCCCGCTGGCCAGGTTGCCTATCTCGAGCAGGAAATCGCCGTCCTGCGCCGCAAGCTCGCCGACTCTCCGCGTCACACGAGGATTCTCGAAGAGCGGATCGTCGAGCTCCAGACGAATCTGGCAGGCGTCTCCGCGCAGAACGAACGACTGGCGAACACCCTCCGTGAGGCCCGCGACCAGATCGTGGCCCTCAAGGAGGAGGTCGACCGGCTCGCACAGCCGCCGGCCGGCTTCGGTGTCTTCCTTCAGGCGAACGAGGACGGCACCGTCGACATCTTCACCGGCGGCCGCAAGCTCCGCGTGAACGTGAGCCCCAGCGTCGACCCGGAAGACCTCCGGCGCGGCCAGGAGGTCATGCTCAACGAAGCGCTCAACGTGGTCGAGGCCATGGAGTACGAGCGGGCCGGGGACATCGTCACCCTCAAGGAGATCCTCGAGGACGGCGAGCGCGCCCTGGTGGTCGGGCACACCGACGAGGAAAGGGTGGTGAGGCTCGCCGAGCCGCTCCTGGACATCACCATCCGCCCCGGCGACGCCCTGCTGCTCGAACCCCGCTCCGGCTACGTCTACGAGGTGGTCCCCAAGAGCGAGGTCGAGGAACTCGTCCTCGAAGAGGTCCCCGACATCGACTACGACAAGATCGGCGGCCTGGGCGACCAGATCGAGCTGATCCGCGACGCGGTCGAGCTCCCGTACCTCTACCCCGACCTCTTCAAGGAACACGAACTGCGGCCCCCGAAGGGCATCCTGCTGTACGGCCCCCCCGGCTGCGGCAAGACGCTCATCGCCAAGGCCGTGGCCAACTCCCTTGCCAAGAAGGTCGCCGAGGTGACCGGCCAGCCCGCAGGAAAGTCCTACTTCCTGAACATCAAGGGCCCCGAGCTCCTCAACAAGTACGTCGGCGAGACCGAGCGGCACATCCGCCTCGTCTTCCAGCGTGCCCGGGAGAAGGCGAGCGAGGGCACCCCCGTCATCGTCTTCTTCGACGAGATGGAATCCCTCTTCCGCACCCGCGGATCCGGCGTCAGCTCGGACGTGGAGAACACCATCGTCCCCCAGCTCCTCGCCGAGATCGACGGCGTGGAAGGCCTGGAGAACGTCATCGTCATCGGCGCCTCCAACCGCGAGGACATGATCGACCCGGCCATCCTGCGCCCCGGCCGGCTCGACGTGAAGATCAAGATCGAGCGCCCCGGCGCCGAGGCGGCGAGGGACATCTTCGCCAAGTACCTCAAGGCCTCCCTGCCCCTGCACACGGACGACCTGTCCGAACACCAGGGCTCGACGGCCGAAACCGTCCACAGCATGATCCAGACCGTCGTCGAGCAGATGTACGCCGAAACCGAGGAGAACCGCTTCCTCGAGGTCACGTACGCCAACGGCGACAAGGAAGTCCTCTACTTCAAGGACTTCAACTCGGGCGCGATGATCCAGAACATCGTGGACCGTGCGAAGAAGATGGCGATCAAGGCCTTCCTCGAGCACAACCAGAAGGGTCTGCGGGTCTCCCACCTCCTCCAGGCGTGCGTGGACGAGTTCAAGGAGAACGAGGACCTCCCGAACACCACCAACCCGGACGACTGGGCCCGGATCTCCGGAAAGAAGGGCGAGCGGATCGTATTCATCCGCACGCTCGTCACCGGAAAGCAGGGAGCGGACACCGGTCGGTCCATCGACACGGTGGCGAATACCGGTCAGTACCTCTGACGAAGCGGGGCGGCTGCGGGTGCCCTCACCGGGCACCCGCAGCCGACTGCTTTACCGCCCGCCCTTTTCAGCCGGTGACGGGCAAAGCCAATGACTGAAATGATCTCCCCACCAGCGCGGAGTGGTTCTAGGCTCTTCCGTACCGCCTCCTCCGCAGTGCGGGGACGGACACCGCACATGACCCAACGGAGAACAAGCGGTACTTGAGCGCCGCTCCCGAACGGGAGCGCCGCCGGGCAAGGAGGGCCGCATGACCGTACGGCGAGTAATGGGGATCGAAACGGAGTACGGGATCTCCGTTCCGGGGCACCCGAACGCCAATGCCATGCTCACCTCGTCCCAGATCGTCAACGCCTACGCGGCGGCGATGCACCGGGCGCGACGCGCCCGCTGGGACTTCGAGGAGGAGAATCCGCTGCGGGACGCCCGCGGCTTCGACCTCGCCCGCGAGGCCGCCGACAACAGCCAGCTCACCGACGAGGACATCGGCCTCGCCAACGTCATCCTCACCAACGGCGCACGGCTCTACGTGGACCACGCCCACCCCGAGTACAGCTCGCCGGAGATCACCAACCCGCTCGACGCCGTCCTCTGGGACAAGGCCGGCGAACGGATCATGGCCGAGGCCGCCGAACGGGCGGCCCAGCTGCCCGGCGCCCAGCCGATCCACCTCTACAAGAACAACACCGACAACAAGGGCGCCTCCTACGGCACGCACGAGAACTACCTGATGAAGCGGGAAACCCCCTTCTCGGAGATCGTGCGCCACCTGACCCCCTTCTTCGTCTCCCGCCAGGTCGTCACCGGCGCCGGCCGCGTCGGCATCGGCCAGGACGGGCGCGAACACGGCTTCCAGATCAGTCAGCGCGCGGACTACTTCGAGGTCGAGGTGGGACTGGAGACCACCCTCAAGCGGCCCATCATCAACACCCGGGACGAGCCGCACTCCGACGCCGAGAAGTACCGCCGGCTGCACGTGATCATCGGCGACGCCAACCTCTCCGAGATCTCCACGTACCTCAAGCTCGGCACCACCGCGCTGGTCCTGTCCATGATCGAGGACGGGTTCATCAACGTGGACCTGGCCGTGGACCAGCCCGTGCGCGCCCTGCACCAGGTCTCCCACGACCCGGACCTCCAGCACCTGATCACGCTGCGCAGCGGGCGCACCCTGACCGCCGTGCAGCTCCAGATGGAGTACTTCGAGCTGGCCAGGAAGTACGTGGAGGAGCGTTTCGGGTCGGACGCGGACGAGCAGACCAAGGATGTCCTCACTCGGTGGGAGGACGTGCTGGGGCGGCTGGAGACCGACCCGATGAGCCTGTCGGGGGAGCTCGACTGGATCGCCAAGCGGGAGATCCTGGAGGGCTACCGCAGGCGCGACGGACTGGGCTGGGACGCGGCGCGGCTGCACCTGGTGGACCTCCAGTACGCGGACGTGCGGCCCGAGAAGGGGCTGTACAACCGGCTGGTCGCCCGCGGGAAGATCAAGCGGCTCCTGGAGGAGCCGGCGGTCGAGCGGGCCGAGAGCAAGCCCCCGGAGGACACTCGTGCGTACTTCCGCGGGCGCTGCCTGGAGCAGTACGCGGACGACGTGGCGGCGGCCTCCTGGGACTCGGTGATCTTCGACCTCCCGGGCCGGGACTCCCTCCAGCGGGTCCCGACCCTCGAACCCCTCCGGGGGACCCGCAACCACGTCAAGGAGCTCCTGGACCGCTGTCGTACGGCCGAGGACCTGGTGCGGGTGCTTTCGGGACAGTGAGGGGCGCCGTGGGGGCCTGAAAGGGCCCCGGTCCGGGAATCATGAGATCAGCCGGACGTTATGAAAGTGCGGGGACGAATACCGGGCCCTCCTTGTAGGGTCCGACGTAGGGTCTGATCTTGAGAGGTCCCGAAATCCCGGGGTCTCTCCGTGTGAGCGTGCGAACCGAGCGGGGTGAGGTAGACATGGCGACCAAGGACACCGGCGGCGGACAGCAGAAGGCGACGCGCTCGACCGAGGAGGTCGAGGAGGCGGCGGTCGAGGAATCGACGGACCTCAAGGAGCGGCAGGAGAAGCTCTCCGACGACGTCGACTCCGTGCTCGACGAAATCGATGATGTGCTCGAAGAGAACGCCGAGGATTTCGTTCGGAGTTTCGTACAAAAGGGCGGCGAATAGCCTTCGAATCCAAGGCGAGACCGCCAACATTGGGCCATGCCCAAGGAGCGAAGCGATGTCGCGGCCGTTGCCGGGATGCGCCGCCGAGCGGATTCGCCTTGGACCGGAAGCGTGGTGACGGTCTGCGACCGAGGTGCCGGGAGTGCGTGGCGCGGTACGGCGCCCTGCACTGTCGGCGCCGACGGGAGGCGAGGGGTAGGGCCGTCACGGGGAGGCCGGCGTTCCACCCGAAGCGTTCGTACGGCACCGCCGAGGCCGGGCGGGACGTGATGATCGGGGCTCGGGGCGGGGTCCGCGCGATCTGCCGGACTGGTCCGGCCGAGCACGTTGATCACGATCATCAGACGGGTAAGGTCCGAGGCGTACTGTGCTTCAGCTGTAACGCAGCCTTGGGGCAGTTCAAGGATCGGCCGGACGTCATACGGCGTGCAGCCGCTTACGTGGAAGGAAACCTGTGGAACCCAACACTCGTAGCACAGGGCGTCTACCGGCAGCCTTCCTGACGCCGGGGTCGTCGTCCTTCATGGACTTCCTGGGCGCACACTCGCCCGAGATGCTCCCCGGCAACCGCAGGCTGCCGGAGGGTGTCGTCGAGGCGCCGCACGGGACGACCATCGTGGCCGCCACCTTCCCCGGCGGGGTCGTGCTCGCCGGTGACCGGCGGGCGACCATGGGGAACATGATCGCGCAGCGGGACATCGAGAAGGTGTTCCCGGCCGACGAGTACTCCGCGGTGGGCATCGCCGGCACGGCCGGTCTGGCCGTGGAGATGGTCAAGCTGTTCCAGCTGGAGCTGGAGCACTTCGAGAAGGTCGAGGGCACCACCCTCTCCCTGGAGGGCAAGGCCAACCGGCTGTCGACCATGATCCGGAGCAATCTGGGCATGGCGATGCAGGGGCTCGCCGTGGTCCCGCTGTTCGCGGGGTACGACGAGGCCAAGGAGAAGGGCCGGATCTTCTCCTACGACGTCACCGGCGGCCGCTCGGAGGAGCACGGCTACGCCGCCACCGGTTCCGGTTCGATCTTCGCCCGGGGCTCGATGAAGAAGCTGTTCCGTCCCGATCTGACGGAGGAGCAGGCCACCACCCTGGTCGTGCAGGCGCTGTACGACGCGGCCGACGACGACTCGGCGACCGGTGGGCCGGACCTGTACCGGCACATCTATCCGATCGTCACCGTCATCACGGACGAGGGCTTCCGCAGGCTGACCGACGAGGAGTCGCAGGAACTCGCCCGTACGGTCACCAACCGTCGTCTCGAGCAGCCCGACGGCCCGCGCGCCGCCCTGCTCTGACCATCCGCCGCCCCGTAGGAGCCCAGAAGAAAGGGACGGACAGCCGGTGTCGACTCCGTTCTATGTGTCACCCCAGCAGGCCATGGCCGACCGGGCGGAATACGCCCGGAAGGGCATCGCCCGCGGTCGCAGCCTTGTCGTGCTGCAGTACGCCGACGGCATCGTGTTCGTCGGGGAGAACCCCTCCCGCGCGCTGCACAAGTTCAGCGAGATCTACGACCGGATCGGCTTCGCGGCCGCCGGCAAGTACAACGAGTACGAGAACCTGCGGATCGGCGGTGTGCGCTACGCCGATCTGCGCGGATACACCTACGACCGGGACGACGTGACGGCCCGTGGGCTGGCGAACGTGTACGCGCAGACGCTCGGCACGATCTTCTCGTCGGCCGGTGAGAAGCCGTACGAGGTGGAGCTGGTCGTCGCGGAGGTCGGGACGACGGCCGCCGGGGACCAGATCTACCGGCTGCCGCACGACGGGTCGATCGTGGACGAGCACGGTTCGGTCGCGGTCGGTGGCAACGCCGAGCAGATCAGTACGTTCCTGGACCAGCGGCACCAGGACGGGATGACCCTGTCCGAGGCGCTGAAGCTGGCGGTGCAGGCGCTGTCCAGCCAGGCGAACGGTGCCGACAAGGCGATTCCGGCGGAGCGGCTGGAGGTGGCGGTGCTGGACCGGACGCGGGCGCAGCAGCGCAAGTTCAAGCGGATCCGTGGGCGTCAGTTGGCGCGGCTGCTGGAGGCGGACGTTCCGGCGGCGGCCCAGGCGGACGCGGTGTCGAACGACGAGGCGCCGGAGGACGACGCCGAGTAGACGCCGAGTAGGCGTGTGAGGTGTGGGGCCCCGGTCTGCCGTGCGCGGTGGGCCGGGGTTTCCGTGCGTTCGGGGCCAGGGGTCAGGGGGCGGGGGCGGGGCCGGTGGAGTCGCGGACGACGAGTTCGACGGGGATGTCGTCGGCGGTGTAGGGGGTGCCGTCGAGGACGGAGAGGAGGGCGGTCATGCCCTGTTCGCCGACGCGTTCGGCGGGGAGCCGGACGGTGGTGAGTTCGGGTTCGACGGCGGTGGCGAGGGCGAGGTCGTCGAAGCCGGTGACGGAGAGGTCCTCGGGGACGCGCAGGCCGAGGCGGCGGGCGGCTTTGCAGGCGCCGGCGGCGAGGATGTCGTCGTCGCAGACGATGGCGGTGGGCCGGTCGTGGGGGGCGGCGAGGGCGGTGGCCATGGCGGTGCGGGCGGCGTCGACGCTGAGGGCGGCGCGGACGGTGCGCAGTGCGGTGTGGGGGCCGAGGCGGGCGCGGAGGGCGTGGGCGCGGACGGTGAAGGTCCAGGAGTCGACGTCGGAGGCGAGGTGGAGGAAGCGGCGGTGGCCGAGGCCGAGGAGGTGGGTGCAGAGCTGGTGGACGCCGTCGGTCATGGCGAGGTTGACGTGGGCGGCGGCGTTGCCGGTGGTGGGGTCGCTGTCGAGCATGACGAGGGGGAGGCCGTCGCCGCCGATGGCGTCGAGGGCGTCGGCGGCCATGGAGGAGGCGATGACGCCGTCGAGGGCGGCGCGGGCGGAGGCGAAGGGGTCGCGGGCGGGGCCGGTGCCGTCGGGGGAGGGGTAGAGGACGACGCCGAAGCCGTGTGCGGAGGCGATGCGGGCGGCGCCGGTGTAGACGCGGGCGAAGAATTCGTTGGTGAGGGCGGGGACGACGAGGAGGGCGGTGCGGGTGCTGCCGAGGCGGAGGTTGCGGGCGGCGAGGTTGGGGCGGTAGCCGAGGTCGGTGGCGGCCTGGCGGACGAGGTGGGCGGTGCGTTCGGAGACGCGGCCGCGCCATTTGTCGCCGAGGACGAGGGAGACGGTGGCCTGGGAGACTCCGGCCGCGGTGGCGACGTCACGGCTGGTGGGTCTCGTCACAGGGGGCTCCTGAAGTGCCTGGTGGGGTGGGGTGCGGGGGGTGTGCGGGGTGGACCCGGGGTCTGCGGACATGGTACGTATGACCGGTCTAGTTATACGTATTACTTGGTGACTCCCGGCTGGATTCCGGGCAGAAGGGGGCGGACATGGCCGCGGGATACGCGGAGCTGCTCAGGACCCGGCATGCCGCGAGGCTGTTGGCGGGCACGCTCGTGGGGCGGCTCCCGAACGGGGTCGCGTCGATCGCGATCGTGATGTTCGTCCGGGGCGAGGGTGGCAGTTACAGCCTGGCGGGTGCGCTGGCGGCCGCGTACGGGGTGGCCAACGCGGTGGGCCAGCCGCTGCTGGGCCGGGCGGTGGACCTGTTCGGGCAGCCGCGGGTGCAGTTGCCGGCGGCGGTGGTGTCGGCACTGGGGATGGTCTGGCTGGCCTTCGCGGGGATCGGGTCGGCCGCGGCCGCCTACGGGGCGGTGGTGGTGGCGGGGCTGTTCACGCCGCCGCTGGAGGGTGGTCTGCGGGCGCTGTGGCCGAGCGTGCTCGGTGGCAGGGAGGAGCGGGTGCACGCCGCGTACGCCATGGACGCGGTGGCGCAGGAGGTCATGTTCACGGTCGGGCCGCTGCTGGTGACGCTGTTCGTGTCGCTGTGGTCGCCGGCGGCGGCGCTGGTGGCGCTGAACGCGATCGGCGTGCTGGGGGCGCTGTCGGTGGTCGTTTCGGAGCCCTCGCGCAGGTGGCGTTCCGAGCCGCGGGAGGCGCACTGGCTGGGGGCGCTGCGGTCGCGCGGGCTGCTGGCGCTGCTGGGGGCGTTCTTCTTCGTGGGGATGGCGCTGGGGTCCATCACGGTGGCGGCGATCGCGTACTCGGACGTCCACGGCGGTGCGGCGGTGTACGGCTGGATGATGGCGGCGCTGGGTCTGGGCGCGCTGGTCGGCGGTGTGACGTACGGGGCGCGGCAGTGGCCGGGTGCGCCGGAGCGGCGGCTGCGGCTGCTGGTGGCGCTGTTGGCGGTGGGGTATCTGCCGCTGATGCTGTCGGTGGGTCCGGTGGGGATGTCGGCGCTGTCGGCGCTGGCGGGGGTGTTCCTGGCGCCGAGCCTGGCCTGTGCGTTCATCGTGGTGGACCGGCACGCTCCGGCGGGGACGGTGACGGAGGCCTTCTCGTGGCTGGTGACCTTCTTCGGGGTGGGTGCCGCCATCGGTACGGCGGCGGCGGGTCCGGCGGTGGAGGCGGGCGCCTCCAGGGCGGGTTTCGCGGTGGCCGCGGGCGCGGGTGTGGCGGCGCTGCTGGTGCTGACGGCCACTCAGCGGGCGCTGGCCGGTGCGGGTCGCAGCCGGTCCGTGGCGGGCCCGTCGGGGGCCGTGGCGGAGCCGTTCGTCAAAAACTGATCGGAACGCCGCTCTCGAACCCGGTTTCAGAAGAGGGCAGAAGGCGTAATGTTCAGTCATGGACCGCCGCATTTTCGGGCTGGAGAACGAGTACGGCGTCACGTGCACGTTCAGGGGACAGCGCCGACTGTCTCCTGACGAAGTGGCGCGCTACCTCTTCCGCCGTGTTGTGTCATGGGGCCGCAGCAGCAATGTCTTCCTGCGGAACGGCGCCCGCCTGTACCTCGACGTGGGATCGCATCCGGAATATGCAACACCCGAATGCGACAACCTGATCGAACTGGTCACCCACGACAAGGCCGGCGAGCGCATTCTCGAGGGCCTGCTCGTCGACGCAGAACGACGCCTGCACGAGGAGGGAATCGCGGGCGACGTCTACCTCTTCAAGAACAACACCGACTCGGCGGGCAATTCGTACGGCTGCCACGAGAACTACCTCGTGGCCCGGCACGGAGAATTCTCCCGCCTGGCGGACATCCTGATTCCCTTCCTCGTCACGCGCCAGCTGATCTGTGGTGCGGGCAAGGTGCTCCAGACCCCGCGGGGCGCGGTCTACTGCGTCAGTCAGCGGGCGGAGCACATCTGGGAGGGTGTCAGTTCCGCGACCACCCGGTCCCGGCCGATCATCAACACCCGCGACGAGCCGCACGCGGACGCGGAGCGCTACCGGCGCCTGCACGTGATCGTCGGGGACTCGAACATGTCCGAGACGACCATGCTGCTCAAGGTCGGTGCCACCGATCTGGTGCTGCGCATGATCGAGGCGGGCACGGTGATGCGGGACCTGACCCTGGAGAACCCGATCCGGGCGATCCGCGAGGTCAGTCACGACATCACCGGTCAGCGCAAGGTGCGCCTGGCCAGTGGCCGTGAGGCCTCCGCCCTGGAGATCCAGCGCGAGTACTACGAGAAGGCGCTGGACTTCGCCGAGCGCCGGGGCATCCGCACCGGGGTGGTGGAGCAGGTCCTGGAGCTGTGGGGCCGGACGCTGGACGCGGTCGAGGCGGAGGACCTGGACCGGATCGGGACCGAGATCGACTGGGTCATGAAGTACCAGCTGATCGAGCGGTACCGGGCCAAGCACAACATGACGATGTCGAACCCGCGGGTCGCCCAGATAGACCTCGCGTACCACGACATCCACCGCCGGCGGGGGCTGTACTACCTGCTGGAGCGCAAGGGGCAGGCGGCGCGCATCTGCAACGACCTGAAGATCTTCGAGGGCAAGTCGGTGCCCCCGCAGACGACCAGGGCGAGGCTGCGCGGTGACTTCATCCGCCGGGCGCAGGAGCAGCGGCGGGACTTCACCGTCGACTGGGTGCACCTGAAGCTCAACGACCAGGCGCAGCGGACCGTGCTGTGCAAGGACCCCTTCCGGTCGGTGGACGACCGGGTGGAGAAGCTCATCGCCGGTATGTGAGACGGGCCGGTGGGGGACCCCGTGCGCGGTCGCGCACGGGGTCTTCGCACGCCACCGCCTTGTCGCGCAGGGGTCAGCCCGTAGAGTGGCCGCGAGGACGGACCATTCCAGCGACCCTGAGGACCATTGTGCGACGCCGACTTGCTGCCGCGCTCATCGTGCCGGCTCTGATGCTCACCGCGGCCTGCGGAGGGGGCGACGACTCCGGGAAGAAGAAGGACTCGGCGTCCCCGTCGGCCGACGCCTCGAAGCCCGCGGACGTCCCGAAGCCGGTGGACGCGGCGAACCCGATGCCCACGGTCGCGGGTGAGGCGGGGAAGAAGGCGGAGATCACCGTCCCCAAGGGCGAGCCGAGCGGCAAGTTCGTGGTGCACACGGTCACCGAGGGCAGCGGCCCGGAGATCAAGAAGGACGACCTCGTCCTGACGAAGTACACGGGCAAGGTCTGGAAGAGCGGCAAGGACCTCCAGGGTTCCTACGACAAGGACGGCCAGCCGCTGGTCGTGCCGGCCGGTTCGCAGGCGATCCTGCCGCTGTTCAGCGACTCGGTCGTGGGCAAGAAGGTCGGCAGCCGCGTGCTGGTCGTCGCTCCGCCGGCGGCGGCGTTCGGTGCGCAGGGCCAGCCGCAGCTGGGTGTCGGCCCGACCGACAACCTGGTGTTCGTGCTGGACCTGGATTCGGTGATGCCGAAGAAGGCCGAGGGCACGCAGGCGCCGATCCCCTCGGAGCTGCCGCAGGTCAAGGCCGACAAGGACGAGGCCGCGACGATCACGATCCCGAAGAGCGACCCTCCGAAGGAGCTGGTCGACAAGGTCCTGATCGAGGGCAAGGGCCCGGAGGTCAAGTCCGGCCAGACCGTGTACATGCAGTACAGCGGTGCGGCGTGGGCGCCGAACCAGGGCAAGGACGCCGCGAAGCTGTTCGACACGTCGTGGAAGACCGGTGCGCCGTTCTCGACCGTGATCGGTCAGGGGCAGGTCATCGAGGGCTGGGACAAGGGCCTGGTGGGCAAGAAGGTCGGCAGCCGCGTGCTGCTGGTGATCCCGCCGGAGCAGGCGTACAAGGATCAGGCCAAGGGTGAGGACCTGCCGGCCAACTCGACGCTGGTCTTCGTCGTGGACATCGTCGGAGCAGTGTAAGACTGTTCCGGTTGACCGGTTCGTACGTATGAGGAGCAGTTCCGTGAGCCAGAAGCTCGAGAAGCCCGAGATCGACTTCCCCGAGGGCCCGGTGCCGACCGACCTCGTCATCGAGGACATCTGGGAGGGCGACGGCGCCGAGGCCAAGGCCGGTGCCATGGTCTCCGTCCACTACGTGGGCGTCGCCTTCTCCACCGGCGAGGAGTTCGACGCTTCGTGGAACCGCGGCTCCGCGCTGCAGTTCCCGCTGGGTGCCGGCCGCGTCATCGCGGGCTGGGACCTGGGCATCGCGGGCATGAAGGTCGGCGGCCGCCGCAAGCTGACGATCCCGGCCCACCTCGCCTACGGCGACCGTGGCGCGGGCGGCGCGATCGCCCCGGGCGAGACGCTGATCTTCGTCTGTGACCTGATGGGCGCCTGACACACCGGCAGTCTCCGTGAGGGCCCCCGCCGCAAGGCGGGGGCCCTCGCTTTTGTCCGTGGCGGCCGGGGCGGTACGGTCAACGGTCACGGGTGTGTGTCGAGGAGCGGGGGAACGGCGTCGATGGCGATTGCCAAGGCCGAGCGGCTGATGAATCTGGCGCTGTGTCTGCTGGGGACCCGGCGTCCGCTCAGCAAGCGCGAGCTGCGCGGTTCCATCGAGGCGTACCTGGAAGCCGGCAACGACGAATCCTTCAACCGGATGTTCGAGCGCGACAAGGACGACCTGCGCGAACTCGGTCTGGTGATCGAGACGGTGGAGAACCTGGAGGGGGACACCGGTTACCTGGCCCGCCGGGACAGCAACCGGCTGCCGCCCGTCTCCCTGGACGCCGAGGAGGCCGCGGCCCTGGGGCTGGCGGCGAAGGTGTGGCAGCAGGCGCGGCTGGCGGGGGCGGCCAGCGGGGCCCTGCAGAAGCTGCGGGCCGGCGGGATGCCGGAGGCCGGTGACCCGTACGAGGGGCAGCACAGTGCCATCGAGCCGCGCATTCCGGTGCACGAGGCGGCGTTCGAGCCGCTGATGCTGGCCTGCCGGGACCGGCGGCCGGTGGTCTTCGAGTACCGCAAGTCCAACGCGGCCCGTCCCGAGCCCCGTCAGGTCGAGCCGTGGGCGCTGGAGTGCTGGCGCGGCCACTGGTACCTGGCCGGCTACGACCGGGACCGCGGGGCGGAGCGGGTGTTCCGGCTGTCCCGGATCACCGGGAAGGTCCGCTCGCGGGCCGGGAAGTACACCGCCGAGGTGCCCGACGTGGTGACCGTACGGGAGACCGTGGCGAGCTGGGCCGGGGAGGGCGCCGAGCGGTCCGCGCTGATCCGGCTGCGGGCCGGCGCCGGGTACCCGCTGCGGGCCAAGGCCACCGCGGTGCGGGAGGGCTCCGACGGGTGGGACGAGCTGGAGATCCCGTACGGGCACGGGCTGGACGCCTGGCTCGTGGAGTTCGGCCCGGACGTGGTCGTGGTGGAGCCCGCCGATCTGCGGGCCGACGTGGTGGACCGGCTGCGCGCCGTCGCCCGGGGCTGAGGCTCCCCCCGGCGGACCGCACCGTCCGTCACCATCCGTAGCAACGCCCTGAGGGGGAGACGTACCAGCATGGCTGCCAACGCCATCGACCAGACCCGCCGGATGCTGTCCCTGGTGACCTATCTGCGCGAGCGCCCCGGTGCGCACGTCGCGGACGTGGCCCGGGCCTTCGGGATCACCGAGGACGAGCTGATCTCGGACCTCGACGTGCTGCCCATGTGCGGGACCAGCTTCCGCGGCGGGGACCTGCTCGACATCGACACCGACGGGGAGCGCATCTGGTGGCGCAACCCCGACGCCTCGGGGGAGTCCACCGCCGAGCCACTGCGGCTGGCCGCCGACGAGGCGACCGCCCTGCTGGTCGCCGCCCGCGCGGTGGCCACCCTGCCCGGGCTGCGCGAGAGCGACCGGGACGCCCTGCTGCGGGCGACCGCCAAGCTGGAGGCGGCCGCCGGGGAGGTGGCCGGGGCCAGCTCCCGGCTGTCGGTGACCTTCGAGTCCGAGGGCGGGGTCTTCGCCGACGTGGACCGGGCCATCGCCGAGCGGCGGCGGCTGTGGCTGCGCTACTACTCGCCCGCCCGCGACGAGCTGACCGAGCGCACCGTCGACCCGATCCGGCTCTTCGCGGTCGGCCACACGTACATGGAGGGGTGGTGCCACCTCTCGGAGGCCCGGCGCACCTTCCGCCTCGACCGGGTCGCCGAGATCCGGCTGCTCGACGAGCGGGCCGAGCCGCCCGCGATCGAGCCCCGCGACCTGTCCGAGGGGCTGGTCCAGCCGGCCGCCGAGGACCCCGAGGTGGTCGTCGAGGTCGGGCCCGGCGGACGCTGGGTCGCCGAGTACTACCCGCACGACAGCGCCGAGGAGCGCACGGACGGTGGTCTGCGGATCACGCTGCGCAGCCCCGATCCGGCGTCGCTGCGCCGGCTGGCGCTGCGCCTGGGCCGGGACGGGCGGATCGTGTCCCCTCCCGAGCTGGCGGAGAGCGCGCGGAAGGCCGCCGCAGAGGCGCTCGCGGGGTACGGGGACCGGGTCTAGGGGAGCGGGGAAGGGATGTCACCGTCATCGGGTTCCCCGTCCGGTCCGGAGCCGGTCACCTTCAAGGCGGCCTGCCCGGAGTGCCGGGCCCGTTTCGAGCTCGCGGCGCAGGCGCTCCGCCTGGTGATCGGCGGCAGCCGGCGGAGCACCTTCTACTCCTTCACCTGCCCGCAGTGCGACGCGCCGGTCCGCAAGCCCGCGGGCGAGCGGATCGTGGAGCTGCTGACCGGCGGCGGGGTGAGCACCCTGCGCAGCCTGTGAGCCGGGGGCGCTAGGCTCGTCCCATGCTGTGGCCGATGCTCGCAATCGCCCTGGGGTTCCTGGGGTTCGCCGTCCTCGCCGTCCTGGCCGTGCGGGTCTTCCTGGAGGTGCGGCGGCTGTCCGGGCAGGTCGCCCTGGCCAGCCGCCGGATCACGGAGGCCTCGGGGGACCTGGAACGGGCCGCGGCCGACCTGGCCCGGGCGGGGCACGGGGTGCGTCCGTAGGGGTGCCGGGACGCGGCCGGGCGGGCCGGCGCGCCGTGCTTATAGAAACTGTGGAGCCGGACCCGTACCGTCGGTGCGGTAAGCAAGCGTGGAGACCCCAGGGGATTGCCGGGCGTTAACCCTCGGGGGTTACGATCCTTGTCAGAGCGGTGCCGGATCCCCTTCCGGAATCGCCAGGCCACCACAACCAGCCGCTCCGGTGAGAAGGAAGACACACATGATCGGCAATCTGAAGCCCCTTGAGATCCTTCTGATCATCGCTGTCATCGTGCTGCTGTTCGGCGCCAAGAAGCTGCCCGAGATGGCCCGCTCCCTGGGCAAGTCCGCCCGGATCCTCAAGAGCGAGGCCAAGGCGATGAAGAAGGACGGCGAGGCGGAGGACGCCGCCGCCACCGCCGCCGCTCCGGTCGCCGACCAGGCCGGCGCCGCCGCGCAGCCCGTCGCTCCGCGCACCATCCAGGCCGCTCCCGGTGACGTCACCAGCGCCCGCCCGGTGAGCGAGCCGAACCGCACCACCCAGGCCTGACCCCCGGCGGTTCGCCCGTCGCGCGAGTCATCTGCAACGAGACAAGGGACGTGGGTTGCTCAAGTCTGCCCGCAAGCAGGGGAAAGAAGACCGGGCCAAGGACGCCGAAGGGCGCATGCCCCTGGTCGAGCACCTGCGTGAGCTGAGAAACCGCCTGCTGAAGTCGGTGCTGGCGATCGTGGTGGTCACCATCGTCGCGGCCTACTTCTACCGGCCGATCATCGACTTCCTGCTGGAGCCGATGCTCTCGTCCGTGGGGTGCGCCAACGGGGCCACGCACCAGCGCAACGGTGCCCCCTGCGCCGAGATGACGACGAACGGCCTGACCGCGCCGTTCTCCATCGCGCTCAAGGTCGGACTGTCGGCGGGCATCGTGCTGTCCGCGCCCGTCTGGCTCTACCAGCTGTGGGCCTTCGCCGCCCCCGGCCTGCACCGCAGCGAGAAGAAGTACGCGCTGAGCTTCGTCGCGGTCGGCGCGCCGCTCTTCCTCGCCGGCGCCGTGCTCGCGTACAAGATCCTGCCGCAGACGGCGGAGATCCTCCTCGGGTTCACCCCCGACCACGTCAAGAACCTGCTGCCGGTCGACGACTACCTCGACCTGGTGACGCGCATGGTCGTGGTCTTCGGCCTCGCCTTCGAGCTGCCGCTGATGCTGGTGCTGCTGAACTTCACCGGCGTCCTGACCGCCAAGCGGCTGGCGAGCTGGTGGCGGGCGATGGTCCTCGGCATCACGATCTTCGCGGCCTTCGCGACGCCGACCGGTGACCCGCTCACCATGCTGACGCTGGCCTCCCCGATCGTGGCCCTGTACTTCCTGGCCCTCGGGGTCTGCTACCTGAATGACCGGCGCCGCAGGCGTGCCAACCCCGATGCCGGGCTGGACGACGACGAAGCCTCCGACCTGGACCTCACGCCGGAGCCCGTGGGCGCGGCGCAGGAGCCCCCGGCGACCTCGACCCTGCCCGGGCAGGCGGACGGCGGCCGCAGGCAGATCAACGGTTACGACGACGCCACCTGACAGGTACATTCCGGCGGGTGAGCTCTGAGATCACCCTCTTCGTCAATCCCGTCGCGGGACGCGGCCGGGGCGCGCACGCCGCGCAGCCGGCCGCTTCCGCGCTCCGGGACGCCGGTTTCTCCGTCCGGACCGTGGTCGGCACCGATGCCGCCGATGCGCTGGCCCGGCTGCGCACCGCGGTCCGGGAGGGGACCGGCGCGGTGATCGCCGTCGGCGGGGACGGCATGGTCTCCCTCGCCCTCCAGGCCCTCGCCGGGACCCTGGTGCCGCTGGGGGTCGTCGCGGCGGGCACCGGCAACGACTTCGCCCGCTCGATGGGCCTGCCCGTACGGGAACCAGCGCGGGCGGGCCGGCTGGCCGCGGCGGCGCTCAAGGAGGGCCGCGTCCGCGAGGTCGACCTCGGCCGGGCCGACGGCTCCTGGTACGGGACCGTGCTGTGCTCCGGCTTCGACTCGCGGGTCAACGACCGGGGCAACCGGATGCGGCTGCCGCTGGGCCGCTTCAAGTACGACCTGGCGATGCTGGCGGAGCTGGCCGCCTTCGAGCCGTTCGCGTACCGGATCACGCTGGACGACGGCCCGGTCATCGAGACGCAGGCCACCTTGGTGGCCGTCGGCAACGGGTCCTCGTACGGGGGCGGCATGCGCATCTGCGCGGGAGCCGTGCCCGACGACGGGCTCTTCGACGTCACCGTCGTCGGCGACTGCGGCCGCGCCACGCTGCTGAAGGTGTTCCCGCAGGTCTACAAGGGGACCCATCTGAGCCACCCCGCGGTCACCGTCCACCGGGCCCGCACGGTCACCCTGGAGGCCGCCGGGCTCACCGCCTACGCCGACGGGGAGCCGCTGGGCCCGCTGCCGCTGACGGCCGAGTGCGTGCCCGCGGCCCTGCGGCTGCTCGGCTAAATGATCGCGACTGTTGTCAGGGGTGGCGGGTAGGCTCGAAGACAAGATGACCGAAGAACTCTCACCCGCCGAGCGGTACGCCGCTGCCCGGATCCGCGCCGCCGAAGAAGCCACCGCCCTGGCCCCCTTCCGCGAGATGTACGAATTCGACCTCGACCCGTACCAGATCGAGGCGTGCAAGGCACTGGAGGCCGGCAAGGGCGTCCTGGTGGCCGCCCCGACCGGCTCGGGCAAGACCATCGTGGGCGAGTTCGCGGTGCACCTCGCCCTCCAGCAGGGGCGCAAGTGCTTCTACACGACGCCCATCAAGGCCCTGTCGAACCAGAAGTACGCCGACCTCGTCAAGCGCTACGGCGCCGACAAGGTGGGCCTGCTCACCGGTGACAACAGCGTCAACTCCGACGCGCCGGTGGTCGTGATGACCACCGAGGTGCTCCGCAACATGCTGTACGCGGGCTCCCAGTCGCTCCGGGGCCTGGGCCACGTCGTGATGGACGAGGTCCACTACCTCTCCGACCGGTTCCGCGGCGCCGTCTGGGAGGAAGTGATCATCCACCTCCCCGCGTCGGTGACCCTGGTCTCCCTGTCGGCGACGGTCTCCAACGCGGAGGAGTTCGGCGACTGGCTCGACACCGTGCGCGGCGACACCGAGGTGATCGTCTCCGAGGAGCGGCCCGTCCCGCTGTGGCAGCACGTCATGGCCGGCCGCCGGGTCTACGACCTCTTCGAGGAGGAGTCCGACCACGGCGGCCGCGGCTCCGGGCGCCGTGAGGTCAACCCCGACCTGCTGCGCATGGCCCGCGAGGAGAACAGCCGCACCTACAGCCCCAAGGACCGGCGGCGCGGCAAGATGGTCCGCGAGGCCGACCGCGAGCGCGAGCGGCGCTCGCGCAGCCGGATCTGGACCCCCGCCCGCCCCGAGGTCATCGCGCGGCTGGACAACGACAACCTGCTCCCCGCGATCAACTTCATCTTCAGCCGGGCCGGCTGCGAGGCCGCCGTCCAGCAGTGCCTGTACGCGGGCCTGCGGCTCAACGACGACACCGCGCGGCTGAGGGTCCGTGAGATCGTCGAGGAGCGGACCGCCTCCATCCCCACCGAGGACCTGCACGTCCTCGGCTACTACGAATGGCTCGAAGGGCTGGAGCGGGGCATCGCCGCGCACCACGCGGGCATGCTGCCCACCTTCAAGGAGGTCGTGGAGGAGCTCTTCGTCCGCGGCCTGGTCAAGGCCGTCTTCGCCACCGAGACCCTGGCCCTGGGCATCAACATGCCCGCGCGCACGGTCATCCTGGAGAAGCTCGTCAAGTGGAACGGCGAGCAGCACGCCGACATCACCCCCGGCGAGTACACGCAGCTCACCGGGCGGGCCGGGCGGCGCGGCATCGACGTCGAGGGCCACGCGGTGGTGCTCTGGCAGCGCGGCATGGACCCCGTCGCGCTCGCCGGGCTCGCGGGCACCCGTACGTATCCGCTGCGTTCCAGCTTCAAGCCCTCGTACAACATGGCCGTCAACCTGGTCCAGCAGTTCGGGCGCCACCGCTCCCGCGAACTGCTGGAGACCTCCTTCGCGCAGTTCCAGGCGGACCGCTCCGTCGTCGGGATCTCCCGGCAGGTGCAGCGCAACGAGGAGGGCCTGGACGGCTACCGCGAGGGCATGACCTGCCACCTCGGCGACTTCGAGGAGTACGCGCGGCTGCGCCGCGACCTCAAGGACCGCGAGACCGACCTGGCCAAGCAGGGCGCGGCGCAGCGCCGGGTGCAGGCGGCCGGTTCGCTGGAGAAGCTCAAGCCGGGCGACATCATCCACGTGCCGACGGGCAAGTTCGCCGGGCTCGCGCTGGTCCTGGACCCGGGCGTGCCGGCCGGGCGGGTCAACGGGCACCGCGGGCACGAGTACGCCGAGGGCCCGCGTCCGCTGGTGCTGACGGCCGAGCGGCAGGTCAAGCGGCTCGCCGCGATCGACTTCCCGGTTCCGGTCGAGGCCATCGACCGGATGCGGATCCCGAAGACCTTCAACCCGCGATCCCCGCAGTCCCGCAGGGACCTGGCGACCGCGCTGCGCACCAAGGCGGGGCACCACGTGCCCGAGCGGCACCGGCCCGGGCGGGCCGCGGCCGCCGACGACCGGGAGATCGCCCGGCTGCGCGCCGCGCTGCGGGCGCACCCCTGCCACGGCTGTGACGAGCGCGAGGACCACGCCCGCTGGGCGGAGCGCTACCACCGGCTCCAGCGCGACACGCAGCAGCTGGAGCGGCGCATCGAGGGCCGGACGAACACCATCGCCCGCACCTTCGACCGGATCCACGCGCTGCTCACCGAGCTGGACTACCTGCGCGAGGACGAGGTCACCGTGCACGGCAGGCGGCTCGCCCGGCTCTACGGCGAGCTCGACCTGCTGGCGTCGGAGTGCCTGCGCGAGGGCGTGTGGGAGGGGCTCAGCCCGGCCGAACTGGCCGCCTGCGTCTCGGCGCTGGTCTTCGAGGCGCGTCAGTCCGACGACGCCACCCCGCCGAAGGTGCCGCACGGTGCGGCGAAGGCGGCCCTCGGCGAGATGGTGCGGATCTGGGGCCGGCTCGACGCGCTGGAGGAGGAGCACCGCATCAACCAGGCGGAGGGCGTGGGCCAGCGGGAGCCGGACCTCGGCTTCGCGTGGGCGGCGTACCAGTGGGCCTCCGACAAGAGCCTGGACGAGGTGCTGCGCGAGGCGGAGATGCCGGCCGGTGACTTCGTGCGCTGGTGCAAGCAGGTCATCGACGTGCTCGGGCAGATCGCGGCGGCCGCTCCGTCCTCCTCGGCGCCGCCCTCGTCGGGCAGCGGCAGCACGGTGGCGCGAAATGCCCGCAAGGCCGTGGACGCCCTGCTTCGGGGTGTAGTGGCCTACAGTTCGGTCGGCTAGGCGCTTTTGGGGCTTCCTCTAAAAATCGGGCTGGCCGGATCTCATCTCTTGCCATGATCGTTTCATCGTGCGCTGTGCGACGATCGGTCGCATGAGCGGTGGAACGGACGAAGGACCGAGACGGGTCGGTCGGCCGCGCGCCGACCGGCTGAGACCGGACAGCGGGCGGCCGCCGCGCGAGGAGATCCTCTGCGCGGCGGCCGAACTCTTCACGGTCCGGGGATACGCGGCCACCACCACGCGGGCGGTGGCCGAACGGGCCGGCCTGCGCCAGGCCACGATGTACCACTACTTCCGCGGCAAGGAGGAACTCCTCGCCGAACTGCTGGAGTCCACGGTCGGCCCCTCCCTGGCCCTGTCCCGCAGGCTGCTGGCCGACACCGGCCGGCCCGCCGCCCGCCGGCTGTGGGAGCTGTGCCGCTCGGACGTGCTCCTGCTGTGCGGGGGCCCGTACGACCTGGGCGCCCTGTACCTGCTGCCCGAACTGGGCGGGCCGCGCTTCGCGCCGTTCCGCCGGATGCGCGAGGAACTGCGCTCCGCCTACCGGTCGTTGCTGCGCGCCACCCCGGAGGGCGCCGAACTCGCCCGGGACCGGGCCGGGCTGACGCTCCGCAACGACCTGGTCTTCGGCCTGATCGAGGGCGTCATGCTGATCCACCGCTCCGATCCGCAGCGCCCGGTGGCCGCCTTCGCCGAGGCCGCCGCCGACGCCGCGCTGCGGATCGCCGGGATCAGCGCGGCCGGGCCGGCGCCGGTCCCCGCTCCCAGCCTTCCGGGTCGTCCCACGCCCGCAGCGTGAGGCCCGTCTCCAGGTCGTGGGCGGTGCCGGTGACCGGGTCGGTGAAGGACAGGGACCGGGCCAGCAGCTGGAGCGGACGCCGGTAGTCCGCCGGGTCGGCCGCATCGGCCACCACCGGGTACACCGGATCGCCGAGGATGGGCAGGCCCAGCCCGTTCATGTGGACCCGCAGCTGGTGGGTGCGGCCGGTGTGCGGGGTCAGCCGGTAGCGGCCCAGCGCGCCCCGGACCGCGGTGAGCTCGACCAGGCTCTCGGCGTTGGGCTCGGCGTCCGGGTCCTCGACCGCCGCCATCACCCCGCGCACCTTGTCGATGTGGCTGCGCACCAGCCGGGGCAGCTCCACCGCCGGGTCGTGCCGGGCGAGGGCCTCGTACACCTTGCGGACCCGGCGCTCCTGGAACAGCAGCTGGTAGGCGCCGCGGTCCTGGGGGCGGATGCTGAACATCACCAGTCCGGCCGTCATCCGGTCGAGCCGGTGCGCCGGGCTGAGCGCGGGCAGGTCCAGCTCCTCGCGCAGCCGGGCGAGGGCGGTCTGCGTGACGTGGCTGCCGCGCGGGGTGGTGGCCAGGAAGTGCGGCTTGTCCACCACCAGGAGGTGCTCGTCCCGGTACACGACGCCGATCGGGAAGGGCACGCGGGGCTCGGGGGGCATGTCCCGGTGGAACCAGAGCCAGCCGCCCGGCTCGTACGGGTCGCGCGGGCCCAGCACCCGGCCGCCCGGCCCGAGCACCCGGCCGGTGGCCAGCAGCCGCGCCATGGACTCGGCGCCGCGCGTGCCCGCGTACCGCGCGGTCAGGTAGTCGCCCAGGTGCTGCCACCGGCCGTCGGGGTCGGGGGGCAGGCGCATGCGGACCGGGTCGATTCCGGCGATCTGGGGGAGGGGCGCGGGCGGGACGTGCGATCTGCGGGTCACCGGGACCAGGGTAGGGGCCGGGGAGGCCCGGGGAGGCCCGGGGAGGTCCGGGGAGGTCCGGGAGGGACGGCTCAGTCGCGGGTGAAGGTGCCCAGGTGCTCCGCGTCCAGGTACTCGACGCGGACCGTGCCGTCGGAGAAGGTCACCCCGGTGCGGCCGACGGCGTTCTCGCCGGTGGTCGCGAAGCTGAACGTGTCGCCGTCGTAGTGGGTGAGGGGGAAGCGCTGCGGCGCCGGGCCCAGGGACAGGACGAGGCCCTTGCCGCCGGGGGCGGCCGTGACGGTGAGGGGGCCGTAGTACGGGTTCGCGTACGTGCCGGTGTACGCGCTGTCCGCGCGGGCGGGCTTCGCACCGGCGGGCGGGTGCGCGTAGTCCGTCCGGGAGCGGCCGGCGTCTTCGAGCTTCGCGTAGAGCGAGGAGGTCAGGGCCAGCCAGTCGGTGGTGGGCGCGCCGTGCTCGGCGGTGTCGAAGAAGTCCAGGGCCACGGCGTCGGCGAGGCCCGTGGGGGCGCCGTTGGTCAGGACGACGATGCCGAGCTGCTCCAGGGGGAGCAGGGTGACGTTGGAGTTGGCGCCGAGCTCGAAGGCCCCGGAGTGGCTCAGGCGGAGCCGGCCGGCGTCGTCGTAGGAGACGTTCCAGCCCAGTCCGTAGAACTGGGGCGTCCCGGAGGGGGTTTGGGCCTGGGCGACGATCTCGGGCACGCGGGTGCGGGCCAGGCCGTCGGCGGGGATGATCCGGCGTCCGTCGAGGGTGCCGTCGGCGAGCTGGAGGCGCAGCCAGCGGGACATGTCGCGGGCCGTGGAGCTGACGCCGCCGGCCGGGGCCTGGGCGTCGGCGTCGCGCACGTAGCGGGGGCTCCAGGTGCCGTCGGGGTTGCGGACGTGGCCGTACGCGCGGTCGGGGGCGTGGGCGTAGGCGGCGAACTCGGTGCTGGTACGGGTCATCCCGGCGGGCGTGAAGAGGGTGTCGGCGCTCAGCTTCTGCCAGCTGACGCCGTGTTCGCGGGCGATGGCCTCGGCGGCGGCGGTGAGGCCGAAGTTGGTGTACGCGTAGCTCGCGCGGAAGGGGGTCAGGGGTGCGAGGCGGAGGTGGTCGAGGATGTACGGCTGCGCGTAGCCGAGGTCTTCGAGGAGGTCCCCGGCGTGGTCGGGGAGGCCGCTGCGGTGCGAGAACAGGTCGGCGGGGGTGACGTGGGCCGTGACCCAGGGGTCCCCCAGGGCGAAGCCCGGCAGCCGGCCGGCGAGGGGCTCGTCCCAGGCGCCGGGGGAGGCGAGGGCGCCGGCGACGACGGTGGAGGACACCGGCTTGGAGAGGGAGGCCAGCTGGAAGACGGTGTCGGGGTCGACCTTGGCGGCTTCGCCGGTGCGGCGCAGTCCGAAGCCCTTGAGGTAGACCACCTCGTCGCGGTGGACCACCGCCACGGAGAGGCCCGGGACGCCGGTGCGGCGCATGCCGTCGGCGATGGTGGCGTCGAGCCGGGCCACGGCGGCGGCGACCGCCGCGTCGGTGAGGCGCGGCTTCGGCGGCGGGGGCGGGGTGGGGTCGGCCGGGGCGGCGTTCGCCGGGGCGGTGGGCGTGGGGGGCGCCGCCGGGGTCGGGGGCGGTGGCGCCGCGGACGCCGCCGGGACCGCCCCCGCCGCGGCCAGCAGGAACGCGGCTGCGAGGAATCCCGCCGTGCGGAGCGCTGCCGCGGGCGTACGCATGAAGCCATTCTCCCGCCGGACCCCCCTCCGCGCCCGCCGAGGCCCCGCGGGGCGGCCGGAGGCCGGCGTGCCGGACTCCGGGGGGCGGCTGGAGGGGCGCGGCCGGGCCGTGGGGTGCTTGGACGGGGTGCGGCGCGGGTCGGCCGGAGGGGACGTGGCGCGGGTCGGCCGGAGGGGACGTGGCGCGGGTCGGCCGGAGGGGACGTGGCCGGTCACCGGGGGCACTTGCGGGGTGCGGCCGGGCCGTGGGCTGCCCTGGAAGGGCGCGGCCGGCTCCCGGGGGTCGCCTGTAGGGCCTGGCCGGGCTTCGGGGTGCCGCCGGAAGGGGGTGGCCGGACCTTGGGGGTCTCCCGGAGGGGCGTGGCCGGGCTCCGGGGGTCGCCAATAGGGCGTGGCCGGGCTCGGGGGGTCGCCCTGTAGGGCCTGGCCGGGCTTCGGGGTGCCGCCGGAAGGGCGCGGCCGGATCTTGGGGGTCTCCCGGAGGGGCGCGGCCGGGCTCCGGGGGTCGCCAATAGGGCGTGGCCGGGCTTCGGGGTGCCGCCGGAAGGGGGTGGCCGGATCTCGGGGGTCTCCCGGAGGGGCGCGGCCGGATGCCGGGGGTCGCCTGTAGGGCGTGGCCGGGCTTCGGGGTGCCGCCGGAAGGGGGCGGCCGGATCCTGGGGGGCCTGGGCGGGGCGCGGGGTGGCCGGGAGGTGTCCCTGAAGGGGCACCGGCCGGGCCCGGGCGGGGCCGGACGGGCACCGGCCGGGGCCGGGGGCCAGGGCCCGGCGCGGCCGGGCCCTGGGGCGCCTGGGTCAGGCGGCCGCGCGGGTGGGGACGTCCTGTTCGGCTTCGACCGAGGCGTTCCAGTCGCGCTTGATCGCGCGCCAGCCCTCGTCCGTCTCGCCCTGGCGCCAGTAGCCCGAGATCGAGAGGCGCTCGCGCGCCACGCCACGGTCCAGGCGGAGGTGGCGGCGCAGGTCCTTCACGAAGCCGGCCTCGCCGTGCACGAACGCGTGGACGTCCGCCGAGGGGAACTCCATCGAGGTCACCGCCTCGACGAGGGCCGCGCCCACCGGGCGGTCCCCGCGGTGCAGCCACACCGGGGCGATCCCGTCCGGGGTGGCGATCTTCTGCTCGTCGGCCGGTCCGTCGATCTCCACGAACGCGTGCACCCGCGCACCCGCCGGCATCCGCTCCATCGCGGCCGCGATGGCCGGCAGGGCGCTCTCGTCACCGGCCAGGAGGTGCCATCCCGCCATCGGCTCCGGTGCGTACGAACCGCCGGGGCCGAGGAAGTGCACCAGTTCGCCGGGCTGGACGCGGGCCGCCCACGGGCCCGCCAGGCCCTCGTCGCCGTGGACGACGAAGTCCAGGGTCAGCTCCCGGAGCGAGGGGTCCCACGCGCGGACCGTGTAGGCGCGCTGGCGGGGCCAGGCCTCGCGGTGGTGCGCGGAGCGGATCCGTTCCAGGTCCCAGGGCTCCGCGTACCGCACGCCCTCGGGGGCGAACAGGAGCTTCACGTAATGGTCGGTGTACACGCCCGCGCCGAAATCGGCCAGCCCGTCACCGCCCAGAACGATCCGGACCATGTGCGGCGTCAGCCGCTCGGTGCGTACGACGACTGCGGTGCCGACTGTGCGGGCGCGTCCTTCTGCCACGGCGTCTCCCTGGAACTTACGAAGCTTAGGATTACCTAAGTTAGCACCTCATGGGCGCAGTGCGCTGCTCAGTCGTGACACGGCTCCTCCCAGACCCCACTGATGGGCGAGTGCATCGACCGTTTCAGGATGCTTCGGCACACGGGGAAGTGCCGCGTCGAAGGCGGGGAGGGGCACGTCAGAGGCCACCCGGACGACCTTGGGGGCCACCGCCAGGTACGGGCGGGACTCGTCGAGCCTCTTGCGCTGGGTGGGGGTCAGCTTCGACTTCGGGTCGTCGACGGCCGCGAGGATCCCGGCGAGGTTCCCGTACGCGTCGAGGAGCTTCGCGGCCGTCTTCTCGCCGACGCCCGGCACGCCCGGCAGGCCGTCGCTCGGGTCGCCGCGCAGCAGGGCGAGGTCCGCGTAGCCGGGGCCGTCCACCCCGTACTTCTCGCGCAGCCAGGCCTCGTCCGTCACCTGGAGGCTGCCGACGCCCTTGAGGGGGTACAGGACGCGGCGCTGCCGGGCGTCGTCCACCAGCTGGTACAGGTCCCGGTCGCCGGTGACGATGTCCACCGGGCCGGTCGCGCGGGTGGTGAGCGTGCCGATCACGTCGTCCGCCTCGTACCCGGCGACGCCGACCCGGGCGATCCCGAAGGCGTCCAGTGCCGCCTCGATGACCGGCACCTGGGGGGCGAGCGTGTCCGGGGTCTCCTCCACGTCGGGCCCGGTCGCGGTCTCCTCGGCGACCCGGTGCGCCTTGTAGGAGGGGATCAGCTCCACCCGCCAGTGCGGGCGCCAGTCGGCGTCCATGCAGGCCACCAGGTCGTCGGGGCGGTGGTCCTGGACCAGCCGTCCGATGAAGTCGAGCAGTCCGCGCACGGCGTTGACGGGGGTGCCGTCGGGAGCCTTCACGGAGTCCGGCACGCCGAAGTAGGCGCGGTAGTAAAGGGAGGCGGTGTCCAGGAGCATCAGGCGTCGTGTCGTCACGGACTCGATGATGCCGCACCTGCGGCGGCGTGCCCGGGGGTGATCGCCGCGTCACTCCAACAGTGCGTCCGGCGCGCGCGGTCGCGGGGTTTCGCGGAGGGTGTTGATCACTGGCAGGACGTTCTGCCCGCCCGGTCCCCCCATGCGAGGAGTCTCGGACGCCCATGGTCGTTTCCGCCGCCCCCGGTCCCGCCGACGTTCCGCGTGCGGTGGCGGGGCTCATAGGCCGGGTGCCGGTGCCGGTGCCGGTGCCGCTGCCGGTGCTGGTGCCGGTCGCGGAGCCGGCTCGGGGCGGGCGGCCCGTCGGGCCGGTGGGCGAAGTCCCGGTGCGGGGACGGGAGTCGCTCACCGCGTAGCCCGGCCCGGCCCGGCCCGGCCCCGCTCCGGGGGCGTCCCGCTGACCGCCCAGCGCCGTCGGCCTCCGGCTCGGGTACTCCGGTCCGTGGCCCCGGGGGTGGAGCCGCGCCCGCCGTCCGGTCCGGGCCGGTCCGGGTCCCCGCCGCCGTGCCCGCGCCCGGGGCCGGTGGCGGGTACGGCCGAGCCCGCCCCCGGCCTCCGGCCGTCCTGCCCCGTCCCGGTCCCGGCTCCGGTTCTGGTCCCGGTCCCGGTTCTGGTCCCGGTCCCGGCCCCGTCCCGCCCCTGTCCTGGTCCCGGACCCGGTTCCGGTCCCGGACCCGGTTCCGGTCCCGGTCTGGTTCCGGTCCCGGACCCGGTTCCAGTCTCGGTCCCGGTCTGGTCCCATCCCGTCCCCGTCTCTGTCCGTCCTGATCCCCATCCCGTTCCCGTCCCTATCCGGTCCGGTTCCGGTTCCCGGTCCGGTTTTGGCACCGTTCCCGGCCCGGCCCCGTCTGGCCCGGCCTCGTCCGGTTCGGTTCCGGTCCCCGGTCCTGTCTTGGCCCTGCCCTGTCCCACCCCTGTCCGGTCCGGTTCCGGTCCCCGGCCCCGTCTGGCCCGGCCTCGTCCCGTCCTTGTTCGGTTCGGTTCTGGTCCCCGGTCCTGTCTTGGCCCTGTCCCCGTCCGGTCCGGTCTCCGGGTCCCGGGCCTGTTCTGGTCCCGTCCTCGGCCCGGCCCCGGCCCGTGCTTGTTCGGTTCGGTTCCGGTCCCCGGTCCTGTTTGGTCCCGGCCCGGGCCGGCTCGTTGTTGGGGCGGGGCTGGTCGGGGCTGGACTCGGTCAGGCCGTGTGCGGCCCCCGTCCGGTTCGGGCGTGCACGGCGTTGGTCCGGTTCGGTTCTCGTCCCGCGGTCCGCGCACCGGCGCGCGGCCGCCCCCTCCGCCCCCACCCCCAGGAGACACCGATGGATGCCGTCCAGACCCCGAGCCCCGCCCGTCGGGCCGTCCTCGTCGCCGGGGCGGGGGCCGCCGCCCTCGCGGTGTGTCCCCGGGCCGCCGCGGCGGCACGGGCCGTCACCCCGGCGGCGCCGGCCGCGCCGGCCGCCCGGGCCGAAGCCGCCGAGCTGCCGTTGCGCGCCGACCGGACCACCCAGGGCGACATCCTGGCGGGCTCCCGCAAGGACCACGCCTGCCTCCTGCTCGTGCACTTCCGGGAGGCCGCCCCCGCCCGCCGCTGGCTCGGCAAGCTGCTGCCCGAGCTCTCCACCACCGAGGAGATGGCCCGCTTCAACGCCCTCTTCAGCGCGGCCCGGCTCAAGGCGGGCGGCGCCGACCCCGCGTCCCTGTCGGCGCTGTGGACCGGGCTCTCCCTGACCTACCCCGGGCTGCGCCTGCTCGCGGGGCGCGACCCCTTCCCGGCCGTGGCCCCCGGCAGCACCGCCGAGGCGTTCGCGCAGGGCGCCGCCCACCGCGCCGAGGCACTCGGGGACACCGGGACCAGCGCCCCCGAGTCCTGGCTGTTCGGCGCCGAGGAGCCCGGGCGCGCCGTGCACGCGGTGCTCAGCCTCTCCGCGGACGACCCGGCCCGGCTCGCGAGCGCCGTCACCCGCCACCGCGAGGGCCTCGCCACCGCCGGGGGAACCGTCGTCTTCCGGCAGGACGGGGCCACGCTGCCCGGAGCCCTGCGCGGCCACGAGCACTTCGGCTTCGCCGACGGGATCAGCCAGCCCGGCGTACGCGGCTTCCACGCCCCCGACCCCGCGGACAGCGCCACCGTGCAGGGGAAGCCCGGAACCCGGCTGGTGCCGGCCGGGGAGTTCCTCGTAGGACAGGAGAAGGCCGGGCAGCGGCCCGCCGGGCTGCCCGCGTGGGCCACCGGGGGCGCCTTCCAGGTGGTCCGGCGCCTGGCCCAGGACGTGCCCGGCTGGTGGGAGCAGGCCGGGCAGCGGCTCGCCGAGCTGAAGAAGTCCGGCGCCGCGCCGCCCGACGCGACCCCGACCTGGGTCGCGGCCCGGCTGGTCGGCCGCTGGCCCGGCGGCACCCCCATCGCGGGCTGCCCCCTCGCCGAGGAGCCGGGCCCGATCGGCGCGGATCCCGACGCCGCGCTGGTCTACGGCGAGGACGCGCAGGGCTGGCACACCCCGCTGTTCGCCCACATCCGCAAGGGCAACCCGCGCGACGGCCTCGTCCTCGGGCCCGGCCGGCCGCCGCTGGCCGCGGCCGAGCTGGACGGCCGCCGCATCATCCGGCGCGGCATCCCCTTCGGCCCCGCCTACGACCCCGCCCAGCAGGGCGGCGAGCACGGCCCCGACACTCCGCGCGGGCTGCTCTTCATCGGCTACCAGGCCGACCTGGTCCAGCAGTTCGAGTTCGTGGCCAAGAAGTGGATCAACGAAGCGGACTTCCCGGCCGGGCGCAACCCGCGCGTCGGCGCCGACCCGGTGCTCGGACCGGACTCCCCGGTCACCTTCGAGACCGAGTCCGACGGCGGCGGCAGCCGGGCCACCACGCTCCGCTTCGGCCGCTTCGTGCGCACCGAGGGCGCCCTCTACGCGTTCACCCCCTCGCTGACCGCCCTGCGCGCCCTGGCCGACGGCTCCCTCGACGACTCCGTCGAGGTCCACCCCGGTACGGTGCTGCGCGCCGGGGACGTCCTCGACGCCGGCTCCGCCCGGCTGACCCTCGGCGCCGACGGCGACCTCGTGGTGCTGGACGCCTCCGGGGCCCGCCGCTGGAACTCCGCCACCGCGGGCACCGGCCACGACGCGCTCTTCTCGTACGACGGCGAGCTGAGCGTGCGCACCGGGGCGGGCGGCCGGGTCTGGAGCAGCGGCACCGCGGGGCACCCCGGCGCCCGGCTGCTGGTCAGACCGTCCGGTGACGTGGTGATCCTGGACGGTGACCGGGTGCTGTGGCGGGCCTCGGGAGGCGGCGTAGGGTGACCGCGGGACCACGGGAAGCCACCGGGCGGGGGCCCGGTGGTCCCATGGGCGCGAATCCGGGGGCGGTTGCTGCGTAAGGTGCTTACAGCACACCGATGTGCGACGAGGACAGGGGAGGGCAGCCCCGAGATGAACGCCAAGGAAGACGGCAGTGACAAGGAGAAGGACTCCAAAGAACCGCTGCGGGTGGGCGTGGCCGTGCGCAAGAGACGCCGTGCGCTCCACCTGACCCTCGCCGCGGTCTCGGCGCGCAGCGGTCTGTCCGTCCCCTTCCTGAGTCAGATAGAGAACGAACGGGCCCGCCCCAGCATGCGTTCCCTGGAGCGGGTCGCCGACGCGCTGGAGACCACCGCGGTCGAGCTGCTGGCCGCCTCCGACACGGCGCGCACGGTGGACCTGGTCCGGGCCGGCGAGGAGCCCGGGCTGGAACCGGTCATGGGCGTACGTCCCCTCGTGCGCGGCCACCACCAGCTGCACGCGCTGGAGTTCACCGGGGACCAGGACGCGGGCCGCGAGTACCAGCACCGCAACGACGAGCTGATGTACGTGGTCTCCGGTGCCTGCCAGGTGGAGGCCGAGGGGCGGGCGTACCGGCTGGAGAGCGGGGACGCGCTGTTCCTCTCCGGCGGGGTGCGCCACCGGTGGCGGGCCGTCAGCGAGGACACCCGGCTGCTCGTGGTCGCCGTCGGCGACCACATCCACGCCACCTCCGAGCCCCCGTCGCCGGGACACTGAGCCGGTGCGCGTCGTCTCGCTCGTGCCCTCCCTGACCGAGGCGGTGGCGGTGTCCGCGCCCGGGCTGTTGGTGGGGGTGACCGACTGGTGCACGCACCCGGCCCGGCTGGGGGAGGCGGTGCGGATCGGGGGCACGAAGAACCCCGACGTACGGGGGGTGCTGGCCCTGCGCCCCGATCTGGTGATCGCCAACGAGGAGGAGAACCGGGCCCCCGACCTCGACGCCCTGCGGGCGGCGGGGGTGGACGTGCTGGTCACCGAGGTACGGGACCTGCCGCAGGCGCTGAGCGAGCTGGAGCGGGTACTCGTGGGGGCGCTGGGGCTGGAGCGGCCCGAGTGGCTCTCGCGGGCCGGGGAGGCCTGGGCGGAGGTGGAGCCCGTCGGGGCGTTCACGGCGTTCGTGCCGGTGTGGCGGCGGCCCTGGATGGTGCTGGGCCGGGACACCTTCGCCGGGGACCTGCTGGCCCGGCTCGGGGTGCGCAACGCCTACGCCGGGCACGCGGAGCGGTACCCGAGGGTGCCGGTGGCCGAGCTGGCGGGGAGCGGCTGCGATCTGGTGGTGCTCCCGGACGAGCCGTACCGCTTCACCGCCGGCGACGGTCCCGAGGCGTTCCCGGGCCTGCCCGCGGCGCTGGTCAGTGGCCGCCACCTGACCTGGTACGGGCCCTCGCTGGTGGAGGCCCCGGCGGTCTTGGCGGCGGCGCTGCGGGCGGCCCGGTAGCTGCCCGGCGGCCCGGTGGCCGCCGCGGGGACGGCCGCGCGGGGCGTCAGCCGCCCGTGGGCAGCAAGCGGCCGGTGAACAGGCCGCGCAGGGTGTGGACGGCGGCGAGCAGCCAGCCGGCGAGCAGACCCAGGAAGAGGGCGGCGGCCAGCCAGGCGAAGGCGTCCAGACCGGTGTGGCGGGCCAGTCCGGCGGCGCCGGTGACGCAGGTGCCGACGGGGAAGGTCAGGGCCCACCAGGTCATCGCGAAGGGCATTCCGGCGCGGGCGGCCCGCACCAGCATGGCGCCCGCGAGCGCCAGCCAGAGCAGGGCGAAGCCCATCACGGGGACCCCGTAGACGACGGCGAAGCCGGCCAGGGCGTCCGCGTAGGGGGCGGCGATGGCGTGCGGGGCCACGTCGGCGAGCTGGTTGACGGCGGTGGTGGACTGGCCGAGGGGGCCCAGTACGAGGAACAGCGCCGGGGTCGTCACCAGCGGCAGGGGGCCCGTCACGATCAGGCGTCCGAAGACCAGGGGGAGCAGCAGCAGGGTGGCGAGCAGGCTCACGCCGAACATGGCGTAGCAGGCCAGCAGCATCGCCTCGCGGGGCTGGCCCGCGGGCAGGTGCGGGACGAGCAGGGGGCCCAGCGCGGCGGAGACCATCGGGGCGACCACGGGCAGCAGCCAGACGGGGCTGGCCTGGGCGGCCTCCACCTTGTGCCGCACCACCATCAGGTAGGGCACCACGACCGCCATGACCAGGCCGATCACGGTTCCGGCGGTGAACAGCACGGCGTCGGCGACGACGGCCGCCGGCTCCCCGATCAGGTCCTTCCCGACGATCAGCGTGCCGCCCCCGACGGCCAGCAGGGCCATCGAGAGGCACCCGTAGAAGGGGGCCACGGCGTGGTCGAGGAGATGGGCGCGGGCCTGGTCGCGGTGGTGCAGCCAGTGCCCGGCGCGGGCGGTGAGCAGGACGGCGAGGGCCACGGCGGACAGTGCCCAGACGGCCTGGCAGGCCGCGCGCTGACCGGGCACCTGGTACGGGAGGGTGGCTCCGGCGTTGGCGACGATGGCCGTGCCCATGACGCCGGCGTACCAGTTGGGGCCGAGGTGGCGCAGCGCGGGGGCCCTGCGGGTCCGGGGCGCGGTGACGGCGGTGGAGCGGGGTATCGCGAGGGTGGTGGCCATGGACCCAGCCTCGCGCCGGGGGCGCGGGGACGGCAGAGGTCAACACCCTATGAGGCCATAAACTGATGTTATGGGTAATGAGGAGTGGGTTCCGCTTGCGCACCGCGTGCCGGACCTGGGCGCGCTGGAGCTGCTGCTCGCGGTGGCGCGGGTCGGCAGCCTGAGCGGTGCGGCGCGGCACCTCGGCATCACGCAGCCGGCCGCGAGCAGCCGGATCCGCGCGATGGAGACCCGGCTCGGGGTCGCCCTGGTCGACCGCTCCCCGCGCGGCTCGACGCTGACGGCCGAGGGCGCGCTCGTCACGGACTGGGCCCGGCGGGTGGTGGAGGCAGCGGAGGCCTTCGACGCCGGGGCGCAGGCGCTGCGCGGCCGCCGGGACTCGCGGCTGCGGGTGGCGGCCAGCATGACCATCGCGGAGTACCTGCTGCCGGGGTGGCTGATCGCCCTGCGCGGGGAGCGCCCGGACACGGCGGTCTCGCTGCACGCCGGGAACTCGGCGGACGTAGCCCAGCGGATCCTGGGCCACGAGGCGGACCTGGGCTTCGTGGAGGGGCTGTCGGTGCCGGACGGCCTGGACTCCGCGGTCATCGCGCAGGACCGGCTGGTCGTGACGGTGGCCCCGACGCACCCGTGGGCCCGCCGGACGAAGGGCGTCGAGGCCGCCGAGCTGGCGTCGACCCCGCTGATCCTGCGGGAACGCGGCTCGGGCACCCGGCAGGTGCTGGACGCCGCGCTCGCGACGGCCGGCGGGCTGGCGGCCCCGCTGCTGGAGCTGGCCTCGACCACGGCCGTGAAGGCGGCGGCGCTCGGCGGCGCCGGGCCGTGCGTGCTCTCGGAGCTGGCGGTGGGCGACGAGCTGGCGGCGCGGCGGCTGGTGGAGGTCCCGGTGCCCGGCGCGGCGCTCGGCCGGGCCCTGCGCGCCGTCTGGCCGGCGGGCGCCCGGCCGGCGGGCCCGGCCCGCGACCTGCTGTCGCTGACCCGGCGCCGCCCGTAGACCGGCCGCGGGCCGGAAGGCCCGGGCCGCGGATCCGGCGTCCGGGAGACCCGTGCCGGGCTCACTCCCCGGTGCGCAGCGCCTTCGTCAGGAGGGCGCCCGCGACGATCAGGGCCGTGCCCAGCCACCACACGTTGTCGAAGATCAGCACCGCGATGCCGATCGGCACCAGCAGCCCGGCCAGCGGCACCAGCACGGCGGCCCGGCCCGGCCCCGGTTCGCCCCGCGCGCGGGAGCGCACGACGCCCGGGTACCAGACGGTGAAGCGGAGCGCGGCGGCGATGGCCAGGATCTGGACGATCCAGCCGGTCCAGACGTTGTTCGGGTTGTGCAGCACCAGGTCCCCGTAGCCGCCGGCCAGCGCCGCCACCAGGAAGGCCAGTCCCCATACGCCGGTGATCACGTAGTTGGTCCGCAGGAAGGCCGGCGTGTGCCACAGGGACGGGTCCGCCTGCTCCCGGGCGTACGGGAGGGTGAACGGCATCCGCAGCGCCATCGAGCCGAAGGCGATCGCGGTGAGGGCGAGGTTCGAGACCTCTCCCGCGTACGTCTCCAGCCAGCGCAGCGTGCCCTGTCCGGCCAGGGCGCCGATGACGGCCATGGCCCCGAAGAAGACCACGTCCGCCAGTTCCAGCAGTTTCCAGGAGCTGCCCCGGTGGACCAGCCGGCCGGCGGCGACCAGGACGACGACCGAGGCCAGCGCCAGGCCCACCGCGAGCTCGAACCGCCCCGGTCCCACCAGCAGCGAGAAGACGATCCACGGCGCCATCCCGACCACCGGGTTCTCCAGGATCCCGGAAACCCGGCCGGTGAACGTGCCGTACGCCTGCGTGCCCATCCTCCCAGCCTGCGCGCCGCGGGGGCGGGCGGCCAGTCGCGGGGGACCGGCCCCGGGCCCGGCCCCGGGAGGACGCCGGGGCCCGGCCGGGCGGCGCACGCGTTCAGGCCACCAGGACCGCGCGGCGGGCCGTGGCCGCCTCGATCAGCGCCGCCATCACCCGGGTGTCCTTGTCCCGCTCCGGGTGCCACTGGACGCCCACGACCCAGCGGGAGCGGTCCGGGTCCTCGATCGCCTCCACCGTGCCGTCCTCGGCGTACGCCGAGACGACCAGGCCGCGGCCCAGCCGGTCCACGGCCTGGTGGTGGTAGGTCGGGACCTCCGCCACCTCCGGGACCAGCGCCGCGTAGCGGGTCCCGGCGACCGGGCGCACCGGGTGCCAGGAGGTGACGCCGGGGGTGTCGACGTGGCCGTCGATGTGCTGGATGAGCGTGCCGCCGAGGGCCACGTTGAGGGCCTGCATGCCCCGGCAGATCCCCAGGAAAGGCGTGCCGGACTCCAGGGCCGCCCCGGTCAGGGCCAGTTCCCACTCGTCGCGCACCGTGGCGGGCGCTCCCGTACGGGGGTCGCGCGCGGCCCCGTAACGCAGCGGGTCCACGTCCGGGCCGCCCGCGACGATCAGGCCGTCCACCCGGCCCAGCACCTCCGCCGCCCGCGCCGTTTCGTCCGGCGGCAGCAGCACGGCCGCGCCGCCGGCCGCCTGGACGAGCTCGTAGTACCCGGTCGGGACGAGGGAGGTGGGCAGGTCCCACACGCCGTAGCGGGTGGATTCCTCGACGTAGGTGGTGATGCCGATGAGCGGCCTGGGCACGGTGATACCTCCAGGGTGGTGCCGGACAGCGGAAACGGGGCCAGGATTTCAGTCGCGGGTCAACTCCGCCTCGGCTGCCGCAAGCGCGGCGAACTCCTCCTCGGGCGCGGAGGCGACCAGGTGGTGGCGACTGTAGAAGGCGAAGTAGGCGAGGGCGACGGCGTACACGGCGAGCGCGATGAACGCCGCGTCCTTGTCCACCAGGAAGGTGGCCACCAGCGCCGACAGGGCGAGCACGAAGGCGACGGAGGAGGTCAGGACGCCGCCGGGGGTGCGGTAGGGGCGTTCCAGGCCGGGCTCGCGGCGCCGCAGCACGATGTGCGAGAGGGCCATCAGGGCGTAGGAGATGGTCGCTCCGAACACCGCGATGTTCAGCATCCGCGCGCCGTTGCCGGTGGCCGCCGCGAGGGCGAAGCCGATCGCCCCGGGAATCACCAGTCCGAGGTACGGGGCCTTGCGCCGGGAGGTGAGCGAGAGGAAGCGCGGCAGGTATCCGGCGCGGGAGAGCGCGAACAGCTGGCGGGAGCCCGCGTAGATGAGGGAGAAGAAGGAGGCGACGAGGCCGGCGAGACCCGCGTAGTTGACGAAGCGGCTCAGCGCGGTCGGTCCTCCGTCGCCCTCCAGCGCCACGACGAGCGGGTTGCCCGCGGACCGCACGGCGTCCGCGCCGTGGGCGCCGGTGGCGGCGAAGAAGGTGATCAGGGCGAGCAGGGCCAGGATGCCCATGGCGATGGCGAGGGCCTTCGGCATGGAGCGGACCGGGTCCTTGGCCTCCTCGGCGGCGAGCGGTACGCCCTCGACGCCGAGGAAGAACCACATGCCGAAGGGGAACGCGGCCCAGATGCCGAGGACGCCGAACGGCAGCCAGGAACTGGAGCCGAACGCGCCGGTGTCCACCGCGATGTCGTCGAGGGAGCCCGCGTCGAAATCGGTGAGCGCCCCGAACGCGAAGATCAGCAGCGCGGCGACGGCTATGGCGGTGACGACCAGGCTGAAGCGCAGGGCCTCGCCCACGCCCCACAGGTGGACGCCGATGAAGACGACGAAGCAGCCCAGGTAGACGGGCCAGCTGGAGGTGAGCCCGAACAGGCCGAGGGATTCGACGTAGTCGCCGATGAAGATGACGATGGCCGCCGGGGCGAGGATGTACTCGATGAGGATGGCCGTACCGGTGAGGAAGCCGCCCCAGGGGCCCAGCGCGCGGCGGGCGAAGCCGTAGCCGCCGCCCGCCGTGGGCAGGATCGTGGACAGCTCGGCGAGGGAGAAGACCAGACAGGCGTACATGGCGCCCATCAGGACCGTGGCGATGGCCAGGCCGCCGAAACCGCCCTTGTCCAGGCCGACGTTCCAGCCGGAGAAGTCGCCCGAGACGACGTAGGCCACGCCGAGGCCGGTCAGCAGCAGCCAGCCGGCGCTGCCGCGGCGCAGGGTGCGGCGCTCCAGGTAGGCGGCGTCCGCGTCCCCGGGGGAGGGCGGCGCGGATGCGGGTGCGGATGCGGTGTCGTCGGCCATGTGCGCTCCTGCCTAGGGCAATGCGATGCAATGGTTGTGAGGCGTACCTTTGCGTCCGGGGTGTGGCGGGCGCAAGACCCTGGCGTTAAAGAGCGGTTACGAATCCGCCCCGCCCCGCTGAGCACCCCCCCGCTGAGCGCCCGCCCCGCCCCTCAGGCCAGGAACCCGCGCAGCAGGGCCGCCGTGCCGCAGCAGTGCTCGCGCATCACGGCCCGGGCCCCCTCGGCGTCCCGCTCCAGCACCGCCTCCACCAGCGCGGTGTGCTGCTGCTGCGAGTGCTCCAGGTTGCGCACCAGCAGCGGGATGCAGTCCAGCAGGTCGTTCACGGTGGCCCGGACGGCCGCGTACTGGGCCGTCAGGGAGGCCGACCCGGCGAGCTCGCACAGCGTGAGGTGGAAGAGGGTGTCCTGGCGGCGGTAGTCGGCGAGCGGGGCGTCGTGGGTGGCGGTGAGCGCGCGCAGCAGCCGCTCGGTGCCCTCCTCCGTCAGGCCGTGCACGGCGCACAGTCCGGCCGCTCCCACCTCCAGCACCTCGCGGAAGCGCAGCGCGTCCTCGATGTCCACCCCCGCGACCCGCCGGCGCAGCTCCTCCTCGGCGCCGCCGGCCGGGGTGTCGGGGCGGGTCCGTACGAACGTCCCGCCGTAGCGGCCGCGCCGGGCCTCGACCAGCCCCTGGTCCTGGAGCACCTTCAGCACCTCGCGCAGGGTGACCCGGCTGATCCCCATCCGCTCCGCCAGCTCGCGCTCCGGCGGCAGCCGTTCCCCGCCCGGCACCAGACCCAGCCGGACCACCTGGAGGATCTGTTCGAGGGCCTCCTCGAAACCGTTGCCCGCCCGCACCTGCCGCAGTACGGGATTCAGCCGCGCGATCGCGCCACCCTCGCCCGCCGTGTCGGTCATCTCGGCCCCTCCCCTTCCCAAGCAATGGTCTCATTCAATACCTTAGGCGCACTCGGCTCACCGAAGGAGAGATTCCAGTGGTAGACCGCAAGCCCCCGCTCGCGCCCGAGGAGCTTCGCGCCCTCGTTGCGAGCGGCGAGATCGACACCGTCGTCCTGGCCTTCCCCGACATGCAGGGACGCCTCCAGGGCAAGCGGTTCGCCGCCCAGTTCTTCCTCGACGAGGTCCTCGACCACGGCACCGAGGGCTGCAACTACCTCCTCGCCGTCGACACGGACATGAACACCGTCGACGGCTACGAGATGTCCTCCTGGGACCGCGGCTACGGCGACTTCGCCATGCACCCGGACCTCGCCACCCTGCGCCGCATCCCCTGGAACCCCGGCAGTGCCTTCGTCCTGGCCGACCTCGCCTGGAACGACGGCTCGCCCGTGGTCGCCGCGCCCCGCCAGATCCTGCGCCGCCAGCTGGAACGCCTCGCCGGACACGGCTACACGGCGGCCGTCGGCACCGAGCTGGAGTTCATGGTCTTCCGGGACACCTACGAAGAGGCCTGGAACGCCGACTACCGCGGGCTGACCCCGGCCAACCAGTACAACATCGACTACTCGGTCCTCGGCACCGGCCGCGTCGAACCCCTGCTGCGGCGCATCCGCAACGAGATGCAGGCCGCCGGCCTGGTCGTGGAGTCCGCCAAGGGCGAGTGCAACCTCGGCCAGCACGAGATCGTCTTCCGCTACGACGAGGCGCTCACCACCTGCGACCAGCACTCCCTCTACAAGACGGGAGCCAAGGAGATCGCCGCCCAGGAAGGCGTCTCGCTCACCTTCATGGCCAAGTACGACGAGCGCGAGGGCAACTCCTGTCACATCCACCTCTCGCTGGTCGACGCCGACGGCAACAACGCCATGGCGGGTGACGGCGCCGGCGGCATGTCACCCGTGATGCGGCACTTCCTGGCCGGGCAGCTCGCAGCCCTGCGCGACTTCTCCCTTCTCTACGCCCCCAACATCAATTCGTACAAGCGTTTCCGCCCGGGATCCTTCGCCCCGACGGCGGTCGCCTGGGGCCTCGACAACCGCACCTGCGCCCTGCGCGTGGTCGGCCACGGCCGCTCCACCCGCTTCGAGAACCGCCTCCCCGGCGGCGACGTCAACCCCTACCTCGCCGTCTCCGGCCTGATCGCGGCCGGCCTCTACGGCATCGAGAACCGCCTCGAACTCCCCGAGGCCTGTACCGGCAACGCCTACACCGGCGACTACGCACACGTACCGGCCACCCTGCGCGAGGCCGCGGAGCTCTGGGAGAACAGCGAGATCGCCAAGGCGGCCTTCGGCCCCGAAGTCGTCGCGCACTACCGCAACATGGCCCGCGTCGAACTCGACGCCTACGACTCGGCCGTCACCGACTGGGAACTGCGCCGCTCCTTCGAACGCCTGTGACCCCGGGCCGCTGCCCCGGCCCGCAGCCCCGGCGACAGCCCCGCCCGTAGCCCCGCTCACCGAACCACTGAGAGGCACCACGTGTCCGACGCGCTGGAAGTCCTGAATCCGGCCACCGAGGAAATCGTCGCCACCGTCCCGGCCGCCACACGGGACGACGTCGACGCCGCCGTCGTACGGGCCGCCGCGGCCCAGCGCGGATGGGCGGCCGCCGCCCCCGCCGACCGGGCCAGACTCCTGCGGCGCTTCGCCGCGGTCGTCGACGGACACCTGGAGGAACTGGCACGGCTGGAGGTCAGGGAGGCCGGCCACACCATCGGCAACGCCCGCTGGGAAGCGGGCAACGTACGCGACCTGCTGGACTTCGCCGCCGGGGGAGTGGAGCGCCTCTCGGGCCGTCAGATCCCGGTCGCGGGCGGCATCGACGTCACCTTCCTCGAACCCCTCGGCGTCATCGGCGTGATCGCGCCCTGGAACTTCCCCATGCCGATCGCCGCCTGGGGCCTGGCCCCCGCCCTCGCCGCGGGCAACGCCGTCCTCCTCAAGCCCGCCGAGACCACCCCGCTCACCGCCCTGCGCCTCGCCGAACTCGCCCTCGAAGCCGGGATCCCCGAGCACCTCTTCCAGGTGCTCCCCGGGCACGGAGCGGTCGCCGGGGACGCCCTGGTCGAGCACCCCGGAGTCGCGAAGATCGTCTTCACCGGCTCCACCCGCGTCGGCAAGCAGATCATGTCCAAGTGCGCCGAACGGGTGAAGCGGATCACCCTCGAACTCGGCGGCAAGAGCCCCAACATCGTCTTCGCCGACGCCGACCTGGAAGCCGCGGCGGCCGCCGCGCCCATGGCCTTCCTCGACAACACCGGCCAGGACTGCTGCGCGCGCACCCGGATCCTCGTCCAGCGCTCCGCCTACGACCGGTTCCTGGAGCTCGTCGCCCCGGGCATCGAGAGCGTGGTCGTCGGCGACCCGGCCGACGAGAAGACCCAGATGGGGCCGCTGATCTCGCGGATCCAGCTGGACCGCGTACGGTCCTACGTCACCGACGACCTCACCGCGGTCCGCGGCACCGCCCCCGAGGGACCCGGATTCTGGTACCCGCCGACCCTCGTCACCGGCGCCGCCCCCACCGCGCCGGTCGCCGCCGAGGAGGTCTTCGGCCCGGTCGCCGTCGTCCTGCCCTTCGAGGACGAGGAGGACGCCGTACGCCTGGCCAACGCGACCGCGTACGGACTCTCCGGCTCCCTGTGGACCCGCGACCTCGGCCGCGCCCTGCGCGTCTCGCGCGCCGTCCAGGCCGGCAACCTCTCCGTCAACTCCCACTCCAGCGTCCGCTACTGGACCCCCTTCGGCGGCTACAAGCAGTCCGGGCTCGGCCGCGAGCTCGGACCGGACGCCCTCACCGCCTTCACCGAAACCAAGAACGTCTTCATCAGCACGGAGGCCTGACCAGCATGTCGAACGAAGAGATCATCTGCCGCCGCCTCGTCGGCCGCACCGCCGTCATCACCGGAGCGGGCAGCGGCATCGGCCTCGCCACCGCCCGGCGCCTGGCCTCCGAGGGGGCGAACATCGTCTGCGCCGACATCGACGAGCGGGCCGGCAAGGCCGCCGCCGAGGAGGTCGGCGGCACCTTCGTCCAGGTCGACGTCACCGACCAGGAGCAGGTCGAGGCCCTGTTCAAGGCCGCCTTCGACACCTACGGATCCGTCGACATCGCCTTCAACAACGCCGGCATCTCGCCCCCCGACGACGACTCCATCCTCACCACCGGGCTCGACGCCTGGCGCCGCGTCCAGGACGTCAACCTCACCTCCGTCTACCTGTGCTGCAAGGCCGCCCTGCCCTACATGCAGCGCCAGGGCCGCGGCTCCATCATCAACACCGCCTCCTTCGTCGCCGTCATGGGCGCCGCCACCTCCCAGATCTCCTACACCGCCTCCAAGGGCGGCGTCCTCGCCATGTCCCGCGAACTCGGCGTCCAGTTCGCCCGCGAGGGCATCCGCGTCAACGCCCTGTGCCCGGGCCCCGTCAACACCCCGCTGCTCCAGGAACTGTTCGCCAAGGACCCCGAGCGGGCCGCCCGCCGCCTCGTGCACATCCCGCTCGGCCGGTTCGCCGAGCCCACCGAGATCGCCGCCGCCGTGGCCTTCCTCGCCAGTGACGACTCCTCCTTCATCAACGCCACCGACTTCCTCGTCGACGGCGGGATCTCCGGCGCGTACGTCACTCCTCTCTAAACGTTCACCCCCGCACCACCCACCGGACAGCCGGGCGTCGCACGACGCCCGGCTGTCGTGCTCTAACGTCCGCGACGATCTTCATCAGAATCAGGAGTGACCACCTCAGTGACCCGACCCAGCTCCCCCCGCCGGTTCCAGGCCGCCGCCGCGGCCGCCCTGGCCGCCGGCGCCCTCGTCGCCGCCACCGCACCCGCCGCCCAGGCGACGACGGCCCGCCCCGGCGCGCACTGCACCACCCCGCAGCTCGCGGCCGGCTGGTACGGGGACAACCAGGCCCGCCTGCAGCAGCTGATCGACCAGTACGGCAGCTGCAACCCGTACCGGCCCGACCGGACCAAGCCCGTCGCCGTCTTCGACTGGGACAACACCGTCGTCAAGAACGACGTCGGGGACGCCACCATGTTCTGGCTGCTGCGCAACGGCAAGATACGCCAGCCCGCGGGCGGCGACTGGACCACCACCAGCCGCTACCTCACCCCCGCCGCCGCCCGGGCCCTGGCCACCGCATGCGGCCCGCTCGCCCGCCCCGGCACCCCGCTGCCCACCGGCACCCCGCGGGGCGCGGCCTGCGCCGACGAACTGAACGCCGTCTACGGCACCGCCGCCACCCGGACCGGCGCCGCGGCCTTCGCCGGCTGGGACCGCCGTACGATCGAACCCGCCTACGCCTGGCTGCCGCAGCTGACGCAGGGCTGGACCGCGGCCCAGGTGCGCGGCTTCGCCGCCGCAGCCCGCGCCGAGAACCTCGCCGCGCCCGTCGGAGCCACGCAGCGGGTCGGCACGAGCACCGCCGCCACCGGCTGGGTCCGCTACTACGACCAGCAGCGCGACCTGATCAAGGGCCTCCGGCAGGCCGGCTTCGACGTGTGGATCAGCTCCGCCTCCCCGCAGCCCGTCGTCGAGGTCTGGGCCCAGGGCGTCGGCGTCAAGGCCGACCACGTCATCGGCATCCGCAACACCACCACCCGGGGCGGCGCGTTCACCGCCCACCTCCAGGGCTGCGGGTCCGTCAAGGACGGCGCCGACACGATGATCACGTACGTCGACGGCAAGCGCTGCTGGATCAACAAGGAGGTCTTCGGGGTCCGCGGCGCGGCCGCCGAGAAGGTCCAGCCCGCCGCCCGCCGGCAGGTCTTCGCCGCCGGTGACTCCGACACCGACATCTCGTTCCTGCGCGACGCCACCGCCCTGCGGCTCGTCGTCAACCGCAACAAGAACGAGCTGATGTGCCGCGCGTACGACAACAGCGACGGCAAGTGGATCGTGAACCCCATGTTCATCGAGCCGAAGAAGCAGAAGAGCAGCCCCTACCCCTGCTCCACCACGGGCTACGTCGACCACGACGGCACGCCCGGCCCCGTCCGCCGGGGCGACACCAGCGTCGTCCCCGACCAGACGGACCGCGTCTTCTAGCGCGGGCGGAACCCTGGCGGCCTCTGAGGCCTCGGAGCCCCCGGGGGCCTCAGAGGAAGGTGCGGCCCTCGCCCCGGTACGTCGGGGCGGTGGCCGTCACCCGGTCGCCCTCGACCAGGTGCAGCGTCTCGAAGCGCTCGCACAGCTCACCGGCCTTCGCGTGCCGGAACCAGACCCGGTCGCCGATCAGCAGATCGTCGGCCGGGCTCCCCAGCAGCGGCGTCTGCACCTCGCCCGCGCCCTCCTGCGGGTCGTAGCGCAGCCCGGCCGGCAGGTACGGCACGGGCAGCCGGTCCGCGCCCGGAGCGCCCGACGCCGGATAGCCCCCGCCCAGCACGGTCACCACGCCCACCCCCGGCCGGCGCACCACGGGCTGCGCGAACAGCGCCGCCGGACGGCCCCGGAACGAGGTGTAGTTGTCGAACAGGCGCGGCACGTACAGCCCCGACCCGGCGGCGATCTCGGTCACCGCGTCCTCGGCGGCCGTCTCGGCCACGCTCCCGGTGCCACCGCCGTTGACGAACTCCAGGTCCGGCACCACCGCGCGCACGGCCCGCACCACCTCGGCCCGCCGCGCCGCCAGCTCCCGGCGCGCCGCCCCCTGCATCAGCCGGATCATCCGCGACCGCACCGGCCGCCCGGCCGGCGCGTCCCCGACCCCGGCGATGTGGCCCTCGTAGCCCATCAGCCCCACCACCCGGAACCCGGGCCGCTCGTTCACCGTCCGCGCCAGTGCGGCCAGTTGCCCCGGCTCCCGCAGCGGCGAGCGCCGCGCGCCGACCCGGACCCGGCCGCCGAGCAGGTGCAGGGCCGTGTCGAGCTCCAGGCAGACCCGGACCTCCTCCGCGCCCCCGTCGCGCGCGCGGTCGATCAGGTCCAGCTGCGCAGGATCGTCCACCATCACCGTCACGGCGGCGGCCAGCTTCGAGTCGTGCGCCAGCTCCCCGAATGCGGCCCGGTCGGCCGACGGATAGGCGAGCAGCACGTCCTCGAACCCGGACCGGGCCAGCCACAGCGACTCCGCGAGCGTGTACGACATGATCCCGGCGAACCCCGGCCGCGCCAGGACCCGTTCCAGCAGCGCCCGGCACCGCACCGACTTGCTGGCCACCCGTACCGGCTTGCCGCCCGCCCGGCGCACGAGGTCGTCGGCGTTGGCGTCGAAGGCGTCGAGGTCCACGAGGGCCAGGGGCGCGTCGAGGTGCGCGGTCGCCCGGTCGTACCGAGCCCGGTCGGAAGTCATGGGCGGCAGCTTGCCAGACGCTTCTACCGGTGGGTAGGCCCCGGCCGGGACGGGGGCCGCGCCCGGGGACCGTAGAGTACGGGCAGGCAGCCGTACGGAACGGGGGGCGGAGCCGCCGCATGACCACGTCGACACCACGGACCGAGGTCCTCGGCGAGCCCGGACCGCCCGCGGACCCGGCCCCGCGCCGCCGCCCCGGCCGGATCGTGGCCGCCGCCCTGTGCGGCCTGCTCGGCGCCGGCCTCCTCGCGGGCGCCGCCGCCGGCGCCTGGCGCCAACACCGCGCCGACCAGCGCCCCGTGACCCCCGGCGCGGCCTACCGCGCGGCCGCCGGCCTCTGGCACACCGCCCCTGCCGACGGCCTCCTGCCGCCCGTGCTCGACGCCCCCGACAGCGGCCCCGGCGGCGCCGACCGCAGCTGGATTCGGCTCGCGCTCGCCCCCGACGCCGACTGCGCGGCCGCGCTCCCCGCCGACTGGCGGGCCGCCCTCGCCGCGACCGGCTGCACCCGGGTGCTCCGCGCCACCTACACCGACGCCACCCGCAGTTCCCTGGTCACCGTCGGCCTGGTCTTCACCCCCGCCGACGCCACCGCCATGAACGGCCTGCGCGGACGGCTCCCCGTTCCGCCCGCCTACGCGTACGCCGACACCCGCCGGGCCGCCTGGACGGCGGGCGTCGCCGCCGCGGCCCCGGCCGTCGTCTACGCCGTCTCCGCCTTCGCCGACGGCCGGGCCGTGGACGCGCCGGTGCCCGCCGAGGAGGCCGCCCGCCAGGGTGCCACCGGGGCCGTCGCCGAAGCGGGCCTCGGTCACGGGGCCCGCTCCGTCGCCGACCGGATCGAACACGCCCTCGCCGCCCTCGCGGCCCCGCCCGCCTCGTCCGCCCCGCCCACGGCGACCCCGGAGCACCGCGGATGACCCCCGCCCGCCGCGCGGCCGCCCGCGCCACCGGCGCGCTGGCCCTGGCCGCCCTGCTGACCGGGCTCGCCGTACCGCCGGCCGCCGCCGACACCATCCGCGACCGCCAGTGGGGGCTGCTGGCCCTGCGCGCCGAGGAGGCCTGGGGCACCACCCGGGGCGACGGGATCACCGTCGCCGTCCTCGACACCGGCGTCGACGCCACCCACCCCGACCTGAACGGGCAGGTGCTCGACGGCACCGACCTCGTCGGCATGGGCGCCGGCCGCGGCGAGCGCGCCTGGGCCCGGCACGGCACCGCGATGGCGAGCATCATCGCGGGCCACGGCCACGGCCCCGACCGCTCCCAAGGCGTCCTCGGCATCGCCCCCCAGGCCCGGATCCTCCCGGTCCGGGTGATCCTGGAGGAGGGCGACCCCGGCCGCGCCCGGGCCCGCGACAGCAAGTCCGGCGCCCTCGCCGAGGGCATCCGCTGGGCCGCCGACCACGGCGCCGACGTGATCAACCTCTCGCTCGGCGACGACAGCGACACCGCCCACCACGAGTCCGCCGAGGACGAGGCCGTCCAGTACGCCCTCGGCAAGGGCGTGGTCGTCGTCGCCTCCTGCGGCAACGGCGGCGAACGCGGCGACCACACCTCCTACCCGGCCGCCTACCCCGGGGTCATCGCCGTCGCCGCCGTCGACCGGCAGGGCCGCAAGGCCCCCTTCTCCACCAGCCACTGGTACGCCGGCGTCAGCGCCCCGGGCGTCGACGTGGTCATCGCCGACCCCGACCGGGCCTACTACGAGGGCTGGGGCACCAGCGCCGCCGCCGCCTTCGTCTCCGGCGTCGTCGCCCTCGTCAAGGCGGCGCACCCGGGCCTCTCCCCGGCGCAGGTCAAGAGGCTGCTGGAGGACACCGCCACCGGCGGCCCGGCCGGCGGCCGCGACGACGCCCGCGGCCACGGCACCGTCGACGCCGTCGCGGCCCTCCAGGCCGCCGCCCGGCTGCGCCCCGAGGCCGCCGCCCCGGCCCCCGTCCCGGCCGGCCGCCGCTACTTCGGCCCGGGCCCCGACCCCGTCCGCCCGCCCGAACGGCGGCCGTTGCTCGGCGTGGGCGCGGCGGCCGCCGGGGGAGCGGCCCTGCTGGTGCTGGCCGCCGTACTGGCCCGGCGGCCGCGCCCGGCCCGGCGGGATAGGGTCGGGTAACTGTGGCCACCAAGAACATTCCAGACCCCGGTTTCTCCGACGACGACGGCACCGCCGATCCCCGGCTGAGCGCGGCCCTCGCCGCCTGGGCCGCCGACCGCGCGGCCGAACCGGAACTGCTGGAGGCCCTGAAGGGGGCCCGCCTGCTGGTCCCCGTCGTGGCGGTGCTCGGCGAGGTCGAGACCGACCCGGAGACGGGCCTGCGGCGCGAGAAGACCAGCGACATGGCCGTCCCCACCCTGACGGCGGGCAGCCGGCGGGCGCTGCCCGCCTTCACCTCGACCGCCTCGCTGGCGCTGTGGGACCCGGCCGCCCGGCCGGTCGCCGTCCCGCTGCACCAGGCCCTGGCCGCCGCCGCCCACGAGAAGGCCGACACGATCGTCCTCGACCTGGCCGGCCCCGTCCCCTACCAGCTGACGGGCCCCGCCCTGCTCGCCCTCGCCGAGGGCCGCACGGACGCCGGCCCGCTGGCCGATCCCGCCGTACGCGAAGCCGTACGGGCGGCCGTCGCCGCCGAGCCCGCCGTCCTGCGCGCCCACCTCGGCCCGGGCGGCGCGGGGGCCGACGGCACCCTCGCCGTCGTGCTGTCCGACACGGCCCCGCCCGCCACCGCCGCCCGCCGGGTCGCCGAGGCCCTCGCCGCGGACGAGACCCTGCGCGGCCGGCTCGTGCGCGGACTGGACCTCGCGCTGCTCCCGGCCGACGCCCCGGTCCCGCCGGGGGAGCCGCTCTTCACCCGCTGAGGCCCGTACGGCGCACGTACGGGTACGCGGAAGGGGCGCCCGCCGGCCGTCGGCGGGCGCCCCTTCGCGGCGCGGGTGCGGGCGGGATCAGGCGTAGACCGGGCCCGTGAACTTCTCGCCCGGCCCCTGGCCCGGCTCGTCCGGGACGATCGAGGCCTCGCGGAAGGCCAGCTGGAGCGACTTCAGGCCGTCGCGCAGCGGGGCCGCGTGGAAGGAGCTGATCTCGGTGGCGCTGGCGGTGACCAGCCCGGCCAGTGCCGTGATCAGCTTGCGGGCCTCGTCGAGGTCCTTGTGCTCGGAGTCGGGCTTGTCGAGGCCCAGGTTGACCGCGGCGGCGCTCAGCAGGTGGACGGCCACCGTGGTGATGACCTCGACGGCGGGCACGTCCGCGATGTCGCGGGTCATGTCGTCGTAGTCGGGGGCGTCCGGGGCGGAGGAAGGGGAATCGGAGGGCGTCGCGTCAGTCATGGCCCCCACGATATGCCGTGCGGCGGCCTTGCAACGCGGGTGCTAGTATGTACTTCGACCGGCCGGACACCTGTGTGCCCGGCCCACAAGTGGAGGCTCCGACTTCCCACCTGACCACCCTCCGGGGAGGCAGGTCATCCGGTCAGGCGGTATCCATCGTTCCGTACGGACGATGGAAAGCTGCCCGAGTCTGCGCCCCGCGGTTCGCACGCGGCGGTGCTCCGGTTGTGTTGGAGCCCCTGCCTGTGCCCGGCGGGGCTTTTTTCATTCTCCGCCGCGGTAGGTCTGACGACAAACAGACGTCAGCGGCTGTCTGCCAGACAGTCGTGTGGTGCTACCGAGGAGGATCCATCAGCACCGAGCCCCGCATCAACGACCGGATTCGCGTTCCCGAGGTACGACTCGTCGGTCCCAGCGGCGAGCAGGTCGGCATCGTGCCGCTTGCGAAGGCCCTTGAGCTGGCGCAGGAGTACGACCTCGACCTGGTCGAGGTCGCGGCGTCCGCACGCCCGCCGGTCTGCAAGCTCATGGACTACGGCAAGTTCAAGTACGAGTCGGCCATGAAGGCCCGTGAGGCGCGCAAGAACCAGGCGCACACGGTCATCAAGGAAATGAAGCTCCGGCCGAAGATCGACCCGCACGACTATGACACCAAGAAGGGTCACGTCGTTCGGTTCCTCAAGCAGGGCGACAAGGTCAAGATCACGATCATGTTCCGTGGTCGCGAGCAGTCGCGACCGGAGCTCGGCTACCGCCTGCTCCAGCGCCTCGCTTCGGACGTCGAGGACCTCGGGTTCATCGAGTCGAACCCGAAGCAGGACGGCCGAAACATGATCATGGTTCTCGGTCCGCACAAGAAGAAGACCGAGGCGATGGCCGAAGCCCGCGAGGCGCAGGCCGCCCGCAAGGCCGAGCGCCAGGGTGTCGCCGCCACCGACGAGGACGCTCCTGCCGAGGAGACCGACCTGGTCGAGGCGGAGCACACCGAGGCCGCCGAGGCCGCCGAGGTCACCGAGGCCGCCGCCGACGAGGCGAACGCCGAGGCCTGATTCCGGGGCAGCCCGTCTCGGATCACCGACACAACATGACGCTCCCGCGAGCCGGCCCGCACGGGCCGGTGGGAGCGCCACCGACGAGGAGATAACGGCGCTATGCCGAAGAACAAGACGCACAGCGGTTCCAAGAAGCGCTTCAAGATCACCGGCTCCGGCAAGGTGCTCCGTGAGCGCGCCGGCAAGCGCCACCTGCTCGAGCACAAGTCGTCCCGTGTCACCCGCCGCCTGACCGGCACCGCGGAGATGGCCCCCGGCGACGCCGCGAAGATCAAGAAGCTTCTCGGCAAGTGACGTCCTCCGCTCCCCTCGCCGGGAGCGGGACGTCAAGACCGGGACCCCATCGAATTCGGGCCGTGTGAAGACAACCACGGCCCCGCTACAAGGAGTTAAAAAGTGGCACGCGTCAAGCGGGCAGTAAACGCCCACAAGAAGCGCCGGGCGATCCTCGAGGCGGCCTCCGGCTACCGCGGTCAGCGTTCGCGCCTGTACCGCAAGGCCAAGGAGCAGGTCACCCACTCGCTGGTCTACAACTTCAACGACCGCAAGAAGCGCAAGGGCGACTTCCGTCAGCTGTGGATCCAGCGCATCAACGCCGCTGCCCGCCAGAACGGCATGACGTACAACCGCCTCATCCAGGGTCTGAAGGCCGCCAACATCGAGGTGGACCGCAAGATCCTCGCCGAGCTGGCCGTCAACGACGCCAACGCGTTCGCCGCGCTGGTCGAGGTCGCCCAGAAGGCGCTTCCGGCCGACGTCAACGCCCCCAAGGCCGCTGCCTAAGGCGTAGCCGGCCCGCTGCGCGCGGGCCGGCCCCCACGGACCCGCAGGCGATTCGCCTGCGGGTCCGTGTGCTTTCACCCCGCACCCCGCACCCCGCGCTCCCGCGCCCCGCGCGCATCCGCACCCGCGTGCGCCCCGCCGCCCCGGACCCCGAGCCCGAGAGAGAACCGCACACACCATGGGTTACCCCGACGAGCTGATCTCCCCCCGATCCCCGCGGGTGGCCGCCGCCAGGCGCCTGGCGCGGCGCAACTTCCGCACCAAGGAGCGCCGGTTCCTCGCCGAGGGCCCGCAGGCCGTGCGCGAGGCCGTCGAGCACCGCGGGTCCCAGGGCGCGACCCTGATCGAGCTGTTCGCCACCGTCGAGGCCGCCGAGCGCTACGCCGACATCGTCGAGGCCGCGCTGCTGGGCGGGGCGCGGGTGCACTACGCCTCCGACGAGGTGCTGGCCGAGGTCTCGCAGACCGTCACCCCGCAGGGCCTCGTCGGCGTGTGCCACTTCCTGGACTCCCCCTTCGAGGAGATCCTCCGGGCCCGGCCCCAGCTCGTCGCCGTCCTCGCGCACGTCCGCGACCCGGGTAACGCGGGCACGGTGCTGCGCTGCGCCGACGCCGCGGGCGCCGACGCGGTGGTGCTGACCGACGCCTCCGTGGACCTCTACAACCCGAAGTCCGTACGGGCTTCGGTGGGCTCCCTCTTCCACCTGCCGGTGGCCGTCGGCGTGCCGGTGGAGCAGGCCGTGGAGGGGCTGCGGGCGGCGGGCGTACGGATCCTCGCGGCGGACGGGGCCGGCCGGGACGACCTCGACGCCGAGCTGGACGCGGGCACCATGGGCGGCCCGTCCGCCTGGGTCTTCGGCAACGAGGCCTGGGGCCTGCCCGAGGAGACCAGGGCCCTCGCGGACGCCGTCGTACGGGTCCCGATCCACGGCAAGGCGGAGAGCCTGAACCTCGCCACGGCCGCCGCGGTGTGCCTGTACGCGTCCGCGCGTGCACAGCGGGCGCCCGGAGGGTGCCGCTCCGTGACCCCCAGCTAGTAATGTGGCGGCCCGGGGGGCCCACTGTGCTACTCGGAGATGTGGGGTACGGGGACATGACCGTCGGTACGAACAGCTCGCCCGGGGCCGCGGGGGCGGCCGGGGAGCGGCTGCGGGACGCCCCCGGGCCCACGGGCCCGGCGCCCGCCGCCGACGGCCTGCACGGCGTTCCGCCCCAGGCGGCCGCCGGCCGGGCCCGCCCCGCGGCGTCCGCCACGGACCCCGCCGCCGGCCGGGCTCCCGGCGTCCCCGGGGAGGGGGACGGCTTCGGGATCGATCCCGACGAGCTGCCCGACGGGCTCGTCGTCGCCGACCACGCCGGACGGGTCATCTGCTTCAACCGGGCCGCCGCCCGGATGACGGCCACCGACCCCGGCCGGGCGATCGGTGCCCGCATCGACCGCGCGCTGCCGCTCGAGGACCTCGAAGGCCGCCGCTGGTGGGCCCTGACCGACCCCTACGGCGGCCTCGCCACCCGCCGCGGACAGCCCGAGCGGAACCTGCTGCTGCCGGGCGGGCGCGAGGTCCTCGTCTCCGCCCGCTACGTCCGCACCCACCCCACCGGCCCGCTGCGCCGCCTCGTGGTCACCCTGCGCGGCACCGAGGCCCGCCGCCGCACCGAACGCAGCCACGCCGAGCTGATCGCGACCGTCGCGCACGAGCTGCGCTCCCCGCTGACCTCCGTCAAGGGCTTCACGGCCACCCTGCTCGCCAAGTGGGAGCGGTTCACCGACGACCAGAAGCGGCTGATGCTGGAGACCGTCGATGCCGACGCCAACCGCGTCACCCGGCTCATCGCCGAGCTGCTCGACATCTCCCGCATCGACTCCGGCCGCCTGGAGGTGCGCCGTCAGCCGGTCGACGTCGCCGCCGCCGTGGGCCGCCACGTCCAGGCGCTCACCGCGAACGGCCAGGCGCCCGAGCGGTTCCTCGTCCGGGTGAGCCGTCCCCTTCCCGATCTGTGGGCCGACCCGGACAAGATCGACCAGATCCTCGGCAACCTCCTCGAAAATGCGGTGCGGCACGGTGACGGAACGGTCACCATCGACGTAGCGCCGCACGAGAAGGGAACCGCCGTCACCGTGACCGACGAAGGCCCCGGGATCCCCGAGGAGTCGATGGGCCGCGTCTTCACCCGCTTCTGGCGGGGGAGCAAGCGCGGCGGCACCGGCCTGGGCCTGTACATCGTCAAGGGCATCGTGGAGGCCCACGGCGGCACCATCACGGTGGGCCGCGGTCCCGGCGGCGGAGCCGAGTTCCGATTTATCCTGCCCGTGAGCGCGCCGGCCTACCTCACGCAGTGACCCTGCGGAGCGTCTCGCCAGGCGGCCCACGGGCTCCTCCACCCCCGGCGGCCTTTAGACTCGTCCTTTGGCACCTTTGTGTCTCTGCGTCGATCACTCTGATCGTGCCGTACGGGGACCCACCAGCCAGCCATCGGAAGTACGGGAAGAGATGTCGGCACCGAACAAGTCGTACGACCCTGTCGAGGTCGAGGCACTGAAACCGGAAGAGATCGAGCGCATGCGGGACGAGGCGCTCGCCGCCTTCGCGTCCGCCGGTGACCTCGACGCACTCCGCGAGGCGAAGACCGCGCACATGGGCGACCGCTCGCCCCTGGCGCTCGCCAACCGGGAGATCGGCGCGCTGCCGCCCCAGGCCAAGGCCGAGGCGGGCAAGCGGGTCGGACAGGCCCGCGGCGCCGTGAACAAGGCCTTCGGGGCCCGCACCGTCGAGCTCGAGGCCGAGCGCGACGAGCGGGTGCTGGTCGAGGAGGCGGTGGACGTCACGCTGCCCCACGACCGCGTGCCCGCCGGCGCCCGCCACCCCCTGACCACGCTGATGGACCGCATCGCGGACATCTTCGTCGCCATGGGTTACGAGGTCGCGGAAGGCCCCGAGGTCGAGGCGGAGTGGTTCAACTTCGACGCCCTCAACTTCACGCCGGACCACCCGGCGCGCCAGATGCAGGACACCTTCTTCGTCCGGGGCCCCGAGGGCACCGAGGGCGACGAGTCCGGTGTCGTGCTGCGCACCCACACCTCCCCGGTGCAGGCGCGGTCGCTGCTGGAGCGCAAGCCCCCCGTCTACATCGTCTGCCCGGGCCGGGTGTACCGCACCGACGAGCTCGACGCGACGCACACGCCCGTCTTCCACCAGGTCGAGCTGCTCGCCGTGGACGAGGGCCTGACGATGGCGGACCTCAAGGGCACCATGGACCACATGGTCCAGGAGCTGTTCGGCGAGGGCACCACCACGCGCCTGCGCCCGCACTTCTTCCCCTTCACCGAGCCGTCCGCCGAAATGGACATGCAGTGCTACGTGTGCCGCGGCGCCTCGGTGGGCAACCCCGACCGCCCCTGCCGCACCTGCTCCAGCGAGGGCTGGATCGAGCTCGGCGGCTGCGGCATGGTCAACCCGAAGGTGCTCGTCGCCTGCGGCGTGGACCCGGAGAAGTACAGCGGCTTCGCCTTCGGCTTCGGCATCGAGCGGATGCTGATGTTCCGTCACAACGTGGAAGACATGCGAGACATGGTCGAGGGTGACGTCCGTTTCACCCGGCCTTTCGGGAGTGAGATCTGATGCGCGTCCCGCTTTCCTGGCTGCGGGAGTACGTCGACCTGCCCGCAGGTGAGACCGGCCGCGACGTGGCCGCCAAGCTCGTCGACGCCGGCCTGGAGGTCGAGACCGTCGAGCAGCTCGGCGGCGGCCTGAAGGGCCCCCTCGTCGTCGGTCAGGTGCTGACCATCGAGGAGCTGGAGGGCTTCCGCAAGCCGATCCGCTTCTGCACCGTCGACGTGGGCGCCGCCAACGGCACCGGCGAGCCGCAGGAGATCGTCTGCGGTGCCCGGAACTTCGCCGTCGGCGACAAGGTCGTCGTGGTCCTGCCCGGCGCAGTGCTGCCCGGGGACTTCGCGATCGCCTCGCGCAAGACCTACGGCCGCACCTCGCACGGCATGATCTGTTCCGGCGACGAGCTGGGCATGGGCGACGACGGCACGCACGGCATCATCGTGCTGCCGCCGGAGCACGAGGTCGGCACCGACGCGATCGAGCTGCTCCAGCTCGTCGACGAGGTCCTCGACATCGACATCACCCCGGACCGCGGCTACTGCATGTCCCTGCGCGGTGTGGCCCGCGAGGCCGCCACCGCCTACGGCCTGCCGCTGCGCGACCCGGCGCTGCTCGACGTGCCCGCGCCGAACTCGTACGGCTACGCGGTGAAGGTCTCCGACCCGCAGGGCTGCGACCGCTTCACCGCCCGCACGGTGACCGGCCTCGACCCCGAGGCGCGCTCCCCGATCTGGCTCAGCCGCCGCCTCCAGAAGGCCGGCATGCGCCCGATCTCGCTCGCCGTCGACGTCACCAACTACGTGATGCTCGAACTCGGCCAGCCGCTGCACGCCTACGACCGCTCCCGCCTCGACGGCGCGATCGGTGTCCGGCGTGCCGAGCAGGGCGAGAAGTTCACCACCCTCGACGGGGTCAAGCGCACGCTCGACGCCGAGGACCTGGTGATCACCGACAACAGCGGTCCCATCGGGCTCGCCGGTGTCATGGGCGGTGCCAACACCGAGATCGCCGACTCCGTCACCGACCCCGAGACGGGCGCCGTCACCGGCACCACCGACGTGGTCATCGAGGCCGCGCACTTCGACTCCGTGTCGATCTCGCGCACGGCCCGCCGCCTGAAGCTCTCCTCCGAGGCCTCCAAGCGCTTCGAGCGGGGCGTCGACCCGCAGGCCGCCGCCGCGGCCGCGCAGCGGACCGTCGACCTGCTCGTCCTGCTGGCCGGCGGCACCGCCGAGGCCGGGGTCACCGAGCTCACCGCCCCGGGCGCCCCGCGCACCATCGCGATGAGCGCGGACCACCCGGACCGGGTCGCGGGCATGGAGTACGGCCGCGAGACCGTCGTCCGCCGCCTCCAGGAGGTCGGCTGCGACGTCTACGGCCAGGACGAGCTCGTCGTCACCGTCCCCTCGTGGCGGCCCGACCTCGCCGCGCCCAACGACCTCGCCGAAGAGGTCATCCGGCTGGAGGGCTACGGGAACCTCCCGTCGACCCTCCCGCAGGTGCCCTCCGGCCGCGGCCTGACCGCCCGGCAGCAGCTGCACCGCCGGGTGGGCCGCGCGCTGGCCGGCGCCGGTTACGTCGAGGCGCTGAGCTATCCGTTCCTCGGCGAGGGCGTCCTCGACCAGCTCCAGCTGCCCGCGCACGACGCGGCCCGCGGGGTCGTCAGGCTGGTCAACCCCATCTCCGACGAGGAGCCGGCGCTGCGCACCACGCTGCTGCCGGGTCTGCTCGGCGCGCTGCGCCGCAACGACAGCCGGGGCAGCCACGACCTCGCGCTCTTCGAGACCGGCTCGGTCTTCCGCGCCGGTGACCGGCCGGGGGTCGCCGTACGGCTGCCCGTCGACCGGCGTCCCACGGACGAGGAGATCGCCACCCTGAACGCGGCCCTGCCCGCCCAGCCGCGGTACGCCGCGGTCGTGCTGGCCGGTGCCCGCGAGCAGGCCGGCTGGTGGGGCAAGGGCCGCCCGGCGGACTGGGCCGACGCGGTCCAGGCCGCGCGCGCCCTGGCCGTCGAGGCCGGTGCCGAACTGGTGGTCCGCCAGGGCCAGTACGGCCCCTGGCACCCGGGCCGCTGCGCCGAGCTGCTCGTCGTCCTGGACGGCGTGGAGACGGTCATCGGCCACGCCGGCGAGCTGCACCCCCGCGTCGTGAAGGCGATGGGCCTGCCCGCCCGGACCAGCGCCATGGAACTCGACCTGGACCGCCTCGCGGCGGCCGGCGGCGAGGCCCTGCGGGCGCCGAGGATCTCCTCCTTCCCGGTGGCCACCCAGGACGTCGCGCTGATCGTCGACGCGTCGGTGCCGGCCTCCGAGGTGGAGTCCGCGCTGCGCGCCGGAGCCGGCGAACTGCTGGAGTCCCTGCGGCTGTTCGACGTGTTCACCGGTGAGCAGGTGGGCGGGGGCAAGAAGTCCCTCGCGTACGCGCTGCGCTTCCGCGCGGCCGACCGCACGCTGACCGCCGAGGAGTCCACGGCCGCGCGCGACGCCGCCGTGGCCCTGGCCGGCGAGCGGACCGGGGCGGTGCTGCGCGGGGCCTGATCCCGTGTCGTAGAGCCAGGTGAGGGCCCCTCCGGTGATCCGGAGGGGCCCTCACTCGTTCGGGTGAGAAGGACGGTCACCCGTGTCCGGTACGTCAGGAGGTCGACACAATCGTTCCGGCCGACGAGCCGGAGGGGAGCGTCCTACGGATGATCACGCGCGGGGAGATGCCCCTGGTGCGCCGGGCGTGCGTCCTCGCCTGGGGCGGCGCCGCGGTCTCCTGGGAACTGTCCTCCCCGGGCCGCCTCGGCCCGAGCCTCGCGACCTGCGCGGCCTTCCTGCTCCTGGCCACCGGCTCCGCGCTGCACATCCGGCGCGGCATGACGGCCGAACTGCGCCGCTCGCGGGAGATCGCCGGAGCCACCCAGCGGGTCCTGCTGCGCCCCCTGCCGAACCGGATCGACGGACTGGCGGTGTCCGCGGCCCAGTTGTCGGCGAGCCGGGGCGCGGCCGTCGGCGGGGACCTGTACGAGGCCGTCGCGACGGCGTACGGGGTGCGGCTGCTGATCGGGGACGTACGGGGCCACGGGCTCCCGGCCCTGGGCGCGGCCGCCGCGGTGCTGGGCTCCTTCCGCGAGGCGGCGTACGACGAAGCCGCGCTGGCCGGGGTGCTGCGCCGGATGGAACGCTCCCTCCAGCGGCACCTGCGCGAGCGGTCCCTCGCCGAGCACCCGTCGGCCGGCCCGGCCGGACCACAGTCCCCGGTGGCGGAGGAGTTCGTCACGGTGCTGCTGCTCCAGATCGCCCCGGACGCCGGCGTGACGGCCCTGAACTGCGGGCACCCCTGGCCCTACCGCCTGCACCCGCCGGCCGGGGCACCGGATCCGGTGCGGCCGCCGGACGGCGGCGCGACCCTGCCGCCGCTCGGGGTGCTGCCGCTGCCGGCGGCGCTGGCGCCGCAGCCGTGCGGGACGCTCGGACCGGGGGAGCTCCTCGTCCTGCACACCGACGGCGCCGAGGACGCCCGAGACCGCCGGGGCCGGTTCTTCCCGCTGCGCCGGGTCCTGGACCTGCTCGCGCAGGAGACGGCGCCCACGCCCGCCCGGCTGGTGGCGGGCGTGCACGCCGCGCTGCTGCGCCACACCGGCGGGCGGCTCTCCGATGACGTGGCCCTGCTGGTGCTGCGCAACGACCGCGCCCGGTGAGCCGGCCGGGCCGCGTTCCGCCGCGGCCGCCGGGGCCGGGCCGGCCCTGCACCGGTCCGGCCGTCTCCGAGCGGCCCGAGCGGTCCGAGCGGTCCGAGCGGGCCGCGGGGCCACCCCGCACCGGGCCGGTGGACGGGCCCGGTGCGGGGGCGGCCCGGCTCCGTGCGGGACCCGGCGACCAACCGGGCCCCGGCGGAGCCGTGGTGCGCCGCCCGCCTGCCATGGAGTGTCGGGCAGACAGCAGGACGGGCGGCGCGGTGCCGGGTCGTCGCACTGTACGAGGGGGAGCCGACGACCCGAGCGGCCTCCTTGGCGAGGCTCCTCAGTGAAACCCCCCGGGGCCCCTCCGCGGCAGGGTGCGGGTCGCATTTATGCGCGTACTCGCTTCACACGGGGTGTGAATGCGCCGCACTGGCCCCCGAGCGGAGCGCGCAGCCACTAGCCTGGTTCCCACGAGCCCTTGGAGCGGCCCATGCAGCCCAACGCCCTGCTCGACGCCCTCCTCGCCGAGGCGGGCATGTCCCACGCCGGCCTCGCCGCGCACATCAACCAGGCGGGCCGTTCCCGCGGACTCGCCCTGCGCTACGAGCACACCGCGGTCTCCCGCTGGCTCAAGGGGCAGCGCCCCAGGGGCCAGGTGCCGGACCTGATCTGCGAGGTGCTCGGCGGCCGGCTGCGACGCCCCCTCGGCCTCGACGACGTCGGGCTCGGCATCCCCGGCCAGCACGGGCCGCACGGCAACCGGATCGGCGGCTTCGTCGACCGGGCCACCGCCCTGTGGCGCTCCGACGAGCTGGGCCGGACCGCGCAGCTCTCCGCCGGGGCGGTCACCGGGACCCCGGCCGTCATCCCGGTCTGGGAGTGGGAGAACCCGCCCGAGGACGCCGACGTCTCGCGCGCGGGCCCGCAGCGGATCGGACCCGAGCACATCGAGATCCTGCGGGCGGCCCGGGTGCACTACGAGCTGATGTACCGCCGGACGGGCGGGATGGCCACCCGGGCGCGGATCGTGCGTTTCCTCGGCAGCGAGACGGCCCCGATGCTGCGCGGCGGCTATCCCGACGACGTGGGCCGGCTCCTGCACCGGGCCACCGGTTCGCTGGTGGCGGTGGCCGGGATCTGCGCGTACGACTCCGACGCCCACGGGCTGGCCCAGCGCTACTTCCACCAGGCGCTGCGGCTCGCGAAGGCCAGCGGGGACCGGGGGCTCGGCGCGTACGTCATCGCCCTGCTGGTCAACCAGTCGCTGCACCTGCGGGAGTACCGGCAGGCGGTGGCCTTCGCCGAGGCCGCGCTGCGCGCCGCCGGGCGGCGCACCACCCCGGCACTGGCCGCCGACCTGTACGCGATGCAGGCCAAGGCCTACGCGCAACTCGGCGATCCCGCCTCCGCGCTGGCCTGCATCCACAGCGCGGAGGCGGCCGCCGAACGGATCCGGCCCGGCGCGGAACCCGCGGAGACCGGCTACGTACAGCCCGGGCTGGTCAACGTCCAGGTGGCGGAGGCGCTGCTCAGCCTGGGGGACCTGGACGCGGCCCACGCGCAGGCGGCCGAGGCGGTGGGCACGCCGGCGCACGACCGGGGGCGGGTGCACCGGCTCGCGATGCTGTGCGAGATCCAGCTGCGGCAGGGCGAGGCGGACCGGGCGGTGGCCTCGGCGGCCGAAATGGCCGAGCGGGCCCAGGGGATGGAGTCGCTGCGGCTGCGCGACCGGCTGCGTGCGGTCCGGGAAGCGCTGCTGACCAGCGGCTGTGCGGGCGCGGCGGAGACCGCGCAGCTCATCGACGGGGCACTGCGCGTTCCCCTGTGAGGGCGTCGGCTGCTGCCATGTGGTCACCTACGGAACGGAAGGTGGCACACCCGTGCAGTGGACGAACCTGAGTGAGCAGACCGTGTACAAGAACCGCTGGTTCGACGTGAACCTCGCGGACGTGGAACTCCCCGACGGCCGGCACCTGGACCACTTCGTGATCCGGCTGCGGCCGGTGGCGGTCGCGACGGCGGTCAACGGGGCCAACGAGGTGCTGCTGCTCTGGCGGCACCGGTTCATCACCGACAGCTGGGGCTGGGAGCTGCCGGCCGGCGTCGTCGAGGACGGCGAGAGCGTGCGCGGCGCGGCGGCGCGGGAGATGGAGGAGGAGTCGGGCTGGCGGCCCGGCCCGCTCCACCACCTGATGACCGTGGAGCCCTCCAACGGCCTCACCGACGCCCGCCACCACCTCTACTGGGCGGACGGGGCGACGTACGTGGGCCATCCCGAGGACGACTTCGAGTCCTCGCGGCGCGAGTGGGTCCCGCTCGGACTCGTGCCGGACATGATCGCGCGGGGAGAGGTCCCGGCCGCCAACATGGCGGCCGGGCTGCTCCTGCTGCACCACCTGCGGCTCGATCGGTCCTGAGGCGGCTCAGCCGTACGGGTAGAAGCCCGAGCCGGTCTTGCGGCCGAGCCGGCCCGCGTCGACCATCCGCTGGAGCAGCGGGGGAGCGGCGTAGAGCGGCTCCTTGAACTCGGAGTACATGGAGTCGGCCACCGAGGCGACCGTGTCCAGCCCGATCAGGTCCGCCAGCTTCAGCGGGCCCATCGGGTGGGCGCAGCCCAGCTCCATGCCGTTGTCGATGTCCTCGCGGCTCGCGATGCCGGACTCGAACATCCGGATCGCGGACAGCAGGTACGGGATGAGGAGGGCGTTGACCACGAACCCGCTGCGGTCCTGGGCGCGGATCGCGTGCTTGCCCAGCACGTCCCGCACCAGGGCCTCGGCCCGCTTGATGGTCTCCTCGCCCGTGGTCAGGGCCGGGATCAGCTCGACGAGCTGCTGCACCGGGGCCGGGTTGAAGAAGTGGATGCCGATGACCTGGTCCGGCCGCGACGTCGCGACGGCCAGCTTGACCAGCGGGATCGAGGAGGTGTTGGAGGCGAGGATCGCGTCCGGGCGGGTGATCACCTGGTCCAGGACCTGGAAGATCTCCGTCTTGACCTGCTCGTTCTCGACGACGGCCTCGATGACGAGGTCGCGGTCGGCGAACTCGCCGAGGTCGGTGGTGAAGGTGAGGCGGGCCAGGGTGGCGTCCCGCTCCTCCTCGCTGATCTTGCCGCGTTCGGCGGCCTTGGTCAGCGAGTTGTGCAGCCGGGTGCGCCCGATCTCCAGGGCTTCGCCCGTGGTCTCGGCGACCATCACCTCAAGACCGCTGCGGGCACACACCTCGGCGATGCCCGCGCCCATCTGGCCGCAGCCCACCACGCCGACCCGTGCGATGTCGGTCGGGAGGGTAGAGAGGTCCGTCACATCGTGCCTTTCGCTGCTCATCCATCGCGGGTCCCCCGTACTCCGGCAGTGTCACTGCCTTCCGGCGCCCGCCACGCCCCCCGACGTTACCCCCGAGTTCGTCCCGGCGGCGGGGTGGGGCGGGCATGCTGGGCGCACGCAGAGCGATGTCACGGAACGGAACGGAGCCATCACATGGCGTACATCGGACGGCGGGGACTGCTGGCGGGGGCCGCGGGGGTACTGGCCGGCGCGGCGGCGGCGGTCCCGGCGGCGGCGGACCCGGTCACGGACCCGGCGGCGGGAGCGGTGGCGGGTGCGGCGGAGCAGGGCCGCCGGACGCGGCGGGCCGGCGCCGCGGGGCGGCCGGGCGGCGGCCGGGCGGCGGCGGAGCTCAGGGGGATGTGGATCGCCTCGGTGGAGAACGTCGACTGGCCCTCGCAGTCCGGGCTGTCCGCGCGCGAGCAGCGCGCCGAACTGACGGGGCTGTTCGACACGGCCGTCGCGCGGCGGCTGAACACGGTGTTCCTCCAGGTCCGGCCGGCGGCGGACGCCCTGTGGCCGTCGGCGAAGGAGCCCTGGTCGCAGTGGCTGACGGGGGTTCAGGGCCGTGACCCGGGCTGGGACCCGCTGGGGACGGCGGTCACGGAGGCGCACGCGCGGGGTCTGGAGCTGCACGCCTGGTTCAACCCGTACCGGGTGGCCAACCACACCGATCCGGCCCGGCTCGTCGCCTCGCACCCGGCCCGGCGCAACCCCGGCTGGACCGTGCCCTACGGCGGGAAGCTCTACTACAACCCCGGTCTGCCGCAGGTGCGGGCGTTCGTGCAGGAGGCGATGCTCGACGCGGTCTCCCGCTATCCCGTCGACGGGGTGCACTGGGACGACTACTTCTACCCGTACCCGGTGGCGGGCCGGGACTTCGACGACGACGAGGCCTTCGCGGCGTACGGGGAGGGGTTCGCGTCCCGCGCCGACTGGCGCCGGCACAACACCGACACGCTGGTGCGGGAGATGTCGGGACGGCTCAGGACGCTGCGGCCGCGGGCCCGGTTCGGGATCAGCCCGTTCGCGGTGTGGCGCAACGCCGACCGGGACCCGCTGGGCTCGCGGACGCGGGCGGGGGTGCAGACGTACGACGACCTGTACGCGGACACCCGCAAGTGGGTCAAGGAGGGCTGGATCGACTCGATCGTCCCGCAGGTGTACTGGCACATCGGCAACTCCGCGGCCGACTACGCGAAGGTCGTCGAGTGGTGGGCCCGGACGGTCGAGGGCACCGGGGTGGAGCTGCACGTGGGCGAGGCGCTGTACCGCTGCGACGCGGACAGCCCCACCGCCGCCTGGCGCGATCCGGCGGAGCTGTCGAGGCACCTGACCCTCGCCGGGCGGTACGCCGGGGTCCGCGGCCACGTCTACTTCTCGGCGAAGCAGGTGGCCGCGGACCCCAACGGGGCGATGGCCAGGGTCGTCGCCGACCACTACCCGTCGGCGGCGGCGCCGCGGTGAGTCAGTGCGCGGGTTCCGCGTGCCGCTCCGCGGGATGCTTCACCACGCAGTCGGGGCCCGGAGACATGACCGCCTCGTGGCCGTCCGTGAAACGGACCCGGTAGGGAGGGGTGCCGTTCTCGCCCAGTACCTGAGTGATCTCGCCCAGCTTGTCGTGCTGCCCTACGACTCTCCCGTGCTGCACAAGCTGGTCGCCCTCGGTCGCGCGCATGTGCTGACCTCCTCGGAGCCGGTCTCGGAGCCGGACGGATTCCGGTGACAGCAGTTTACGGCGGTTCGCCCGGATTGAGACCGGCCGGAAGCCGCTCCCGGCGGCTCAGTTCCGCTGGGTCACCGCGATGCAGACCAGCACCGCGCCCGCGGCGAGTGGGGCGGCGGGCGAGAGGTGCTCGCCCAGCAGCGCCACCGACCAGACCAGGGTCAGCAGCGGCTGGGCGAGCTGCAGCTGGCTGGCCCGCGGGGCGCCGATCTCGGCCATGCCCCGGTACCAGACGTACAGGCCGAGGAAGGTGGAGCCGGCCGCCGCCCATACCAGGCCGGCCACCCCGTGGACGCCCAGGTGCACCGGCTCGTACGCCAGCCCGACGGCGGCGCCCGCCACCGTCAGCGGCAGGCACAGCACCAGCGCCCAGCCGATGACCTGCCAGCCCGGCAGGAGCCGGGCCAGGCGCCCGCCCTCGGTGTACCCGGCCGCGCACACCAGCAGCGCCCCGAACAGGTAGCCGTCACCGGGGGACAGGGCCCCGCCGCCCCCGGCCAGGGTGAAGCCCAGCACGACGGCGGCGCCGGCGAGGGCCGCCGCCCAGAAGCGGCGCGAGGGCCGGGCGCCGGTGCGCAGGGCGGATACGGCGGCGGTGGTCAGCGGCAGCAGGCCCACCACGACGGCGGCGTGCGAGGTGCTGGAGGTGCGCAGCGCGAGCGTGGTCAGCAGCGGGAAGCCGATCACCACCCCGCCGGCCACGACGGCGAGGCCCGCCCAGTGCTCCCGGGCGGGCAGCGGCACCCGCCCGGCCAGCAGGAAGACCCCGGCGAGGGCGGCGGCCAGCACGCTGCGCAGGGCGACGAGCGACCAGGGGCCGAAGCTCTCCAGGCCCCAGGCGGTGGCGGGGAAGGTCAGCGAGAAGGCCACGACGCCGAGCAGGGCGAGGGCGGTGCCGCGGCGGGTGCCGTCGGCGGGTCCGGTGTGGACCGCTATCGCCGCGGAGTGAGTAGCGCTATTCTGTGCTGTCATGTACGAGCGTAGCAGTGTGGTGGAACTGGCAGAATCCCTGCGGTCGGAGCTCGACCGCTATCCGCTGGGTGGAAAGCTCCCCTCCAGCCGGGTTCTGGTCGAGCGCTACCGCGTCAGCCCGGTCACGGTCTCCCGTGCCCTCGCCCAGCTCGCCGCCGAAGGGCTCGTCGTCACCCGCCCCGGCGCCGGGGCCTTCCGCGCCCAGCCGCGTACGCGGACGGACCCGCCCGGGGACACCTCCTGGCAGGAGGTCTCGCTGAGCGCGGAGGGGGCCGGCGAGGTCGTGCCCCGCTCCGTGGACGCCTCGGGGGTGCTGGTCTGCCTCAACACCCCGCCGTCCGGGGTGATCGGGCTCAACAGCGGCTACCTGCACCCCGCCATCCAGCCGGAACGGGCCATGGCGGCCGCGCTGGCCCGGGCCGGACGCCGGCCCGGGGCGTGGGGGCGGCCGCCCACCGAGGGGCTGCCCGAGCTGCGGGACTGGTTCGCCCGCGAGATCGGCGGGGCCGTCGGGGCCCGCGACGTCCTGGTCACCGCGGGCGGGCAGAGCGCGCTGACCACCGCGCTGCGGGCGCTGGCCCCGCCGGGCGCGCCGGTCCTGGTCGAGTCGCCCACCTACCCCGGGCTGCTGGCCATCGCCCGCGCCTCGGGCTGCCGGCCCGTACCCGTACCGGTGGACGCGGAGGGGGTCCGCCCGGAGCTGCTGGCCGCCGCCTTCGAAGCCACCGGCGCGCGGGTCTTCGTATGCCAGCCGCTGTTCCAGAACCCGACGGGCGCGGTGCTGTCGGCGGCGCGCCGGCCCGAGGTGCTGCGGATCGCGCGGGCCGCCGGGGCCTTCGTGATCGAGGACGACTACGCGCGGGCCCTCGCCCACGAGGACGCCGGTCCGCCGCCCGCCACCCTGGCCGCCGAGGACGCCGACGGGGTGGTGGTGCACGTCCGCTCACTGACCAAGGCCACCTCGCCCAGCCTGCGGGTGGGCGCGCTCGCCGCCCGGGGGCCGGTGCTGGACCGGCTGCGCGCGATCCAGGTCGTGGACACCTTCTTCGTGCCCCGGCCGCTCCAGGAAGCCGCCCTGGAGCTGGTCGGCGCACCGGCCTGGCCGCGCCATCTGCGCTCCGTCGCCGCCGAGCTGCGCCACCGCCGGGACGTCCTCGCGGGCGCACTGCGCCGGGAGCTGCCGGGGCTGGAGCTCGCGCACCTGCCGGCCGGCGGGTACCAGCTGTGGGTGGGGCTCGGTGCGGGCGGCGACGACGCGGCCTTCGCCGCCGACGCCCTGCGGGCCGGGGTCGCCGTCGCGCCCGGCCGTCCGTTCTTCTGCGCGGAGCCGCCCGCCGCGTACGTCCGGATGAGCTTCGCCGGGGTGTCCGGGCCGGGCGAACTGGTGGAGGCCGTCCAGCGCCTGCGGGCCGTGGGGTGAACCCGGCGGAAGGCGGCGCCGCCCGCCCCGCACGCAGTACGGTGTGATCGTCGAGCACCTCCCGACGATTGCATAAAAGTGCAGCGCTACGTATAGTCATGCCATCGAGGAGGAGGTCCGATGGTGGTACGTGTAGCGGTGGCCGGAGCGAGCGGGTACGCGGGTGGTGAGCTGCTGCGCCTGCTGCTCTCGCACCCCGAGGTCGAGATCGGCGCGCTGACCGGGCACTCCAACGCCGGACAGCTCCTCGGCGGCCTCCAGCCGCACCTCGTGCCCCTCGCCGGACGGACCCTGGAGGCCACCACCCCCGAGGTCCTCGCCGGCCGGGACCGTCCGCACGACGTGGTCTTCCTCGCGCTGCCGCACGGACAGTCCGCCGCCGTCGCCGCGCAGCTCGGCGAGGACGTGCTCGTCATCGACATGGGCGCCGACCACCGGCTGAAGGACTCCGCGGCCTGGGACCACTTCTACGGCGCCCCGCACGCCGGGACCTGGCCCTACGGCCTGCCCGAGCTGCCCGGCGCCCGCGCCGCCCTCGCCGGGACCAGGCGGATCGCCGTCCCCGGCTGCTTCCCCACCGCCGTCACCCTCGCGCTCCAGCCCGCCTACGCTGCCCGCCTCGCCGGGCCCGAGGCCGTGATCGTCGCCGCCACCGGGACCTCCGGCGCCGGCAAGGCCCTCAAGCCGCACCTGCTCGGCTCCGAGGTGATGGGCACCGTGACCCCGTACGGGGTGGGCGGCATCCACCGGCACACGCCGGAGATGGTGCAGAACCTCTCCCCGCTCGCCGGCGAGCCCGTCTCGGTCTCCTTCACCGCCAACCTCGTCCCGATGCCCCGCGGCATCCTCGCCACCTGCTCGGCGAAGGCGCTCCCGGGCACCACCGCCGAGTCGCTGCGCGCCGCCTACGAGAAGGCGTACGCGGACGAGCCGTTCGTCCACCTGCTCCCCGAGGGCGTCTGGCCCACCACCAAGTCCGTGTACGGCTCCAACGCCGTCCACCTCCAGGTCGCCTTCGACCCGTACGCCGGGCGGATCATCGCCATCAGCGCGATCGACAACCTGACCAAGGGCACCGCCGGCGGCGCGGTGCAGAGCATGAACATCGCGCTCGGGCTCCCCGAGGCGCTGGGTCTTTCCACGATTGGAGTCGCGCCGTGAGCGTTACGGCTGCACAGGGGTTCACGGCGGCGGGCATCGCCGCCGGGATCAAGGCGAACGGCAACCCGGACCTGGCCCTCGTGGTCAACAACGGCCCCCGGCTGGCGGCCGCCGGCGTCTTCACCTCCAACCGCGTCAAGGCCGCGCCCGTGCGCTGGTCCGAGCAGGTCCTGCGCGGCGCCACCGTCAGCGCCGTCGTCCTCAACTCCGGCGGGGCCAACGCCTGCACCGGCCCCAAGGGCTTCCAGGACACCCACGCCACCGCCGAGAAGGTGGCGGCCGTCCTCGGCGGCGAGCACAACGCCGGGGAGATCGCCGTCGCCTCCACGGGTCTGATCGGCCTCCTGCTCCCCATGGACAAGCTGCTGCCCGGCATCGAGACGGCGGCCGCCGCCCTCAGCGCCGACGGCGGCGAGGCCGCCGCCATCGCCATCAAGACCACCGACACCGTCCACAAGACGGCCACCGCCTCCCGGGACGGCTGGACCGTCGGCGGCATGGCCAAGGGCGCCGGCATGCTCGCCCCGGGCCTGGCCACCATGCTCGTCGTCCTCACCACCGACGCCGACGTGGACGGCGCGACCCTCGACAAGGCGCTGCGCGACGCCACCCGCACCACCTTCGACCGGGTCGACTCCGACGGCTGCATGTCCACCAACGACACCGTGCTGCTGCTCGCCTCCGGCGCCTCCGGCCAGGTGCCCGCGTACGCGGACTTCGCGGAGGCCGTACGGACCGTCTGCGACGACCTCGCGCGCCAGCTGATCGGCGACGCCGAAGGTGCCAGCAAGAACATCCGCATCGAGGTGACCGGCGCGGTCAGCGAGGACGACGCCGTCGAGGTGGGGCGCTCCATCGCCCGCAACAACCTCCTCAAGTGCGCCATCCACGGCGAGGACCCCAACTGGGGCCGGGTGCTCGCCGCGATCGGCACCACCGGCGCGGGCTTCGACCCGGACCGGCTGAACGTCGCCATCAACGGCGTCTGGGTCTGCCGCAACGGTTCGGTCGGCGAGGACCGCGACCTGGTCTCCATGAAGGACCGCGAGGTCCGCATCACCGCCGACCTGGCGAACGGCTCCGAGTCCGCGGTCATCTGGGCCAACGACCTGACCGCCGAGTACGTCCACGAGAACAGCGCGTACTCGTCATGAGCACCGCACGCAAGCACACGGCCCTGCCCAAGGCGGAGATCCTCATCGAGGCCCTGCCCTGGCTCACCCGCCACAACGGCAAGGTCGTCGTCATCAAGTTCGGCGGCAACGCCATGATCGACGAGGACCTGAAGGCCGCCTTCGCCCAGGACGTGGTCTTCCTGCGGCAGGCCGGCCTGCGGCCCGTCGTCGTCCACGGCGGCGGCCCCCAGATCAACGCCCAGCTCGACAAGCAGGGCCTGGTCAGCGAGTTCAAGGCGGGCCTGCGGGTCACGACCATGGAGGCGATGGACGTCGTACGGATGGTGCTGGCGGGCCAGGTCCAGCGCGAGCTGGTCGGACTGCTCAACCAGCACGGCCCGCTCGCCGTCGGCATGACGGGCGAGGACGCCCACACCATCACCGCCACCAAGCACACCCCCTCGATCGAGGGCGAGTTCGTCGACATCGGGCGGGTCGGTGAGATCACCGCGATCGACACCGGCGCCATCGAGGCCCTGCTGGCGGACGGCAGGATCCCGGTGATCTCCTCCATCGCGCGCAGCGCCGACGACCACCACGTGTACAACGTCAACGCCGACACGGCCGCGGCGGCCCTCGCCGCAGCGCTGGGCGCCGAGACGCTGATGGTCCTCACCGACGTCGAGGGCCTCTACGCGGACTGGCCCAACAGCGACGAGGTCATCAGCCGGCTCACCGTGAGCGAGCTGGAGAAGCTGCTGCCCGAGCTGTCCAGCGGCATGGTCCCCAAGATGGAGGGCTGCCTGCACGCCGTCCGGGGCGGGGTCGGCACCGCGCGCGTGATCGACGGCCGGGTCCAGCACTCGATCCTGCTGGAGATCTTCACCGACGAGGGAATCGGCACGATGGTCGTGCCCGACGCACAGGGAGGGGAACCCGCATGACCGGCAACCAGGAGTTCGCCGCCCGCTGGCAGGGCGCGCTGACCGACAACTACGGCACCCCCGCGCTGGCCCTCGTACGCGGTGCGGGCGCCAGTGTGTGGGACGCGGACGGCACGCGGTACACCGACTTCGTCGGCGGGATCGCCGTCAACGCCCTCGGCCACGCCCACCCGGCGATCGTCGAGGCCGTCACCGCGCAGATCTCCACCCTCGGCCACGTCTCCAACCTCTACGCCTCCGAGCCCGTCGTCGCCCTCGGCGAACGGCTGCTCCAGCTCTTCGGCCGCCAGGGCCGGGTGTTCTTCTGCAACTCCGGTGCGGAGGCGGTCGAGGCGGCCTTCAAGATCGGCCGGCTGACCGGGCGGACCCACATGGTCGCCACCACCGGCGGCTTCCACGGCCGGACCATGGGCGCCCTCGCGCTCACCGGCCAGCCGAAGAAGCAGGAGCCCTTCCTGCCCCTGCCCGGCGAGGTCACGCACGTCCCGTACGGGGACGTCGAGGCCCTGCGGGCGGCCGTCACGGAGCGGACCGCCCTCGTCCTCATCGAGCCGGTCCAGGGCGAGAACGGCGTCGTGGTCCCGCCCGCCGGCTACCTCACGGCCGCCCGCGAGATCACCCGGGCCACCGGCACCCTGCTCGCCCTCGACGAGGTCCAGACCGGCATCGGCCGTTGCGGCCAATGGTTCGAGCACCAGGCCCACGAGGGCGTCGAGCCCGACCTCGTCACCCTCGCCAAGGGGCTGGGCGGCGGCCTGCCCATCGGGGCCGTGGCCGCCTTCGGCCCCGCCGCCGACCTGCTCCGGCCCGGCCAGCACGGCACCACCTTCGGCGGCAACCCGGTCGCCTGCGCCGCCGGCCTCGCCGTCATCGACACCATCGCCGCCGAGGGACTGCTCGACCAGGTCAAGGCGCGCGGCGAACGGCTGCGCTCCGGAATCGAAGCCTCCGGCCACGGGCTGGTCTCCCACGTCCGCGGCTCCGGCCTCCTGCTGGGTATCGTGCTGACGGAGCCGCTCGCGCAGAAGGCGCAGCAGGCGGCTCAGGAGGCCGGATTCCTGGTCAACGCGCCCGCCCCCGACGTCGTACGGCTGATGCCCCCGTTCGTCATCACCGAGGCCGAGGTCGACGCGTTCGTCCGGGCGCTGCCCGGCATCCTCGACGAAGCGGGACGATCCGGAGAATGAGACGACGATGAGTCAGGCGCAGGAACACGAGCAGCAGGGCCCGTCCGTCCCGCAGACCCGCACCGCCCGCCACCGCCGGATCGTGGACATCCTCAACCGGCAGCCGGTCCGTTCCCAGAGCCAGCTGGCCAAACTGCTCGCCGACGACGGGCTGAGCGTTACCCAGGCGACGCTCTCCCGCGACCTCGACGAGCTGGGAGCGGTCAAGATCCGCAACACCGGCGGCGAGCTGATCTACGCGGTCCCCAGCGAGGGGGGCTTCCGCACCCCGCAGGCCCCCCTCGGCGAATCGGCCAAGGAGGAACGCATGCGGCGGCTCTCCGGCGAACTGCTGATCTCCGCCGAGGCCTCCGCGAACCTCGTGGTCCTGCGCACCCCGCCCGGCGCGGCCCAGTTCCTCGCCTCGGCGATCGACCAGGCCGAACTGCGGGCCATCCTCGGCACCATCGCCGGGGACGACACCCTGATGCTGATCAGCCGCGACCCGGCGGGCGGCCAGGCCCTGGCCGACCACCTGCTGCGGCTGGCCCAGAAGGAGGGCTGAGCCGCCGGGCCGGTCAGCCGCAGGCCGCCACCGGCACGACGCCGACCAGCCCGGCCACCGGCACCACCTGCCGGGCCGTCACCGGCCCCGCGCCGACCCGCACGACGACCTCCCGCGCGTCGGCGCGCAGCAGCTCCCCGCACACCTCGGACCGGTCGGTGGTGACCCGGACGAGGTTGCGGGCGGGGGGCTCCGAGGCCACCCACAGCAGCACGAGGGCGCCCGCCGCCAGGGCCACCCCGGCCACGCAGCCCACCGCTGCCCAGCGCAGCGACCGGGTCACCCGGACGATCTCGCCCTCGGTCCACCGCCGCAGGGACTGCCCGCCCAGCAGGATGTCCTCACCGGGCCGCCCGTGCGCGGCCCGGGCGGCGAGCAGCATCCCGGCCAGCAGCAGGACGTACGCCGCCGCCACCATCGCCGTGGCGGCCGTCCCGGCCCCGCGGGCGGCGCCGGCCAGGCTGTCGGGCCCCTTGACGACGGTCAGTACGGCGAGCAGTCCGGTCAGGCCCGTGAGCCCCGTCCGCCAGCCCTCGGCCTGTCGGCGCAGCTGCGCGAGCTGCGTGAACTCCAGCTCCCGCGCCAACAGCGCCCACCGGCGCTCCGACGGCCCGCTCACGGGGCGCTGCGGATCCGCCAGGCGGCCCCGCACCCGACGAACACGGCCTCCGCGGGCATGCCGGGGTGCGCGTGGCCGCATTCGCAGAAGTGCGCCTCGGAGTACAGCGGATCGCGGTCCGGGGCGCCGGGCCTGGCGCGCGTACCGGCGAACCAGTCGCCCAGCCCCTTGCCGCCCAGTCCGGGCACGCCGTAGCGGTACGTGGTGGAGGTCGGGCCGCCGCAGCGGGGACAGGTGCCCCGTACGGTCACACCGGCGCCGTCGCCGTCGGGGGAGACGGAGAACCCGGTGTCCTCGATCTCGCCGAGCGGGCTCTCGTCGTAGCCGAGACCGGCCTGGTGGGCCGTCGAGGTCGGGTCGGTCGTCACGGGGTCTCCTCGGGGTCGGGTACCGGCGGCACCTCGGGCAGGTCCAGGGCGAACATGGCGGCGTAGAGCCCGAGCCGCCGACGGGCCCAGGGGGCGTCCCGGCCGACGGCCCCGGCGGCGCGGGCGATCGCCTCGGGCCCGATCCGGCCGTGCAGGGCGGGCAGCCGGCCGTCGTGGTGGACGGACAGCAGGATCAGGTCCTGCCAGCACGGGACGACCTCGGGCGCACCGGTGACCCGCGGCGCCGTGCCCTCCAGGGGCAGGTACGGCGTCATGCGCCGCCAGGTCCGGGCCACCGGTTCGCCGAGCCGGGCGGCGACGGAGACGACGTCGAGCGGGCCGAGTGCGTCCGCGGGCGCCGAGACGCGCTGCTCGGGGGCGAGGGCCAGCGCGTCCCCGGGTTCGGGCACAGCGGCCGGGAGTTCCGCCAGCTGCCGTTCGGACACCTCCGGTACGAGGGCCCCGATGGCGCGGAACCGGGTGAGGGACCGGTAGGCCTCGGCGGGTGGCAGTCGGCGGTTGCGGGCGTAGCCGATCAGGCGTTCCGCGGTGAGCGCGGTCCAGCGGGGGGCCTCCATCCACTCGCCGTCGAAGTCCTCGTCGTCGCCGAAGTCGATCAGCGCGGCGGTTTCGTGCCAGGTGGGAACGGTGTCGGCGAGCTCCGCCGGGAGCGGGGGGACCTTCAGACCCAGGGGCTTGGCCAGGCGCCGGGCGGTCTTCCAGGTCCGTCCCAGCGGCTCCCGCAGCTCTGTCGCCGCCGCGAGCAGGACGTCCGTCGTGGGGAGCAGCGGATAGTTCGCACCGCCCCACGCCGGATCGCGTCCGGCGAAGTAGTACTGGTGCCCGTGGGCCATCTCGTCCCAGGCCTCCACGAGCTGGTCTCCGGGATCCGTCCGTACCCCTGCCCGGCGCAGGTCGGCCAGGGCCCCGGCCAGCTCGCTGTCCGCGGTCTCCTTCGGCCTGCAGAAGGCGAGGTCGCGCAGGCTGAAGCCGTCCTCCAGCCGCAGCCCCTGCTCGTGGGCGATCTGGGCGATGTCGGCCGTCGCCTCGCCCGGAACGAGCCGGCCGGCCTCCGACGCGGCCGGATAGCGGCGCTGGTACTCCACTCCCAGCCGGGAGGTCCAGAATCCGAGTTCCTTCTCCGCCTTGCGCAGGGTCAGCTCCCACCGTCCGGCATAGGCCAGGGTGGCGGCCCAGGCCAGCGCGGGCGGCGCCTCCCCTGCCGTGTGCAGGAAGTGGCTCAGGAAGAACCGCTCGTCGGGCGGCACCTCGCACCACGCGAGCACCGTCTTCCAGTCGTGGGCGGGCCACCCGAGCCAGGAGAAGCGGGCGATGTGCTCGCTGACCTCACGCGGGCTGCGCCCGGTGAGCTCCGAGAGCGGCAGGACGTCCCACGGCCGGCGGGCCGGGCGCCAGGTCTTCTCGGGGGTCTCCAGATAGAGCACGGCCAGGTCCGCGTCGTCGCAGACGTGATCGCGGTGGTGCGCGGGCACTTCGGGAACGGGCGCGGGCATCAGGCCGACGTAGCGCCGGCACCGCTCCGCCAGTTTCCCGAGCGGGACGCGGCCGGCGGCGGAAGCACGGACCAGGCCGCCCAGATCGGCGGGGCCGTGCTCGAAGCCGGAGAGCTCCCGGCTCCGCCGGCCGTACCGGTCTTCGGTGGCGAGCAGCCCCCTCGTCAGCAGCCGGTCGCGCCAGTCGGGTGCCCAGTCCAGCGGCCCGAGGGCGCTGGGCGGCGGGGCGAGCGCCGGATCGGTGATGCGCAGCGAGCGCACGATGCGCAGGAGCTCACCGACCGTCCTGCCCTGGCTGTAGGCCTGGTTGAGGACCGTGCGCCAGTCCCCGACGGTGGAGTTGGCCACGAAGCCCCACCCGGGCTCCGGCAGCGGGTGCCCGGCGAGGGTGAGGGGAGGGGCGTCCAGCGGATCCCGCGGCCGTACCCCGTGGGCGGCGGCCCGCCATGCGAGACGGCGTGCGTCCTTGCCGGTGGCCGTTCGCGTCTTCGAACGGATCCCGGAGTCCGGCTCGAACCAGCCGACCCGGTCCAGTGCCACGTCCGGCCCGCCCCCGCCGACCGGGATGCTGAGCCCCCGTTCGCGCAGCGCGTCCCACAGGATGCGCGCGCACCGCAGCGCCGTCCGCTCCATGGACCAGAGCCAGGACATGGTCAGCCCGCCCCACGACACCAGGACCGGTGCTCCGGCCCGCCACAGCTCCGCCTCCCAGTCACGGTCGTAGTCCTGCAGCTTGGTGCGGTTGACACTCAGCTCTCCCGCGTGCGGGCCCGTCAGGTTCAGCACGTATCCGCGCGCCTTCTGGTCCGTGACGATGCCGTCGCAGACGACGGCGCCCTCCCCGTCCACCCACCACAGGGATCCGGCGACGGCCTCGACGGCGCCACCGGGCCCGTACGCACCCTGGAGCGCCCCCGCCGGCCAGTGGTATGAGGCCCCCGAGGCATCCCGGGCGTCCAGCGGGAACTCGCTGACCAGCACCAGCGAACGCAGCACCGTGACGCAGGACAGGGACTCGGCGCCACGGCCCGGCCGGGTGTGCAGCCGGACCCGGGTGCCGCCGTCCGGCATGCCGTCGCCGGGGCCCTCGTACTCCTGGATGCGGAACAGGCTCCCGCTGCCGGAGATGTGCACCAGCAGCGCCTTCTCCGCGGGGACGCCGTCCGGGCCCACCTGCCGGGTCACGATGGTCATCTCGTCGGCGAGCATGAAGTAGCTGAACACCCCGATGCCGAAACGGCTGTTGGGATAGAGCCGCAGCGACGGGTCCTGGCGCAGCCAGGCGTCCTGCTCGCGCCGGAAGTCACGCGACTGCTCGAAGCGGCGGCCCGCCCGGGTGAAGGTGCCGCGCAGCTGTTCCACGCCCATGCCGACTCCGGTGTCCCGGCATTCGACGTACGGACCGCGCTCGTCCTCGCCCTGGGTGAAGGAGATCCGGCCCTGCCAGCCGCCCGTCTCGTGCCCCGTGGCCCGCAGGTAGCGCCGTCGCATCGCCCGGTAGCGGCAGGCGTCCATGGCGTTCTGGTACAGCTCGCGCAGCGCCAGCTCCCGACGGCCGTCGTAGAGCTGCTCGCCCATCAGCAGCTCCCGCACCTCGGTCTGCGCCAGCTGGAAGCGCAGCAGGGGTACGTCGTAGGCGCGCCGCCCCCGCGACTCCATCGGGCGCAGGCGACGGTCGCTGACCCGGGCGGGCAGCGCCGCCAGCAGTTCCCGGTCGGCCGCCGGCCACCACGGGACCCTCAGCAGCGAGCCGGTCAGCTCGTCCGCGCGTTCGACGGCGCCGCCCAGGGCGGCGTGGACCGCCGGATGGGGGCACACCACGTCCAGGTGGAGCCCCTCGTCCTCCGCGTACCACTCGGTGTCGTTCAGCACGGCGACCACCTCCCGCGGGAGCACCCCGTCCGGGACGGCGAGGTGCTCCGCGAGCACCTCGGGCAGGGCGCGGACGTCGAGCGCCAGCGCGGCGGCCAGGTGCAGCAGCGCCGTCAGCGGCCGCACCCGCACCGTCCGGGTCTCCCGGCCCGGGCGGACCCGGAGCGGCTCGGCCGGCAGCTGCTCCCACACCGGACCGCGGCCGACGGCCGCGGCCAGCTCCGCGACGGCCGCCGCGAACTCGGCCGTCCGGGCGGTCGGACCGCCCTCCACCCCGAGGAGCGCCGTGACGAAGGGGTCGACGAAGGCGGGCGGCACCGCGTGCTCGTCCGTCTCGAACTGTTCGGCGATCCACCGGTGGACCAGCCAGCCCGAGACGTTCCGGGCGTCCTCCGCGAAGCCGTCCCGCCCCAGCGCGTCGTCGATCTTCCGCGCGATGTGCGGATGGTGCGCCGCCACCTGCTCGTAGTACCGGCGCCCCGGACCGGCCTCGGGCGTCCGGCGCACCGACCACGGATTCACCTCGCGCGCCGCGCTCAGCCGGTTCGCCCGGGCCGCCTCGTGCAGGACCGGCGCGGCCACCAGTACGGCCGCCTCCACCGCCGACAGACCGGCGTCCTCCGGGAGGAGCCGGGGGAGCACCTTGAGCAGCAGCCGTACCGGGAAGGCGTCGTCCGCCCAGGGGTCCGGCTGCCGCCGCCGCGCGCGGTGCACCGTCTGCGCGCTGTCGCGGACCAGCCGCTCCACCGCCTCGCGGAAGAGGTCCGCCTCGGCGGCCTGGTCCGCGGGGACCCGCTCCCACAGCGGGCACTCGCGTACCGCCCGCTGCCAGGACTCCAGCAGCCGGCGGCCGTCGCACACCACCGTGGCCCGGGTCCGGGGTTCGTGGTCGGCGCCGTAGCGCACCTCGGGATGCTGGCGCAGCCCGTGGGCGTGCGCGGCCTTCCGGGCCAGGGCGGAGGCCGTCGCGTGCACTTCCCCGACGGTGCGCGCGCCCGTCAGGGGCCGCACCGCCTCCGCGAGGCCGAGCGTGAAGAAGCTGCCCTCGTCCGTGTGCCCGCAGACCTCGCCCGCGCGGCAGCCGGTGAGCACCGCGAAGCTGCCCGAGGGCGGCCCCGCGACGATCTTGCCGCCGAAGCGGAAGCCGTCGTCGGTCATCGGCGAGCGGCAGGCGTCGAGCGTCCACAGCACGGTGCCGGTCCTGCACTTGGCCAGGTACGGACCGATGTCGGCCGGCACGAGGCTCTGGAGCACGTGGGGCTGCTCCCAGTCCTCGTCCCCCTCGGCGGGAGCCAGTGCGTCGTGCGGCACCAGGTAGTCGGTGTCCCCGACGCGGACCCCGTGACCGGTGAAGTGGATCAGCAGGACCCCGTCGGCCGGCAGGTCCCGGCCGGCGGCCGCGATCCGGGACGTGAGGGCCGCCCGGGTCGCCTCCTCCAGGACCTCGACCTCGTAGCCCGACTCCCGCAGCGCGTCGGCCAGCTCCCGCAGATCGGCGGCGACCGGCTTCTCCAGCGGGGCGAAGCGCCCGCCCGCCCCCGGTGTCGTCCCCACCCCGATCAGCAGGGCCCTGCGCGTTCCGTCCATGTCCCCTCCCCGTGGCACGGGGACATGATCTCAGTACCGGGTCACCGCCAGCGGGCCGGATTCCGTGCCGATCGCGATGTGCGGATGGCGGCCGGGGTCCGCCCAGCGGAGCAGGGCGCGCAGGGCGCGGCGGGGGACCGAGACGCAGCCGGCCGTGGCGCCCTCGCCGTCGACGTGGAGGAAGATGCCCGCGCCCCGGCCGCGTACGGGCCGCTCGTAGTTGAAGCCGACGACCAGGGCGTGCGCGTACTGCCGGCCGTAGGAGGCCAGGTGCTCGGCTTCGCCGGGGGCGCAGTCCGCCGGGAGCGGTTCCGTCCAGCGGTTGTACTGCGCCGAGGCGTTGTCCTGGCACCACCACGAACGGTCCGTCACCGGCCGGTAGGCGTAGGCCGTCCCGGCCGGCGGCGGTGCGGTGCCGAAGGCGTACGGGAGCCCGTACAGGCCCGTCGGCGTGGTGTTCGTGCCCTGGGTCCGCGTCGCGCCCTCGGTGAGGCCGTTCGCGCCGAACCGGGCGGGCGCGCTCCCGGCCCGGTACCAGCGGCCGGCCCGCCGGTCCCACCAGCTGAGCCGGCCGGTCGTGGAGCCGGGCGCCGGGGCCACGGCGGTGATCAGCTGGCTGCCGCCGCCGGTGTCGGCGAGGCGGTCGGGCAGCGGGCCCGCGGGGCCGCCCGCCAGGGGCAGGGCGGCGAGGATCAGCGAGCCGGTGAGCAGAGCGGTACGCAGCACACGTCAGACGGTACGGGCCGGGGCGGGCAGGGGGAGCGCAGGCAGGCCGTCGAGGCTCGAACCGGTGACTCCATGGCGCACCATCGGGGCGCGATTGACGAAACATACGGAGTAGTGCATAGTTATGCCTGTCGTTGAATGCACCGTAAGGAGAAACCCGTGACCGAGCGCGTCGTACTCGCCTACTCGGGCGGCCTGGACACCTCCGTCGCCATCGGCTGGATCGCCGAGGAGACGGGCGCCGAGGTCATCGCCGTTGCCGTGGACGTCGGCCAGGGCGGCGAGGACCTGGACGTCATCCGCAAGCGCGCGCTCGACTGCGGTGCGGTGGAGGCCGAGGTCGCCGACGCCTCGGACGAGTTCGCCAACGAGTACTGCCTCCCGGCGATCAAGGCGAACGCCCTCTACATGGACCGGTACCCGCTGGTCTCGGCGCTCTCCCGGCCGGCCATCGTCAAGCACCTGGTCGCCGCCGCCAAGAAGCACGGCGCCACGACCGTCGCCCACGGCTGCACCGGCAAGGGCAACGACCAGGTCCGCTTCGAGGCGGGCATCGTCGCCCTCGCCCCCGACCTCAAGTGCATCGCCCCGGTCCGTGACTACGCGATGACCCGGGACAAGGCGATCGCCTTCTGCGAGGAGAAGCAGCTCCCGATCGCCACCACCAAGAAGTCCCCGTACTCCATCGACCAGAACGTCTTCGGGCGCGCGGTCGAGACGGGCTTCCTGGAGGACATCTGGAACGCCCCGATCGAGGACATCTACGAGTACACCTCGAACCCGGCCCTGCCCCGCGAGGCCGACGAGGTCGTCATCTCCTTCAAGGAGGGCGTCCCGGTCGCCATCGACGGCAAGCCCGTCAGCGTGCTCCAGGCCATCCAGCAGCTGAACGACCGCGCCGGCGCCCAGGGCATCGGCCGGATCGACATCGTCGAGGACCGTCTCGTCGGCATCAAGTCCCGCGAGGTGTACGAGGCCCCGGGCGCGATCGCGCTGATCACCGCCCACCAGGAGCTGGAGAACGTCACCGTCGAGCGCGAGCTGGCCCGCTACAAGCGGCAGGTCGAGCAGCGCTGGGGCGAGATGGTCTACGACGGCCTGTGGTTCTCCCCGCTCAAGCGGGCGCTGGACGGCTTCATCAACGAGGCCAACCAGCACGTCACCGGTGACATCCGGATGACCCTGCACGGCGGCCGCGCCGTCGTCACCGGCCGCAAGTCGGACGAGTCGCTGTACGACTTCAACCTCGCGACCTACGACTCGGGCGACACCTTCGACCAGTCCAAGGCCCAGGGCTTCATCGAGATCTTCGGGCTCTCCTCGAAGATCGCCGCCCGTCGCGACCTCGCCTGAGTCGTCCGCGCGGTACGACGGCGGCCTCCCCGAAACCTCCGCGGCGGGGAGGCCGTCGCACATCCACCCTCATGAGGAGCAGCAGCTGTGAGCAGCAACAACGGTGACGTCCGGCTCTGGGGCGGCCGGTTCGCCGACGGGCCCTCGGAGGCCCTCGCGAAGCTGTCCGCGTCGGTCCACTTCGACTGGCGCCTCGCGCCGTACGACATCGCCGGCTCGCGCGCCCACGCCCGCGTGCTCGCCAAGGCGGGCCTGCTCACGGCCGAGGAACTCGACCGCATGACCGACGGCCTGGACCGGCTGGAGGCCGACGTGGCCGACGGCTCGTTCACCGGCACCATCGCCGACGAGGACGTGCACACCGCCCTGGAGCGCGGCCTGCTGGAGCGGCTCGGCGCCGACCTCGGCGGCAAGCTGCGGGCCGGCCGGTCGCGCAACGACCAGGTGGCGACCCTCTTCCGGATGTACCTGCGCGACCACGCCCGGATCATCGGCGGCCTGATCGCCGACCTCCAGGACGCGCTGGTCGGCCTCGCCGAGGCGCACGCGGACGTGGCGATGCCGGGCCGCACCCACCTCCAGCACGCGCAGCCGGTGCTCTTCGCCCACCACGTCCTGGCCCACGTGCAGTCCCTGTCCCGGGACGCCGAGCGGCTGCGGCAGTGGGACACCCGGACCGCCGTCTCCCCGTACGGGTCGGGCGCGCTGGCCGGTTCCTCGCTGGGCCTGGACCCCGAGCAGGTCGCGGCAGACCTGGGCTTCGAGCGGGGCTCGGTCGGCAACTCGATCGACGGCACGGCCTCCCGCGACTTCGTCGCCGAGTTCGCGTTCGTCACGGCGATGATCGGGATCAACCTGTCCCGGATCGCGGAGGAGATCATCCTCTGGAACACGAAGGAGTTCTCCTTCGTCACCCTCCACGACGCCTTCTCCACCGGCTCGTCGATCATGCCGCAGAAGAAGAACCCCGACATCGCGGAGCTGGCGCGGGGCAAGTCGGGCCGGCTCATCGGCAACCTGACGGGCCTGCTGGCGACCCTCAAGGCGCTGCCGCTGGCCTACAACCGGGACCTCCAGGAGGACAAGGAGCCGGTCTTCGACTCCTGCGACACCCTGGAAGTCCTCCTGCCCGCCTTCACCGGCATGATGGCGACCCTCACCATTCACCGGGAGCGGATGGAGGAGCTGGCTCCGGCGGGCTTCTCCCTGGCCACCGACATCGCGGAGTGGCTGGTCAAGCAGGGCGTGCCGTTCCGGGTGGCGCACGAGGTGGCCGGTGAGTGCGTCAAGGCCTGCGAGGCCGAGGGCATCGAACTCGACCGGCTCACCGACGACCAGTTCGCGAAGATCTCGGAGCACCTGACACCCGAGGTCCGTACGGTCCTCAACGTCAAGGGCGCCCTGGCCTCCCGCAACGGCCGCGGCGGCACCGCCCCGTCGGCGGTGGCCGTCCAGCTCACCGAGCTGAAGGCCGACCTGGTCATCCAGCACGCCTGGGCCCTCCACAAGAAGTAGCCGCACACCCGTCGCACCCTCGGGGGCGGTACGAGCCGGCCGGCCCGTACCGCCCCCGAGTCGTGCGCGGACCACCGAGCGGCTCCGCCCCGGGCGGGGGATCACTGCGCGTCCGGGCCCGGCCCCCGCGCGGCCCAGCCGGCCAGCGCGTCGAAGTCGGCCCGCGTCAGCCCGACCCGCTCGTCGACGCGCAGGAGCAGGGCGTGCGCGGGGTACAGCTGGTCGACGTACTCGCGGTCGGCGGGGGTGATGTCATCGTCGATCCAGGCGAAGGGCCGCCCGGCCGCGTACTCCAGCACGTACTGGGTCTTCCAGAAGGTGCCGCGCGGCGCCCGGCCGTGCATCTGCGGCCAGTCGATGAAGGGCAGCCGGGGCAGGCCCAGGTGCGGGCCTATCCAGTCGTTGGCCTCGTCCTTCCAGGTGGTGGCCCAGACGAGGTCGTAGAGCTCCGCCAGCGCGAGCAGCTCCGCACCGTGGCCGTGGTTCAGCCAGACCCGCAGGGGTTCGCCCCGGCCGGCGACCGTCCACCCCCGAGGCGTCATCCGGTGGGTGCTGTAGCCCTCCGGGCGGCGTTGGGCCCGGGCGGCGTAGGGGTTGAGCGGTCCGTCGACGTCGATGAGCAGCAGGGGCTTCAGGGGCTTCAGGGGCTTCATGGGCGCAGGATTCCTTTCCGGCTGTCCGGGCGCAGCCGATTTTTTGATCGAATGAGACACTGGCGTCTCATTCGGGTTATGCTTGTCTCATGGCCATGGATCGTGACCAGGTGCTCCGCGACGCGGCCGCCCTGCTCTCCCGCAAATCGACCGCCACGATGGACGAGGTCGCCCGCGCCGCCGGAATCGGCCGCGCGACCCTCCACCGGCACTTCGCCGGGCGCGACGCCCTCGTACGGGCCCTGGAGGAGCTGGGGATCCGCGCCTTCGAGGTGGCCTTCGACCGCGCCCGCCTCGACGAGGGCACGGCCGTGGAGGCGATCGGGCGGCTGATCGCCGAGACGGAGCCCAACGCCCAGCTGCTGGCCTTCCTCGTCACCGAGAACCAGCTCTTCGAGGGCGATGCGGTCAACGAGGGCTGGGCCCGCCTCGACGCCCGGGTCGGCGCGCTGTTCCGGCGCGGCCAGCAGGAGGGCGACATCCGCATCGACCTGAGCCCCGCCTGGCTCACCGAGGCCTTCTACGGCCTCGTCGGCACCTGTGCCTGGGCCGTGATGGACGGCCGGGTCGCCGCCAAGGACTTCCAGTACATGATCACCGAGTTGCTGCTCGGTGGCGCACGACGGAGTGTGGAGCAATGAGCCGTATCGAACAGCTGAACCGGCAGAAGGGGGCGGAGGGGAAGGGCCGGGGGCGATGGCTCGCCCTCTCCGTGCTCGTCCTGGCCGTGCTGCTGGTCGCGGTGGACGCCACCGTGCTCGGTCTCGCCACCCCCGCCCTCAGCGAGGACCTCAAGCCGTCCGGCACCCAGCTGCTGTGGATCGGCGACATCTACTCCTTCGTCATCGCGGGTCTGCTCGTCTCCATGGGCTCCCTCGGCGACCGGATAGGCCGCAAGAAGCTGCTGCTGGCCGGAGCCACCGCCTTCGGCGCGGTGTCCGTGCTGAACGCCTACGCCTCCAGCCCCGAGATGATGATCGTGGCCCGGGCGCTGCTCGGCGTGGCCGGCGCGACCCTGATGCCCTCCACCCTCGCGCTGATCCGGAACATCTTCCAGGACCCCCGCGAGCGCAGCCTGGCCATCGGCATCTGGGGCGCCACCGCATCCGCCGGCGCGGCCGTCGGGCCGGTCGTCGGCGGAGTCCTGCTCCAGCACTTCTGGTGGGGCTCGGTCTTCCTGATCAACCTGCCGGTGATGGTCGCCCTGGTCCTCGTCGGCATCAAGCTGCTGCCCGAGTCCAAGAACCCGGTCGCCGGGCCCTGGGACCTGGTCAGCGTCGCCCTTTCCCTCGTCGGTGTCATCGGTGTGGTCTACGCCGTCAAGGAAGTCGCCACCCACGGCCCGACCTGGGGCGTCTGGGCCGCCGCCGTCATCGGCGGAGCCTGCCTGTACGCGTTCGTCCGGCGCCAGTTCAGCCTGCCGTCCCCGCTGCTGGACATGCGGCTCTTCAAGCACCGCGGCTTCTCCGGCGCGGTCCTCGCCGACCTGCTGACCGTCTTCGGCCTGTCCGGGCTGGTCTTCTTCCTCTCCCAGTTCCTCCAGCTCGTGCAGGGCCGCGACCCCCTGGAAGCCGGCCTGGCCGAACTGCCCGCCGCCATCGGCGCGGTGGTCACCGGCCTCGTGGCGGGCCGCTACGCCCGCAAGTACACGGTCCGCGTCATCGTGACCGGCGGCCTCGCCGCCATCGGAGTGGCCCTGGCCGCCCTTACGGTGATCCACAAGGAGACCGGCTACCCGCTGCTCGGCGCGGCCCTGCTCGTCGTCGGACTCGGCGCCGGCTTCTCCTTCACCGTCACCGCCGACGTGATCCTCTCCAGCGTCCCCAAGGAGCAGGCCGGCTCGGCCTCGGCCGTCTCCGAGACCGCGTACGAACTCGGCGCGGCCCTCGGCATCGCCCTGCTCGGCTCCGTGGTGACCGGCGTCTACCAGTCCTTCACCGCCCCGGCCTCGGTGTCCGCGCAGGTGGCCGACGCCGCGCACGAATCGCTCGGCGGAGCCGTCGAAGCCGCCAGGGCACTGGATCCGCAGACCGCCTCGCAGATGGTCGGTGCCGCCCAGGACGCCTTCGTGGACGGACTGCGGCTCGCCTCGGGCGTCGGCGCGGCCGTCCTGCTGGCCACCGCCGCGGCCGCCTGGTTCCTGCTGAAGGGCCAGGAGCTCCAGGACGGCATCGAGCACTGACGCACCGCCAGGCAGCGGCGTCCCGCCCGTGGTTGACACCGCGTCGGCGGGCGGGACACCATCCCGGCGATGGAGATCACCGATCTGACCCCGGCCGAACGCCGCGTATGGGACGCCTTCCCGCGCGGCGACGGCGTCGACTTCCGCGCGCACCCCGAGGACAGCTCCGCGGACGGGGCCGGCTGGGGCCCCGAGCGCACCGTCCGGGCCGAGGTGCTGCGCGCCCTGCTGCTGGGCGCGGGCCCCGCCGAAGAGGGCCGGGTCGCGGGCCTGAAGGTCAAGGGCGCGAAGATCGTCGGGAAGTTCGACCTGCGCTACGCGACCGTCGACCACCCCGTCCGGCTGCGCGACTGCTGGTTCGAACGGGCCCCCCTGATGTTCGGAGCCCAGCTCAAGGCCCTGGTCCTCGGCTACTCCACCCTCCCCGGCCTCACCGCCGCCACCCTCCGCGTCGACGTGGTCCTGCGGCTGTCCTGCTGCCGCATCACCGGCCCCGTACGGCTCCAGGGCGCGAAGATCAACGGCGGCCTGTTCCTCCAGGGAGCGGTGATCGGCCCGGTGGCGGGGGAGGAGACGGGGGAGGAGGCGGACGAACCCCCGCTCCAGCTCAACCACGCCGAGGTCGGCACCGACATCATCGCCAACGACCTGACCGTCCACGGCCAGCTGCGCCTCAACGGCGCCACCGTCGCGGGCCAGATCAGCCTGGACCGGGCCCGCCTCCTCGCCCCCGGCGGGATCGCGCTGCACGCCGAGACGCTGACCGTCGGCACGGACCTGCGGGCCCAGCGGCTGGAGGCCCGGGGCACGGTGAACCTCACCGGCTCGCGGATACCGGGTCAGCTCAACCTCGCGCACGCCACCTTCACCAACCCCGGCGGCGTCGCCCTGCGCGCCTCCAGCTGCGCCGTCGGCGAGATGTGGCTGCGGGGCTGCGAGCAGGTCCGGGGGCTCGTCAACCTGCGCCGTTCCCACTTCGACCTGCTGCACGTGCCCAGCGCCACCTGGCCCGAGAAGATCCGCATCGACGGGCTCACCTACCGCACGCTCGCCCCGCACCTGCCCGCCGAGCAGCGCCTGCCCGCGCTGGAGCGCGAGGAGTCGGGCTACCTCCCGTACGCCTACGAACAGCTCGCCGCGGCCTACCGTACGGCCGGCGACGAGTCGGCCGCCCGTACGGTGCAACTGGCCAAACTGCGGCGCCACCGCCGCACCCTGCCCCGGGCCGCCCGGCTGTGGGGGCTCCTCCAGGACGTCACCGTCGGCTACGGCTTCCGGCCGCTGCGCGCGGCGTCCTGGCTGGCCGCGCTGCTGCTCCTCGGCTCCCTCGCGTACACGGCGCACGCGCCCCGGCCGCTGAAGGCGGGGGAGGCGCCGGACTTCAACGCCGTCTTCTACACGATCGACCTGATGCTGCCGATCGTCGGCTTCGGCCAGGAGTCCGCCTACGCGCCGGGCGGCTGGTACCAGTGGCTGTCGTACCTGCTGATCGTGACCGGCTGGATCCTCGCCACCACCACCGCGGCGGGCGTCAGCCGCTCGCTCCAGCGGCAGTAGCGCCGGTGCCGGTCAGGCGGCCTTCGCCTTGGTGGCGTACATGTCCACGTACTCCTGCCCCGACAGCCGCATGACCTCGGCCATCACCGAGTCGGTGACGGCGCGCAGCACGTAGCGGTCGCGGTCCATGCCCTCGTAGCGGGAGAACTCCATCGGCTCGCCGAAACGGACCGTGACCCGGCCCGGGCGCGGCATGCCCGAGCCGCCGGGCTGGAGCTTGTCGGTACCGATCATCGCGAAGGGGACCACGGGGGCGCCGGTCATCAGGGTGAGGCGGGCGATGCCGGTACGGCCTCGGTACAGGCGGCCGTCGGGGGAGCGGGTGCCCTCGGGGTAGATCCCGAAGATCTTGCCCTCCTCCAGGATCCTGCGCCCCGTCATCAGCGCCGCGACACCGCCGTTCGCGCCGTCCCGGTCCACCGGGATCATGCCGGCGCCGGTGAAGAACCACGCCATCAGGCGGCCCTTGAGGCCCTTGCCCGTCACGTACTCGTCCTTGCCGATGAAGTGGACCGTGCGGTCGCAGACCAGCGGCAGGATCATCGAGTCGATGAAGGTGAGGTGATTGCCCGCCAGGATCACCGGACCGGTGCCCGGAATGTTCTCGATGCCCTCCACCCTGGTGCGGATGATCAGGCGCATGACCGGTCCGACAGTGGCTTTGATGAGCGCGGTACGGAACAACGTGAGCCCTCCGGCATCGAAAAGCGGCTGCGCACCACGCGGCGGTAGTGCAGGTGAGGACGATACTCGCGGGTCACCGCTGATCGCACATCGGGTTCACGTGTCGGATACGCAGTGTTGACGCGCGTTCGCGCCATGTTCCCGCCGAGCCCACCCTCCCGCCACCCCTCCTTGCCTACCATCGGCACGCCGACGGCGGGCCGCGCGACCCGGAGATCCCGGGCTCCCGGGCCCGTCGCGGAACGAGGAGGGGCACTGATGACGCAGGGTGGGTCAGCACGGCGCACGGTCCTGGGAGCGGCGGTCCTGGCGGCCGGAACGGGCATCACCGCACTGACGGCGGGCACCGCGGCCGCCGCGGGCGGGCACGGCGAGGGGGGCTACCGGAGCCTCCCCGTCCCGACGGTCATCGGCCACCGCGGCTCCAGCGGCTACCGGCCCGAGCACACGCTCGGTTCCTACCAGCTCGCCCTCGATCTCGGCGCCGACGTCGTCGAGCAGGACCTCGTCCCCACCAAGGACGGCCATCTGGTGTGCCGTCACGAGAACGAGATCGGCGCCACCACCGACGTCGCCGACCACCCCGCCTTCGCCCCCCGGCGCACGACCAAGACCGTCGACGGGGTCCCCGTCACGGGCTGGTTCACCGAGGACTTCACGCTGGCCGAGCTCAAGACCCTGCGGGCGAAGGAGCGCATCCCCGCCGTCCGCCAGCGCAACACCCTCTACGACGGCCGCTGGGACGTCCCCACCTTCGAAGAGGTGCTGCGCTGGGCCGACCGGGAGGGCCGCCGGCGCGGCAAGCGGGTCTGGCTGCACGTGGAGACCAAGCACCCCAGCTACTTCCGGGGCCTGGGCCTCGGCCTGGAGGAGCCCCTCGCCCGGCTGCTGCGCCGCTACGGGCGCGACGGCCGCGACGCCGCGCTCTTCCTCCAGTCCTTCGAGCCCTCCAGCATCCAGCGGCTCTCCCGCCTGGTCTCGGCCCCGCGCGTGGTGCTGCTCGGCGCGGCCGCCACCCGGCCCTGGGACTTCGAGGTGGCGAAGGACCCTCGTACGGTCGCCGACCTGGTCAAGCCCGAGGGCCTCAAGTGGATCGCCGGCTTCGCCCAGGGCATCGGCCCGACCCTGGACCTGATCGTGCCCCGCACCGCCGACGGCCGCCTCGACCGGCCGACCACCCTGGTCAAGGACGCGCACGCGCGCGGCCTGGTGCTGCACCCCTACACCGCGCGCAACGAGAACGCCTTCCTGCCGGCCGAATACCGCAAGGGCACCGACCCCAACGCGTACGGGGACGCCTTCGGCGCCTTCCGGCGGTACTTCGAACTGGGCGTCGACGGCATCTTCACCGACAACCCGGACACCGGACTCCTCGCGGCGGAGGCCTTCCGCCCCGGCCGCGGCGTCAACGGCTGACGCCCCGTCCCCGTACGGGTGTGCCCGGCCCGGCGGGGAAACCGCCGGGCCGGCTCCGTACGTCCCGCCCGGCATGGACCTGCTGAAGGAATCCGATCTGCTCCGGGAGCTCGGCCCGCTGCTCTCCGCCGAGGCGGCCGCGGAGGCCCCCGCCGCCGGGGTGGACGCCGCCGACCTGGAACAAGCCGTCTGGGTGCGGCTGCTGGAGCGCGGCCCGTGCACCCCCGACCCGACCGGCCGGGCCCGCTGGCTGCGCCGGGCCGTGCGCGCCGAGGCCCGGCGCGCCCGCCGCCGCACCCGGCGCGAGGTCCCGTACGCGGCGGCGTCCACGCCCGCCGCCGCGGCCGCGGAGCCGGAGGACGCCCTCCTGCACGGCGAGGCGAACCGGGCCCTGCGCTCGGCGGTCGCCCGGCTGCCCGGGCGCTGCCCGCAGCTGATGGGCGCACTTCTTTCGCCGAGGGACCTCACTTACCGTGAAATCGCAGGAGAGTTGGGTATCTCACAAGGAAGTTTGGGACCCGTGCGTTCCCGTTGCCTGGGATGTCTGCGCAGAATGCTGGCTGCAGAGGTTGAGGCTCCTGGCCTGCGGGGAAGGGAGCGTTAGACCGGAGAGCCACCAGGTGAGCGGGAGGCATGCGCACATGGGCATGAGCGTGACCATTTCGGCGGCGGCCGCCGAAGACGCCGAGCAGATTTTCAAGCTGCAGTACCTGGCGTTCCAGCGGGAGGCGGAGCTGTACGGCAACTACCTCATCCAGCCGCTCACCCAGTCCCTGGACTCCCTCAAGGCGGAGCTGGCCTCGGACACCGTGCTGGTGGCCCGGCTGGGCGACGAGGTGGTCGGTGCGGTCCGCGGCGCCGCCGGCCAGGACGGCACGGCGAACATCGCCAAGCTGTGCGTGCACCCGCGCCTCCAGGGCCACGGACTGGGCGCCCGGCTGCTGCGCGCGGTCGAGGGAGCCCTCGCGGGCCACGCGGGCACGACCCGGTTCCGCCTGCACACCGGCGTCAAGAGCGAGTCGAACCTGCGCCTGTACCGCAAGGCCGGCTACGCGCAGGTCGGCAACCGCACCGCCTCCGACGGCGTGCACCTGGTGATCCTGGAGAAGGAGGCCGCGCGGCCGGCCGACTTCGCCGTCAGCGCCTGAGACCCCGGCCGCGTCACCACCGCCCACTGCGGCGGGGACGCGGCCGGTCGTCGTCCGTCCGCGTCCGTCCGCGCTAGCGCTTGCGGCGGAGCCAGAGCATGCCCGTCACCGGGAGGATCACCGGGATGAACAGGTAGCCCATCCCGAAGTCCGACCACACGGTCGCGTCGGGGAAGGAATCGGGCCGCACCAGCGTCCAGGTCCCGACGGCCAGCACCCCCGCCAGCTCGGCCGCGCAGCACACCAGCGCCGCCTTGCGGGCCCGCTCCCCGCCGCGCACCAGCGAGTACGTGATGAAGGCGTAGACCAGGGCCGCCGCTCCGGACAGCGCGTACGCCAGCGGGGCCCGGCCGAATTCGGTGGAGATCTGGTAGGCCGAACGCGATACGGCGCCGACCACCATCACCCCGTAGAGCCAGACCAGCAGCAGCCCCGGCCCGGAGACCAGCCGCCCCCGCCCGGCGGCGCCGGTCCCCGTCTCGGTATCGGTCGTCGTGTCAGGCACCGGTGGATCCCCAGATGTCGTAGAGCCGTACTTCGAGGACGGCGAGGACGACCGCGCCCGCGGCCACCGTCACCGAACCCCACTTGGTCCGTTCGCTGAGCGAGAGCATTCCGGCGGCCGGGACCGCCGCGAAGGCGCCCATCAGATAGGCCACGAAGAGCACCGTGCCCTGCTCCGGCTTCTCGCCCCGGGCCAGCTGCACCAGTCCGACCACCAGCTGGACCAGGACCAGTACGGTCACCACGGCCATGCCGATGAAGTGCCAGTCCTTGGTCGGCTGGTCCCGCCAGGCGGCGTGGCCGCACCAGACGGCGAGGGGGAGGGCGGCGGCACCGATGGCGACCGTCAGGGCGTCGAGCATGCAGCGAGGGTATTACGGGCCGAAAGACCCGATGCGCTCACCCCTCGCCCCGGGCTTTCCTGGAAGGTATGAAGCTGCACGCTGAAGCCCTGCTGTTCGACAACGACGGAACGCTCGTCTCCTCCATGGAATCGGTGCACCGCTGCTGGACCCGCTGGGCCCGGGAGCAAGGGATCTCCGACGAGGACTTCGCCCGGGTCGAGCTGCACGGCCGCCCCGCCGCCGAGATCATCGCCGAACTGCTCCCCGCCGGGCGGCGCCGGGAGGCCCTGGCCCGCATCCAGGAGCTGGAGGTCGAGGACGTGCCCGGCGGCGTCGTCCTGCTCCCCGGCACCAAGGAGCTGCTGAACGCGCTCCCGGCCGGCCGCTGGGCCGTGGTCACCTCCGCCACCCGCCCGCTGGCCGAGGCCAGGCTGCGGGAGGTGGGCATCGACTGCCCCGAGCTGGTGGCCGCCGACGACATCACCCGCGGCAAGCCCGACCCGGAGCCCTTCCTGCTCGCCGCCCGGCGCCTGGGCGTCGACCCGGCCCGCTGCGTGGTCTTCGAGGACGCCCCCGCGGGCCTGGCGGCGGGCCGGGCGGCCGGGATGGTGACCGTGGCCTTGACCACAACGCACCCGGCCGCCGAACTCGACGCCGACGTGGTGGTCAGGGACCTCTCGGCCGTGTCCGCACTGGCCGGGGAGGCCGGAGTGACGCTTGAGACGAACGGCTGACGCTGACCGTTGTTGTCCGTATTGCGGCCGGAATCCGTCCGCTATACGGACACCATGGATCGGTGAGTCATCAGGTCTGCTTTACTTGGGCCCATGACCACGACGAGCAGCCGCACCCTTGCGACCGAGGCGACGATGACGCCCGGTGCTCGTTGTATGTGTCGAATGCGCGCCTTCTGAGGGCCCCCCACCTGCAGTCTCGCGCCCCGAAGCGAGACCGGCCGAGCCGCTCCGCAGCAGCCGTCACCCGCTGACCGCCCTACGGACCGCTCCTGCCCCGCGCACGCGTCGACACCCTTCGCCTCCGGCGGTTCGGCCCGTATCGCGTCCCCAGATGTTTGCCCCGTGCACGGCACCCGCACGCCGTGCACTCGACAGCGACGGAATTCCTGTGATCACCACATCGGGCCTCACGAAGGTCTACCAGTCCCGTGGCCGTGAGGTCACCGCCCTGGACGGCGTCGACCTGCACGTCCGCGAGGGCGATGTCTACGGAGTCATCGGACAGAGCGGCGCCGGCAAGTCCTCCCTCATCCGCTGCGTGAACCTCCTGGAGCGCCCCACCACCGGCACGGTCACCGTCGACGGCGTCGACCTCACCGCGCTGGCCGGCCGCGGCCGCCGCGCCGGCAAGGACCTCCGCGAGGCCCGCAGCCGCATCGGCATGGTGTTCCAGCACTTCAACCTGCTGTCCTCGCGCACCGTCCAGGCCAACATCGAGCTGCCCCTGGAGATCCTCGGCGTCTCCGGCCGCGAGCGCTCCCGCAAGGCCCTGGAACTCCTCGACCTCGTCGGCCTCGCCGACAAGGCCAAGGCCTACCCCAGCCAGCTCTCCGGCGGCCAGAAGCAGCGCGTCGGCATCGCCCGCGCCCTGGCCGGCGACCCCAAGGTGCTCCTGTCCGACGAGGCCACCAGCGCCCTGGACCCCGAGACCACCCGCTCGATCCTCCAGCTGCTGCGCGACCTCAACCAGCAGCTCGGCCTGACCGTCCTGCTCATCACGCACGAGATGGACGTGGTCAAGGCCGTCTGCGACTCCGCCGCGCTGATGAAGCGGGGCAAGGTCATCGAGTCCGGCACCGTCGCCGAGCTGCTCGCCACACCCGGCTCCGAGCTCGCCGCCGAACTCTTCCCGGTCAGCGGCGCCCCCACCGGCCCCGACCGCACCGTCGTCGACGTCACCTTCCACGGCGAGGCCGCCACCCAGCCGGTCATCTCGCAGCTGTCGCGCACGTACAACATCGACATCTCGATCCTGGGCGCCGCGATGGACACCGTCGCCGGCCGCCAGATCGGCCGGATGCGCATCGAACTGCCCGGCCGCTACGAGGACAACGTGGTGCCCGTCGGCTTCCTGCGCGAGCAGGGCCTCCAGGTGGACGTCGTCGAGGAAGAGGACGCCGACGGCGCGATCGAGAACGAACTGGCCGCACTGGTCGAGGATGGTGCCAAGTGACCTGGTCCGAGATGCAGCCCCTGCTCACCCAGGGCACCTACGACACCCTCTACATGGTGCTCTGGTCCACCCTGGTCACCGTCCTCGGCGGGCTGCCCATCGGCATCCTGCTCGTCCTCACCGACAAGGGCGGCCTGCTCCAGAACCAGCCGGTCAACAAGGTCCTCGGCGTGATCGTGAACATCGGCCGCTCGCTGCCGTTCATCATCCTGCTGATCTTCCTGATCCCGGTCACCACCTCCGTCGTCGGCACCTTCATCGGCCCCACCGCCATGATCGTCCCGCTCGCGATCGGCGCCGTCCCCTTCTTCGCCCGGCTCGTCGAGACGGCCGTGCGCGAGGTCGACCACGGCCTGATCGAAGCCGTCGAGTCCATGGGCGGCGGCATCCCGACCCTCGTCGGCAAGGTCCTGCTCCCGCAGGCCCTGCCCTCCCTGGTCGCCGCCGTCACCACCACCGTGATCACCCTGGTCGGCTACTCCGCCATGGCCGGCGCGGTCGGCGGCGAAGGCCTCGGATCCAAGGCCATCACGTACGGCTTCCAGCGCTTCGAGACCGGCTTCATGGTCGCCACCGTCCTCGTGCTGGTCGCCCTCGTCACGGTGATCCAGCTCATCGGTGACGGCGTGGTACGCGTCCTCGCCCGCCGCGGCCGGACAGCCTGAACCTCCCCCACAGAAAAGCCCGCACTTGTCGTGCCTGGGCCTCCACCAGCGGGTCCCCCCGGACCCGTACCGCAAGAAAGGCACTCTTCGTGCGCAAGAACATCAAGCTCACCGCCTTCGCCGCCGCCTCCGCCGCGCTCGCCCTCGGCCTCACGGCCTGCGGCAGCTCCTCGGACCCGTCGACGGCCAAGGCCGACGGCGGCAAGACCGACGAGAGTAAGCCGCTGGTCATCGCGGCCTCGCCGACCCCGCACGCCGACATCCTGAAGTTCGTCAAGGACAACCTCGCCGCCAAGGCCGGCCTCAAGCTGGAGGTGAAGGAGTTCACGGACTACGTCCTGCCCAACACCGCCACCCAGCAGGGCCAGGTCGACGGCAACTACTTCCAGCACAAGCCCTACCTCGACGACTTCAACAAGAAGAACCACACCACGATCGTCCCCGTGGTGAACGTCCACCTGGAGCCCCTCGGCCTGTACTCCAAGAAGGTCAAGGCCCTCACGGACCTCAAGGCCGGCCAGACCGTCGCCGTCCCCAACGACACCACCAACGAGGGCCGCGCGCTCCAGCTGCTCGCCGCGAACAACCTGATCACCCTCAAGGACGGCGTCGGCACCAACGCCAAGCTCTCCGACATCACCGACAAGAAGGGCCTGGAGTTCAAGGAGCTGGAGGCCGCCACGGTCCCGCGCGCCCTGAACGACGTGGACGCCGCCGTCATCAACGGCAACTACGCCATCGAGGCCAACCTCACGCCGGCCAAGGACGCCCTGATCCTGGAGAAGGCCGAGGGCAACCCGTACGCCAACTTCCTCGCGGTCAAGGACGGCAACCAGAACGACCCGCGCATCCAGAAGCTTGCGGGGCTCCTGAACTCCGACGAGGTCAAGAAGTTCATCCAGGACAAGTACCAGGGCTCGGTCATCCCCGCCTTCGGCGCCCCGGCCGCCTCCTGACCCCCGCCCCGGCGACCTCCGCCGGCGCCCGCGCCCGACGGCCCTCCCCCTGACGGGAACCGCCCGGTGGACGCCGCGCTCCCGGCCCCGCACCGCCCCCGGGCGGTGCGGGGCCGCGGCCGCACGCCGCCCCGCCCGCCCGCGGGCGGCCCGGCCCTGCACATCCCCCGGCCGATGCTGCATGCTGTGGCCTACGACATGCTGTGGCCTACGACCCGCACGAATCGGTCCCGCCCCACGGTCGCCCCACGGTCCCAGGCATGGAGCTGCGCATGACTACCACCTTCCCGGACGTCACCATCAGCACGGACCGGCTGGTGCTGCGCGCCTTCGAGGAAGAGGACGTCACCGCCCTCGCCGAGATGATGAACGACGAACAGGTCACCGCCTGGACCTCGGCCCCCCACCCCTACACCCACACCGACGCCCACGCCTGGGCCACCCGCCAGTCCCACGCCGAACGCACCGGCGGCCGCGGCATCGTCTTCGCCGTCACCGAGTTCCTCACCCAGCGCCTCGTCGGCGTCGTCCACCTCCGCAACACCGACTGGCGCATCCGCGCCACCGAAGTCGGCTACGTCACCGCCCCCTGGGCCCGCGGCGAGGGCTACGCCAGCGAATCCGTCCTCGCCGTCGCCCAATGGCTCTTCCGCGACCGGGGCTTCGCCCGCTTCGAACTGCGCACCGCCGCCGACAACACCGCCTCCCAGCAGGTCGCGCAGAAGATCGGCTGCATCAGCGAAGGCGTCCTGCGCAACGCCGGGATAGTACGGACCCAGGCGGCGGACGGAAGCTGGACCGACACCCCCACCGACGTCATCGTCTGGGGCCTGGTCCCCGAGGACCTGGACGACGAGGACACCGACGACTACGGATACGACGGCCACAGCGGCTACGGCTACGGCCCCGGCCGCGGACTCCCGGGCCACGACGCCGGATACGCCTCCGCCCGCCAGGGCGACTCGACCGGCAGCGCCATCGGCGCCCACTGGAACTGACCTGCGACCCGGTAGTCTCACCGTGCCCGACCCCGACGAAGCTGCGCCCGCCCCCACCCCAGGAGACTGACGACGATGGCCGACCGGGTCACGGTGATCGGCTGGGACGGCTCTCCCCTCACGGCGGCCGCCCGGTCCGCGCTCGGCGCCGCCACCCTCGTGGCCGGCGCCGCCCACCACCTCGCGCTCCCCGAAATCCCGCCCGGCGCCGAACGCGTCCGCCTCGGCAGCCTCGGCCTCGCCGCCCGCCGCATCGCCGGCCACCGCGGCACCGCCGTCGTCCTCGCGGACGGCGACCCCGGCTTCTTCGGCGTCGTGCGCACCCTGCGCGCCCCGGAGCACGGCCTGGAGGTCGAGGTGGTCCCCGCCGTCTCCGCCGTGGCCGCCGCCTTCGCCCGCGCCGGGATGCCCTGGGACGACGCCCAGGTCGTCGTCGCCCACCCCCGCACCCTGCGCCGCGCAGTGAACGTCTGCCGCGCCCACAGCAAGGTCGCCGTCCTCACCTCGCCCGGCGCCGGCCCCGCCGAACTCGCCCTGCTGCTCGACGGAGTCCACCGCACCTTCGTCATCTGCGAGGAACTCGGCACCGACCGCGAACGCGTCACCGTCCTCACCTCCGACAAGGCCGCCGACCACAGCTGGCGCGATCCCAACGTGGTCATCGTCATCGGCGGCGGCGGCCAGGTCGAAGCCACCGCCGAACCGGGCTGGCTGCTCGGCCAGGGCCCGCTGCCCCCCGCCCCCCGCGGCTGGGCCCGGCCGCGCCCCGGCGCCGCCGGACCGGTGGGGGAGGGGGAGTCGGCGCCGCTGCGCGCCGCCCAGCTCGCCCGCCTCGGGCCCCGTACCGGCGACCTCGTCTGGGACATCGGCGCCGGCTCCGGAGCCCTCGCCGTGGACGCCGCGGCCTTCGGCGCCGCCGTCATCGCCGTGGACGCCGACCCCCGCGCCTGCGAAGACGTCGCGGCCGCCGCCCGGGGGCGCGGGCTCCAGCTCCAAGTCGTCCACGGACGCGCCCCGCACGTACTCGAGAACCTCCCCGAGCCCGACGTCGTACGCGTGGGCGGGGGCGGCGCCGAGGTCGTCGCCGCCGTCGCCGACCGGCGCCCCGAACGGATCGTCAGCCACGCCTCCACGCGCGACGAGGCCGAGGCCATCGGACGGACCCTCACCGAACACGGGTACGCCGTCGAATGCGCCCTGCTCCAGTCCGTGGGCCTCGACACCCGGACCTGGACCGAACAGGAGCGTTCCGTCGTGTTCCTCCTGGCAGCGCAACGCCCCGCGAGCCGCTAGCGCGGAGCCCGGGGTAGGCTGGCCGATCGTCGTACTGCCCGCAGGACGCGCGACGTGGCGCAGTCCACAGCGGACCGTACCGATTTCTGGCCGACACGACGGCCGACGAGCGCGACAATGCTCAGGAGTTGTTGTGCGGGCGCACGCCGGGCGTCGTGACCGCACGGCGGCCCCGCACGGCGAACTCCGCACGCAGGACCGCGGACGGCGGGCCTGCGGGCGACCGGGCGATCGAAGAGGCAACACCGATGGGCGAGGGGTACGCATGACTGACACCGGCCAGGTTCCGGGCGAGGGCCACCCGGACGAAGCGGGCATGGTGGATCAGCAGCAGGGCATCCCCGCTCCGGTCCAGCCCCTGCCGCCGCTGCCCCCCCAGCCGCCGACGGGCTACGCCTTCCAGGACCTCGTGGACGACCCCGCCGAGGCCGAGGACGAGGAACTGCTGCTGATGCCGAGCGGCCAGGGCTCCTGGAGCGACCCCCAGGTGGTCCCGCCCGTGCCGGCCTTCCCGTCCGACTTCCCCGCCGGCCCGGGCCCCGAAACCGGTTACCCGCACTACCCGCAGCCGCCCGCGGCCGGGTTCCCGGCCCCCGGGCACCCCGGCTTCCCGGAGCAGGGCTACGCGGAGGGCGGCTACCCCGCCCCCCAGCAGCCCGGCACGGCCGCCCAGCCCGGCTTCCCCGACCCGTCGTACCCGGACCCCTCGTACCCCGAGGCCGCCTACCCCGGCGCCGGCTACCCCGACGCCCAGGCCGAGCCCGCGGCGTACAGCGCCGGCGCGCACGAGACCGGCGGACGCGACAGCGGCGCCCTCGACCTCGGCGGCCTCGTGGTCCCGCCGGCCGCCGCGCAGGCACCGCCCGCGGCTCCCGTGACCCCCTCCCGGCGCCCGCTGCACATGGGCCCGCCCGTGCCCGAGGCCACTGGCGTCGTACGCTCCCTCGCGGACCGGGGCCCCGCCGCGGCGCCGGCCGCTCCCGCTCCCGTCGCCGTTCACGCGGCGCCCGTCGCGGCTCCGGCGCCCGAGCCGGTACCGGTGGTCACCGCCGAGCCGGTTGCCGAGCCGGTGACCGGCCCGGAGCCGCTGCCCGGCCCCGCCGCCGAGCCGGTGGCCGAGCCCGTCGCCGTCGCCGCGGTGCCCGTGGCGCAGGGGCAGACCCCGGTGCCGGTCCGCCACGCGGGCCCGCCGACCGTCGGTCCCGAGTACCTGGACGTCCCGCAGCCCGAAGCCCCCGCCGCGCTGTCCGCCGAGATCCCGCCGCAGCCGGGCACGCCGTGGGCCGCCGAGCCGGTCGCGGACGCCGCTGCCCCGGAGCCGGTGACCCCGGAGGCCGTCCGGGCCCCCGAGCCCGCCGCCGAGGCCGCTCCCGAGCCGGCCGGGTCCGGCCCCGCCGCGCAGCCGCAGGCCCCCGGGACCCCGGACGCCGTGGAGGCCCCGGCCGTGCCCGAGGCCCGGGAGGACGAAGCCCCCGCCGAGCCGGAGCCGGCCGCGGTGGAGCCGGCCGGGGCCGTGGAGCCCGTGGCCGCGGAGCCCGCCCTCGCGCAGGCCCCGGTCGCACCCGAGGAAACGATGGTGCGGTCCGCCGTCGAGCCCGCCGAGCCCGTCGCGGCGGAGCCCGTCGAGGTACCGGCCGAGGACGGCCCGGAGGCCGCCGCCGAGCCGCTCGCGGCCGTTCCGGCGGAGCCCGCCGAAGCCGCCGAAGCCGCCGAGCCCGTCGACCCGGCCGGGCCCGCGCGGTCCGCCGAAGCCCCCGTGGCCCAGGAGCTCCCGGAGGCCCCGGCCGCCCCGGAGCTCCCGGAGACCCCTGAGGCCCCCGACGCCCCGCAGGCCCCCGAGGACGCGGCCGCCGCCCAGGAGCCCGCACCGGGCGCCCCCGAGCCCGTCCCGGCCCCCGAGCCCGTCCCGGCCCCCGAGCCCGTCCCGGCCGGCGACCCCGCCCCCGCGTACGACGACGCCGAGCGCGAGGCCGTGCTGCGCGTCATGCGCGAGCGCCGCGACATCCGCAAGGGCTTCCGCACCGACCCCATCCCGCACGAGGTGCTGCTCCGCGTCCTGGAGGCCGCCCACACGGCGCCCAGCGTCGGCCACTCGCAGCCCTGGGACTTCGTCGTCATCCGCTCCGCCGAAACCCGCCGGACGATGCACGAGCTCGCCGAACACCAGCGCGAGGCCTACGCCAAGTCGCTGCCCAAGGGCCGGGCCAAGCAGTTCAAGGAACTCAAGATCGAGGCCATCCTCGACACCCCGGTGAACATCGTCGTCACCGCCGACCCCACCCGCGGCGGCCGCCACACCCTCGGCCGGCACACCCAGCCGCAGATGGCCCCGTACTCCTCCGCCCTCGCCGTCGAGAACCTCTGGCTCGCCGCGCGCGCCGAAGGACTCGGCGTCGGCTGGGTCAGCTTCTTCGACGAGCGCGAGATGGTCCGCGCCCTCGGCCTCCCGGAGCACCTGGAGGTCGTCGCGTACCTGTGCGTCGGCTACGTCGACGAGTTCCCCGAGGAGCCCGAGCTCGCGCAGGCCGGCTGGTCCCAGCGGCGCCCCCTGTCCTGGGTCGTGCACGAGGAGACGTACGGGCGCCGCGCGCTGCCGGGCGAGGAGCCGCACGACCTGCTCTCCGAGACGGTCGCCAGCATCCGCCCGCTCGACGCCAAGGCGCTCGGCGAGGCCTGGGAGCGGCAGAAGCGCATGACCAAGCCCGCCGGGGCCCTGGGCATGCTCGAAATCCTCTCGGCCCAGCTCAGCGGTCTCTCCCGGGTCTGCCCCCCGCCGATCCCGGAGCCGGCCGCCGTCGCGATCTTCGCCGGTGACCACGGCGTCCACGCCCAGGGCGTCACGCCGTGGCCGCAGGAGGTCACCCTGCAGATGGTGGCGAACTTCCTCGGCGGCGGCGCGGTCTGCAACGCCTTCGCCAACCAGGTCGGCGCCGAGGTCTGCGTCATCGACGTCGGCGTCGCGGGCGAGCTGCCCGCCACCCCGGGCCTGCTGCCCCGCAAGGTGCGTCCCGGCACCGCCGACCTCTCCGCCGGCCCGGCCATGACCCGCGAGGAAGCCGTCGCGGCCATCGAGGTCGGCATCGAGACCGCCCGCGACCTCGTCGCGGCGGGCAACAAGGCCCTGCTGACCGGCGAGATGGGCATCGCGAACACCACCGTGTCCGCCGCCCTCATCTCGGTGTTCACCGGGGTCGACCCGGCCGAGGTCACCGGCCGCGGCACCGGCATCAACGACGAGACCCACGCCCGCAAGGTCGAGGTCGTCCGGCGAGCCCTGGAGCTCCACCAGCCGGACCCGGCCGACCCGGTCGGCGTCCTGGCGGCCATCGGCGGCCTGGAGCACGCGGCGATCGTCGGCCTGCTGCTGGGCGCCGCCTCGCTCCGTACGCCGGTCATCCTGGACGGCGTCAGCGCCGGCGCGGCCGCCCTGGTGGCCCGCGCCATCGCCCCCGAGGCCCTGTCGGCCTGCATCGCCGGCCACCGCAGCGCGGAGCCGGGCCACGTCGCCGCCCTCAACAAGCTCGGCCTGCGCCCGCTGATCGACCTGGACCTGCGCCTCGGCGAGGGCACCGGCGCCCTGCTGGCCCTGCCCCTGGTCCAGAGCGCGGCCCGCGCCATGCACGAGGTCGCCACCTTCGACTCGGCGGGCGTGACGGAGAAGTAGCCCCGGACGACGGCGGGACCGGTGCCACCGGTCCCGCCGGGCGGTGCCCGCACCCCGGGCCCCGCCGGGAACGCAGCCCCAGCGGGTCGTATCGTGGACCCGGACAGCGGAAAACCGCACGTCACCCCAGCCGCTCCGACGTAGCAGCGGCCTCGTCGATCCCCGCCGCATCAGGAGCCGCAACCGCCATGGCAAACCCGGCACACCCCGCCTACCCCGTAGGACTCCGCCTGGCCGGGCGCCGCGTCGTCGTCATCGGCGGCGGCCAGGTCGCCCAGCGCCGCCTTCCCGCGCTCATCGCGGCCGGCGCCGACGTCCTGCTGATCTCCCCCTCCGCCACCCCCTCCGTGGACGCCATGGCCGAGACCGGCGAGATCCGCTGGGAACGCCGCCGCTACCAGGACGGCGACCTCGCCGGAGCCTGGTACGCCCTGATCGCCACCCAGAACCGCGAGGACAACGAGCGGATCTCCGCCGAGGCCGAGCGCGAGCGCGTCTGGTGCGTGCGCGCCGACGACGCCTCCGCCGCCACCGCCTGGACCCCGGCCACCGGCCGCGTCGAGGGCGTCACCGTCGCCGTGCTGACCGGCAACGACCCCCGCCGCTCGGCCGCCGTCCGCGACGCCGTCGTCGAGGGCCTGCGCGACGGCACCCTCACCGCCCCCGCCCACCGCCACAAGGGCGGCCCGGGCGTCGCCCTCGTCGGCGGCGGCCCCGGCGACCCCGACCTGATCACGGTCCGCGGCCGGCGCCTGCTCGCCGAGGCCGACGTCGTCATCGCCGACCGGCTCGGCCCCCGCGACCTCCTGGACGAGCTGCCGCCGCACGTCGAGGTCATCGACGCCGCGAAGATCCCGTACGGCCGGTTCATGGCCCAGGAGGCCATCAACAACGCGCTGATCGAGCACGCCAAGGCGGGCAAGGCCGTCGTCCGCCTCAAGGGCGGCGACCCGTACGTCTTCGGCCGCGGCATGGAGGAGCTCCAGGCCCTCGCCGAGGCCGGCATCCCGTGCACCGTCGTGCCCGGCATCTCCAGCTCCATCTCCGTGCCCGGCGCGGCCGGCATCCCCGTCACCCACCGCGGGGTGGCGCACGAGTTCACCGTGGTCAGCGGTCACGTCGGCCCCGACGACCCGCGCTCCCTCGTGGACTGGGCCTCCCTCGCCAAGCTCACCGGCACCCTGGTGGTCCTGATGGGCGTCGACAAGATCGGCCTGATCGCCGAGGCCCTGGTGCGCCACGGCCGCGCCGCCGACACGCCGGTGGCGGTCGTCCAGGAGGGCACCACCGCGGCCCAGCGCCGGGTGGACGCCACCTTGGCCACGGTCGGCGAGACCGTGCGCGCCGAAGGGGTCCGCCCGCCGGCGGTCATCGTCATCGGCGAGGTCGTCGGCGTGCACGCCCCGGGCACCGCGGGCACCCCGCCCACCACCAGCGCCTGACAGGCCGTTGGCACCGCACCCAGGACAAGGCAGTATCACCCTGTGGCTGATCTCATCACCATCGAAGACCCCGACGACCCGCGCCTCGGCGACTACACGGGCCTGACCGACGTCGAACTCCGGCGCCGTCGCGAGCCCGCCGAAGGCCTCTTCATCGCCGAGGGCGAGAAGGTCATCAGACGCGCCAAGGACGCCGGGTACGAGATGCGCTCGATGCTGCTCTCCGCCAAGTGGGTCGACGTCATGCGCGACGTCATCGACGAGCTCCCGGCGCCCGTCTACGCCGTCAGCCCGGACCTCGCCGAACGCGTCACCGGCTACCACGTGCACCGCGGCGCCCTCGCCTCGATGCAGCGCAAGCCCCTGCCGACGGCCCGCGAACTGCTGGCCTCGGCGCGCCGGGTGGCCGTCATGGAGGCGGTCAACGACCACACCAACATCGGCGCCATCTTCCGCAGCGCCGCCGCCCTCGGGATGGACGCCGTCCTGCTGTCGCCCGATTGCGCGGACCCGCTCTACCGCCGCTCGGTGAAGGTCTCCATGGGCGCGGTGTTCTCCGTCCCCTACGCCCGCCTCGACGCCTGGCCCAAGGGCCTGGACTCGGTACGGGAGGCGGGCTTCAAGCTGCTCGCCCTCACCCCGCACGAGAAGGCCACGCCCATCGAACGGGCCGTCGCGCAGACCCAGGACCGGGTCGCGCTGATGCTCGGGGCCGAGGGCGAGGGCCTGACGACCCAGGCCCTGGTCGCCGCCGACGAATGGGTGCGCATCCCCATGGCGCACGGCGTGGACTCGCTCAACGTGGGTGCGGCCGCCGCCGTCGCCTTCTACGCGGTGGCCGGCAGCCGCAGCTGACGGCCCCGGGCTCCGGCGGGCAGGGCTCCTAGAGCTTCTGCGCCAGGGCGATGCCCAGCGCCACCAGGAGCGTCACCACGACGAACACGATCAGCCGCTGGCGCAGCAGCTTCGGGTCCGGCCGCGAGGGCCGGCGCCCCGTCCCGGTCGTACGCGGTCCGGGGCGGCCGCCGCCGCCCGTACGGCCCGCCGTGGAGCCGGGATTGCGCGGGGACGAGGGCCGCGAGGACGGCCCCCCCTGCGCAGCCCGCTCCCGGGGCGCGGGAGCGGCGCCGCCCCCGGTACGGCGTTCCGCGCCGGGCTCGGTGTAGAGGGCGGTCTGGTCGGCGGGGCGTCCCACGGGGCGGTCGCCGCGGACCCGCTGCGCGGGCGGCCGGCCGTCGCCCAGCCCGTGCGCCTCCCGGGCGGCGATCTCCTTCAGCCGCATCGACAGCTGGAGGGTGGTGGGCCGCTCCTCGGGGTCCTTGGCCAGGCAGGCCCGCACCAGCGGCGCCAGCGCGTCGGGCACCCCCACCAGGTGGGGCTCCTCGTGCACCACGCGGTACAGCATGACCTCGGAACTGCCGTGCCCGAAGGGCGAATCGGCGGTCGCCGCGTAGGCCAGGGTCGCGCCGAGCGCGAAGACGTCGGTCGCGGGGGTGACGGTCGCGCCGCGCACCTGTTCGGGCGCGAGGAAGCCGGGGGAGCCGACGGCGGTGCCCACGTGGGTCAGGGTGCTCGCCCCGGTCGCCCAGGCGATGCCGAAGTCGATGATCCGCGGACCCTTGGGGGAGAGCAGGATGTTCGAGGGCTTCAGGTCCCGGTGGACCACCCCCGCCTCGTGCACCGCGACCAGCCCCTCGGACAGCGCGGCTCCGATCGCGGCGATCTGGGCGGCCGTCAGGGGGCCCTCCTCGGCCACCTTGTCGTGCAGGGAGGGCCCGGGCACGTACTGGGTGGCGAACCAGGGGCGCTCGGCCTCCAGGTCGGCGGCCACCAGCCGGGCGGTGCAGCCGCCGCGGATCCGCCGCGCGGCGGACACCTCGCGGGCGAAGCGGGAGCGGAACTCCTGGTCCTCGGCCAGGTCCGGCCGGATCACCTTCAGGGCGACGCGCTGGCCGCGGCGGTCCGAGCCCAGGTAGACCACGCCCATCCCGCCGGCGCCGAGCCGCCGGTGCAGTCTGAACGAGCCGACGACACGCGGGTCCTCGCGCCGGAGCCGCATCATCGCCATGTCCACCCCGCTGACCGGTCGTCCTGTTGACCTGGCACAGCTTACGGACCATCCGGCACGAGCGCTCAGAGGCCGCGCCCTCGCCGGGGGATTCGATCGTCAGTGCGGGGCAGGCCACTTGGGGGTGTGCGGACCGGATCCCCCGGCCACGTCCCACCGGCCGCCCCGAAGCCCAAACGGCTCTCGGGGCAAGGGGATTGGCGCCACAGCGGGCCCCGGACGCAGACGCGGGGGAGGCCCGGCGGCGGCTGTGACCACGGGAGCCCGCCCACACCCCGTACGAAGACACGCGTGTGCGGGGAGTGACGGAAGTGAGCGATGTCACTACCCTCCGGTCATCCCCTCCGGGAAGACCCCCAGGGCGGGGCGGCGATCTCCACCCAGGGGAGTACTCCGCGGAGCCCCCTCTCATCCTCCCGTAGGCCCGTCAAGGGGTACGAGGGCATGAGGCCAGGGGCCCTGCGGCGGCCTAGTGTTGAAGACAAGCGGCGGGTGGCGCACTCGTCCCCCGAGGTCACGAGCCCGCCGCTGCCAAACGACAGGGAGAGGACCATGGCGGACATCGCACGGCAGGGACGCAAGGCATTCGCGTTCCACAGCCATGAGTCCGGTACGCGCCACCCGCTGGTGGCCGCGGCCATGGTCCTGCCCCTGGCCGCCCTCCTGCTCTTCCTCTTCGGAGGCTTCGACCAGGTGGTGGCACAGGCGTCGTCCGTGGGTGTGGTGCTGGGGCGCTGAGCGGCGCCCCGGGCCCGGGAGAGCGGCCCGGGCCGGGACATCGGCCCGTCGGACCCCGTGGGGACGGGGGCTCGACGACGGACGGCAGGTGAAGGGTGCTGCCCGTACGACTGGGGAGTCGCACGGGCAGCACCCTTTTCTTTCGCCGGCCCGCCGGGCGTCGTAGCCTCGTCCCGGACGACGGGAGACCCCATGGCGCACGAGCACCCCCCTTCCACGGCCCCGCCCCGGCCGTCGCACGGCCCCACCGGCACCTCGCCGACGCACGCCCCGGCCCCCGCCCGCGGACCCGCGCCCGGGCCCGCGTTCACCCCCGCGGCGGTACCGGGCGCCGCGGCCCCGTGCGCATCCGTGGCCCCGGGCGCCGCGTGAGCGCCCTCCCGCTGCCCGCCCCGCTGCCCGCCGCCCTCGCCGCCTGGGCGCGCGACGGCGGCCCCGGGCGGTCGTACGAGCTGCTCGCGGACCGGCCCGACGGGACCGTCGTCCGCTGCGGGAACACCGTCGCCAAGGCGCACGCCCCCGGCAGCGACCCGGAGGCCCTCGCGGCCCGCATCCGCGTCGCCGGGTCCCGCGCGCTCGCCGGGGTGCTGCTGCCCCCGCTGCGCACCGGGGCCGTCCACGGCCGTCCCGTCTCCCTGTGGCCCTACGGCGCCCCCGTGGACCCCGAGCGCCCCCAGGAGGCCCCCTGGGGGGAGGCCGCCCGGCTGCTGGCGGCGCTGCACCGCACCCCGCCCGAGGTCCTCCCCGGCCCGGTCCCGCCCATGCGCGGCCCGGCCAAGGTGGCCCGCGCCCTGCGCCGCCTGGCCCGGGCCCCGCAGACGGGGCGGGAGGACGGCCGGGCCGTCCGCGCGGCCGCCGCCACCCTCCCGGCCTGGGCCCGCGGCGAGGGCGTCCCCCCGCCCGGTGCGGCGGCGCTCTGCCACGGCGACCTCCACCTGGGCCAGCTCGTGCGCCACCCGGCCCCCGACGGGCCCTGGCGGCTCATCGACGTGGACGACCTCGGCCTCGGCACCCCCGCCTGGGACCTCGCCCGCCCGGCCGCCTGGTACGCGGCCGGCATCCTCGCCCCCGACGCCTGGGCGCGCTTCCTCGACGCCTACCGCGCCGCGGGCGGTCCGGCCGCGGGGGCGCCCGGCACCGACCCCTGGCCGGAACTCGACCTCGCCGCGCGGGCGCTGACCGTGCAGACGGCGGCTCTCGCCGTGGCCAAGGCGGCCCCGGCCCGGCGCCCGCTGGACGAGGCGGAGCGGCTGATGCTGGATTCCTGTGTCCGAATGGCTACATTCCGGGCCGAGTTGGAGCCGTAGCTCCGTCGTAAGGTGAGCGGGAGGTGCCGGGCGGGCGTCCGGCACCGAAGCAGACGGCGAGGAGTTGAACCGGTCATGCAGTGTCCGAAGTGTCACGCGATCATGCACACCTACAACCGCAACGGCGTTCAGATCGAGCAGTGCAGCGGCTGCCGCGGCATCTTCCTCGACTACGGGGAGCTGGAGGCGCTGACCCGCCTGGAATCCCAGTACACGACGCAGCAGTACGGCCAGGTCCCGCCGCCCGCCGCCCCGCCGGCCCCGTACCCGGTCCAGCACGCGGCCCCGGCCTGGGGAGCCCCGCAGCACGGCGGCCACCACGGCCACGGCCACGGACACGGCCACCACAAGGGCGGGTTCGGCCGGATGCTCTTCTCCTCCTGAACCACGGAGCACGCGAAAGCCCCGGCCGTCGAAACGGCCGGGGCTTCCCGGTGGTGCGCGATACTGGGATTGAACCAGTGACCTCTTCCGTGTCAGGGAAGCGCTCTCCCGCTGAGCTAATCGCGCGGGACCACGGTCTGAACCGCAGGTGGTGCGTGTACTGCGTGCGCGATACTGGGATTGAACCAGTGACCTCTTCCGTGTCAGGGAAGCGCTCTCCCGCTGAGCTAATCGCGCGGGGATCCTTGCGGACCAGTGGACGATACTGGGATTGAACCAGTGACCTCTTCCGTGTCAGGGAAGCGCTCTCCCGCTGAGCTAATCGTCCTTGGAGGTGGAGACGGGATTTGAACCCGTGTAGACGGCTTTGCAGGCCGTTGCCTCGCCTCTCGGCCACTCCACCATGGAGCCGTAGGGGTTCTCGGGAAGAAATCCCCCACTTCGAGCGGACGACGAGACTCGAACTCGCGACATCCACCTTGGCAAGGTGGTGCTCTACCAACTGAGCTACGTCCGCAGGTCACCGTGTTCGCTCCGGGGTTTTCCCCCTTCGCTCCCTGGCGACGTGTTGAACTCTAGCGGATTCCCGGGCCAGCTCAAAAACGCGTTTCCGCAGCGTGCTGCCGCCCGATCACCACCGGTCACCCCGCGGTCACCTCACCGGCGCCGCCGCGTCACCGGTCATAGACTCGCAGCCGTGCACGACCTGCCTCCCCTGGCCCGCTTCGGCGGCCTCCTCGCGACCGACCTCCGTGACGTCACCGGTGACCCCTCGGCCCTCGACTCCACCGGGTTCTGGGCGGTGACCGCAGACTTCGAGGGCCGGCTGGTCTGCGCGCGCTTCGGGGACATACGCCCCGACCCCGTCCCCGCGCCGGTCCCCGGCGCCTGGCGGGGTCCCCGCGCCGGCCAGTGGTCCTCCTCCCTCGACCGCTCCGCGTACGTCGCGGGCGTGCGCCGGATCCGCGAGTACATCGCGGCCGGGGAGGTCTACCAGGCCAACCTCTGCCGCGTGATGTCCGCGCCGCTGCCCGACCCGGCCCGGGCCGATGTCGACGCCCTCACCGCCCTGCTCGCGCGCGGCAACCCCGCCCCGTACGCAGGAACGATTCGGCTCCCGGCCCACGGCGTGGAGATCGCCACCGCGTCCCCCGAGCTCTACCTCAGCCGCTCCGGCCGCCACCTGGAATCCGGGCCCATCAAGGGCACCGGCCGCACCGTCGCCGACCTGCTGCCCAAGGACCACGCCGAGAACGTCATGATCGTGGACCTCGTGCGCAACGACCTGGGACGGGTCTGCGCCACCGGCTCCGTCGCCGTCCCCGAGCTGTGCGCCGTCGAGGAGCACCCGGGCCTCGTCCACCTGGTCTCCACCGTCAGCGGGGAACTCGCCGACGGCGCCGGCTGGGCCGACCTGCTCGGCGCCACCTTCCCGCCCGGCTCCGTCACCGGCGCCCCCAAGTCCTCCGCCCTGCGGATCATCGAAGAGCTGGAGACAGCCCCCCGCGGCCCCTACTGCGGGGGCATCGGCTGGGTCGACGCCGACCGGGGGACCGCCGCCCTCGCCGTCGGCATCCGCACCTTCTGGATCGACCGCGAGGCCCCCGCCGGCCCCCGGCTGTGCTTCGGCACCGGCGCCGGGATCACCTGGGGCTCCGACCCCGACCGCGAATGGGCGGAGACCGAGCTGAAGGCCGCCCGGCTGGTGGCGCTGGCCTGCGGAACCGCGGAACAGGGCCCGCAGGGGGCCCGCGACCTGAGCGGAGGAAACGTACGGTGAGGATCTGGCTCGACGGAACGCTGCGGGACGCACGGGACGCCAGGGTGTCCGTACTGGACCACGGGCTCACCGTGGGCGACGGGGTCTTCGAGACGCTCAAGGCGAAGGACGGCACCCTCTTCGCGCTCACCCGCCACCTGGACCGGCTCACCCGCTCCGCCCGCGGCCTCGGCCTGCCCGACCCCGACCTCGACGAGGTGCGCCGCGCCTGCGCCGCCGTGCTCGAAGCCAACCCGGTGCCGCTGGGCCGGCTGCGGATCACCTACACCGCAGGCCCCTCCCCGCTCGGCTCGGACCGCGGCGACGCCGGACCCACCCTCGTCGTCGCCCTCGGCGAGAGCGCCCGCCGGCCCGACAGCACCGCGGTGATCACCGTCCCCTGGGTCCGCAACGAACGCTCCGCGCTCACCGGACTGAAGACCACCTCCTACGCCGAGAACGTGGTCGCCCTGGCCCGGGCGCACGCCGCCGGCGCCTCCGAGGCGCTGTTCGCCAACACCGCGGGCCGGCTCTGCGAGGGCACCGGCTCCAACGTCTTCGTGGTCCTCGACGGGGAACTGCACACCCCGCCCGTGGCCTCCGGCTGCCTCGCGGGCATCACCCGGGCGCTGACCGTCGCGTGGACCGGCGCCAAGGAGACCGACCTGCCCCTCGAAGCGCTGGAGCACGCCGAGGAGGTCTTCCTCACCTCCACCCTGCGCGACGTGCAGGCCGTCCACCGCGTCGACGGCCGCACCCCGTCCGCCGCCCCCGGCCCCGTCACCGCCGCGGCGATGCGCCTCTTCGAGGACCGCGCCGGAGCGGACCTCGACCCGTAGCCCCGTCCGCGCGCCCCCGGATCCGGCGCGCACCCCGTAGCCACGGCGCCGCGGGGCGGGTAGAAATCGGAGGATGACCACCACCCTGCGGCCCTGCGGACCGCTCCGGCACAGCGACGACGGCGCCCGCTCGCGCCCCTACGAGGTCCGCGTCAACAGCAGGCGGGTGGGGGCGCTGACGATCGCCTCCGACACCCCCTTCGGGCCGACGGTGGGGGAGATCCGCGACCTGGCCGTCGACGAGCGCGACCGCCGCCGCGGCCGCGCCACGGTCGCGGCGCTCGCCGCCGAGGAGGTGCTGCGCGGCTGGGGCTGCCGCCGGGTACGGGTCTCGGTCCCGGCGGACTCGGCAGGGGGACTGCGGCTCGCCGCCGCCCTCGGGTACACCGAGCACAGCCGCACCATGGCCAAGGACCTCCCCGCCGGGCCGCCCGCCCTCCCGCGGGGCGCCGTCGGCCGCCCCATGACGCCGGCCGAGTACGAGGTCTGGCTGGCCCGCGCCCGGGAGGGCTACGAGCGCAGCTGGACCGACCGCGGCATGTCGCCCGCGGCCGCGCGCGCGAAGTCCCGGGCCGACCACGCCAGGCAGCTCCCGCAGGGCCTGGACACCCCCGGGGTGTTCCTGCGCGTCCTGGAGGCGGACGGGGTCCCGGTCGGCCGGGTGTGGCTCGCCGCGCGGGATCCGCAGGAGGCGGGCGCCGCCTTCGTCTTCGACGTCGAGGTCGCCGGGGAGCACCGCGGCCGGGGCCACGGCCGCGCCCTCATGCTGCTCGCCGAGCGCACGGCCCTCGCCGCGGGACACCACCGCCTCGGCCTCCACGTCTTCGCCGACAACACCCCGGCCCGGCGCCTCTACGCGTCCCTGGGCTACCTCACGACCGAGGTGCACTGCGCCAAGGACCTGATCTAGGGCCGTCTCTTCCGGATCCGCGCCGGGTCAGGCGCCGAGCAGGCGGTCGGCGATCTCCTCGATGCGGGCGCGCAGGCCCGCCTGGCTCTTGCCGCCGTCCAGGCGCTCGCCGTCGATCACGTAGGTCGGGGTACCCGTCACACCGATGGCCTTGCCCTCGGCCTGGTCGGCGTCGACGATCAGGATGTGCCGGCCGTCGATCAGGGCGGTGTCGAACTCCTCGACGTCCAGCCCCAGTTCACGCGCCACGTCCAGCAGTACGGCCTCGCCGCGCTCGCCGAGTTCGGAGCTGCGGGCCAGGACGGCCTCCGTGTACGGCCAGGCCTGCCCCTGCTCGGCCGCCTCCTCGGCGGCCTGCGCGGCGGCGAACGCGTGCTTGTGCTTCTCCAGCGGGAAGTGCCGCAGCCGGATGTCCAGCCGGTCGCCGTAGCGGGCCCGCAGGGCGCGTACGTCGTCCAGGGCGCTGTGGCAGTCCGGGCACTGGAGTTCGCACCAGACGTCGAGGATCACGGAATCGGTCATGCGGACAGTCTCCCAGACCCCCCGGGGAGGAGACCGACCCCGAGATGTCCCGGAGATCGGCGCGGCCGGGGCCCCGGGCATGGCCCCGACGGCACCGGGCGGTGCAGGATGGAAGGGACAGATCGCCCATCCGTCCAGAGCCGGAGGACCGCATGCTTGCCGAGACCATATGTTCCGCGGTGTCCGCGGCGGGCCTGGGCATCGCCGCGCTGACCGCGTACCGCAGGCGATTCCTGGCCGCCACGCGGATCGCGGCCTACTCGCTGGTGCCGGTGGGGCTGGTGCTGACCGGCGTCGTGGAGTGGGTGTCCGGGATGGTCTTCAAGCCGTCCGTATGGATCGGCTTCGGCCTGCTCGGCCTGGCCTGGCTGCTCTTCATGACGACCCGGGCCGTGGAACGGCGCGCCCCGGGCAAGGAGGCGGAGCCCGCCCGGGCGGCCCGCGGCGGCCCGGCCCCCGGGGCCGTGGCCCCCGCCGCCTCCGCCCCCTCCCTCGGCACCCGGCCCGCCCGGGGCGCCGCCGCACCGGCCGCCTCCGCGCCCCCGGCCGAGGACTTCTCCGACATCGAGGCCATCCTCAAGAAGCACGGCATCTGAACGAAGCACGGCATCTGAACGAAGCGCGGCGGCCCGGTGTAGCGGACGGCGGTCCGCTCGCGGGGCCAAAGCCGCGGGGAACCACCTGAACTGACGAGAGCGGGCGAACTGCCGCGCCGTTCATGGCGTGTTGGGGGCCGCGCGGGCGGGCGCTGCGCGATCATCGGCCCGACATGCTCGACACATCGCAGGACGAGCCGCAGGCTCCCGCTCCCGCCGCCGAGGCACCGCCCGCCAGGGCACCGCTCGCCCCCGAGGGGCGCGGCTGTCTGTTCGCCCTCTCCCAGCCACCCCTGATGATCTTCCTGGGGGTGATCGGAACGCTACTGCTGCTCGCCGCCGTGCACGACCTCTACCTGCTCTGACGCCCGCTCCGGGGCATCGGCCTCCGCGCCGGCCTCCTTGCGCCGCGCCCGGTACGCGGCCACGTGCAGCCTGTTCCCGCAGGTCCGGCTGTCGCAGTAGCGCCGGGAGCGGTTGCGGGACAGGTCGACGAAGGCCCGCCGGCAGTCCGGGGCCTCGCAGCGGCGCAGCCGCTCCTGCTCGCCGGAGACCACGATGAAGGCCAGCGCCATGCCGCCGTCCGCCGCCAGGTGGTCGCCCACCGAGGCGCCGGGCGCGAAGTAGTGCACGTGCCAGTCGTAGCCGTCGTGGTCGGTGAGCTGCGGCGTCGTGCCCGCCGTGGCGACCAGCTCGTTGATCAGCACGGACGCCGCGCGGGAGTTCGGTGCCGCGAAGACCTGGGCGAACTTGCCGCGCACGGTCCGCACGCCCGCGAGGTCGCGGGCGCCGAGCTCGCCGACGTCGCTGATGGCGTGTTCCCGTACGAAGCCGCGCAGCGCCCCGATGTCGGACAGTCCGTCCGGCTGGTCCGGCTCGGCCGCGGTGTTCACCAGCGCGACGACGACGTCGAGCGCGCGACGGGTGTCGTGGGGGATCTGCACGGGGTCGCTCCCTGGAGGCCGGCCTTGCGGCGACGGGCCGCTGCCGCCGCTGGGGGCCGACTCTAGCGGTTGTGCCTCCGCGGGCACCCAAGCAGACCGGCGCCGTCCTCGCGGGTGGCTCCCGCGAGAACAGCGCCGGCAACGCATATGCGGTTGTCCGCCCCGCACCGTCGCCCCGAGTCGGACGGTGTCGGGCGGCTGTAGGCCTGGCTCAGCTTTCGGCCAGGATGTGGGAGAGCTCCTTGTCGAGGTCGAAGTGCCGGTGCTCGGTCCCGGGTGGGACCGCGGCGTCCGTCCGCTTGAGGAACGATTCGAGTGCTCGGGCGGGTGCTTCGAGCAGCGCTTCTCCCTCCGGTGAGCTCAGGGCGATGCACACGACGCCCTGACCGTGGCTGCGGGACGGCCAGACGCGGACGTCGCCGGTACCGGTGGGCCGGTGGAGGCCCTCAGCGAGGAGGTCGCGGGCGAATACCCATTCGACCGTCTCCTCGGCGCCGGTGTGGAAGGTGGCGTGCACGGCGTAGGGGTCGGCCGTGTCATACCGCAGGCCCGCGGGAACAGGCAGTGAGGACTCGCTCGACACAACGAGGCGCAGGTGCAGCTCGCAGCTGACCGTGGTGTTCATAAGCGCCAGGGCCTTTCGCTCAGTGTGCGCTCGGGGATTCGCACGTCGGCGAAATCGACATGCCACCTACGGTGCCGTTGTAAACCCCTCTGACCGTTTTGCGGACCTCTGGGTCCCTCGGACGGCGGATCCAAAGCGGCATTCACGTGTGCTTCCGGCTCCGGTAGATTCGAGCCCATGAATACGGGGAGTGACCGCGGAACCAATGAGTCCGCCACCAGTGAACCGGCCGCCGAGGAGAGCCCGCACGTCTCCAAGGCGCCCGCCTTCATCAAGGCGAACCGCAGCCTGCACCTGAGCTGGCAGGTCGGCGTCTTCATCGTCGGCCTTGCCGTCATCGCCGCCGGCATCGCCATGCTCGTCCTGCCCGGCCCCGGCTGGGTGGCGATCTTCGCGGGCCTGGCGATCTGGGCCACCGAGTTCGCCTGGGCCCACCTCGTCCTGCGCTGGACCAAGCGCAAGGTCACCGAAGCCGCCCAGAAGGCCCTCGACCCCAAGGTGCGCCGCCGCAACATCATCCTCACCAGCGTCGGCCTCGTCATCGCGGGCGCGCTGATCGGCTTCTACCTGTGGAAGTACGGCCTGACCCTGCCCTGGAACCTGAAGGACCAGTGACCCTCCGGGCATGGTCATGGAGCACCGCTGACATGCGGTAATGTTTGTGGTGCGTCCGGGCGATTAGCTCAGTGGGAGAGCACTTCGTTCACACCGAAGGGGTCACTGGTTCGAACCCAGTATCGCCCACCCGGAGCAGGGGCCCGGAGACTCGTCAAGAGTCTCCGGGCCTTTGTCGTACCCGCTTCCCAGCCCCCTGTGCACCCGGCACCTCAGCGCAGCCGGCCGAGGGCCTCCCGCAGCCGCCGGGCGTCGCGCAGCCGCTTCTCGTAGGTCGACCCCACCGCGAGCAGCAGCAGCCCCGCCACCGCCGGCGGCAGCCAGCGCGGCAGCACGCCGGCCACCTGCACCACGTACGGCGCCAGCTCGTGCAGGGCCACCGCCGCCAGGGTCGCGCCGCCCAGCAGCAGCGGCGCCCGCAGCCGGTGGCGCGCACCGGCCAGGGTGAGCGCCAGCGAGACCAGCCCCAGCAGCAGCGGGCGCGGCCAGCCGGAGTCCGCCCAGGCGGCGCCCAGGGCGGGCAGCAGGCCCGCCGCCAGCCCCGGACCGTACGCCGCCCAGGACGAGGCCCCCGGATCGCGGCGGCGCCGCAGCAGCCCCACCGCCAGCGCGAGCGCCGACACCGGCAGGGCGTACGCCTCCGGGGCCGTCACCCCCGACGCGCCCAGCCGGACCCACGCCGCCGCGACCGCCAGCGCCCCCGCGGCCCCGGCCGCCCTGCGCCGGTCCGCCCGCACCGCCGCCCCCGCGCAGCACACCCCGGCCAGCGCCAGGACCAGCGCCAGCACCGCCGGGTCACCGGCCGCCAGGGCTGCGGCGAGCAGCGCGCAGACGGCCGCCGCCGCTTCCGCGGGCACCCGTACCGGGTCCAGCCGCGGACCCAGCGCCGCCACGGCCGCCGGGACCGCCAGCACGGCCACCCCCTGCCAGGGCGGGGCCGCCCCGGCCAGCGCCGCCAGCGCCAGCGCCGTTGCCGCCGCGCAGCCGGTGGCGAGGACCGCCCCGCCACCCCGTACCGGCCGCCGGGCGCCCCCGTACGCCGCTCCCAGCGCGCTCCCGGCGCCCAGCACCCCGAGCACCGCGAAGGTGGCCAGGCGGCCGTCCAGGGCCGCCAGGGACACGTTCAGGGCCCCGGCCGCCGCCCCGCCCCCGGCGGCCAGGGCCACGGCGTGTGCCCGGGCCCGCAGCGCCACCGCCCCGGCCGCCGCCACCACCGCCAGCTGCGCCCCGAGCACCACCGCCACCGGCAGCCCCAGCAGGACCGGCGCCACGAACAGTCCGGCGCCCGCGCACACCCCCGCCGCGATCCGCGACCCCGCGCGCGGCAGTACCCCGGCCCCCGCCGCGAGCGCCCCCGCCGCCAGCAGCAGCGTCGCCGCCAGCGCCGGGCCCGGAAGGTATCCGGCCGGACGCGGGGCCGTCGCGGCCCACACCTCGCCCAGCACCCCGAGCCGGGACGCCAGCACCACGGCCACCGCCGCCAGGCCCGCCGCCGCCCCCAGTGCGGCCACCGCCACCCCGGCCCGGGCCAGCCCCCGGCGCACCGGCCCGGGCCCCGCCGCCCCGCGCCCCGCCACCAGCAGCAGCCCGAGCGCCGCGGCCACCCGCACCGCGACCCCCCACCCGGTGCCCGCCCCGGCCGGCACCAGCGCCCCGGCCGCCGAGACCCCGGCCAGGCCCCCCGCCAGGGCCGCCGTCGACGCCCGCGGCTCGCGCCGGGCCACCGCCACGCCCAGCAGGGCACCCGCCGCCAGCAGCCCGGCCGCCCCGGCGCTCCCGGGCGCCTCCAGGGACCGGACCAGCCCCACCGCCATCGCGCAGCCGGCCAGCACGCCCGCCGCCGCCCACGCCGGCACCCGTACCGCCCCCCGCCGCACCAGGGCCGCCAGTACGCAGTCCAGCGCGGCCGTCGCCAGCAGCGCCCCGCCGCACCCCAGCGGACCCGCCCCCGTCACCAGCGCCGCCAGCGGCAACGGCAGCTGCGCCGCCGCCACGGCCAGGGCGGCCGGCAGCCGCAGCCGGCCCAGCGCCGTCCCGTAGGCCGCCCACAGCGCCGCCAGCGCCGCCGCCGCCCACGCCGCGTACGCCCCGCCGTCGGCGGCGGGCAGGGCCACCGCGCGCAGGGCGTGGGCGTCGAGCACCGTCAGGAGCAGCCCGAGCCCCGCGACCGCCTCGGCCGTCGCCCGCAGTCCGCGCCGCAACAGCACCGCGGGCACGGCCAGGGCGGCCGCCGTCAGCGCGGCCAGCACCGCCGAGCGGCCGCCGATGCCCAGGGAGCCCCAGCTCACCAGGGTGAAGGCGAGCGCGGCCACCGCGAGCAGCACCGCGCCCAGCGTCAGCAGGACGTGCTGTGCGCCCGGCGCCGGTCCGGCCGCCGGGCCCGCGGCGCCGCGCCCCGCCGGTGCGGGTGCCCCGGCGGCAGCCCCGGCCGACGCCCCGCCCTGCCACAGCAGCGCCACCAGCCATGCCCGACGGGTGAGCAAGTACGCCCGCCGGGAGTCCAGTTGCAGCAGCTCGCAGTCGATGAGCGCCAGCTCTTCGGCGGGCGGGAGAGGGGAGTCCATGGCCGGAGTGTGTCCCCCGTCACCCCCTCAGGACATGGGCGTGGGTACTCAGATCGGCGCTGAGTACCCCCGGGCACCGGTTTCCCGGACCGCCGGACGCGGCCCCTGCTGCCGCGCCAGACTGGGGACATGCCGCGCTGGACGCACTACCGCTTCCGCAGCGTGTGGGACTTCGACGCCCCGCCCGCCCTCGTCTACGCCCGGCTGGAGGACCCCGGCCACTACCCCGACTGGTGGCCGCAGATCCGCCGCGTCGAAGCCGTCGACGCGCACACCGGCGCCGTCCTCATCCGCTCCGCCCTGCCGTACGGGATCCGCGTCACCCTCACCGATCTGCTCCGCGACCCGGGACGCGGCGTCCTGGAAGTGGCGCTGCGCGGCGATCTGGAGGGCTGGGCGCGCTGGACCGTACGGGCGCGGGGGGCCCGGCGGCCCGGCGCCCGGCGGCCCGGTGCGCGGGCCGTCTACGAACAGGAGGTCGAGGTACGGGCGCCCCTGCTGCGGTGGTCGGGGCTCGCCGGCCGGCCGGTCCTGCGGCTCAACCACGCCCTGATGATGCGCTCCGGACACCACGGCCTCGCGGCCCGGCTGGCGGCCGGACGGGAAGCGGTTTGAACAGACCCGGAGGCTCTTGTATTGTTCAGTCCGTTCCCGGGCGATTAGCTCAGCGGGAGAGCACTTCGTTCACACCGAAGGGGTCACTGGTTCGATCCCAGTATCGCCCACCGGGACAGGCCGGTCCGTCTGATGACGGACCGGCCTTCCGCATGTAACGGGACGTACGGACTCCCCCCGGACCCCCGCGCCCCACCCCGGTCGCGGCCCCGCCCGCTACGCGGCCTGCGACACCTCCGGGCGCAGCGGCCAGTGCGGATCCACCGGCTCCGGAGTGCCCTGCCGCGTGAACCACGCCTGGAGCCCCCGCGCCTGGGCCGCGTGCCACACGGCCTGGAGCGCGTGCAGCTCCGCCGGGGTCAGCCGCTCCAGCCGCGCCGCGAACCTGCGCCCGACCGCCCGGACCAGCTCCAGCGAGGCCATCGCGTCCGCCGTGGCCTCGTGCGCCCCCTCCAGCTCTATGCCGTAGTGCGCGCACAGGTCCGTCAGCGTCCGGCGCCCCTTGCGGTAGCGGTCCAGGTGCTTGTCCAGCACCCGCGGATCCAGCACCGTCAGCGGCCGGTCGTCCAGGTACCGCGCCAGCGTCGACGCCCGGTGCCGGCGCAACTCCCGGTCCAGCAGCGTCAGGTCGAACGGCGCGTTCATCACCACCACCGGCCGGCCCGCCACCTGCTGCTCACCGAGCGCGCGGGCTATCTCCTCCACCACCGGCGCCGGCCAGCGGCCGTGGCGCTGGAGGTGGTCGTCGGTCAGACCGTGCACCTCGGTGGCCCCCGGGGGCACCGGGATGCCGGGATTGACCAGCCAGCGGGTGGAGCGGACCCGGCCGCCCGCACACTCCTGCACGACGAGCGCGGCGGACACGATCCGGTCCTGCTCGACGTCCACCCCGGTGGTCTCCGTGTCGAATGCGGCCAGCGGGCCCTCGTACCAGCGTGTCATGGCGAACTCCTCGTCCCCGATCGGCAGATGGAGCGCATCCCGGGCGTTACTGCCACGGCGCGCGCCACCTTGCCGAATCGGTGATACCCGGGCCGTTTGCCCCGTACGCCGTTTGCGGGCGGCCGGGTGCGGAGACAACTCCTGCGGGGGACCGCGCGCATGACCGGCCGTCACCCCGCATCCGCTCACGGCGCAGCCCGGAAGGCATGGGGAGCCGGCCATGGCGCTCACACAGCCCGAACCGGGCGGGTTGCTGCAAGGACCGCCCGCTCCACGGACCGGCCCCCTGCGCGGCACACTCGCCACCACCGCCTGCATGGAGACCCTCCAGGTGGGATACCTGCACGCCGTCGCCGCCGCGGCCGGCTGCTCGCTCTCCCAGCCCTTCCCGGACAACGGCATCGACTGGCACGTCAGCCACGGCGCCCCGGAACACGTCGTCGACGACGAGGTGACCGTCAAGGTGCAGCTGAAGGCGACCTACCAGGTGCCGCCCCGGCCGCCCGGGGCCACCTTCGGCTTCACCCTCGACAACGAGCACCTCGTGAAGCTGGCCCGCACCCCGGTCGCCGTCCACAAGATCCTCGTCGTGATGCTCGTCCCGCGGGAGCGCGAGGAGTGGCTGAGCGCCGGGCACGACCGGCTCGACCTGCGGCACTGCTGCTACTGGACCAACCTCGCCGGACACCCCGTGACCGGCCGGCGCCGGACCACCGTACGGATACCGACGTCGCGGATCTTCGACGACCGGGCGCTGTGCGAGATCATGACCCGGGTCGGGTCGGGAGGGACACCCTGATGAACCGGAACTCACCGCACCTCGAACCGCTGCCGTCCCCGGAGTTCGTCCCGGGCGCACCCGATCCCGCCGAGGTCGATCCGCAGGTGCTCGGCGCCCTGCTGCACCGGCACGGATGGCAGCGGCGCGGCGGCGCGGCCGGCCGGTACGGGCGCTGGACCCCGCCGGGCCGGGCGGGCACCAGCCTGCTCGTCCCCGAGAGCCGCGCCTTCCCCGACTGCGCGGACCTGCTGGAGGAGGCGGTGACGGCCCTCGCGCACAGCGGACTGCCCTCCGCGCGGGAGGTGCTGTTCGGGCTGAGCGTCCCCGCCGACGAGGTCCGCTGGGAGCGGGAGATCCCCGAGGGCCCGTACGGGTACCGGGGCGAGGCCGCCTGGACCGTGCAGGAACAGCTGCGCTCGGCGGCCCGCCGCATGCTGCTCGCCGGGGCCCTCGCCGACCGGGCCCGCGCCGGGTACTACGGGGCCCGCCACCGCGCCCAGGCCGAACGCGCCCTGGACGGGGTGCTGGTCGGCCCCTCCCCGGGCGGACGCCGGCTCACCGCCTACGTCCCCGTCGACGGCGGCCGGGGCACCGTCGCCCGGCTGCACCACGCCCTGCACGCGGCCCGGGAGGCGGTGGACTACCGGCGCGCCACCGGTGGGATGGAGGCCTTCGACGCCGCCGTCGCCGCCGGGGTCAGCCGGGAGCTCGCCGACGCGCTGATCGCCCTCGTACGGGGTTCCGAGGGCGCCCGGATCGTGCTGGCCTGGGCCCCGGCGGCCGGGGTGCCGGCCGGCTGCGCGGCGCGGCCCGAGCCGGTGGAGTTCTCACCCGGCGACCTGCCCGTGCTGCGCGAGGCCGCCGCCCGCTACACCCGGGAGGAGCCCGCCGTCCCCGTCCGGCTCGCCGGGGCCGTGGTGCGGATGCGGCGGGCGGCGGCCGGCGGCGGGGGAACCGTCCGGCTGCGGGTGCTGGCGGGCGCGGAGGTCGCGTACGTGCGGGCCGCGCTCGACGAGGAGGCCTACCGCATCGCCGGCCACGCCCACCTGGTCGGACTGCCCGTGCGGCTCAGCGGGCGGCTCCAGCGCCGGGGCGGCTTCCGCCGGCTCGCCGACGCGGGCGACGTGGTCCCCGTACCGCTGGACGAGGTGGAACGGGACCGGCTGATGAAGTCCCTCGACGCGGCCTTCGACCCCGCCGAGGCGCTGCCGGACGACGAGGAGGCGTAGCCGCGGGCGTGGGCGGGCGTCACCCGCGACGGGTGAAGGAGGCCATGGTCAGGCCCGGGGCGGGGGAGAAGTCGGCGCCGCGTTCGAAGCCGAGGCGGCTGTACAGGGTCACCGCCGGGGCGTTGGCCGCGCCCGTGGTGACCTCCACGACGCGCCCCGCGAAGGGCCCGGTCAGCGCGTGGCGCAGCAGCAGGGAGGCGACGCCGCGCCGGAACCGGCCCGGATCCACGCACAGCCGGTCCAGCCGGACCGGGTCCCCGGGCGCGGCCTCCTCCCAGGCCAGGAACCCGGCGACGGCACCCCCGGCGTCCACGGCCCCCAGCCAGCACAGCGGGCGCGCCCGCAGCTGCGCCAGGCTCTCGGCGAGCGCGGGGATGCCGTCGAAGCCGATGAGCCCGGCCTCCACCGCGTAGGCGGCGCGGCCGATGCGGTGCACGGCCTCGGCGGTGCGGTCGTCGGTCAGGTCGAGCGGGCGGACGAGCGGGCGGTCGAGCGGGCTCGGCACGGTGCGGGTTCCCTTCGCGGGCGGGGCGGAAGGCCCACGGTAGCCAGCGCGGGCGGGGCGGCCGTAACCGTTTGGCGGCGCGGCCTCCCGGCTCGGTACGATTCAGGCGCGCAGTGTTCGCTCGCGCACCCCCTGAGTCAGGAGAGACCGGTGTCAGACGTCCGTGTGATCATCCAACGCGATTCCGAGCGGGACGAGCGCGTGGTGGCCACGGGCACTACGGCGGCGGAGCTCTTCGCCGGCGAGCGCACCATCGTCGCCGCCCGGATCGCCGGTGAGCTGAAGGACCTCGCGTACGAGGTGCGGGACGGCGAGACCGTCGAGCCGGTGGAGATCTCCTCCGAGGACGGCCTGAACATCCTGCGCCACTCGACCGCGCACGTCATGGCCCAGGCCGTGCAGGAGCTGTTCCCCGAGGCCAAGCTGGGCATCGGCCCGCCGGTCCGCGACGGCTTCTACTACGACTTCGACGTCGCCAAGCCCTTCACTCCCGAGGACCTCAAGGCCGTCGAGAAGAAGATGCAGGAGATCCAGAAGCGCGGGCAGAAGTTCTCCCGCCGCGTGGTCTCCGACGAGGCGGCCCGTGAGGAGCTCGCCGACGAGCCCTACAAGCTGGAGCTCATCGGCATCAAGGGGTCGGCCTCGACCGACGACGGCGCGAACGTCGAGGTGGGCGGCGGCGAGCTGACCATCTACGACAACCTCGACGCCAAGACCGGCGAGCTGTGCTGGAAGGACCTCTGCCGCGGTCCCCACCTGCCCACCACCCGCAACATCCCGGCCTTCAAGCTGATGCGCAACGCTGCCGCCTACTGGCGCGGCAGCGAGAAGAACCCGATGCTCCAGCGCATCTACGGCACCGCCTGGCCGTCGAAGGACGAGCTGAAGGCGCACCTCGACTTCCTCGCCGAGGCCGAGAAGCGCGACCACCGGCGCCTGGGCACCGAGCTCGACCTGTTCTCCGTACAGGACGAGATCGGCTCCGGCCTGGCCGTCTTCCACCCGCGCGGCGGCGTCATCCGCCGCACCATGGAGGACTACTCGCGCAAGCGGCACGAGGAAGAGGGCTACGAGTTCGTCTACACCCCGCACGCCACCAAGGGCACCCTCTTCGAGAAGAGCGGCCACCTGGACTGGTACGCGGACGGCATGTACCCGCCCATGCAGCTCGACGGTGGTACCGACTACTACCTCAAGCCCATGAACTGCCCGATGCACAACCTGATCTTCGACGCGCGCGGCCGCTCCTACCGCGAACTGCCGCTGCGCCTCTTCGAGTTCGGCACCGTGTACCGGTACGAGAAGTCCGGCGTGGTGCACGGCCTGACCCGCTCGCGCGGCTTCACCCAGGACGACGCGCACATCTACTGCACCAAGGAGCAGATGGCGGAGGAGCTCGACCGCACGCTGACCTTCGTGCTGAACCTGCTCCGCGACTACGGCCTGACCGACTTCTACCTGGAGCTGTCGACCAAGGACCCGGAGAAGTTCGTCGGCTCGGACGAGGTCTGGGAGGAGGCCACCGCGGTCCTCCAGTCGGTCGCCGAGAAGCAGGGCCTGCCCCTGGTCCCGGACCCGGGCGGCGCCGCGTTCTACGGTCCGAAGATCTCCGTCCAGTGCCGTGACGCGATCGGCCGCACCTGGCAGATGTCGACCGTGCAGCTCGACTTCAACCTGCCGGAGCGCTTCAACCTGGAGTACACCGGCCCCGACGGCTCCCGCCAGCGCCCGGTCATGATCCACCGCGCGCTGTTCGGTTCCATCGAGCGGTTCTTCGCGGTGCTGCTGGAGCACTACGCGGGCGCCATGCCGCCGTGGCTGGCCCCGGTCCAGGCGGTCGGCATCCCGATCGGCGACGGGCACGTGGAGTACCTTCAGGAGTTCGCCGCCGCGGCGAAGAAGCAGGGCCTGCGGGTCGAGGTGGACGCCTCCTCCGACCGCATGCAGAAGAAGATCCGCAACCACCAGAAGCTCAAGGTCCCGTTCATGATCATCGTCGGTGACGAGGACATGGCCGCGGGCACCGTCTCCTTCCGCTACCGCGACGGTTCGCAGGAGAACGGCATCGCCAAGGACGAGGCCCTGGCCAAGCTGGCGAAGGTCGTCGCCGACCGCGTCCAGGTCTGATCCACGGCCCCGGAGCACGGGCGGGCCCCCGGAAAGTGATCACTTTCCGGGGGCCTTCCTCGTTCGCACGAACGAGGTCATATGCTGCGTCCTATGACGATTGAGCCGGAGCAGCAGATCGGTGTGGGCACGCAGGACGCGTTCCAGCGTCTGTGGACGCCCCACCGGATGGCCTACATCCAGGGGGAGAACAAGCCGACCGGCCCGGAGGCCGGGGACGGCTGTCCCTTCTGCGGGATTCCGGAGCTGTCCGACCAGGACGGCCTGGTCGTGGCGCGCGGCGAGCACGTCTACGCGGTGCTCAACCTCTACCCGTACAACGGCGGCCACCTGATGGTCGTCCCGTACCGGCACGTCGCCGACTACACCGAGCTCGACGGCCCGGAGACGGCCGAGCTCGCGGACCTCACGAAGCGGGCCATGGCCGCGCTGCGCAAGGCGTCCGGGGCGCACGGGTTCAACATCGGCATGAACCAGGGCGCGGCCGCCGGTGCGGGCATCGCCGCGCACCTGCACCAGCACATCGTGCCCCGCTGGGGCGGGGACACGAACTTCATGCCGGTCGTCGGCCACACCAAGGTGCTGCCGCAACTGCTCGCGGACACCCGCCAGATGCTCGCCGACGCCTGGCCCGTGGACTAGCGGTCCCCGTCGGGCCCGTTACTCCCGGGCGATCCGCTGCGCGAGGGCCGCGCGCCATTCGGCGACGACGGCCTCGACGTCGAACTCGGTCAGGAGCAGGGGCGGGCCCTGCGGGGGCCGGCGCAGGGCGGTGCGGATCTTCTCGTTGACCTCGGTCAGGACGGCCCGTACCTGGCGTTCGGTACGGGCCCCCCGGGCCGCCGCCAGGGCGTCCTCGGCCTCCTTGCGCAGGGCGAGGGAGGGCGGCAGCGGGGAGAAGCCCTCGCGGTGCAGCTTCTGCTTGACCCACCACAGCTCGTCGTAGGGCGCGTCGATCGCGGCCAGCGGCTTCCCCCAGCCGGGCAGTCCGTCGAAGTCGCCGCGGTCGGCGGCCTCGCGGATCTGCCGGTCGACGAAGGTCTCGAAGCTGACGCCCGGCGGTTTGCGTTCGGTCACGGTCGGTGCCTCCTCGGCTCGCGGCGCACGGCGCTCGTCCTCCACCCTACCCAGGCCGTCTACGCGTCGTAGACGTCCGCCCTGCGCGGGGCCGGTTCCTGGACCATGCCGCTCATGATCGAGGAGCGGGTGGTGAAGCGCTCGGTGTCCACGCCGTTCTCCTCCAGCACCTTGAACGCCGCGGTGTGCACGGAGCGCAGCACGGGGGCCACCGTGCGCAGGGCATCGTCCGCCATGAAGCGGTGGCGCCACATGGAGCCCGCCCACACGTGCCGCAGGCCGAAGGGTTCGGGCAGCACGAGCTTGCCGCCGAAGTACTCCAGCAGCGGCGGGTACCAGGTCAGCGGGGCGCGCACGGCCAGACGTACGACCTCGCTCGCGTCGACGAGCGGCAGCGGGCGCTCCACCGTCTCCCAGAAGCGGATCGACTTGGGCACCTCGACCGCCGGCGTCTTGGACTTCGTGGTGAACAGTCCGTGGACCGGGCCCAGGGCGTGGGCGGTGACGTCGACGCGCAGGGTCTTGTAGAGCACGGTCACGGTGACCAGCATGGTGATCACGAGCTGGCCGTCCCAGAGCGGGTACTGGATGCCGAGGTAGTGCCGGTTTCCGGCGCTGAACTGCTGCTCGTTGCAGATGCGGGTGATCTCGTGCGGCTTCACCAGGAAGGTGTCGACGTCCTCGCCGCTGGGCCGGGCCACCTCGCCGGCGCCCTCGCCCACGGGCGTGACGATCCAGTGCTGGAGCGCGGCGGGCGGGAAGCCGCCGGTGTGCAGCGGGCCGCGTTCCAGCTTGCGCAGCTGGGTGTCGATCGCGCGTATGACGTCCCAGCTGCGGAAGGGGTGGATCTCCGCGACGTCGGCCTTCGGGGTCAGTTCCTCGGCCATCTGCCAGCTGCCCCAGCGGGTGCCCATGCCGAGGATGCCCTTGGGGCCGGCGTAGAAGACGGAGTTGCTGCGGTTCTCGGCGGTCAGCTTGGCCAGCTGGTGGCGCAGGTCCTCGCGGGCCTTCTCGTCCGGGTTGCCGGGGACCGCGTCGGGGATCTTGACGGCGACGCCGCCGCCGCCGAGCAGGCCGTCCCAGCGGGAGCGCAGGTCGGCGGCGGTCCGCTCGCAGATGCGGCGGGCCAGGTACCAGCCGAGGGCGGGGGCGATCAGCGAGCCGAAGAGGTACAGCTCCAGGATCCCGCTGCCGGGTGCCCGGTAGACCACGCGGTAGAGCAGGACCGCCGCGGCGAGGACGACGACGACGAGCAGGGCCGTGCCGATCCAGCTGCTCTTCCTGCCCCCGCCCTTGGCCAGGGTCTTGCGGAGCTGGAACAGGCCCAGCCACAGCAGCGTTCCGGGCAGGAACACGACTCCGCAGACCAGCGTGATCAGGCGGAGCCTGCGGTCGCGGTCCTTGCGGATGTGGGTGGCGGCCAGGCAGTGCTCGACGACGGTCTGCGGGTCGGCGCCGAAGGACTGGATGAGAGGTTTGCGGCCGGGGGAGAGGGTGCGGGCCTCGACGGCCCGGCAGAAGGCCTCGCCGAGGCTGGGTTCGAAGAGGGAGATCCTGGGGGCCTTGACCGAGGCCGGGTGGTTCTCGCTGTTGGCCCCGAGGATCGAGGACAGTGCGGTGTCCTTGCCGCCGTCGCGGTACGCGGCGGAGGCGAGCGCGTTCGTCGCGGCGGTCTGTCCGCCGCCCCCCTGGAGGGGGATCTGTGCCCCGGGCCTGAAGTCGAAACCGTCGTCCGCCACCGTTGCCCCCATCGCCGTGCCACTGTGCTCTTCGCCGTGCCGTCGTGCCGTCGTGCCGTCGTGCGTAGGTGTTCTGCCCACTCGTGCCGTCCGCCGCGCCGAAAAGCCTATCGGCGGACGCCGCCCCATGGTCATGGGACAGGGAAATGCCGCCCACCGCAAGAAGGTTGGGTGGGCGGCAGTGGTGCCGTTATGTCAACTGGCTTCCCTTCTCTGTCTGTTCGCGCATCTTGTCGGCGAGGTGTGCGGGCATCGGTTCGTGGCGGGCGTAGGAGCGGCTGAACCGGCCCGTGCCGTGCGAAACGGAGCGCAGGTCGACGGCGTACCGGCCGATCTCGATCTCGGGGATCTCGGCGCGCACCCGGCTGCGCCCGGAGCCGGCCTGTTCGGTGCCGACCACGCGGCCCCGGCGGCCCGCGAGGTCGCTCATGACCGGGCCCACGTAGGCGTCGGGCACCAGGACGTCGAGCTCCGCGACGGGTTCGAGGAGGTGGATCGGGGCGTCCGCGGCGGCCTCGCGCAGGGCGAGGGCGCCGGCGGTCTGGAAGGCGGCGTCGGAGGAGTCCACCGAGTGCGCCTTGCCGTCGCGCAGGGTGATCCGTACGTCGACCAGCGGGTGTCCGGCCGCCAGGCCCCGGGCGGCCTGGGCCCGTACGCCCTTCTCGACGGAGGGGATGAACTGGCGGGGCACGGCGCCGCCGACGACCTTGTCGACGAACTCGATGCCGCTGCCGGGCGGGAGCGGTTCGACCTCGATCTCGCAGATGGCGAACTGGCCGTGGCCGCCGGACTGTTTGACGTGGCGGCCGCGTCCGGTGGCCCTGGCGCCGAAGGTCTCGCGCAGGCTGACCCGGTGCGGGACGGGGTCGACCTGGACTCCGTAGCGGGTCCGCAGCCGCTCCAGGGCGACGTCCTGGTGGGCCTCGCCCAGTGACCACAGGACCAGCTGGTGGGTGTGCGGGTTCTGTTCCAGCCGCATGGTCGGGTCCTCGGCGACGAGCCGGGCCAGGCCCTGGGAGAGCTTGTCCTCGTCGGCCTTGCTGTGGGCCTCGATGGCGAGGGGGAGCAGCGGCTCGGGCATCGGCCAGGGTTCCATCAGGAGGGGGGAGCCCTTGGCGGAGAGGGTGTCGCCGGTTTCGGCGCGGGTGAGCTTGGCCACGCAGGCGAGGTCGCCTGCGATGCAGGTGGCGAGGGTGCGCTGCTGCTTGCCGAAGGGGGAGGTCAGGGCGCCGACGCGTTCGTCGACGTCGTGGTCCTCGTGTCCGCGGTCGGCCAGTCCGTGGCCGCTGACGTGGACGGTCTCCTCGGGGCGCAGGGTGCCGGAGAACACGCGGACCAGGGAGACGCGGCCGACGTAGGGGTCGGAGGAGGTCTTGACGACCTCGGCGACGAGGGGGCCCGCGGGGTCGCAGGTGACGGCGGGGCGGGGGGAGCCGTCGGGTGCGGTGACGGTGACGGGCGCGCGTTCCGCGGGGGTGGGGAAGCCGCCGGTGATCAGTTCGAGGAGTTCGACGGTGCCCAGGCCCTGGCGGGCGCCCTCGGCGGCGGGGGAGGCCATCAGGACGGGGTGGAAGGTGCCCCGGGCGACGGCCCGCTCCAGGTCGTCGACCAGGGTCTTGACGTCGATGTCCGCACCGCCGAGGTAGCGGTCCATGAGGCTCTCGTCCTCGCTCTCGGCGATGATCCCCTCGATCAGCCGGGAGCGGGCGCCGTCGATCAGGGCCAGCTCGGCGGGGCCGGGGTCGCGCTCGGCGCGGGTGCCCGAGGAGTAGTCGTACACGCGGCGGGACAGCAGGCCGACGAGGCCGGTGACGGGGGCGTGGCCGTCGGGGCCGGGAGCCGCGTGCAGCGGCAGGTACAGGGGGACGACGGCGTCCGGGTTCTCGGCCCCGAAGGCCTCGCCGCAGACGGCCGTCATCTCGGCGTAGTCGGCCCGGGCCGCCTCCACGTGGGTGACGACGATGGCCCGGGGCATGCCGACGGCCTCGCACTCCTCCCAGACCATGCGGGTGGCGCCGTCGATCCCGTCGGCGGCGGAGACCACGAAGAGCGCCGCGTCGGCCGCGCGCAGACCGGCCCGGAGCTCGCCGACGAAATCGGCGTATCCGGGGGTGTCCAGGATGTTGATCTTGATCCCGGCCCATTCGACGGGGACCAGGGAGAGCTGGACGGAGCGCTGGCGGCGGTGCTCGATCTCGTCGTAGTCCGAGACGGTGGCCCCGTCCTCGACCCGGCCGGCCCGGTTCAGGGCTCCGGCGGTCAGCGCGAGGGCCTCGACGAGGGTGGTCTTGCCGGAGCCGCTGTGGCCGACCAGCACGACGTTCCGTACGGAAGAGGGGCGGTCGGCCGTCAGTGCCCTGCCGGCGGCTCCGGATTGGTGTGATGTGGCTCCCATGGTGCTCGTGCCTCCTGGTGTCGCGGTGAGGAGGGAGATCGGGGTTCTTCGAGCTTTGCACCGGTGTCACACTGCGTCCATACGTCGTACCCGCGGCTGTCCGGAGCACGACGGTGGCGGGACGAGCGGATTGCGCGGCGCGAACCGGTGGGTGCGCGGCGTGACGGGCCCGGGGCGCTGGCTACGATGGGCCAGCCGGTGGCCGTGGTGGCCGTGCGGCCCAGCGACCCTCCGGGAAGGCCATGCTGAACAAGTACGCGCGTGCATTCTTCACGCGTGTTCTCACGCCGTTCGCCGCGTTTCTCCTCCGTCGGGGGGTGAGCCCGGACGCCGTCACCCTCATCGGCACCGCCGGGGTGATGGCCGGAGCGCTGGTCTTCTTCCCCCGGGGCGAGTTCTTCTGGGGCACGATCACGATCACCCTCTTCGTCTTCTCCGACCTGGTGGACGGCAACATGGCCCGCCAGGCCGGGGTCTCCAGCCGGTGGGGCGCGTTCCTCGACTCGACCCTCGACCGGGTGGCCGACGCGGCGATCTTCGGCGGCCTCGCGCTCTGGTACGCGGGCAACGGACACGACAACGTGCTGTGCGCGGTGGCGATCTTCTGCCTGGCCAGCGGCCAGGTGGTCTCGTACACCAAGGCACGCGGCGAGTCGATCGGGCTGCCGGTCGCCGTCAACGGGCTCATCGAGCGCGCCGAGCGGCTGGTGATCTCGCTGGTCGCGGCCGGCCTGTCCGGGCTGCAGACCTTCGGCGTCCCGTCGTGGATCGGCGTGCTGCTGCCCGTCGCGCTGTGGGTCGTGGCGGCGGGCTCGCTCGTCACCCTGATCCAGCGGGTGGTCACCGTACGCCGCGAGGCGGCCGAGGCCGACGCCGCTGCCGCCGCCTCCGAGGGCGGGGCCGGCTGATGGGCTCGGCGCGGGACAAGCTGGTCGACGGCCTCTACGGGCTCGGCTGGGCGGGCGTGAAGAAGCTCCCCGAGCCGGCGGCCGTGGCCCTCGGCCGCAAGATCGCCGACGTGGTCTGGAAGCGGCGCGGCAAGAGCGTGCTGCGGCTGGAGTCGAACCTGGCGCGGGTGGTGCCGGACGCCACCCCCGAGCGGCTGCGGGAGCTGTCGCACGCGGGCATGCGCTCGTACATGCGCTACTGGATGGAGTCCTTCCGGCTGCCCACGATGGACCCGGGGCGGTTCTCCGTGGACGTCGAGTTCCAGGACGAGCACCTGCTGCGCGAGGCCCTCGCCACCGGGCGCGGGGTCGTCGTCGCCCTGCCGCACCTGGCCAACTGGGACCTCGCCGGGGCCTGGGCCATCGGCCACATAGGGGTTCCCTTCACCACGGTCGCGGAGCGGCTCAAGCCCGAGACGCTCTACGACCGCTTCGTCGCCTACCGCGAGAGCCTCGGCATGGAGGTGCTGCCCCACAACGGCGGCGCCGCCTTCGGCACCCTCGCCCGCCGGCTGCGCTCCGGCGGCCTGGTCTGCCTCGTCGCGGACCGGGACCTGTCCGCCTCGGGGGTCGAGGTGGACTTCTTCGAGGCCGCCGCCCGCATGCCCGCCGGGCCCGCCCTGCTGGCCCAGCAGACGGGCGCGGTGCTGCTCCCGGCGACCCTGCACTACGGGGACGCGCCGAAGATGTACGGCCGGATCCACCCCGAGGTGGCGGTGCCCGCGGCCGGGACGCGGGCCGAGAAGACCGCCGCCATGACCCAGGCCGTGGCGGACGCCTTCGCCTGGGGGATCGCCGAGCACCCGCAGGACTGGCACATGCTGCAGCGGCTGTGGCTGGACGACTTGGAGGAGCGCCCGTAGTGAAGATCGGCATCGTGTGCCCGTACTCGTGGGACGTGCCGGGCGGCGTCCAGTTCCACATCCGTGACCTGGCGGAACACCTGATCCGCCTGGGCCACGAGGTGTCGGTGCTCGCCCCGGCCGACGACGAGACCCCGCTGCCGCCCTACGTGGTCTCGGCGGGACGGGCGGTGCCGGTGCCGTACAACGGGTCGGTCGCCCGGCTGAACTTCGGCTTCCTCTCGGCGGCCCGCGTCCGGCGCTGGCTGCACGACGGGGTCTTCGACGTGATCCACATCCACGAGCCGGCCTCGCCCTCCCTGGGGCTGCTGTCCTGCTGGGCGGCGCAGGGCCCGATCGTGGCCACGTTCCACACCTCGAACCCCCGTTCGCGGGCGATGATCGCCGCGTACCCGATCCTCCAGCCGGCGCTGGAGAAGATCAGCGCGCGGATCGCGGTGAGCGAGTACGCCCGGCGCACGCTGGTGGAACACCTCGGCGGAGACGCCGTGGTCATCCCCAACGGCGTCGACGTCGACTTCTTCGCGAAGGCCGACCCGAATCCCGACTGGTCCGGACAGACCCTCGGCTTCATCGGCCGCATCGACGAACCCCGCAAGGGCCTGCCGGTGCTGATGGCCGCCTTCCCGGGCATCGTGGAGCAGTGCCCGGACGTCCGGCTGCTCGTCGCGGGCCGCGGCGACGAGGAGGAGGCGGTCGCCTCCCTGCCCGCGGAGCTGCGCTCCCGGGTGGAGTTCCTCGGCATGGTCTCCGACGAGGACAAGGCGCGCCTGCTGCGCAGCGTGGACGTCTACGTCGCCCCCAACACCGGCGGCGAGAGCTTCGGGATCATCCTGGTCGAGGCGCTGTCCGCCGGGGCGGCCGTACTGGCCTCGGACCTCGACGCCTTCGCCCAGGTCCTGGACCAGGGCACGGCGGGGGAACTGTTCGCCAACGAGGACGCGGCCTCCCTGACGACGGCCGCCGTGGCCCTGCTGCGCGACCCGCAGCGGCGGGCGGCACTGAGCGCCCGCGGCTCGGCGCACGTACGCCGCTTCGACTGGTCGACGGTCGGCGCGGACATCCTGGCCGTCTACGAGACGGTCACCGACGGCGCGGCCGCGGTGGCCACCGACGAACGCGTCCCCCTCCGCACCCGCCTCGGCTTCTCCCGGGACGGCTGAGCGCACCGCCCGCCGTAGCGGGTAGTGTCGCGGCCCGTGATCGAAAATCTTGTCTGGATCGCGGTGGCGCTCGGTGTCGTCGGGGTCTATCTCAGCTGGACCGCCGGGCGGCTGGACCGGTTGCACGCGCGGATGGACGCCGCCCGGGCCGCCCTCGACGCGCAGCTCGTGCGGCGGGCCTCCGTGGTGGTGGAGGTGGCCGCCTCCGGGGCGCTCGACCCCGCCTCCTCGCTCGTGCTCTACGAGGCCGCCCACGCGGCCCGGCAGGCCGAGGAGGAGCACCGGGAGGTCGCCGAGAGCGAGCTCAGCCAGGCCCTGCGCGCGGTGTTCGCCGACGCCGACCAGGTCGAGGTGCTGAAGGCGGCCCCCGGTGGCGAGGCGGCCGCCGAGGAGCTGGCGGCCGCGGTGCGCCGGGTGCCGATGGCGCGGCGCTTCCTCAACGACGCGGTACGGGCGGCCCGCGCGCTGCGCCGCCACCGCAAGGTGCGCTGGTTCCGGCTGGCCGGGCACGCCCCCTTCCCCCTCGCCTTCGAAATGGACGATGAGCCTCCGGTGGACCTGGCCGACCGCCCCGCATAGGCGCCCACGGGTCCGCCAAGGGCCGCCGGGGACAAGTCGAGGGGCCACCGGCTCCACATTGGCCCTTGCAGTGGACTGGTCGGTGGGGTTTTCTCAGTTCCGTAGGACCCCGTCTTCCGTTCGAGTTCCCTTCGAGTGAGGTCAACCCGTGAGCACGCTTCCCACCTCTTCCCAGTCCGCTGAGTCGGCCATCGGCACCTCCCGCGTCAAGCGCGGCATGGCCGAGCAGCTCAAGGGCGGCGTGATCATGGACGTGGTCAACGCCGAGCAGGCGAAGATCGCCGAGGACGCCGGCGCCGTGGCCGTCATGGCCCTGGAGCGGGTCCCCGCGGACATCCGCAAGGACGGCGGCGTGGCCCGCATGTCCGACCCCAACATGATCGAAGAGATCATCGAGGCCGTCTCCATCCCGGTCATGGCCAAGTCCCGCATCGGCCACTTCGTCGAGGCGCAGGTCCTGCAGTCCCTCGGCGTCGACTACATCGACGAGTCCGAGGTCCTGACCCCGGCCGACGAGGTCAACCACTCCGACAAGTGGGCGTTCACCACCCCCTTCGTCTGTGGCGCCACCAACCTGGGCGAGGCCCTGCGCCGCATCGCCGAGGGCGCGGCCATGATCCGCTCCAAGGGCGAGGCCGGCACCGGCAACGTCGTCGAGGCCGTCCGCCACCTGCGCCAGATCAAGAACGAGATCGCCCGCCTGCGCGGCTACGACAACAACGAGCTGTTCGCCGCCGCCAAGGAGCTGCGCGCCCCGTACGAGCTGGTCAAGGAGGTCGCCGAGCTCGGCAAGCTCCCGGTCGTGCTGTTCTCCGCCGGTGGTGTGGCCACCCCCGCCGACGCCGCGCTCATGCGCCAGCTCGGCGCCGAGGGCGTCTTCGTCGGCTCCGGCATCTTCAAGTCCGGCGACCCGGCCAAGCGCGCCGCCGCGATCGTGAAGGCCACCACCTTCTACGACGACCCGAAGATCATCGCGGACGCCTCCCGCAACCTGGGCGAGGCCATGGTCGGCATCAACTGCGACACGCTGCCCGAGGCCGAGCGCTACGCCAACCGCGGCTGGTAGTCACCACATGACCACCCCCGTGAACCCCGTCATCGGGGTACTCGCCCTCCAGGGCGACGTACGGGAGCACCTGATCGCCCTGGCCGCGGCGGACGCCGTGGCCAGGCCGGTCCGGCGCCCCGATGAGCTCGCCGAGGTCGACGCCCTCGTGATCCCCGGCGGCGAGTCCACGACCATGTCGAAGCTCGCCGTCCTGTTCGGCATGCTGGAGCCACTGCGCGAGCGCGTGCGGGCCGGCATGCCCGTGTACGGCACCTGCGCCGGCATGATCATGCTCGCCGACAAGCTGCTCGACGGCCGCGAGGACCAGGAGACGCTGGGCGGCATCGACATGATCGTGCGCCGCAACGCCTTCGGCCGTCAGAACGAGTCCTTCGAGGCGAAGGTCGACTTCGCCGGCATCGCGGACGGCCCCGTCGAGGGCGTCTTCATCCGCGCCCCGTGGGTCGAGTCGGTCGGCGCCGCGGCCCAGGTGCTGGCCACGTACGACGGCCACACCGTCGCCGTGCGCCAGGGGAACGTCCTCGCCACCTCGTTCCACCCCGAACTGACCGGTGACGATCGCGTCCACGCGTACTTCGTCGACATGGTGCGCGCAGGGCTGTAAGGGCGTCCCGGTAGGATCTGAGGCGAACATTGTTGGTGACGCGAAGGAGACAGGCAGATGTCCGGCCACTCTAAATGGGCTACGACGAAGCACAAGAAGGCCGTGGTTGACGCCAAGCGCGGCAAGCTCTTCGCGAAGCTGATCAAGAACATCGAGGTCGCGGCCCGGATGGGCGGCGCCGACATCGATGGCAACCCGACCCTCTTCGACGCCATCCAGAAGGCCAAGAAGAGCTCGGTCCCGAACAAGAACATCGACTCCGCGGTCAAGCGCGGCGGCGGCCTCGAGGCCGGCGGCGCCGACTACGAGACGATCATGTACGAGGGCTACGGTCCCAACGGCGTCGCGGTGCTCATCGAGTGCCTCACCGACAACCGCAACCGTGCCGCCTCCGACGTGCGCGTCGCCATGACCCGCAACGGCGGCTCGATGGCCGACCCGGGCTCGGTCTCGTACCTGTTCAACCGCAAGGGCGTCGTCCTGCTGCCCAAGGGCGAGCTGTCCGAGGACGACGTGCTGGAGACGGTCCTCGACGCGGGCGCCGAAGAGGTCAACGACCTCGGCGAGAGCTTCGAGATCATCAGCGAGGCCACGGACATGGTCGCGGTCCGCACCGCGCTCCAGAGCGCCGGCATCGACTACGACTCGGCCGACTCGAACTTCCTGCCGACCATGCAGGTCGAGCTGGACGAGGACGGCGCGCGCAAGATCTTCAAGCTGATCGACGCGCTGGAGGACAGCGACGACGTGCAGAACGTCTTCGCCAACTTCGACGTCTCGGACGAGGTCATGGAGAAGGTCGACGCCTGAGCGTCACACGAGGGCGACGGGCCGGCGGGGGACACACCCCGTCGGCCCGTCGCTCTGTCAGTGCCACCCGATAACCTGCACGGACAGGTGTCGAGGGATGGGGGGCGGGTGCGCGTACTCGGTGTGGACCCGGGGCTGACGCGGTGCGGCGTCGGCGTGGTCGAGGGCGTCGCGGGGCGGCCGCTGACCATGATCGGCGTGGGCGTCGTAAGGACCCCCGCGGACGCGGAGCTCGGGCACCGGCTCGTCGCCATCGAGCGGGGGATCGAGGAATGGCTCGACGCCCACCGGCCCGAAGTCGTCGCCGTGGAGCGGGTCTTCAGCCAGCACAACGTCAGCACCGTCATGGGCACCGCCCAGGCCAGCGCCGTCGCCATGCTGTGCGCCGCGCGCCGCGGGATCCCGGTCGCCCTGCACACCCCCAGTGAGGTCAAGGCCGCCGTCACCGGCACCGGCCGCGCCGACAAGGCCCAGGTCGGCGCCATGGTCACCCGGCTGCTGAGACTGGCGGAGCCGCCCAGGCCGGCCGATGCCGCCGACGCCCTCGCCCTCGCCATCTGCCACATCTGGCGGGCCCCCGCCCAGAGCCGCCTCCAGCAGGCGGTCGCCCAGCACGCCTCGAAAGGCCGTACCCGATGATCGCCTTCGTCAGCGGACAGGTCGCCGCGCTCGCCCCCACCACGGCCGTCATCGAGGTCGGGGGAGTGGGCATGGCCGTGCAGTGCACGCCGAACACCCTCGCGCACCTGAAGATCGGCCAGGACGCGAAACTCGCCACCTCCCTGGTCGTGCGCGAGGACTCGCTGACGCTCTACGGATTCGCCGACGACGACGAGCGCCAGGTCTTCGAGCTGCTCCAGACCGCCAGCGGCGTCGGCCCCCGGCTCGCCCAGGCGATGCTCGGCGCCCACAGCCCCGACGGACTGCGGCTCGCGGTCTCCACGGGCGACGAGAAGGCCCTGACGGCGGTGCCCGGCATCGGGAAGAAGGGCGCCCAGAAGCTCCTCCTGGAGCTGAAGGGCAAGCTCGGCACCCCGCTCGGCACGAGCGGCCTCGTCGGCGCCCAGCGGGCCGTCGCCACCGGCCCCGCGCCCTGGAGCGAGCAGCTCCAGGCCGCGCTGATCGGCCTCGGGTACGCGCCCCGCGACGCGGAGGAGGCCGTCGCGGCCGTCACCCCGCAGGCCGAGGCGGCCCTCGCCGAAAGCGGCTCCGCCCCCGTCCCGCAGCTGCTCCGCGCGGCCCTGCAGAGCCTCAACCGCGCCCGCTGACCCGTCGGCGGCCGGGAGCGGGGCGGCGAGCGCCCGCGGCCGGCCGCGGGCGGCCCGTGAGCGACCACATCCGTACACAGAAGGCAGACTGACACCGTGAACTGGGACGACGAGACCGACACCGCCGAGCCGGACCGGCTCGTCGCGCCCGCCGCCGACGGCGAGGACACCGCCGTCGAGGCCGCCCTGCGCCCCAAGGACCTCGGGGAGTTCGTCGGCCAGGAGAAGGTCCGCCAGCAGCTCGACCTCGTCCTCAAGGCGGCGAAGCAGCGCGGAGCCACCGCCGACCACGTCCTGCTCTCCGGTGCGCCCGGCCTCGGCAAGACCACCCTCTCCATGATCATCGCCGCGGAGATGGGCGCTCCCATCCGGATCACCTCCGGCCCCGCCATCCAGCACGCCGGGGACCTGGCCGCGATCCTCTCCTCCCTCCAGGAGGGCGAGGTCCTCTTCCTGGACGAGATCCACCGCATGTCCCGGCCCGCCGAGGAGATGCTGTACATGGCGATGGAGGACTTCCGCGTCGACGTGATCGTCGGCAAGGGCCCCGGCGCCACCGCCATCCCGCTGGAACTGCCGCCCTTCACCCTCGTCGGTGCCACCACCCGGGCCGGCCTGCTGCCGCCGCCCCTGCGCGACCGCTTCGGTTTCACCGGGCACATGGAGTTCTACGCCCCCGAGGAGCTGGAACGCGTCATCCACCGCTCCGCCAGGCTCCTCGACGTGGAGATCGACACCGCCGGAGCCGCCGAGATCGCCGGCCGCTCCCGCGGCACCCCGCGCATCGCCAACCGCCTCCTGCGCCGCGTCCGCGACTACGCCCAGGTCAGGGCCGACGGGGTGATCACCCGCGAGGTCGCCGCGACCGCCCTCCAGGTCTACGAGGTGGACGCCCGCGGCCTCGACCGGCTGGACCGGGGCGTCCTGGAGGCCCTGCTCAAGCTGTTCGGCGGCGGTCCCGTCGGGCTGTCCACGCTGGCCGTGGCCGTCGGCGAGGAGCGCGAGACCGTCGAGGAGGTGGCCGAGCCCTTCCTCGTCCGGGAGGGCCTGCTGGCCCGCACCCCGCGCGGGCGCGTGGCCACCCCCGCCGCATGGGCCCACCTGGGGCTCGTCCCCCCGCGGCAGGCCGCGGGCGGATCAAGCGGACAACAGGGCTTGTTCGGGGCCTGACGGCGCGGAGGTTCGACCGGCCAGGAACTGCGGTGCCATGCTGGGCGTTGTTCCATCGGTGCTGACTCGCCTAGACTCCGCCGATGCCGACCCTTCGGGTCGGCGTGCCCACCCCCGTAGAAAATGGCCGTCTCCCGTGCGGTCGTGCGAAGGATCTCCGTCCCGTGAATCTCGTGACACTCCTCCCGTTCATCGTGCTCATCGGGGCGATGTTCCTGATGACCCGCTCCGCCAAGAAGAAGCAGCAGGCGGCCGCGCAGATGCGCAACGAAATGTCGCCCGGCACCGGCGTCCGCACCATCGGCGGCATGTACGCCACGGTGAAGGAGATCGGTGAGGACACCGTCACCCTCGAGGTGGCTCCCGGCGTCCACGCGATCTACGCCAAGAACTCCATCGGCGCGGTCCTCGACGACGAGGAGTACAACCGCATCGTCCACGGCACCGGCGAAGACCTGTCGCTCGACACTCCGGTCGTCCCGGACGACGCCTCCTCGCTGACCGCCACCGACGCCCCGAAGACGGACCTGACGAAGGACGCCGACGCGGACGAGACCCCCAAGCTCGACCTGGGCAAGGCTGACGAGCCCAAGGGCGACGAGCCGAAGGACGGCAAGACCGACGGCGAGGCCGGCGCCAAGTAGCGTCCGGCCGGGACCGCGGTGGCGCCTGACCGGCGGCCGTCGCGGTCCCCGCAGTCCACTTCTGCGGGGGGCAGGGGTCCCCACCACACATTTCGTGGCCGTCCGCGCGCTGACCCGGCGCGGGACGGTTGGACAGGGAGAAACGACAAGGTGGCAGCACCGAAGAAGGGCCGGCGGCCCACGGGGGCTCAGGGGAGGCCGGGGCGCGCCCTGGCCGTCATCCTGATCGCGATGGTGGCGCTCACCGCGGGGATGTTCCTCACGAAGCAGACGACCCCCCGCCTGGGCATCGACCTCGCGGGCGGTACGAGCATCACGCTCAAGGCCAAGAGCGAACCGGGCAAGCCCGACGCGGTCAACGAGACCAACATGAACACGGCGGTCGGCATCATCGAACGCCGCGTCAACGGTCTCGGCGTCTCGGAGGCCGAGGTCCAGACCCAGGGCCGCGACCACATCATCGTGAACATCCCCAAGGGGACGAACGAGCAGCAGGCGCGCGAGCAGGTCGGTACCACCGCCCAGCTGTACTTCCGCCCCGTGCTGGCCTTCGCCGACGGCGCTCCGGTGGCCCCCGAGCCGAACCCGAGCACGTCCCCGACCCCCTCCGCGAGCGGTTCCGGCGCCCCGAAGGCCGAGGGCAGCCAGAAGCCCTCCGCAGGCGCCACCCCGTCGTCCAGCGCCACTTCCCAGGGCCGTGTGCTCAGCGAGGCCCTCAAGGCCCCGGGCACCCCCACTCCCTCGCCCTCGGCGAGCGAGTCGAAGAAGGCAGACGACAAGGCCACCCCCTCGGCGCCGCCCGCCCCGAGCACGCCGCCGGTGGACCCCGCCGTCGCCGACCTGCAGGCGAAGTTCGCCGCGCTGGACTGCTCCAAGGAGGACCAGCGCGCCGCCGCCTCGAAGGGCGCCAAGCCCGAGGACCCGATGCTCGCCTGCGGCAAGCGCGGCGACCAGTGGGGCAAGTGGGTGCTGGGTCCGGCCCAGGTCAACGGCCAGGACGTGAAGGACGCCAAGGGCGTCATCGACCAGCAGCGCGGTCAGTGGATCGTCACCATGCAGTTCACCGACAAGGGCGCCGACAAGTTCGCCAAGATCACCGGGGAGCTGGCCACCAAGCAGTCCCCGCAGAACCAGTTCGCGATCGTGCTCGACGGCGAGGTCATTTCCGACCCCTCCGTCAGCCAGGCGCTGACCGGCGGCAACGCCGAGATCTCCGGCGGCTTCACCCAGCAGTCCGCGCAGGACCTGGGCAACATGCTCTCGTACGGCGCCCTGCCGCTGTCCTTCCAGGAGGACAGCGTCACCACCGTCACCGCCGCGCTCGGCGGCGAGCAGCTGAAGGCCGGCCTGATCGCCGGTGCCATCGGCCTCGCCCTCGTGGTGATCTACCTGCTGGTGTACTACCGGGGCCTCGCCTTCATCGCCATCGTCAGCCTGATGGCGTCGGCGGTCCTGACCTACACGATCATGGCGCTGCTCGGGAAGGGCATCGGCTTCGCGCTGAACCTGCCCGCCGTCTGCGGCGCGATCGTCGCGATCGGCATCACGGCGGACTCGTTCATCGTGTACTTCGAGCGCATCCGGGACGAGATCCGCGAGGGCCGCACGCTGCGTCCGGCCGTCGAGCGCGCCTGGCCGCGGGCCCGGCGCACGATCCTGGTCTCCGACTTCGTGTCCTTCCTCGCCGCCGCGGTGCTCTTCATCGTCACCGTCGGCAAGGTCCAGGGCTTCGCGTTCACGCTGGGTCTGACCACCCTGCTCGACGTGGTCGTGGTGTTCCTCTTCACCAAGCCCGTCATGACGCTGCTCGCCCGCACGAAGTTCTTCTCCAGCGGTCACCCGTGGTCCGGACTGGACCCCAAGCGGCTCGGCGCCAAGCCGCCGCTGCGCCGGTCCCGCCGCAGCGGTCCCGTCCCCGCCCCCGTCGACGCAAAGGAGGCGTGAGAGATGTCGAAGCTGGGAGATCTCGGCGCCAAGCTGTACCGCGGTGAGGTCGGCTACGACTTCGTCGGCAAGCGCTTTCTCTGGTACGGCGTTTCCATCCTGATCACCATCACGGCGATCGTGGCCCTGGCCGTTCAGGGCCTCAACATGGGCATCGAGTTCAAGGGCGGTGCCGTCTTCACCACCCCGAAGACGTCCGTCTCCGTCGCGAAGGTGACGGAGGACGCGGAGAAGGCCTCCGGCCACGACGCGATCGTCCAGCAGCTCGGCACCGGCGGCATGCGCGTCCAGATCTCCGGGCTGGACACCGACTCCGCCGCTCCCGTGAAGAAGCAGCTGGCCGCCGACCTCAAGGTCGCCGAGAAGGAGATCAACACCGACCTGGTCGGCCCGAGCTGGGGCGAGCAGATCGCGAACAAGGCCTGGACGGGCCTGGCGATCTTCATGGTCCTCGTCGTGATCTACCTGGCCATCGCCTTCGAGTGGCGGATGGCGGTCGCGGCGCTGATCGCGCTGATCCACGACCTCACCATCACGGTCGGCGTCTACGCGCTGGTCGGCTTCGAGGTCACCCCGGGCACCGTGATCGGTCTGCTCACGATCCTCGGTTACTCCCTCTACGACACCGTCGTCGTCTTCGACGGTCTCAAGGAGGGGTCGAAGGACATCACCAAGCAGACCCGCTACACCTTCAGCGAGGTCGCCAACCGCAGCATCAACGGCACCCTGGTCCGCTCGATCAACACCACGGTCGTGGCGCTGCTCCCGGTCGGCGCCCTGCTGTTCATCGGCGGCGGCTTCCTGGGCGCGGGCATGCTCAACGACATCTCGCTGTCGCTGTTCGTCGGCCTCGCGGCCGGTGCCTACTCCTCGATCTTCATCGCGACCCCGCTGGTCGTGGACCTGAAGGAGCGCGAGCCGGCGATGAAGGCCCTCACCAAGCGGGTCCTCGCCAAGCGCGCGGCGGCCACCGCCAAGGGGGAGCCGGCCGACGGTGAGCGCGAGGCCGGCGAGGACGGCGCGCAGGTCGTGTCCCAGGGCGGTCAGGGGAGGCGGCGCCGTTGAGCACCGCCTGTTCGCCCGAGGTCCGCGAGCTGCTGCTCTCCCGGATCAGGGACGTCCCGGACTACCCGAAGCCGGGCGTGACGTTCAAGGACATCACCCCGCTGCTGGCCGACCCGAAGGCCTTCGCGGCGCTGACGGACGCGCTGGTGGAGCTGGCCGCCCGGTACGGCGCCACGAAGATCGTCGGCCTGGAGGCGCGGGGGTTCATCCTCGCGGCCCCGGTCGCGGTCCAGGCGGGCATCGGGTTCATCCCCGTACGCAAGGCGGGCAAGCTGCCGGGTGCCACGCTGGCGCAGTCCTACGACCTGGAGTACGGGTCCGCGGAGATCGAGGTCCACGCGGAGGACCTGGCGGCCGGTGACAAGGTCATGGTGATCGACGACGTCCTGGCGACCGGGGGCACCGCCGAGGCGTCGCTGGAGCTGATCCGGCGGGCCGGGGCCGAGGTCGCCGGAGTGGCGGTCCTCATGGAGCTGTCCTTCCTGCCGGGCCGGGCCAAGGTGGCCCCCGCGCTCGACGGCGCTCCGCTGGACGCGCTGATCGTGGTCTGACGGCCTTCACCGCGAGCGGCGGGTCCCGGGGAACGCCCGGGGCCCGCCGCTTTCGCGTGCGGGTCCGCCCGGGGGCCCGCGGTGGCTGGAAAACGCCTCGGGGGCGCGTCTCGGCGGGCGACCGCGGAGAACGGGCCGGCGCAACCCTCGCTACCATGGGTTGTCCGGACCTGACCGGGGCCCCGGACCCTCCCCCCGACCGTCCGGGGGGACCCCCGTGAGGAGCGCTCTTGCCAGACGAGGTCCAGCCACTCTCCGCCGCGCAGCCCGACCCGCAGCCCGACCCGGCCGCGGCGGCCGCGGCCACGCCCCCGCCCGCCCCGCCGGTCAAGCCCGCTCCGGCGAAGCAGGCCGGGTCCTCCAACCGGGTGCGCGCCCGGCTGGCACGTCTCGGCGTCCAGCGTTCCAACCCGTACAACCCGGTACTGGAACCCCTGCTCCGCATAGTCCGCAGCAACGACCCGAAGATCGAGACGGCGACGCTGCGCCAGATCGAGCAGGCCTACCAGGTCGCCGAGCGCTGGCACCGGGGTCAGAAGCGCAAGAGCGGCGACCCGTACATCACCCACCCGCTCGCGGTGACCACCATCCTCGCCGAGCTGGGGATGGACCCGGCCACCCTGATGGCGGGCCTCCTGCACGACACGGTCGAGGACACCGAGTACGGCCTGGAGCAGCTCCGGCGCGACTTCGGCGACGCGGTGGCCCTCCTCGTCGACGGCGTGACCAAGCTCGACCGGGTCAAGTTCGGCGAGGCCGCGCAGGCCGAGACCGTGCGCAAGATGGTCGTCGCCATGGCGAAGGACCCGCGCGTCCTGGTCATCAAGCTCGCGGACCGGCTGCACAACATGCGCACGATGCGCTACCTCAAGCGGGAGAAGCAGGAGAAGAAGGCCCGCGAGACCCTCGAGATCTACGCGCCGCTGGCCCACCGCCTCGGCATGAACACCATCAAGTGGGAACTGGAGGACCTCGCCTTCGCGATCCTCTACCCCAAGATGTACGACGAGATCGTGCGCCTCGTCGCCGAGCGGGCCCCCAAGCGGGACGAGTACCTGGCCGTCGTCACCGACGAGGTGCAGACGGACCTGCGGGCCGCCCGGATCAAGGCCACGGTCACCGGCCGCCCGAAGCACTACTACAGCGTCTACCAGAAGATGATCGTCCGCGGCCGTGACTTCGCGGAGATCTACGACCTGGTGGGCATCCGCGTCCTCGTGGACACGGTCCGGGACTGCTACGCGGCCCTCGGCACCGTGCACGCGCGCTGGAACCCGGTCCCCGGCCGGTTCAAGGACTACATCGCGATGCCCAAGTTCAACATGTACCAGTCGCTGCACACGACGGTCATCGGTCCCAGCGGCAAGCCGGTCGAGCTCCAGATCCGCACCTTCGACATGCACCGCCGCGCCGAGTACGGCATCGCCGCGCACTGGAAGTACAAGCAGCAGACCGTGGCGGGCACCTCCAAGGTGCGCACCGACGTTCCGCAGGCCGCCAAGGGCAGCGCCGGCCAGGACACCGTCAACGACATGGCCTGGCTGCGCCAGCTCCTGGACTGGCAGAAGGAGACGGAGGATCCGGGCGAGTTCCTCGACTCGCTGCGCTTCGACCTCTCCCGCAACGAGGTCTTCGTCTTCACCCCCAAGGGCGACGTCATCGCGCTGCCCGCGGGCGCGACCTCCGTGGACTTCGCGTACGCGGTCCACACCGAGGTCGGTCACCGCACGATAGGGGCGCGGGTCAACGGGCGGCTCGTACCGCTCGAATCGACCCTCGACAACGGGGACCTGGTCGAGGTCTTCACCTCCAAGGCCGAGGGCGCGGGCCCGTCCCGCGACTGGCTCGGCTTCGTGAAGTCCCCGCGGGCCCGCAACAAGATCCGGGCCTGGTTCTCCAAGGAGCGCCGCGACGAGGCCATCGAGCACGGCAAGGACGCCATCGCCCGGGCCATGCGCAAGCAGAACCTGCCGATCCAGCGGATCCTGACCGGCGACTCCCTCGTCACCCTGGCGCACGAGATGCGCTATCCCGACATCTCCTCCCTGTACGCGGCGATCGGCGAGGGCCACGTGGCCGCGCAGGGCGTCGTGCAGAAGCTGGTGCAGGCCCTCGGCGGCGAGGAGGCCGCGGGCGAGGACATCGAGGAGAGCATTCCGTCGGCGCGCGGGCGCAGCAAGCGGCGCAGCAACGCCGATCCGGGCGTGGTGGTCAAGGGCGTGGACGACGTCTGGGTCAAGCTGGCCCGCTGCTGCACCCCGGTGCCGGGCGACCCCATCATCGGTTTCGTGACGCGCGGCAGTGGCGTATCGGTTCACCGGGCCGACTGCGTCAACGTGGACTCGCTCTCGCAGCAGCCCGAACGGATGCTGGAGGTCGAGTGGGCGCCCACCCAGTCCTCCGTCTTCCTCGTCGCCATCCAGGTGGAGGCGCTGGACCGGTCCCGGCTGCTGTCGGACGTCACCCGGGTCCTGTCGGACCAGCACGTGAACATCCTCTCGGCGGCCGTCCAGACCTCCCGGGACCGGGTGGCCACCTCCCGGTTCACCTTCGAGATGGGCGACCCGAAGCACCTGGGACACGTCCTGAAGGCGGTACGGGGCGTCGAGGGCGTCTACGACGTCTACCGCGTGACCTCGGCCCGCAGGCCGTAGGAACGCGGCGCGGCAACGCGGACCGTACGACGGACGGGCGCCACCCCATCGGGGTGGCGCCCGTCGTCACGTGGTGCGGGGCCGGCGGCCGGGCCGGATCAGGGGCAGCCCCACCAGACGAAGTTGAGGTTGCCGCCGAAGAGGGCGGAGACGACCGTGGCCGACCCGATGATCCACATCACCGTGCTCCGGCGGGCCCTGGCGAGGGCCAGCGCGAAGGGGAACAGCAGCGGGAACGCGGGCATGATGAAGCGCATCTTCGAGAAGTAGAAGCCCGCGCCGCCCAGCGCCATCAGCATGATCATGGCGGCGAAGATCCACACGACCATCGGGGGCCGGCGTCTGCGCGTCATGAGGACGAACAGCACCACGGCCACCACGACGGTCAGCGAGACCACCACGTGGTTGAGGGTGGTGTGCACCTCGGTGAAGGTCTTCTTCAGCTCGTTGACCGTGTCGAAGCCGCCGTCGTAGACCGAACCCCAGCGGCGCTGGAGCTCGAAGTAGCCGTCCCAGCGCCCGAAGTGCCAGCCGACGTAGCCCACGTACCCGAACCACCCCAGCGGGGCGATCAGCGAGGCCGTGACGATCCGGCCCACGGCCGGCCGCTGCGAGCGGCGCCCGCGGCGCCACTGGACGTACTCCCAGACCCCCGCCAGGACGACGGCGGCCACGATCGCCGAACCGGAGGGCCGGGTCGCGCCGGCGAAGAACGCCAGTACGCCCGCCGTGAGCCAGGACTTGGTCATCACCGCGTACATCGCCCACACCGACAGGGCGAGGAACAGCGGCTCGGTGTACGCCATCGACTGGACGAGCGCGGCCGGCACGATCGCGAACAGGGCGCAGGTGAAGAGCGCGACGCGGCGGCCGTAGATCTTGTCCGTGACCGCGAAGATGCCCCATGCCGCGATGACCGAGGCGAACAGGGCCAGGCCCATCGCCACCCAGTTCATGGGCAGGTGCGTGACGTACGAGGTCCAGCGGATCATCATCGGGTAGACGGGGAAGAACGCCATCTGGCAGCTCGGCCCCGCGAACGCGCACGGGGACGGAGTGGCCAGCGGGGTCGTCAGACCGTTCTCGGCGATGTGCAGGTAGTAGACGGCGTCCCAGCGGCCGCCCAGGATCTCCAGCGGCTGCACACCCTTGCGCTCGGCCCACACCGCCATGACGACGAGACCGGTCATGCGCAGCCCGATGTGGATCAGGAGCGCCTTCCGCGCACGCTGGAGGTTGGAGAGTACGCGCCGTCCGGCACCACGGAGTCCGGAGTCCTTCTTGCCGGCCAGCGGCTCGGCAACGAGCAGTGAATCTGGGACATCAGCGCGTATCTGGGTATGCGTCACATTCAATCCTGGTCGTCGCCCGGCAGAAGGCCGCCGAAGCGGCACCGTACAACGGTACACAGGTGTCGGGTGCTACCAGCGCGCACCCTGTGTTGAAACCACGTAACGAATGGGACGCACATACGGCGGACGGGCACCGCCGGAGCGATCCGGCGGTGCCCGTCCGAGGTGTCGGGGGCGGTCAGCCGCCGAACTCCTCCAGGCCCTTCAGCGCCTGGTCGAGCAGGGCCTGGCGGCCCTCCAGTTCCCGCGCCAGCTTGTCGGCCTTCGCGTTGTTGCCCGCGGCGCGCGCGGCGTCGACCTGCCCGCGCAGCTTGTCGACGGCCGCCTGGAGCTGACCCGTCAGACCGGCCGCACGGGCCCGCGCCTCCGGGTTCGTCCGGCGCCACTCGCCCTCCTCGGCCTCCTGGATGGCCCGCTCCACGGCGTGCATCCGGCCCTCGACCTTGGGACGGGCGTCCCGCGGTACGTGACCGATGGCCTCCCAGCGCTCGTTGAGGGAACGGAAGCCGGCGCGCGCCGCCTTCAGGTCCCGCACCGGGACGAGCTTCTCCGCCTCGACGGCCAGCTCCTCCTTCAGCTTCAGGTTCTCGACCTGCTCCGCGTCCCGCTCGGCGAAGACCTCGCCGCGGGCCGCGAAGAAGACGTCCTGCGCACCGCGGAAACGGTTCCACAGGTCGTCCTCGGACTCGCGCTGCGCGCGTCCCGCGGCCTTCCAGCTGTCCATCAGCTCGCGGTAGCGGGCGGCCGTCGGACCCCAGTCGGTCGACTTCGACAGCGACTCGGCCTCGGCGACCAGCTTCTCCTTGGCCTTGCGGGCGTCCTCGCGCTGGGCGTCCAGCGCGGCGAAGTGCGCCTTGCGGCGCTTGGAGAACGCGGAACGGGCGTGCGAGAAGCGGTGCCACAGTTCGTCGTCCGACTTGCGGTCCAGCCGGGGCAGGCCCTTCCAGATGTCCACCAGGGCCCGCAGCCGCTCGCCGGCGCTGCGCCACTGGTCGCTCTGCGCCAGCTGCTCGGCCTCGGCCACCAGCTCGTCCTTGGCCGCACGGGCCTCGTCCGTCTGCTTGGCCTTCTGGACCTTGCGCTCCTCGCGCCGCGAGTCCACGGTCGACACCAGCTTGTCGAGCCGCACGCGCAGCGCCGCCAGGTCGCCCACCGCGTGGTGCTCGTCCACCTGCGTGCGCAGGTGCTCGATGGCCGTCTGGGCGTCCTTGGCGGACAGATCGGTGGTCCGCACCCGCCGTTCGAGGAGGCCGATCTCGACCACCATGCCCTCGTACTTGCGCTCGAAGTAGGCCAGGGCCTCCTCGGGGGTGCCCGCCTGCCACGAACCGACGACCTGCTCGCCCTCGGAAGTACGCACGTACACGGTGCCGGTCTCGTCGACTCGGCCCCACGGGTCGCTGCTCACAGCGCCTCCTCCACCTGATGCCCGTGAGGGGGTTCTCCCCCCGGGCATCGTCCACAGTTTCCTGGGGCGGGCAGCGCCCGCCCTGCACAACGCCAACATAGGCGACCGCCGGGCCGGCTGTCCGCATCCCGCACGACGCAATATCGGCGTACGGGACGCGGGCCGGCCGGGCCCGGGGCGCCGCGCCCGGTCAGTTCTTGGTGACGGTGCCCTTCTGGACGACCACGGCCGTCTTCGGGGCGCCGTCCGGGGCGCCGTCGGCGGTCCCGGCCTTGGCCACGTCCTCCAGGACCTTCAGCCCGGCCGCGTCGATCTTGCCGAACGGGGTGTAGGTCGGGGCCAGCGGGCTGTCCTTGTAGACCAGGAAGAACTGGCTGCCGCCGGTGCCCGGCTGCCCCGTGTTCGCCATCGCCACCGTGCCGGCCGGGTAGATCACCTGGCCCTGCTCGTTCGGCTTGCCCAGCGCGTCCAGGTTCTCGTCGGGGATGGTGTAGCCGGGACCGCCCGAACCGGTGCCCTGCGGGTCGCCGCACTGCAGGACGAAGATCCCGGAGGTGACCAGGCGGTGGCACTTGGTGTTGTCGAAGAAGCCCTTGTCGGCGAGCGTCTTGAACGAGTTGACCGTCTGCGGGGTCTTCGCCGCGTCCATCTCGAACGTCACGTCGCCCGCGCTGGTCTTGAGGCCGAAGGTGTACTTCGCCTTGTCGTCGATCGTCATCGGCGGCGACGGCGACTTCTGCGGCTCGGGCGCCGACGCGGACGCCGAGGGCTCGGACGCCGCGTCCTTGGTGTCCTTGCCGTCGAAGACGCCTCCCACGACCAGGCCGACCAGGGTGGCGACGACCACGGCCGCGGCCGCCCCGCCCACCGCCCAGCGCTGCCGGGACTTGCGGCGGGCCTCGGCCCGCCGCTGCTGCTGGCGCTCGTACTTCTCCCTGGCGAGCTGTCGCCGACGCTGATCGCTCGTGACCACCGGGTCGTCTCCTTGTGCGTCTCTGGTACCGCTGTCCGGGCTCGGTTAGGCCGTACCGTATATGGGTTCGCTGTGTAATGAGGGGCGCCGGTAGGCTCTGAGCAGCAGATTCCGATCCGCTGCCGCCCACCGGACGACGATTGAGGGACGAACGTGCTGATTGCCGGATTCCCCGCCGGGGCCTGGGGGACCAACTGCTACCTGGTCGCCCCCGCCGCCGGTGAGGAGTGCGTGATCATCGACCCCGGCCACCAGGCCGCCCAGGGTGTCGAGGAGACGCTGAAGAAGCATCGGCTCAAGCCCGTCGCGGTCGTCCTCACCCACGGCCACATCGACCACGTCGCCTCCGTCGTCCCGGTCTGCGGAGCGCACGACGTACCGGCCTGGATCCACCCCGAGGACCGCTTCATGATGAGCGACCCGGAGAAGGCCCTGGGCCGTTCCATCGGGATGCCGCTGATGGGGGAGCTGACCGTGGGCGAGCCGGACGACGTCCGCGAGCTGACCGACGGCGGCGTCCTGAAGCTGGCCGGGATGGAGTTCTCGGTGGCGCACGCGCCCGGTCATACCAAGGGGTCGGTGGCCTTCCGGATGCCCGGGGCGGGCGACGTCCCGCCGGTCTTCTTCTCGGGCGACCTGCTGTTCGCCGGCTCCATCGGACGCACCGACCTGCCCGGCGGCTCCCACGCCGAGATGCTCCAGTCGCTGGCCCGCGTGTGCCTGCCCCTGGACGACTCGACGGTGGTGCTGTCCGGCCACGGTTCCCAGACCACCATCGGCCGCGAACGCGCGACCAACCCGTACCTGCGGGAAGTCGCCGCCGGCCTGGGAGCGGACCCGACCGCCGCCCCACGACGAGGAATGTGACGAGAGTTTCGTGAGTACCTTCCAGGCCCCCAAGGGCACGTACGACCTGCTGCCGCCCCGGTCCGCCACCTTCCTGGCGGTGCGCGAGGCGATCTCCGGCCCGCTGAAGAACTCCGGCTACGGGTACGTCGAGACCCCCGGCTTCGAGAACGTGGAGCTCTTCTCGCGCGGCGTCGGCGAGTCGACCGACATCGTCAGCAAGGAGATGTACACCCTCACCACCAAGGGCGGCGACCAGCTCGCGCTGCGCCCCGAGGGCACCGCCTCCGTGCTGCGCGCCGCGCTCCAGGGCAACCTGCACAAGGCCGGCCTGCTGCCCGTCAAGCTCTGGTACTCCGGCTCGTACTACCGCTACGAGCGGGCGCAGAAGGGGCGTTACCGCCACTTCTCCCAGGTCGGGGCCGAGGCCATCGGGGCCGAGGACCCGGCGCTGGACGCCGAGCTGATCATCCTGGCCGACCAGGCGTACCGCACGCTGGGCCTGCGCAACTTCCGGATCCTGCTGAACTCGCTCGGCGACAAGGAGTGCCGTCCGGTGTACCGGGAGGCCCTCCAGGCCTTCCTGCGCGGACTGGACCTGGACGCCGAGACCGTCCGCCGGGCCGAGATCAACCCGCTGCGCGTCCTCGACGACAAGCGCGAGGACGTCCAGAAGCAGTTGGCCGGCGCCCCGATGCTGCGCGACTACCTGTGCGACGCCTGCAAGGCGTACCACGAGGAGGTCCGGGCGCTCGTCACGGCCGCCGGGGTCGCCTTCGAGGACGACGAGAAGCTGGTGCGCGGGCTCGACTACTACACCCGCACCACCTTCGAGTTCGTGCACGACGGCCTGGGCTCGCAGTCCGCGGTCGGCGGCGGCGGCCGCTACGACGGCCTCTCCGAGATGATCGGCGGACCGGCGCTGCCGTCGGTCGGCTGGGCGCTCGGCGTGGACCGCACGGTCCTCGCGCTGGAGGCCGAGGGCGTGACCCTCGACATCCCCGCCGCCACCTCCGTGTTCGCGGTGCCGCTGGGCGAGGAGGCCCGCCGGGTGCTGTTCGCGAAGGTCACCGAGCTGCGCCGGGCCGGGGTCGCGGCCGACTTCGCGTTCGGTGGAAAGGGACTCAAGGGCGCCATGAAGGACGCCAACCGCTCGGGCGCCCGGTTCGCCGTGGTGGCCGGCGAGCGCGACCTCGCCGAGGGCGTCGTCCAGCTGAAGGACATGGAGGCCGGTGAGCAGGGCCCGGTCGCCCTGGCCGACCTGGTGGCGGAGATCCGGGCCCGCCTGGGCTGAGCCGCGGCCGTCCGGAGGGCGGGGCGGGGGAGTCGTTCCCCCGCCCCGCCCTCCGGCGTTCCCGCGGCCGTCCTTATCCGTAGCGAACGGTGTGCGCACAGGCCCGTACGGCACAATGGCCGGTGCTTCGATGACCTTGCAGATGTGGAGCGGGCGGGTATGACGACAACCAGTGCCGGTGCGGACGCCGCTCCGCGGACCTTCGGCGGCAGCAGGGCGCTGGCCCTGCTGCTCGTGATCACGGGGGCCGCGGGACTGCTGGCCGCGTGGGTGATCACCATCGACAAGTTCAAGCTGCTGGAGGACCCGAACTTCACCCCGGGCTGCAGCCTGAACCCGATCGTCTCCTGCGGCAACATCATGAAGAGCGACCAGGCGTCCGCCTTCGGGTTCCCCAACCCGATGATGGGCCTGGTCGCCTACGGGATCGTGATCTGCGTCGGGATGAGCATCCTGGCCGGGGCCCGGTTCCGCGGCTGGTACTGGCTGACCCTGAACGCCGGCGCCCTCTTCGGCGTCGGGTTCTGCGCGTGGCTGACGTACCAGTCGCTGTACAACATCAACTCGCTGTGCCTGTGGTGCTGCCTGGCCTGGGTCGCCACGATCGTCATGTTCTGGTACGTGACCTCGCACAACGTCCGCGAGGGCCTGCTGCCCGCGCCCGGCTGGCTGCGGAGCTTCTTCGCCGAGTTCACCTGGGTGCTGCCCGTCCTGCACGTCGGGATCATCGGGATGCTGATCCTGACCCGCTGGTGGGACTTCTGGACCTCCTGAGCCGCCCGGCCCGGAGTGTCGGTGGCCTCGCATAGGCTTCCGGTGTGGAACCAGACCTCTTCACCGCCGCCGCCGAGGACCGCCGCGAGAAGGACCCCTCGGCCTCACCGCTCGCCGTCCGGATGCGCCCGCGCACCCTGGACGAGGTGGTCGGCCAGCAGCACCTGCTGAAGCCGGGCTCGCCGCTGCGCCGGCTGGTCGGGGAGGGCGCCGGAGGTCCGGCCGGAGCCTCGTCGGTGATCCTGTGGGGACCGCCCGGCATCGGCAAGACCACCCTGGCCTACGTGGTCAGCCAGGCGACGCAGAAGCGCTTCGTCGAGCTGTCGGCGATCACGGCGGGCGTCAAGGAGGTCCGCGCCGTCATCGAGGGCGCCCGGCGCGCCGCCGGAGGGTACGGCAAGGAGACCGTCCTCTTCCTCGACGAGATCCACCGCTTCAGCAAGGCGCAGCAGGACTCCCTGCTGCCGGCCGTGGAGAACCGCTGGGTCACCCTGATCGCGGCGACCACGGAGAACCCGTACTTCTCGATCATCTCCCCGCTGCTGTCGCGCTCCCTGCTGCTGACGCTGGAGCCGCTGACGGACGAGGACCTCAGCGCCCTGATGCACCGCGCGCTCGCCGAGGAGCGGGGCCTGGGCGGGGCGGTGTCCCTGCCGGCCGACGCCGAGGCGCACCTGCTGCGGATCGCGGGCGGCGACGCGCGCCGCGCGCTGACCGCGCTGGAGGCCGGGGCCGGGTCGGCGATCGCCCAGGGCGAGGAGGAGATCAGCCTCCGGACGGTGGAGGAGGCGGTCGACCGGGCGGCGGTCAAGTACGACCGGGACGGCGACCAGCACTACGACGTGGCGAGCGCGCTGATCAAGTCGATCCGCGGTTCGGACGTGGATGCGGCGCTGCACTACCTGGCCCGGATGATCGAGGCGGGGGAGGACCCCCGGTTCATCGCGCGGCGCCTGATGATCTCCGCGAGCGAGGACATCGGCCTGGCGGACCCGACGGCGCTGCCGCTGGCGGTGGCCGCCGCCCAGGCGGTGGCGATGATCGGCTTCCCGGAGGCCGCCCTGACCCTGTCGCACGTGACCATCGCGCTGGCCCTGGCCCCGAAGTCGAACACCGCGACGACCGCGATCGGGGCCGCGCTGGCCGACGTACGGGCCGGACTCGCGGGGAGCGTGCCGGCGCACCTGCGGGACGGGCACTACAAGGGGGCGGCCAAGCTGGGGCACGCGGTGGGGTACGTCTACCCGCACGACGTGCCGGGCGCCATCGCCGCGCAGCAGTACGCGCCGGACGAGATCCACGGCAAGCGGTACTACGAGCCGACCCGCTACGGCGCGGAAGCACGCTACGCGGACGTGGTCGAGAAGGTCCGCGAACGGCTGCGCGGCGGGTCCTGACCCGCCGCGCCCCGCGGGGGCCTACGCTCCCGGCATGGGACGCCGGACCCCGCTCATCGCCGCCGTCGCCGCAGCACTGCTGGCCGGCGGATGTCACCACGAAGACCCGCGAGAGGCCCGGGCCAGTGCCGCGGCCCTCGTGGGCAAGGTGCCGCTCGCGTCCCCCGGGTTCCCGCCGGACGCGGCCACCGCGCGGAAGCGGCTGGCGGGGCTGAAGGTCGAGTGGGGCAAGAACTGGCAGACGTACAAGAGGGAGGAGTTCGGCCGGTACTGGTCGGACGAGACCGACGGCGTCGGCGGCCGCAACGGCTGCGACACCCGGGACGACGTGCTGCGCCGGGACCTGAGCGAGCTGCGCGAGGGGGACCGCAACCCCTGCGTGGTGGTGTCCGGGGTGCTGCACGACCCGTACACCGGAAAGGAGCTCCCCTACACCTACCGGCGCGCCTCGCAGATCCAGACGGACCACGTGGTCGCGCTCGGCGCCGCCTGGCGGGGCGGCGCGTACGCGTGGACCGCGCCGCGCAGGCTGGAGTACGCCAACGACCTGGACGTCCTGCTCGCCGTGGACAAGCAGACGAACCACGACAAGGGCAGCAGGACCGCCGACAAGTGGCGGCCGCCGCGACGGGCGTACTGGTGCGAGTACGGCCGCCGGTACACCGGCATCAAGGCCAAGTACGGCCTCTCGGTGACCCCGCCGGAGAAGACGGCGCTCCAGGAGCTGCTGGCCGCCTGCCCTCAGTGAGCGGCGGCCGCGAAGAGGTGGTGCATCGCCCGGCGCAGGCCGCAGATGTCCGCCACCGGCTCCGGGAAGTCGAAGCGGGCGTCGAAGGAGCAACGGTCGGCGGCGGTGAAGCGCACCCGCAGGCCGAGCCGGTCCAGGGCGAGGGGGGCGGCGCTGAGCCCTTCGCCGGCCCGGGGGCCCAGCAGGCCGCACAGGTCGGCGACCCGCTCCGCGTGGGCGGCGTGCAGGTGCTGGAGCAGCTCCGCCTCGTGCGCGGCCATCGGGTCCGGCTCGGCGCCGGCCAGCTCCTCGGGGTCCACGCGCTCGGCGCCCCAGAGGTCGTCCACCGAGATCTCCCCGACCTCCAGGCGGAGCATCATCCAGGCGGGGCGGACCGACCGGGGGCCGTCGCCGTGCGGCTCGGGGGCCTCGGACATCCCCAGCAGCTCGCCCACCGGCCGCCGCTCGGCGAGCAGCGCGGCGCACACGGCCCGGTCGGCTCCGCGCACCGGCGTCAGCCACCCGGCGAGCCAGGCGCGGCCCCGTATACGATGGGGAACGGACACCGGCGCCACATCCGTGATCTCGATCACGGCGGTGAGGTCGTCGTCCTGGGCGTGAGCGGCTGCCCTGGCAGCCGCGGATTCCCCGGAGACAAGGAGAATCACGTCCCCGTCCGGGGTGACGGTCCGTGTGACCGGCGCCCCTTTCCCGAGCTCGTCGGGCTCGTGCGTGTCACGAGCACCCGGCAGGGTGAGGGATACTGAGGCGTTGGACTCTACGAGGGTTCGTACGCGTTCGGCTCCGGTGAGCTGCCGAACGCCTTCCCTGGGACGCGGCTGACCTTGCCTATCGTCGTCGAAAGCGGATTCCGTTTCGTTGGAACCCGAACTTCGGTGCGCACTGGGCAGGGGGATCCCATGTGGTCGAGACATTACGTCCTCCTCGCTAAGGTAAGCCTCACCTAACTTACATGGAGGTAGGTTCCACGTGAACCAGAAGCGACCCAAGGTCAAGAAGTCGCGTGCCCTCGGCATTGCGCTGACCCCGAAGGCCGTCAAGTACTTCGAGGCCCGCCCCTACCCGCCGGGCGAGCACGGCCGTGGCCGCAAGCAGAACTCGGACTACAAGGTTCGTCTGCTGGAGAAGCAGCGTCTGCGCGCTCAGTACGACATCTCTGAGCGTCAGATGGCCCGCGCGTACGACCGCGCCAAGAAGGCCGAAGGCAAGACGGGCGAGGCGCTGGTCGTCGAGCTCGAGCGTCGCCTCGACGCCCTGGTGCTGCGTTCGGGCATCGCCCGGACCATCTACCAGGCCCGCCAGATGGTCGTTCACGGCCACATCGAGGTCAACGGTGGCAAGGTCGACAAGCCGTCGTTCCGTGTCCGCCCGGACGACGTCATCACCGTGCGCGAGCGCAGCCGCGAGAAGGTTCCGTTCCAGGTTGCCCGTGAGGGTGGCTACGCAGGCGAGGGCGAGACCCCGCGCTACCTGCAGGTCAACCTGAAGGCCCTGGCCTTCCGCCTGGACCGCGACCCGAACCGCAAGGAAATCCCGGTCATCTGCGACGAGCAGCTCGTCGTCGAGTACTACGCCCGCTGATCCAGCGGCCGTAGCCCTCACAGGCTGGTCCCGGCCCGCCGTCCCCTCCGGGGGGCGGCGGGCTTCCGCGTTCCCGCGCGCCGCGCGCCGCCCGCCTCCGTGCGCAGCACCAGCGCCGCCGGCGTCAGCTGCCGGCCCTCGGCGGCGTACGCCGCGTACCGCTCCGCGCCCAGCAGCTCGCCCGCCCGCTCCCGGCACATCAGCCGGGGCGCGTTGAAGTAGCCCGACCCGAACAGGCGCAGGCCCACCCCCTCCCACATCGGCTCCGCCGCGCCCTGCAGCACCGCCGCCTCCGCCGCCGCGCCCTCGGCGACCGTGACCAGGGCCAGCAGCTCCACCGCCAGCACCAGCCCGACCAGGTCGCGGAACGTGTGGTTGACGGCCACGCACTCGGTCAGCAGCCGCCGCGCACCGGCCGTGTCCCCGTCGTCCAGCGCCGCGTACGCCAGGACGTAGAGCGCGTACGCCTTCGTCCAGCGCTCCCCGCGCTCCTCGCAGACCTCCCGGACCTCCTCGCACAGCGTGACCGCCCCCGCCAGGTTCCCCTGGAAGGCCAGCGCCATCGCCAGCTCCACCTGGCACATGAGCACGTTGCTGTTGAGCTCGCCCGTCTCCCGGTACCGCTCCAGCGCGGTTCCCAGCAGCTCCCCGGCCCGGACCATGTCGTCCGAGACCAGTGCCAGACAGCCCATCCGGTGCACCGCGTACGCGGCCGCCACCCGGTTCCCGGTCCGCTCGGCGCCGTCCCGGCACTCGTGCAGCGCGCCCATGGAGGCCACCGAGTCCCCCTGGAGCACGGCGACGTAGCCGAGCACCCACAGCGCCTTCAGCCGCGAACCCTCGTACTCCTCCTCCACCGCACCGCACTCCAGGGTCCGCTCCAGCCAGTGCCGCCCCTCGGTCAGCCGGCCGCAGCCCGCCCAGTAGAACCACAGCGTGCCCGCCAGGTACTGGCCCAGGTGCGGCTCCTCCGGCTCGTCCAGGCAGCACTCCAGCGCGAGCCGCAGATTGGCGAGCTCCGCCTCCACCAGCGCGGCCACCTCGGCCTGCCGGGGGCTGAACCAGTCCAGCTCGCACCAGGTGGCCAGCCCCACGTACCAGTCCCGGTGCCGCCGCCGCAGCCGGGCGGCGTCCCCCAGCGACTCCAGCCAGCCCGCGCCGTAGACCCGTACGGTCTCCAGCATCCGGTAGCGCACCCCGGCCGGGGTGTCCTCGCGGGTCAGCAGCGACTGCGCCAGCAGTTCCCCGACCAGGTCGGCCACCCGGTCCACCGGGAGGTCCGGGCCCGCGCACACGTACTCGGCGGCCTCCAGGTCGAAACGTCCGGCGAACACCGACAGCCGGGCCCACAGCAGCCGCTCCCCGGCGGTGCACAGTTCGTGGCTCCAGCCGATCGCCGTCCGCAGCGCCCGGTGGCGGGGCAGCGCCCCGCGCGTCCCGCCCGTCAGCAGGGCGAAGCGGTCCTCCAGCCGGGCCAGCACCTGCTCCGGCGACAGCGCCCGCAGCCGGCCGGCCGCCAGTTCCAGGGCCAGCGGGATCCCGTCGAGCCGCGCGCACAGCTCCGTCAGCGCGGGCCGGTTCGCCTCCGTCACCGCGAAGGCCGGGTCGGCGGCCGCGGCCCGCGCGGTCAGCAGCTCCAGCGCCCGCGGCGGGTCCAGCGGGGCCAGCGGGAGGACCGACTCCCCGTCCACGCCGAGCGGGCGGCGGCCCGCGGCGAGCACCCGCAGGCCGGGGGAGCCCAGCAGCAGCTCCCGCACCAGCTCCGCCGTCTCCTCCACCAGCTGCTCGAAGCCGTCCAGGACCAGCAGCAGCCGCCGCCCGGCGAGGTGGCCGGCCAGGACGGCCCGGGGCGGGCGGGTGGTGTGGTCGGTCAGCCCGAGCGCCTCGGCCAGGGTGAGCTCCAGCAGCGCGGGATCGCGTACGGACGACAGCCCGGCCAGCCACACGCCGTCGGAGTAGCGTTCCTGCGTCCCCGCGGCGGCGGCCCGGGCGGCCGCCAGGACCAGCCGGGACGTGCCCACGCCGCCCACCCCGGTCACGGTCACCAGCCGGGAGGACTCCAGGAGCCGGTCCAGCCCGGCGAGTTCGCCACCCCGCCCGACGAGCGCGCTCAGCTCCGAGGGAAGATTGCCGGACGGCCCTCGCCGAGGGGGTCTCTGTCGCATGGGACACGGAGGGTACTGCTCCGGACGCGCTCCGTACAAGGCGGTGGCGCCGGGCCCCGGATTCCGGTACTGCGGCGGATCTCCGGCGCGATAGGGTCGGAGGACGACTTTTCTCCGTAGGTTCGCAGATTCAGGGAGCGGTGCAACGTGTCCGGTGGTGAGGTGGCCGGGATCCTCGTGGCCGTCTTCTGGGCCATCCTGGTCTCCTTCCTCGCCGTGGTGCTGGTGAGGCTCGCCCAGGTGCTCAAGGCGACGACCAAGCTCGTCGCCGATGTGACCGAGCAGGCCGTTCCGCTGCTCGCGGACGCCTCCAACACCGTCCGCTCCGCGCGCACCCAGCTCGACCGGGTCGACGCCATCGCGAGCGACGTCCAGGAGGTCACCTCCAACGCCTCCGCCCTGTCCTCCACCGTGGCCTCCACCTTCGGCGGCCCGCTGGTCAAGATCGCGGCCTTCGGTTACGGGGTCCGCAGGGCCCTGGGCAGGACCGACGACGCACCGCAGAAGACATCCCGGCGGACGCGCGGTGACGGCGGCAGCCGTACCGTGATCGTCGGCCGTACCGTGCCGGGCGCCCGGCGCCGGAAGCAGAAGGGCTGAGACCGCCTATGTTCCGCCGAGCCTTCTGGTTCACCGCAGGCGCCGCCGCCGGCGTGTGGGCCACCACCAAGGTCAACCGCCGGCTGAAGCAGCTGACGCCGGAGAGCCTCGCCGCCCAGGCCGCCGACAGGGCGGTGGAGGCGGGGCACCGCCTCAAGGACTTCGCCCTCGACGTCAAGGCGGGAATGACGCAGCGCGAGGACGAGCTGAACGACGCACTGGGGCTGACCCAGGACCCCGACCGCCCGGACAACGTGACGGCCCTCCCCGGTCCGCGCCGGCTCCAGGCGATCGAGCACCACCAGAACGACCAGACCACCCGCCGCCCGAACCACTCGGCGGTTACGTACAACCGGAATGAGGACCACTGATGGAGTCGGCTGAAATCCGCCGCCGCTGGCTGAGCTTCTTCGAGGAGCGCGGTCACGCCGTTGTCCCTTCGGCGTCGCTCATCGCGGACGACCCGACTCTGCTGCTGGTGCCCGCGGGCATGGTGCCGTTCAAGCCCTACTTCCTGGGCGAGGTCAAGCCGCCGGCCCCGACGCTGACCAGCGTGCAGAAGTGCGTCCGCACCCCGGACATCGAAGAGGTGGGCAAGACCACCCGCCACGGCACGTTCTTCCAGATGTGCGGCAACTTCTCCTTCGGGGACTACTTCAAGGAAGGCGCCATCAAGTACGCCTGGGAGCTGCTCACCAGCTCCGTGGCGGACGGCGGCTACGGCCTGGAGCCCGAGAAGCTCTGGATCACCGTGTACCTCGACGACGACGAGGCCGAGCAGATCTGGCGCGACGTGGTCGGCGTCCCGGCCGAGCGCATCCAGCGCCTGGGCAAGAAGGACAACTTCTGGTCCATGGGCGTCCCCGGTCCCTGCGGCCCGTGCTCCGAGATCAACTACGACCGCGGTCCGGACTTCGGCGTCGAGGGCGGTCCCGCCGTCAACGACGAGCGCTACGTGGAGATCTGGAACCTGGTCTTCATGCAGTACGAGCGGGGCGCCGGCGACGGCAAGGAGGACTTCCCGATCCTCGGGGACCTGCCCTCGAAGAACATCGACACCGGCCTCGGCCTCGAACGCCTCGCGATGATCCTGCAGGGCGTGCAGAACATGTACGAGACCGACACCCTGCGCGTGGTCATGGACAAGGCCACCGAGCTGACCGGCGTCCGGTACGGCGCCGCCCAGGGCACCGACGTCTCGCTGCGCGTGGTCGCCGACCACATCCGCACCTCCGCCATGCTCATCGGCGACGGCGTCACCCCCGGCAACGAGGGCCGCGGCTACGTGCTGCGCCGCATCATGCGCCGCGCCATCCGCAACATGCGCCTCATGGGCGCCACCGGCCCGGTCGTGCAGGAGCTCGTCGGCGTCGTGATCGACACGATGGGGCAGCAGTACCCGGAGCTCGTCACCGACCGGGGGCGCATCGAGACCGTCGCGCTCGCCGAGGAAGCCGCCTTCCTCAAGGCCATCAAGGGCGGCACGAACATCCTCGACACCGCCGTGAGCGAGACCAAGGCCACCGGCGGCACGGTCCTCTCCGGCGACAAGGCGTTCCTGCTCCACGACACCTGGGGCTTCCCGATCGACCTCACCCTGGAGATGGCCGGCGAACAGGGCCTCTCCGTGGACGAGCCCGGCTTCCGCCGCCTGATGCAGGAGCAGCGCGACCGCGCCAAGGCCGACGCCAAGGCCAAGAAGACCGGCCACGCGGACATGTCCGCGTACCGGGAGATCGCCGACGGCTCCGGAGCCACCGAGTTCACCGGCTACGCCACCACCCAGGGCGAGTCCACCATCGTCGGCCTGCTGGTCAACGGCGTCTCCGCGCCCGCCGCCTCCGAGGGCGACGAGGTCGAGGTCGTCCTCGACCGCACCCCCTTCTACGCCGAGGGCGGCGGCCAGCTCGCCGACCAGGGCCGCATCAGGCTCGACTCCGGCGCCGTCATCGTCGTCCGCGACGTACAGCAGCCCGTGCCGGGCGTCTCCGTCCACAAGGGCTCCGTGCAGGTCGGCGAGGTGACGGTGGGCGCCCCCGCGTACGCCGCCATCGACATCCACCGCCGCCGGGCCATCGCCCGCGCCCACTCGGCCACGCACCTGACCCACCAGGCGCTGCGCGACGCCCTCGGCCCCACGGCCGCCCAGGCCGGTTCCGAGAACTCGCCCGGCCGCTTCCGCTTCGACTTCGGCTCCCCGAACGCCGTCCCCGGCACGGTCCTCACCGACGTCGAGCAGAAGATCAACGACGTCCTCTCCCGGGAGCTCGACGTCACCGCCGAGATCATGAGCATCGACGAGGCGAAGAAACAGGGCGCCATCGCCGAGTTCGGCGAGAAGTACGGCGAGCGCGTGCGCGTCGTCACCATCGGCGACTTCTCCAAGGAGCTGTGCGGCGGCACGCACGTCGGCAACACCGCCCAGCTGGGCCTGGTGAAGCTGCTCGGCGAGTCCTCCATCGGCTCCGGCGTGCGCCGCGTCGAGGCCCTGGTGGGCGTGGACGCGTACAACTTCCTCGCCAAGGAGCACACGGTCGTCGCCCAGCTCCAGGAGCTGGTCAAGGGCCGTCCGGAGGAGCTGCCGGAGAAGATCGCCGCCATGCTCGGCAAGCTGAAGGACGCCGAGAAGGAGATCGAGAAGTTCCGCGCGGAGAAGGTCCTCCAGGCCGCCGCGGGCCTCGCCGCGGGCGCCCAGGACATCCGCGGGGTCGCCCTCGTCGTCGGCACCGTCCCGGACGGCACCGGCGCCGACGACCTGCGCAGGCTCGTCCTCGACGTCCGCGGCCGCATCCAGGGCGACCGCCCGGCCGTCGTGGCCCTCTTCACCACGGCGAACGACCGCCCGCTGACCGTGATCGCCACCAACGAGGCGGCCCGCGAGCGCGGTCTGAAGGCCGGCGACCTGGTCCGTACGGCCGCCAAGACCCTCGGTGGTGGCGGCGGCGGCAAGCCGGACGTGGCCCAGGGCGGCGGCCAGAACCCGGCCGCCATCCCGGAGGCCATCAGCGCCGTCGAGCGCCTCGTCGTCGAGACGGCCTGACGATGACGCTGCGCCGCGGCCGCAGACTGGCCGTCGACGTCGGGGACGCCCGGATCGGGGTCGCCTCGTGCGACCCCGACGGGGTGCTCGCCACACCGGTGGAAACCGTCCCGGGCCGGGACATCCCGTCCGCCCACCGGCGGCTGCGTCAGCTCGTCGAGGAGTACGAACCCCTCGAAGTCGTGGTCGGCCTCCCCCGCTCGCTCAGCGGGCGGGAGGGGCCGGCGGCGGCCAAGGTCCGGGTCTTCGCGAACGAACTGGCGAAGGGCATCAAGCCGGTGACGGTGCGCCTGGTGGACGAGCGCATGACCACGGTCACCGCGGCCCAGGGGCTCAGGGCTTCGGGCAGGAACGCCAAGAAGGGCCGTGCGGTCATCGACCAGGCGGCCGCCGTGGTGATCCTGCAGAACGCTCTTGAGACCGAACGGGTATCAGGTAATCCGCCCGGCGAGTGCGTCGAAGTGGTTGTCTGATCGCGATACGGTAACGTTCCGCGCGATGTGGCGGCATTCGAACAGCCGTCGCCCACCACTTCAGAGGCGGAACCGGGTGCCGCGGCAACGAAGCCGCTGCCTCCGTCTCGCGGCTCTAGGGGACCGATGACTGAGTATGGCCGGGGCCGCGCCCCCGAACCCTGGCACCCGGAGGACCCCCTCTACGGGGACCAGGGCTGGACCGGACAGGCGACCCAGCAGGGTCAGGAGCCCTACGCAGGCGACCGGCAGCAGTATCAGCCCGAGCCGCAGTACCAGGGGCCCCAGCACCCGGAGCCGCAGTACCAGCAGTACCCCCAGCAGTACCCGGAGCAGCAGCAGTACCCCCAGCAGCAGTACCTGCCGCAGGACCAGCAGCTCCACCCGCAACACCAGCAGCAGCCGGTCTACGACGGCCAGGGCTGGGACACCGGGCAGGGGCCGCAGGTCCAGTACCAGGCCGCGGCCCAGGCGCAGGCCCACGCCCCGGCCCCGGGCCAGTACCAGGCCGGGCCCGCGCCGGTGGACCCGTACGCGGGGGCGGACCCGTACGCCCAGCCCGTCGCCGTGGGCTATCCCGGTGAGGCCCCCGACCTCTACACCACCCCCGACGCCTTCCCGCCGCCGCAGCCCCCCGGCCGCCGCCACCTCGAACCGGACCCGGTCGACGAGCCGCTGCCCGAGGAGCCCGGGGAGTCCCTCCTCGCCGACGCCGACGACGAGCCCCCCGGCCGCGGCGGCCGCCGCGCGGGCCGTGGCAAGGGCGGCAAGAGCGGCAAGCCCAAGCGGACCGGGGCGGGCTGCCTGGCCGCCGCCGTCATCGTCGCCGCCGTGGTCGGCGGGGGCGGCTACTACGGCTACTCGTACATCAAGGAGCGCTTCGGCGCCACGGAGGACTTCGCGGGCGCGGGCTCGGAGGAGTCGGTCGACATCGAGATCCCCAGGGGCGCGGGCCTCGGCCAGATGGGCCGCATTCTCAAGGAGGCCGGGGTCGTCGCGAGTGCCCAGGCCTTCGTGGACGCGGCCAACGCCAATCCCAAGGGCAAGTCCATTCAGCCGGGCGTCTACACGCTGAAGAAGAAGATGTCGGGTTCGGCGGCGGTCGCCGTCATGATCGACCCGACCAAGCTCAACGTCATCACCGTCACCGAGGGCATGCGCAACACGAAGGTGTACGAGGCGATCGACAAGAAGCTGGGCAAACCCGCCGGTACGACGAAGGACATCGCTCAGCGCCAGGCCAAGAGCCTCGGCCTGCCGGCCTGGGCGGGCAACGACCCGAAGCTGATCGACCCGCTGGAGGGCTTCCTCTACCCCACGCGCTACGACCTCGGCAAGGACAGCACCCCCGAGTCCCTGCTCAAGCAGATGGTCAAGAACGCGACGGCGAAGTACACGGAGCTCAATGTCGAGGGCAAGGCCAAGGAACTGGGCCTGGAGAACCCGCTCCAGGTGGTCACCGTCGCCAGCCTCGTCAACGCCGAGGGCAAGAACCACGACGACTTCCGGAAGATGGCAGAGGTCGTCTACAACCGCCTCAAGAAGACGAACGACGTCACGAACCAGAAGCTCCAGTTCGACTCGACGTACAACTACGTCAAGAACCAGAGCGAGATCAACTTCAACCTGAAGGAAGCCCAGGCCTTCGACCACCCGTACAACACGCACTTCGTCAAGGGGCTGCCCCCGGGCCCGATCGGGAACCCCGGTCTGGAAGCGCTGACCGCTACGCTCAACCCGGACCACGGCGGCTGGATGTTCTTCGTGTCGGTCGACGGCCACACGACGACCTTCACCAAGACGTACGACGAGCACCTCAAGCTCGTGGCCGAGTTCCAGGAACGGCAGAAGCAGAAGAAAGAGAACGGCGGGTAGCTGAACATGTCAGGGATAGGGATAGGGATACGGGCCGCGGTACTGGGTTCGCCCATCGAGCATTCCCTCTCACCGGTGCTGCACCGCGCCGCCTACCGGGAGCTCGGCCTCGACGACTGGTCCTACGACCGGTTCGAGATCGACGAGGCCGCGCTCCCCGGCTTCGTGGCCGGGCTCGGCCCCGAGTGGGCCGGGCTGTCTCTGACCATGCCGCTCAAGCGGGCGGTCATCCCGCTGCTCGACGCGGTCAGCGACACCGCCGCCGCCGTGGAGGCGGTCAACACGGTCGTCCTCACCCGGGACGGCCGCCGCCTCGGCGACAACACCGACGTCCCCGGGATCGTCGCCGCGCTCCACGAGCGCGGCGTCGAGAAGGTCCCCGCCGCCGCCATCCTCGGTGCCGGGGCCACCGCCTCCTCGGCGCTGGCCGCCCTCGGCCGGATCTGCACCGGCGAGGTCACCGCGTACGTCCGCTCCGCGGCCCGCGCCGCCGAGATGCGCGAGTGGGGCGAGCGGCTCGGCGTCCGCGTGCGTACGGCCGACTGGGCGCGGGCGGCCGATGCGCTGGAGGCGCCCCTGGTCGTCGCCACCACCCCGGCCGGAGCCACCGACGCCCTCGCTGGGTCCGTCCCGACGGCCCCGGGCACCCTCTTCGACGTCCTCTACGACCCCTGGCCGACCCCCCTGGCGGCCGCCTGGACCGGCCGTGGCGGAACCCTGCTCGGCGGCCTGGACCTGCTGGTCCACCAGGCCGTCCTCCAGGTCGAGCAGATGACCGGCCGCGCCGCGGGCCCGCTCGCGGCCATGCGCGCCGCCGGCGAAGCGGCCCTGCGCGCCCGCCACTGAGCGCGGCCGGCGCCCCGGCCGCGTAGGGAACGGATAGCCGAAGGGGCCAGAGTCGGCCCCGTACCCGTCGTCCGACTGCTGGACCGGGACCGGTGCACCCGCCCGGACGTGGGAGGATCGGGTGAGGCGGGTCAGGGCCGCGCACCCGATCGCGCCGTCGCAGTGCCAGGCGCGAGCATGAGGAGCATCGTTGAGCAGGTTGCGTTGGCTGACCGCAGGAGAGTCGCACGGACCGGCCCTGGTCGCGACGCTGGAGGGCCTTCCCGCCGGCGTCCCGGTCACCACCGAGCTGGTGGCGGACCACCTGGCCCGGCGCCGGCTCGGCTATGGCCGCGGTGCCCGGATGAAGTTCGAGCAGGACGAGATCACCTTCCTCGGCGGCGTCCGCCACGGCCTCTCGCAGGGTTCGCCGATCGCCGTGATGATCGGCAACACCGAGTGGCCCAAGTGGGAGACCGTCATGTCGGCCGACCCGGTCGACCCCTCGCTGCTCAAGGACACCGGCCGCAACGCGCCGCTGACCCGCCCGCGCCCCGGCCACGCCGACCTCGCGGGCATGCAGAAGTACGGCTTCGACGAGGCCCGGCCGATCCTGGAGCGCGCCAGCGCCCGTGAGACCGCCGCCCGCGTCGCCCTCGGCGCCGTCGCCCGCTCCTTCATCAAGGAGGTCGCGGGCATCGAGATCGTCTCCCACGTGGTCGAACTCGCCGCGGCCAAGGCCCCCTACGGGGTCCTCCCGACCCCCGCCGACGTCGAGCGGCTCGACGCCGACCCGGTGCGCTGCCTCGACGCCGACGCGTCGAAGGCGATGGTCGCCGAGATCGACCAGGCCCACAAGGACGGCGACACCCTCGGCGGCGTCGTCGAGGTCCTCGCCTACGGGGTGCCCGTCGGCCTCGGCTCCCACGTCCACTGGGACCGGCGCCTCGACGCCCGCCTCGCCGCCGCCCTCATGGGCATCCAGGCCATCAAGGGCGTCGAGGTCGGCGACGGCTTCGAGCTGGCCCGCGTGCCCGGTTCGCAGGCGCACGACGAGATCGTCTCCACCCCCGAGGGCCTCAAGCGGACCACCGGCCGCTCCGGCGGCACCGAGGGCGGTCTGACCACCGGCGAGCTGCTGCGCGTACGGGCCGCCATGAAGCCCATCGCGACCGTGCCGCGCGCCCTCGCGACCGTCGACGTGGCGACCGGGGAGGCGACGGTGGCCCACCACCAGCGTTCCGACGTGTGCGCCGTGCCCGCCGCGGGCATCGTCGCCGAGGCCATGGTCGCGCTCGTGCTCGCCGACGCCGTGGTCGAGAAGTTCGGCGGCGACTCGGTCGCCGAGACCCGCCGCAACGTGCGCTCCTACCTCGACAACCTGCAGATCCGGTGACCGCCGCCGGACCGCTGGTCGTCCTCGTCGGACCCATGGGCTCCGGCAAGTCCACGGTGGGGGCGCTGATCGCCGACCGGCTCGGCGTCGCCTACCGGGACACCGACGCCGACATCGTCGCCGCCACCGGCCGGGAGATCTCCGACCTGTTCGTCGACGAGGGCGAGCCGCACTTCCGCGAGCTGGAGCGGCAGGCCGTCGCGGCCGCCGTCGCCGGGCACACCGGAGTCCTCGCCCTCGGCGGCGGTGCCGTCCTCGACGCCGGCAGCCGGGCCCTCCTCGCCGGACTGCCCGTGGCCTACCTGTCGATGGACGTCGAGGAGGCCGTGCGCCGCGTCGGCCTCGGCGCGGCCCGCCCGCTGCTCGCCGTCAACCCGCGCCGCCAGTGGCGCGAGCTGATGGACGCCCGGCGCCACCTGTACACCGAAGTCGCGCGCGTCGTGGTGGCCACCGACGACCGCACCCCCGAAGAGGTCGCCCAGGCGGTCCTCGACGCTCTGGAGTTGAAGGACGTATGACAGACCAGGTGACGCGGATCAACGTCGGCGCCAGCGCCGGACACGACGCGTACGACGTGCTGGTCGGCCGGCAGCTGCTCGGCGAGCTGGGCGGCCTGATCGGTACGAAGGCCCAGCGGGTCGCCGTGATCCACCCCGAGGCCCTCGCCTCGACCGGTGAGGCGCTGCGCGACGACCTCGCGGCCCAGGGCTACGAGGCCGTCGCCATCCAGGTGCCGAACGCCGAAGAGGCCAAGACCATCGAGGTGGCGGCGTACTGCTGGAAGGCGCTGGGCCAGTCCGGCTTCACCCGTACCGACGTGATCGTCGGCGTCGGCGGCGGCGCCACCACCGACCTCGCGGGCTTCGTCGCGGCCTCCTGGCTGCGCGGGGTGCGCTGGATCGCGGTGCCGACCACCGTCCTCGCGATGGTCGACGCGGCCGTCGGCGGCAAGACCGGCATCAACACCGCCGAGGGCAAGAACCTCGTCGGCGCCTTCCACCCGCCCGCCGGGGTGCTCTGCGACCTGGCGGCCCTGGACTCGCTGCCGGTCAACGACTACGTCAGCGGCCTCGCCGAGGTCATCAAGGCCGGATTCATCTCCGACCCGGTGATCCTCGACCTGATCGAGTCCGACCCGGCGGCCGCCCGTACGCCGCAGGGCCCGCACACGGCCGAGCTGATCGTGCGCTCCATCCGGGTCAAGGCCGACGTGGTCTCCAGCGACCTCAAGGAAGCCGGACTGCGCGAGATCCTCAACTACGGCCACACCCTCGCGCACGCCATCGAGAAGAACGAGCGCTACAAGTGGCGGCACGGCGCCGCCGTCTCCGTCGGCATGGTCTTCGCGGCCGAACTGGGCCGGCTCGCGGGCCGGCTCGACGACGCGACGGCGGACCGGCACCGCGAGGTCCTCGCGGCCGTCGGGCTGCCGCTGACCTACCGCGGCGACCAGTGGCCCAAGCTGCTCCAGACCATGCAGGTCGACAAGAAGTCCCGCGGCAACCTGCTGCGCTTCATCGTCCTGGACGGCCTGGGCAAGCCCACCGTCCTGGAGGGCCCGGACCCGGCGCACCTGATCGCCGCCTACGGCGAGGTCTCCGCGTGAGCCGCCCGGTGCTCGTGCTGAACGGCCCGAACCTGGGCCGCCTCGGCTCCCGCGAGCCCGACGTCTACGGGGCCACCTCGTACGCCGGTCTCGTCGAGAGCTGCCGCACGCTGGGCGCGGAGCTCGGCTTCGACGTGGAGGTCCGCGAGACCAACGACGAGGGCGAACTGGTGCGCTGGCTGCACGAGGCCGCCGACGGCAAGGTCCCCGTCGTGATCAACCCGGGCGCCTTCACGCACTACTCGTACGCCATGCGCGACGCGGCGGCGCAGCGCACCGCGCCGCTGATCGAGGTGCACATCTCCAACCCGTACGCCCGCGAGGAGTTCCGGCACACGTCCGTCATCGCGGCCGTGGCCACCGGAACCGTGGCGGGCTTCGGGCTGGGCTCCTACCGGCTGGCGCTGCGTGCGCTGGCGGAAGAGGTCACGGCCTGAGATAACGTTCTCGCATCAGTCGCCTGAACGAGACGGAGTGGCGCGGATGCAGCACGGAGTGGGGGGCTGGAGTCCGCCGACGGGTCAGCACCCGGCGGCGCCCCCGCCCCCGCCCATACCCCCCGCGCAGGGCTGGCCGGTCACCCCGGTGCCCGAGGCCACGGGGCACATCCCCCTGCCCCCCGCCGTGGCCGCGCCGCCCGTGCCCCCCGCTCCGGGCACCGGCGGCGCCACCCTCGCCGTGCTGCTCATCGGCCCGGCGGGGGCCGGCAAGACCACCGTGGCGCGGCACTGGGCGAACACCCGCCCGGTGCCGACCGCCCACATCAGCCTCGACGACGTCCGCGAATGGGTGCGCTCCGGCTTCGCGGACCCGCAGTCCGGCTGGAACGAGCACTCCGAGGCCCAGTACCGGCTGGCCCGCCGCACCTGCGGCTTCTCCGCCCGCAACTTCCTGGCCAACGGGATCTCCTGCATCCTCGACGACGCCGTGTTCCCCGACCGTCCCGTGGTGGGCCTGGGGGGCTGGAAGCGGCACGTGGGGCCCGGCCTGCTGCCCGTGGTGCTGCTGCCGGGTCTGGAGATCGTGCTGGACCGCAACGCGGCCCGTTCCGGCAACCGCCGCCTCTCCGACGAGGAAGTCGCCCGCATCCACGGCCGGATGGCCGGCTGGTACGGCTCCGGGCTGCCGATCATCGACAACTCCCACCTCGACGTGGAGGGCACCGCCCGGGCCCTGGACGAGGCCCTCGCCCGGGCGCTGGCGGCCCCCGGGAGCTGGTAGCCGGCCCCCGCGGGCCACGTCCGGACGCGCTCGCCGGGCCGGATGCGCGGGGCGCTCGTACGCTCGAAGACATGTCAGACGTGTACGCGACCCGCAGGGGGCTGCTCCGCGACCGCTGTACGGCCGCGGGCAGCTCCGCCGCACTGATCACGCGTCCGGCGAACGTCCGCTACCTCGCCGGGGCGTCCCCGCTGGGCGCCGTCCTGCTGGTCGGGCCCGCCGACGACGTGCTGTTCTGCGGCACCCCACCCACCGGCGAGTCGGACGAGGGGCGGCTCGACGAACGGCTGCGCCTGTCCGTCCTGCCCAACGCCGGAGCGGACCCGGCCGTGGCAGCGGCCGACCTGGCCGCCGCCGAGAGCGCCGAATCCCTTGCCGTCGAGGAACACCACCTCACCGTCGGCCGCCACCGGGCCCTGCGCTCGGTCGCGCCCCGGCTGCGGCTGGCCGACCTCGGCTCCGCCGTGGAGCAGCAGCGCCTCGTCAAGGACGAGGAGGAGATCGCCTGCCTGCGGATCGCCGCCGAGATCGCCGACCAGGCCCTCGGCGAGCTGCTGGAATCGATCCTCGTCGGCCGCACCGAACGCCACCTGGCCCTGGAGCTGGAACGCCGCCTCGTGGACCACGGCGCCGACGGCCCGGCCTTCCCGACCTCCGTCGGCACCGGCCCGCACTCCGGCCGCTCCCGTCACCGGCCCTCGGACCGGCGGGTGGAGGAGGGCGACTTCCTCTCGGTCTGCCTCGGGGCGAACTACCGGGGCTACCGCTGCGAGATCGGCCGGACCTTCGTGATCGGCACCACCCCGGCCGACTGGCAGATCGAGCTGTACGAGCTCGTCTTCGCCGCCCAGCGGGCGGGCCGGGAGGCCCTCCTGCCGGGCGCCGCCTACCGCGACGTGGACCGCGCGGCACGCTCCGTACTGGACTCCGCGGGGCACGGAGAAGCCCTCGCGGGGTGGATGGGACACGGGGTGGGCCTCGAAATCGACGAGGACCCGCAGCTTGCACCTACGGCAATGGGTAAACTGGACGCTTGCGTGCCGGTCACCGTCGAACCGGGGGTTCACCTCCCGGGCCGGGGAGGTGTCCGGATCGATGACACGCTCGTCGTGCGCCCCGAGGCGGACGGCGGTCCCGAGCTACTCACCATTACGACCAAGGAGCTGCTCGCGCTCTAGCCCGCGTGGCCGGGCTGTGCGCGCACCCGTGGTCTTCCAGTGCAGGAGATTCCGCAACCGTGGCTTCCACGAACGACCTCAAGAACGGCATGGTGCTGAAGCTCGACGGGGGCCAGCTCTGGTCCGTCGTCGAGTTCCAGCACGTCAAGCCCGGCAAGGGCCCGGCCTTCGTGCGTACCAAGCTGAAGAGCGTCATGTCCGGCAAGGTCGTCGACAAGACGTTCAACGCCGGCACCAAGGTCGAGACGGCCACCATCGACCGCCGCGACATGCAGTTCTCGTACATGGACGGCGACTACTTCGTCTTCATGGACATGAGCACCTTCGACCAGCTGATGGTCGACCGCAAGGCCGTCGGCGACGCCGCCAACTTCCTCATCGAGGGCTTCACCGCCTCCGTGGCCCAGCACGACGGCGAGGTGCTCTACGTCGAGCTCCCGGCCGCCGTCGAGCTGACCATCGAGCAGACCGACCCGGGCGTGCAGGGCGACCGCTCCACCGGCGGCACCAAGCCGGCGACGCTGGAGACGGGCCACGAGATCCAGGTTCCGCTCTTCGTCACCACCGGCGAGAAGGTCAAGGTCGACACCCGCACCAGCGACTACCTCGGCCGGGTGAACAGCTAACCGTGGCTGCCCGGAGCAACGCGCGCAAGCGCGCTTTCCAGATCCTCTTCGAGGCCGACCAGCGCGGGGTGCCCGTGCGCGAGGTCCTCGCGGACTGGATCCGCCACTCGCGGTCGGACGACCGGCAGCCGCCGGTCAACGAGTTCACGATGAACCTCGTCGAGGGGTACGCCGACAAGGTGACCCGGATCGACGAGCTGATCGTCACCTACGCCGTGGACTGGGACCTGGACCGCATGCCGGTCGTGGACCGCAACATCCTGCGGCTGGGCGCCTACGAGCTGATCTGGGTCGACGAGACCCCGGACGCCGTGGCGATCGACGAGGCCGTCCAGCTGGCCAAGGAGTTCTCGACGGACGATTCGCCCTCGTTCGTCAACGGGCTGCTGGGCCGGTTCAAGGACCTCAAGCCGAAGCTGCGACGCAGCGAGAGCTGACGCGGAGCACCGCGCCGTACGGAAGGGCCCGCAACGCACGCGTTGCGGGCCCTTCCGTCTTCGCGTCTTGGCGTCTTCGCGGGGGAGCACAGACGAAACCGGCGGGTGCCGGGGCCCGTGAAGGGGTCCCGGCACCCGCCGGTAAACGTTTCTGCTGGTCTTCCGGGGCCGGCCGGGGACTCAGATGTCCTCGTGGGCCACCGCGCGCCGCGCGTCCGCGTCCAGGACGCCCCAGCTGATGAGCTGCTCGGTCAGGACGGAGGGGGACTGGTCGTAGATGACGGCGAGGGTGCGCAGGTCGTCCTGGCGGATCGACAGCACCTTGCCGTTGTAGTCGCCGCGCTGGCTCTGGATCGTCGCCGCGTAGCGCTGGAGCGGGCCGGCCTTCTCGGCGGGAACGCCCGCCAGGCGCTCCAGGTCCAGGCGCAGCTTCGGCGGCGGCTCGGCCGCTCCGCCGGGAGTGGTGCCCGGCAGCAGTTCCTGCACCGGAACCCCGTAGAAGTCCGCCAGCTCGGCAAGGCGCTGGACGGTCACGGCGCGGTCCCCGCGCTCGTAGGAACCGACCACCACGGCCTTCCAACGGCCCTGGGACTTCTCCTCGACACCGTGGAGGGAGAGGCCCTGCTGGGTGCGGATGGCGCGGAGCTTGGCCCCGAGCTGTTTGGCGTATTCGCTGGACATAACGCTCCCGGACGCTGTGACGCTGTGACGACATGGACGACGGGCGACATGCTTGACATGAGGCCCCGCCGCGCGGCTGGTAACTCACTGTGAGGTTACGCAGCGTTACGTGGATGCGTCAAGCCGAATGCTCCGTGACGCCCGTTCGCGGGGGGCCTGCGGCCGCCCCCGTGCGCGGCCGGGCGTCCGGCCCTGGTACCGTGGGCGGTGTACATCAGACGTCCTTTAAGGTCCGTCCCGTGAGGCGGAGAAGGGGGTCCTTTTCATGGACAGCCAGAATTCCCGCGCTTCCCAGGAAGCCGGATCCGAGGCGGCCCGCCCCGTACTGGAGGCGCAGGACATCGCCCGGGTCCTGACCCGCATCGCCCACGAGATCGTCGAACGCGCCAAGGGTGCCGACGACGTGGTGCTCCTCGGCATTCCCACCCGCGGCGTGTTCCTCGCCGGCCGGCTGGCCGCCAAGCTCGAAGAGATCACCGGTACGAAGATCCCGGTCGGCTCCCTCGACATCACCATGTACCGCGACGACCTGCGCCTGAAGCCCGCCCGGGCGATCGGCCGCACGGAGATCCCCGGCGACGGCATCGACGGCCGCCTCGTGGTCCTCGTCGACGACGTGCTCTTCTCCGGACGCACCATCCGCGCGGCCCTCGACGCCCTCGGCGCCATCGGCCGGCCGCGCGCCGTGCAGCTCGCGGTCCTCGTCGACCGCGGCCACCGGGAACTGCCGATCCGTGCCGACTACGTCGGCAAGAACCTCCCCACGTCGCTGCGGGAGACCGTCAAGGTCCAGCTCCAGGAGGAGGACGGCCGCGACGCCGTACTGCTCGGGCAGCGGACCGACCAGGCTTCCGGGCAGTAGTCCGTACGCACGCCGGACCCCCGGACGGGGGTCCGCGCCGCAGCCTGCCCTGCCCGCACTGCCGCCAGCCCGCCTGTCTGCCCTCCCGACTTACGGAGTAACCGGATGAAGCGCCACCTCATCTCGGCCGCCGATCTCACGCGCGACGACGCCGTCCTGATCCTCGACACCGCCGAGGAGATGGCCCGCGTCGCGGACCGGCCGATAAAGAAGCTGCCCACCCTGCGCGGCCGCACCATCTGCAACCTGTTCTTCGAGGACTCCACGCGGACCCGGATCTCCTTCGAGGCGGCCGAGAAGCGACTCTCCGCCGACGTGATCAACTTCGCGGCGAAGGGCTCCAGCGTCTCCAAGGGCGAGTCCCTCAAGGACACCGCCCAGACCCTGGAGGCCATGGGCGTGGACGCCGTGGTCATCCGGCACAGCGCCTCCGGCGCCCCCTACCGGCTCGCCACCTCCGGCTGGATCGACGCCCCCGTGATCAACGCGGGCGACGGCACCCACCAGCACCCCACCCAGGCCCTGCTGGACGCCTTCACCATGCGCCGCCGCCTCGTCGGCCGGGACGCCGGGCTCGGCAAGGGGCTCGACGGCCGCCGGATCACCATCGTCGGCGACGTCCTGCACAGCCGCGTGGCCCGCTCCAACGTGGACCTGCTGCACACCCTGGGCGCCGAGGTGACCCTGGTCGCCCCGCCCACGCTGGTACCCGTGGGCATCGAGTCCTGGCCGTGCGAGATCTCGTACGGCCTCGACGAGGTGCTGCCGAAGTCGGACGCCGTCATGATGCTGCGCGTGCAGCGCGAGCGGATGAACGCCGCCTTCTTCCCGACCGAGCGCGAGTACTCGCGCCGCTACGGCCTGGACGCCGCCCGGATGGCGCGGATGCCCGAGGACGCCATCGTGATGCACCCCGGCCCGATGGTCCGCGGCATGGAGATCACCGCCGAGGTCGCCGACTCCGACCGCTGCACGGTCGTCGAGCAGGTCGCCAACGGCGTCTCGGTCCGCATGGCCGTCCTCTACCTCCTGCTCGGAGGCTCCGAGCCCGCCGTCACCACCACCGCCGCCCCGCGCACCGAGGAGAACAAGTAACCATGAGCAAGATCCTTATTCGTGGCGCGAAGGTGCTCGGCGGCGAGACGCGGGACGTCCTGATCGACGGCGAGACCATCGCGGAGGTCGGCACCGGCCTGTCCGCCGACGGCGCGACCGTCATCGAGGCCGCGGGCCAGACCCTGCTCCCGGGCCTCGTCGACCTGCACACCCACCTGCGCGAGCCCGGCCGCGAGGACTCCGAGACCGTCCTCACCGGCACCCGCGCCGCCGCCTCGGGCGGCTACACCGCCGTCTTCGCCATGGCCAACACCTTCCCGGTCGCCGACACCGCCGGCGTCGTCGAGCAGGTCTGGCGCCTGGGCAAGGAGTCCGGCTACTGCGACGTGCAGCCCATCGGCGCCGTCACCGTCGGCCTGGAGGGCAAGCAGCTCTCCGAGCTGGGCGCCATGCACGAGTCCGCCGCCCGCGTCACCGTCTTCTCCGACGACGGCAAGTGCGTGGACGACGCCGTGATCATGCGCCGCGCGCTGGAGTACGTGAAGGCCTTCGGCGGCGTCGTCGCCCAGCACGCCCAGGAGCCCCGCCTGACCGAGGGCGCCCAGATGAACGAGGGCGTCGTCTCCGCCGAGCTGGGCCTCGGCGGCTGGCCCGCCGTCGCCGAGGAGTCGATCATCGCGCGCGACGTCCTCCTCGCCGAGCACGTCGGTTCCCGGGTGCACATCTGCCACCTGTCCACCGCCGGGTCCGTCGAGATCGTCCGCTGGGCCAAGTCCCGCGGCATCGACGTCACCGCCGAGGTCACCCCGCACCACCTGCTGCTCACCGACGAGCTCGTGCGCTCGTACGACCCGGTCTACAAGGTCAACCCGCCGCTGCGCACCGAGCGCGACGTGCTGGCCCTGCGCGAGGCGCTCGCCGACGGCACGATCGACATCGTCGCCACCGACCACGCCCCGCACCCGCACGAGGACAAGGACTGCGAGTGGGCCGCCGCCGCCATGGGCATGGTGGGCCTGGAGACCGCCCTCTCCGTCGTCCAGCAGACGATGGTGGAGACCGGCCTGCTCGACTGGGCGGGCGTCGCCGAGCGGATGTCCTCCGCCCCGGCGCGCATCGGCGGCCTCCCGAACCACGGACGGCCCGTCTCGGCAGGTGAACCCGCCAACCTGACCTTGGTCGATACCTCGTACCGTGGTGTCGTGGACCCCGCACACTTCGCCTCCCGCAGCCGCAACACGCCTTACGAGGGCCGTGAGCTGCCGGGGCGCGTCACTCATACCTTCCTGCGGGGCCGGGCAACGGTCGTGGACGGGAAACTGGCGTGACACCTGCAGTAATCCAACTGGCCGCCGAGGCCGCCGAGCGACAGTCGGCGGAGGTGACGGACTGGGGCGCCCGCATCGCGTGGGTGGTCGGTCTGCTCGTCTTCATCGCGTTCGTGTACTGGCTGATGCGGCAGGGCTGGAAATGGCGCGGCGCACTGCAGAGCGATCTGCCGGAGCTGCCCGCCGCCCCCGGCGGCCTCCCCGCGCACCGGCTGGCCCTCACCGGCCGCTACCACGGATCCACCACCGCCGGGCAGTGGCTCGACCGGATCGTCGCCCACGGCCTGGGGGTGCGCAGCCGCGTCGAGCTCACGCTCACCGACGCGGGCCTGGACGTGGTCCGTCCGGGTGCCACGGACTTCTTCGTACCGGCCGCGCAGCTGCGCGGCGCCCGCCTCGACAAGGGAATCGCGGGCAAGGTACTCACCGAGGGCGGTCTGCTCGTCGTCACCTGGGCGCACGGCGACAAGCTGATCGACTCCGGATTCCGCTCCGACCGCGCGGCCGAACACGCCGCCTGGGTCGAAGCGATCAACCTCATGAACCCATCCATCACGACGGAAGGCGCCGAACGATGACGACCTCCACCAGGGGAGCAGCCAAAACTCCCGCCGTACTCGTCCTGGAGGACGGTCGGATCTTCCGCGGCCGCGCCTACGGCGCTGTGGGGGAGACCTTCGGCGAGGCCGTGTTCTCCACCGGCATGACCGGCTACCAGGAGACCCTCACCGACCCGTCGTACCACCGGCAGGTCGTCGTGATGACCGCCCCGCACGTGGGCAACACCGGCGTCAACGACGAGGACCCCGAGTCCTCCCGCATCTGGGTGTCCGGTTACGTGGTCCGCGACCCCGCCCGCGTCCCCTCCAACTGGCGCTCCCGGCGCACGCTGGACGAGGAGCTCGTCGCCCAGGGCGTCGTCGGCATCTGCGGCGTCGACACCCGCGCCCTGACCCGCCACCTGCGCGAGCGCGGCGCCATGCGCGTCGGCATCTTCTCCGGCGACGCCGTCATGGACGACGCCGTCCTGCTGGCCAAGGTCCAGGACGCCCCGCAGATGGCGGGCGCCGACCTCTCCGCCGAGGTCGCCACCAAGGAGGCGTACGTCGTCCCCGCGATCGGCGAGAAGAAGTTCACCGTCGCCGCCGTCGACCTCGGCATCAAGGGCATGACCCCGCACCGGATGGCCGAGCGCGGCATCGAGGTGCACGTGCTGCCCGCCACCGCCACCGTCGAGGACGTCTACGCGGTCGGCCCCGACGGCGTGTTCTTCTCCAACGGCCCGGGCGACCCGGCCACCGCCGACCACGCGGTCTCCGTCATGCAGGGCGTCCTCGCCCGCAAGACCCCGCTCTTCGGCATCTGCTTCGGCAACCAGATCCTGGGCCGCGCGCTCGGCTTCGGCACGTACAAGCTGAAGTACGGCCACCGCGGCATCAACCAGCCGGTCCAGGACCGCACCACCGGCAAGGTCGAGATCACCGCGCACAACCACGGCTTCGCCGTCGACGCGCCGCTCGACACGGTGTCCCAGACCTCCTACGGCCGCGCCGAGGTCTCCCACGTCTGCCTCAACGACAACGTCGTGGAAGGCCTCCAGCTGCTCGACCAGCCGGCCTTCTCCGTCCAGTACCACCCCGAGGCCGCGGCCGGCCCGCACGACGCCGCGTACCTCTTCGACCGCTTCACGTCTTTGATGGAAACCGCCCTGATGGAGGCCGAGCGTGCCTAAGCGCACCGATATCCAGTCCGTCCTGGTCATCGGCTCCGGCCCGATCGTCATCGGACAGGCCGCCGAGTTCGACTACTCCGGCACCCAGGCCTGCCGCGTCCTCAAGGCCGAGGGCCTGCGGGTCATCCTGGTGAACTCCAACCCGGCGACGATCATGACCGACCCGGAGATCGCCGACGCCACGTACGTCGAGCCGATCACCCCCGAGTTCGTCGAGAAGATCATCGCGAAGGAGCGCCCCGACGCGCTCCTGCCGACCCTCGGCGGCCAGACCGCGCTCAACACCGCGATCTCCATGCACGAGCAGGGCGTACTGGAGAAGTACGGCGTCGAGCTCATCGGCGCCAACGTCGAGGCCATCAACAAGGGTGAGGACCGCGACCTCTTCAAGGGCGTCGTCGAGGCCGTCAAGGCCAAGATCGGTTACGGCGAGTCCGCCCGCTCGGTCATCTGCCACACGATGGACGACGTCATCAAGGGCGTCGACGTCCTCGGCGGCTACCCCGTCGTCGTGCGTCCCTCCTTCACCATGGGCGGCGCCGGTTCCGGCTTCGCCCACGACGAGGACGAGCTGCGCCGCATCGCCGGCCAGGGCCTCACGCTCTCCCCGACCACCGAGGTGCTCCTGGAGGAGTCCATCCTCGGCTGGAAGGAGTACGAGCTGGAGCTGATGCGCGACACCAAGGACAATGTCGTCGTCGTCTGCTCCATCGAGAACTTCGACCCGATGGGCGTGCACACCGGCGACTCCATCACCGTCGCCCCGGCGATGACGCTGACCGACCGCGAGTACCAGCGGCTGCGCGACGTCGGCATCGCGATCATCCGCGAGGTCGGCGTCGACACCGGCGGCTGCAACATCCAGTTCGCGATCGACCCGGTCGACGGCCGCGTCATCGTCATCGAGATGAACCCGCGCGTCTCGCGCTCCTCGGCGCTCGCCTCGAAGGCCACCGGCTTCCCGATCGCCAAGATCGCCGCCAAGCTGGCCATCGGCTACACGCTCGACGAGGTCCCCAACGACATCACCGAGAAGACGCCGGCCTCCTTCGAGCCGTCCCTCGACTACGTCGTCGTCAAGGCCCCGCGCTTCGCCTTCGAGAAGTTCCCGCTCGCCGACTCCAGCCTCACCACCACCATGAAGTCGGTGGGCGAGGCCATGGCGATCGGCCGCAACTTCACCGAGGCCCTCCAGAAGGCCCTGCGCTCGCTGGAGAAGAAGGGCTCGCAGTTCACCTTCGTCGGCCCCGTCGGCGAGAAGGAAGAGCTCCTGGCCACCGCGGTGCGCCCCACCGACGGCCGCATCAACACCGTCATGCAGGCCATCCGCGCCGGCGCCACCCAGGAAGAGGTCTTCGAGTCCACGAAGATCGACCCGTGGTTCGTCGACCAGCTCTTCCTGATCAAGGAGATCGCCGACGAGCTGGCCGCCGCCGAGAAGCTCCACCCCGAGCTGCTCGCCGAGGCCAAGCGCCACGGCTTCTCCGACCACCAGATCGCCGAGATCCGCGGCCTGCGCGAGGACGTCGTGCGCGAGGTCCGCCACGCGCTCGGCGTCCGCCCGGTCTACAAGACGGTCGACACCTGCGCCGCCGAGTTCGCCGCGAAGACCCCGTACTTCTACTCGTCCTACGACGAGGAGTCCGAGGTCGCCCCGCGCACCAAGCCCGCGGTGATCATCCTGGGCTCCGGCCCGAACCGCATCGGCCAGGGCATCGAGTTCGACTACTCCTGCGTCCACGCCTCCTTCGCCCTCAGCGACGCCGGCTACGAGACCGTGATGGTCAACTGCAACCCCGAGACCGTCTCGACGGACTACGACACCTCCGACCGCCTGTACTTCGAGCCGCTCACGCTCGAGGACGTGCTGGAGATCGTGCACGCCGAGTCGCTGGCCGGCCCCATCGCCGGCGTCGTCGTCCAGCTCGGCGGCCAGACCCCCCTGGGCCTGGCCCAGGCCCTGAAGGACAACGGCGTCCCCGTCGTCGGCACCCCGCCGGAGGCCATCCACGCCGCCGAGGACCGCGGCGCCTTCGGCCAGGTCCTCGCCGAGGCGGGACTGCCCGCCCCCAAGCACGGCACGGCCACCACCTTCGCGGGCGCGAAGGCCATCGCGGACGAGATCGGCTACCCGGTCCTGGTCCGCCCCTCCTACGTCCTCGGCGGCCGCGGCATGGAGATCGTCTACGACGAGACCCGCCTGGAGTCGTACATCGCCGAGTCGACGGAGATCTCGCCGACCCGCCCCGTGCTGGTCGACCGCTTCCTCGACGACGCGATCGAGATCGACGTGGACGCCCTCTACGACGGCCACGAGCTCTACCTCGGCGGCGTCATGGAGCACATCGAGGAAGCCGGCATCCACTCCGGCGACTCGGCCTGCGCCCTGCCCCCGATCACCCTCGGCGGCTTCGACATCAAGCGCCTGCGCACCTCCACGGAGGCCATCGCCAAGGGCGTCGGCGTCCGCGGCCTGATCAACATCCAGTTCGCCATGGCGGGCGACATCCTCTACGTCCTGGAGGCCAACCCGCGCGCCTCCCGGACCGTCCCCTTCACCTCGAAGGCGACCGCCGTCCCGCTCGCGAAGGCCGCCGCCCGCATCTCGCTCGGCGCCACCATCGCCGAGCTGCGCGAGGAGGGCCTGCTCCCGAGGAACGGCGACGGCGGCACCCTGCCCATCGACGCGCCGATCTCCGTCAAGGAGGCCGTCATGCCGTGGTCGCGCTTCCGCGACATCCACGGCCGCGGCGTGGACACCGTCCTCGGCCCGGAGATGCGCTCCACCGGCGAGGTCATGGGCATCGACGCCGTCTTCGGCACCGCCTACGCCAAGTCGCAGGCCGGCGCCTACGGCCCGCTGCCCACCAAGGGCCGCGCGTTCATCTCCGTCGCCAACCGCGACAAGCGCTCGATGATCTTCCCGGCCCGCGAGCTGGTCGCCCACGGCTTCGAGCTGATGGCCACCTCCGGCACCGCCGAGGTGCTGCGCCGCAACGGCATCAACGCCACCGTCGTGCGCAAGCTCAGCGACGGCGAGGGCCCGGACGGCGAGAAGACCGTCGTCCAGCTGATCCACGACGGCCAGGTCGACCTGATCGTCAACACCCCGTACGGCACCGGTGGCCGCCTCGACGGCTACGAGATCCGCACGGCGGCCGTGGCGCGCGGCGTCCCGTGCCTGACCACGGTCCAGGCGCTGGCCGCCGCCGTCCAGGGCATCGACGCGCTCAACCACGGCGGAGTGGGCGTCCGCTCCCTCCAGGAGCACGCGGAGCAGCTGACCGCCGCCCGCGACTGACGACAAGCCCGTACGAAGGAGGGGGACCCCGGCGCGCCGACCGCGCGCCGGGTGTCCCCTTCCTCATGAGCGCAGAGGGATCCTCAGGCACCGTGTACAAACTCTTCTTCAACCTCGTCTTCAAGCGGATGGACCCGGAGCGGGCCCACTACATGGCCTTCCGCTGGATCCGCCTCGCCGCCCGCACCCCCGTGCTGCGCACCTTCGTCGCGGCGGCCCTCGCGCCCCGCCACGAGGCGCTGCGCACCGAGGCCCTCGGCCTGCGGATGCACGGCCCCTTCGGGCTCGCGGCCGGCTTCGACAAGAACGCCGTCGCCATCGACGGCATGTCCATGCTCGGCTTCGACCACATCGAGATCGGCACGGTCACCGGCCGGGAGCAGCCCGGCAATCCCAAGAAGCGGCTCTTCCGCCTCGTCCCGGACCGCGCGCTGATCAACCGGATGGGCTTCAACAACGAGGGATCGGCGGCCGTGGCCGCGCGCCTGGCCGCCCGCACCCCGGTCTTCAAGACCGTCGTCGGCGTCAACATCGGCAAGACCAAGGTGGTGCCGGAGGCCGAGGCCGTCGCCGACTACGTGCTCTCCACCGAGCGCCTCGCCCGGCACGCCGACTACCTGGTCGTCAACGTCTCCTCGCCGAACACCCCGGGCCTGCGCAACCTCCAGGCCACCGAGTCGCTGCGGCCGCTGCTGAGCGCCGTGCGCGAGGCCGCCGACCGGGCCGTGCCGGACCGCCGGGTGCCGCTGCTCGTCAAGATCGCCCCCGACCTGGCCGACGAGGACGTCGACGCCGTCGCCGACCTCGCGCTGGAACTGGGCCTGGACGGCATCATCGCCACGAACACCACCATCGCGCGCGAGGGCCTCGGCCTGAAGTCCTCGCCCTCCCTCGTCAAGGAGACCGGCGGTCTCTCCGGCGCCCCGGTCAAGGAGCGCTCCCTGGAGGTCCTGCGCCGCCTCTACGCGCGCGTGGGCGACCGGATGGTGCTCGTCGGCGTCGGCGGCATCGAGAACGCCGAGGACGCCTGGCAGCGCATCCTCGCGGGCGCCACCCTGATCCAGGGCTACAGCGCCTTCATCTACGAGGGCCCCTTCTACGCCCGCGCCATCCGCAAGGGCCTGGCCGCGCGCCTGGCCACGAGCCCGTACGCGACCCTCGCCGAAGCGGTGGGCGCCGAGACCCGAAAGGCCGCGCTGTGAGCCCTGTGACCCCCTTCGGAACCCGTCTGCGCGCCGCCATGGACGCGCGGGGGCCGCTGTGCGTCGGCATCGACCCGCACGCCTCCCTGCTCGCCTCCTGGGGCCTGGCCGACGACATCGCGGGCCTGGAGCGGTTCTCCCGCACGGTCGTGGAGGCCCTCGCCGACGAGGTGGCCGTCTTCAAGCCGCAGGCGGCCTTCTTCGAGCGGTTCGGCTCGCGCGGCGTCGCGGTGCTGGAGCGCACGGTCGCGGACGCCCGGGCGGCGGGCACCCTGGTGCTGATGGACGCCAAGCGCGGCGACATCGGCTCCACGATGGCCGCGTACGCCACGGCCTTCCTGGACCCGTCCTCCCCGCTGTTCTCGGACGCGCTGACGGTCTCCCCGTACCTGGGGTACGGATCGCTGCGGCCGGCCGTCGACCTGGCGCGCGAATCGGGGGCGGGCCTGTTCGTGCTGGCCCTCACCTCGAACCCGGAGGGCGCCGAGGTCCAGCGGGCCGTCCGCGCCGACGGGCGGACGATCGGGGCGACGATGCTGGCGCACCTGGCGGCCGAGAACGCGGGTGCCGCGCCGATGGGCTCCTTCGGCGCGGTGGTCGGCGCGACCCTGGGCGACCTCTCCTCCTTCGACCTGGACATCAACGGGCCGCTGCTGGCCCCCGGCATCGGCGCCCAGGGCGCGACGCCGGCGGACCTGGTGACGGTGTTCGGCAAGGCGGTCGGCAACGTCGTCCCGAACGTCTCCCGGGGCGTCCTGAAGCACGGTCCGGACGTCGCCGCGCTCCGCTCGGCCGCGCGCGGTTTCGCGGCCGAAATCCGCGAGGCCGTCACCGTCTGACGGTGCTCGGGACGCGCACATGGCACGCCGTGACGAAATTCGAACGTCTTTCCCCGGACAAAACCGGGGTAGTTTGTCCGTGATGTACGGTTCAGTGGAGGCTGACCAGGACTTTTCGTCCGTTCTCGCTGACTGGAGCGGCCTTGGCCGCTAGTCTCCGACCAGAGTGAACGAGCAGCGAGCGATTTCCGGCGCTGCTCGAAGGCTCGCCTGGCGTGGTGCCTTCGGGCTCCCCGCCGGTCCGTATCCGACAGTTCGACATCCGAGGTGACGTAGGCGTGGCTCTTCCGCCCCTTACCCCTGAACAGCGCGCAGCAGCGCTCGAAAAGGCCGCCGCGGCTCGCCGGGAGCGGGCCGAGGTGAAGAATCGACTCAAGCATTCCGGCGCCTCCCTCCACGACGTCATCAAGATGGGTCAGGAGAACGACGTCATCGGCAAGATGAAGGTCTCCGCCCTTCTCGAGTCGCTTCCCGGCGTCGGGAAGGTCCGCGCCAAGCAGATCATGGAGCGCCTCGGCATCTCCGAGTCGCGGCGTGTCCGAGGTCTCGGTTCCAACCAGATCGCCTCTCTGGAGCGCGAGTTCGGCGGCGGCGCCGCCTGAGGCGTCGCCCGAAGTTCTCCCGGCGTTCTCAGGCAGTCCCGAGAACCTGGATAATCGCTCTATGGCAGCAGAGGTTCGTCCGCGGCTGACCGTGCTCTCCGGCCCCTCGGGGGTCGGCAAGAGCACGGTCGTCGCGCATATGCGCAAGGTTCACCCCGAGGTATGGCTCTCGGTGTCGGCCACCACCCGCAAGCCGCGGCCCGGTGAGCGACACGGAGTCCACTACTTCTTCGTCAACGACGACGAGTTCGACAAGCTGATCGCCAACGGCGAGCTGCTGGAGTGGGCCGAGTTCGCGGGCAACCGCTACGGCACGCCGCGCGGCGCGGTATCGGAACGCCTGGAGAACGGCGAACCGGTGCTGCTGGAGATCGACCTCCAGGGCGCCCGGCTCGTGCGCGGGTCCAAGCCCGACGCCCAGCTGGTCTTCCTCGCGCCGCCGAGCTGGGACGAGCTGGTCCGCCGGCTCACCGGCCGCGGCACGGAATCGCCGGAGGTGATCGCACGCCGCCTCGACTCGGCGAAGATCGAACTGGCTGCTGAGTCCGAGTTCGACACCACCCTGGTCAACACCTCCGTCGAGGACGTGGCGCGCGAGCTGCTAGCCTTGATGAAAGTTGTTTGATCGTTGATCGATATGTCGATCAATGTTTGATCTTTCACCCATCTTCGGAAGGTAGAGCGTGTCCTCTTCCATCACCGCGCCCGAGGGCATCATCAACCCGCCGATCGACGAGCTGCTCGAGGCCACGGACTCGAAGTACAGCCTCGTGATCTACGCGGCCAAGCGTGCGCGTCAGATCAACGCGTACTACTCGCAGCTCGGTGAGGGCCTGCTGGAGTACGTCGGCCCGCTGGTGGACACCCACGTCCACGAGAAGCCGCTTTCGATCGCGCTGCGCGAGATCAACGCGGGCCTGCTGACCTCCGAGGCCATCGAGGCCCCGGCCCAGTAGGGCACGGAACAGTCCTTTCACCACAGGCCCGGCAGAACATCTGCCGGGCCTGTGGTGTGTCATAGGTGCGTAGACGATTCACGGATGGGGAGCGCGTGGTGGACAAGCCGGGTAAGCCGAAGGTCGTGCTGGGGGTCAGCGGCGGGATCGCCGCGTACAAGGCCTGCGAGCTGCTGCGCCGGCTGACCGAGTCCGGGCACGACGTACGGGTGGTGCCGACGGAGGCCTCCTTGAACTTCGTCGGCGAGGCCACCTGGGCCGCGCTCTCCGGCAACCCCGCCTCCACGCGGGTCTGGGAGGGCGTCCACGAGGTGCCCCACGTGCGCATCGGCCAGCACGCCGACCTCGTCGTCGTCGCCCCCGCCACCGCCGACCTGCTGGCCAAGGCCGCCCACGGGCTCGCCGACGACCTGCTCACCAACACCCTGCTCACCGCCCGCTGCCCGGTGGTCTTCGCGCCCGCGATGCACACCGAGATGTGGGAGCACCCCGCCACCCGGGAGAACGTGGCGACGCTGCGCCGGCGCGGCGCGGTCGTCGTCGAGCCCGCCGTCGGCCGGCTGACCGGCAAGGACACCGGCAAGGGGCGGCTGCCCGACCCCGAGGAGATCTTCGAGGTGTGCCGCCGCGTCCTGGCGCGGGGGACCGCCGGTCCCGACCTGGCCGGGCGCCACGTCGTCGTCAGCGCGGGCGGCACCCGCGAGCCCCTGGACCCGGTCCGCTTCCTGGGCAACCGCTCCTCCGGCAAGCAGGGGTACGCCCTCGCCCGCACCGCCGTCGCGCGCGGCGCCCGGGTCACCCTGGTGGCGGCCAACACCGCGCTGCCCGACCCGGCCGGGGCGGACGTCGTACGGGTGGGCACGGCCCTCCAGCTGCGCGAGGCCGTGCTCAAGGCGGCCGCCGACGCCGACGCCGTGGTGATGGCCGCGGCCGTGGCCGACTTCCGGCCCGCCCGGTACGCCGACGGCAAGATCAAGAAGCAGGACGGCCGGGAACCCGAACCGGTGACCCTGGTGCGCAATCCCGACGTCCTCGCGGAGATCTCCGCGGAGCGCGCCCTGGCGGGCCAGGTCGTGGTCGGCTTCGCCGCCGAGACCGACGACGTCCTGTCCAACGGCCGGACCAAACTCCGCCGCAAGGGATGTGACCTGCTCGTGGTCAACGAGGTCGGCGCGGCCAAGACCTTCGGTTCGGAGGAGAACGAGGCCGTGATCCTCGCCTCCGATGGAACCGAAACCCCCGTGCCCTACGGTCCGAAGGAAGCCCTGTCCGAGGTGATTTGGGACCAGGTGGTCTCGCGGCTCGCGCCCGGGGCGGATTCGCGACGCGCCTGAGCGTTGCCCTTCTCGACGGGAAATCCGTACGTCAGAATGGAGTGCCGCAGGTCACATGGCTCCCATAAGGCGAGACGGGTGGTCCGGCGCACGGTGGCGACCGATAAACTGCAATCCGGAACGTGACCGGGCGCAGCCTCCGGTGTGGTTCCGCCCATGATCAGCCAGCAGCCGCTGCAACCCCAGGGAGCGTTGTGTCCCGTCGCCTGTTCACCTCGGAGTCCGTCACCGAGGGTCACCCCGACAAGATCGCTGACCAGATCAGTGACACCATCCTCGACGCGCTCCTCACCGAGGACCCGACCTCGCGTGTGGCCGTGGAGACCCTCATCACGACCGGTCTCGTGCACATCGCGGGCGAGGTGACGACGAAGGCGTACGCGCCGATCGCCCAGCTCGTCCGCGACAAGATCCTCGAAATCGGCTACGACTCGTCCAAGAAGGGCTTCGACGGCGCCTCCTGCGGCGTGTCGGTGTCCATCGGCGCGCAGTCCCCCGACATCGCGCAGGGCGTGGACACCGCCTACGAGAAGCGCGTCGAGGGCGACGAGGACGAGCTCGACAAGCAGGGCGCCGGCGACCAGGGCCTGATGTTCGGCTACGCCTGCGACGAGACCCCGGAGCTGATGCCGCTCCCGATCCACATCGCGCACAAGCTCTCGCGCCGCCTGTCCGAGGTCCGCAAGAACGGGACCATCCCGTACCTGCGCCCCGACGGCAAGACCCAGGTCACCATCGAGTACGACGGCGACAAGGCCGTCCGCCTCGACACGGTCGTCGTGTCCTCGCAGCACGCCGCCGACATCGACCTGGACTCGCTGCTCGCTCCCGACATCCGCGAGTTCGTCGTCGAGCACGTGCTCGCGCAGCTCGTCGAGGACGGCATCAAGCTGGACACCGAGGGCTACCGGCTGCTGGTGAACCCGACCGGCCGCTTCGAGATCGGCGGCCCGATGGGCGACGCCGGCCTCACCGGCCGCAAGATCATCATCGACACCTACGGCGGCATGGCCCGCCACGGTGGCGGCGCCTTCTCCGGCAAGGACCCGTCCAAGGTCGACCGGTCCGCCGCCTACGCCATGCGCTGGGTCGCCAAGAACGTCGTCGCCGCCGGTCTCGCCGCGCGCTGCGAGGTCCAGGTCGCGTACGCCATCGGCAAGGCCGAGCCCGTCGGTCTGTTCGTCGAGACCTTCGGCACCCACAAGGTCGACGTCGAGAAGATCGAGAACGCCATCGGCCAGGTCTTCGACCTGCGTCCGGCCGCGATCATCCGCGACCTCGACCTGCTGCGCCCGATCTACGCCCAGACCGCCGCCTACGGCCACTTCGGCCGCGAGCTGCCGGACTTCACCTGGGAGCGCACCGACCGCGTCGACGCCCTGCGCGCCGCCGCCGGTCTGTAAGCACCACCGGACGACGACGGACGGCCCCGGACCCCACGGTCCGGGGCCGTCCGTTGTCGGCGGCGTTTGGTAAGAATGCAGGTGTGAGCAGCGCGAACGATTCCCCGCCGGAACAGCTCGCACTGATCCGGGAGATGGTCGCCGAGGCGAAGGCCAAGGCGCCCAAGGCCAAACCGCGCACCTGGCGCGGGGCCGCCCTCGCCGAGGAACTGCCGGTCGCGCGGATCCTCGTCAACAAGGGCGTGCTCCACCTCGACCAGCTGTGGGACTACGCCGTCCCCGCCGAGCTGTCCGAGGCCGCGCAGCCGGGCGTCCGCGTCCGGGTCCGCTTCGGCGCCGGGTCCCACCAGGTGCACGGCGGCCGCCGCGAGGGCGGCGGCCTCATCGACGGGTTCATCGTCGAGCGCCGCGCCGAATCCGACTACCACGGCGCGCTCGCCGCCCTCGCCCACGTCGTCTCGCCCGAGGTCGTCCTCGGCCCCCGCATGCTCGCCCTCGCCCGGGCCGTCGCCGACCGCTACGCGGGCAGCCTCGCCGACGTGCTCCAGCTCGCGCTGCCCCCGCGCAACGCCCGCGCCGAGGCCAAGCCCTCGCCCGAGCCGCTGCCGCCGCCCGCCGCGCCCGAGCCGGGCGGCTGGGCGCGCTACGGCGCGGGCCCGGCCTTCCTGCGGGCCCTCGCCTCCGGCGCGGCCCCCCGCGCGGTCTGGACGGCCCTGCCCGGCCCCGGCTGGGCCGATGAGCTGGCCCGGGCCGTCGCGGCCACCCTGGCCTCCGGCCGGGGCGCCCTCGCGGTCGTCCCCGACGGGCGCACCGCCGCCCGCGTCGACGCCGCCCTGACCGCCCTGCTCGGCGACGGGCGGCACGCCCTGCTCACCGCCGAGTCCGGACCGGAGAAGCGCTACCGGCAGTGGCTCGCGGTCAGCCGGGGCTCGGTACGGGCCGTCGTCGGCACCCGGGCCGCCATGTTCGCCCCCGTGCGCGACCTCGGGCTCGTCGCCGTCTGGGACGACGGGGACTCCAGCCACGGCGACGACCACGCCCCCTTCCCGCACGTCCGCGAGGTGCTGGAACTGCGCGCCGTCACGGACGGCTGCGCCTTCCTCGCCGGGAGCACCAGCTGCACGGTGGAGGCCGCCCAGCTCGTGGAGTCCGGCTGGGCCCGTCCGCTCGTCGCCGACCGGGAGACGGTGCGGGCCACCGCCCCGCGCATCCGTACCGTCGGCGACGAACTGCTGGCCCGCGACGGGGCGGCCCGTCAGGCCCGGCTGCCGAGCCTGGCCTGGGAGACCGTCCGGGAGGGCCTGAAGACCGGCCCCGTCCTGGTCCAGGTGCCGCGCCGGGGGTACGTGCCCCGGCTCGCCTGCGAGCGCTGCCGCACCCCCGCCCGCTGCCGGGTGTGCGCCGGGCCGCTGGAGGCGCCCGACGAGCGGGACCTGCACTGCGGCTGGTGCGGACGCGCCGAGACCGGCTGGCACTGCGAGGAGTGCGGCTCCTTCCGGCTGCGCGCCCAGGTGGTGGGCGCGCGGCGGACCGCCGAGGAGCTGGGCCGTGCCTTCCCCGCCGTGCCCGTACGGACCTCCGGGCGCGACCACGTCCTGGACGAGGTGCCGGACCGGCCCGCGCTGGTGGTGTGCACGCCGGGCGCCGAGCCGGTCGCCGCGGGCTCCGGGTACGCGGCGGCGCTGCTGCTGGACGGCTGGGCCATGCTCGGCCGGCCCGACCTGCGGGCGGGGGAGGAGGCGCTGCGCCGCTGGATCGCCGCCGCCTCGCTGGTCCGCCCCGAGGGCCAGGTCGTGGTCGTCGCCGAGCCGACGCTGCGGCCCGTCCAGGCACTGGTGCGCTGGGACCCGGTCGGGCACGCCGTACGGGAACTGGCCGAGCGGGCGCAGCTGGGCTTCCCGCCGGTTTCCCGGATGGCCGCCGTGGCCGGGCGCGGGGAGGCGCTGGAGGCCTTCCTCGCCGCCGCCGCGCTGCCGCCGGACGCGGAGGTACTGGGCCCCGTACCGCTGCCCGGGCGGCGGGGGGAGCCCTCGCCGGGGGAGCGGGCACTGGTCCGGGTTCCGCCGGGGAGCGGGGCCGCGCTGGCCGCCGCGCTCAAGGCCGCGCAGGCCGCCCGGCTGGCGCGGGGGGTCGCGGTGGGAGAGGCGGTCCGGGTCCGGATCGACCCGCCCGACATCGGCTGACCCCGGGCCGTCCCGTCCGGACGGCGCCGGCAAGAGCCCCCGGCGGGAGCGACCGTGGGGGTCGTCCCGCCGGGGGCGGTTCGCGGAGCGGCCGTAGGGGGTCGGCGTCCCGGCGGCCGGAGGCGTCCGCGCTCAGCCGTTGCGCGGGCCCGGGAAGGCCGGGGGGCGCGCCAGCGGTCCGGCCGGGGCGGCCCCGGCCTGCGACTCCTCGCGCACCGGCTGCGGGGGGACCGACCGGGCGGCGGGGATGGTGGGCAGGGGCCCCAGGGTCCTGGTCGTGGTGCCCTCGGCCTGCGTCTCCGCGGACTCGGCGGCCTGCGCGCGGCGCGCCCCGTAGCGGCGGTGCACGGCCTGCTTGGTGACGCCGAGGGCCGAACCGACGGCGTCCCAGGAGAAGCCGAGGGAGCGGTCGAAGTCCACCGCCGCGGTGACCAGCGTCTCGACGCTGTCCCGCAGCTCCTGGGCGAGCCGGACGGTGGGCGCGGGCGCCCGGCCGTAGACGACGAAGCCCGTGGAGGGTCCGGAGCGGCGCGGACGGTAGACGTTGCCGAGCTGAGCGGTGAGCGTGCGCAGGGCGTCCACCTGCCGGCGAACCCGCTCGATGTCCCTCACCAGGAGGTGCAGGCTGGCCCGTGCTTGGGCGTCATGGGTGGCGTGGTCGGCCATGGAGAAGCCTCTCGAACCGGTGCTGAAGAGCGGATCGGGCCGCATACACCGTTCTTGAACGCGGCCCGTTTCGGTCAATCTGCCTTGACCAACGCGCCATACCGCGAGGAAGTCACGCTCCGGGGGCGTGTCGGCATATGCGAGAGGCGCGCGCGTGTGCGTACGCTCCCTCGCCGCCGCAGGTGGGCGCCCCCGGGCGGGACCCATACACTGGTGCGTTGCCGACAGCCGAGATAGCGAGGTAGACCCCAGTGAAGCTCGTCTTCGCAGGCACCCCCGAGGTCGCCGTGCCCGCCCTGGACGCCCTGATCGCCTCCGGGCGGCACGAGGTCGCCGCCGTGATCACCCGGCCCGACGCCCCGGCCGGCCGTGGCCGCCGACTGGTCGCCAGCCCCGTCGCGGAGCGGGCCGAGGAGGCCGGGATCGAGGTGCTGAAGCCCGTGCGGCCGCGCGACGAGGAATTCCAGGCCCGGCTGCGCGAGATCGCCCCGGACTGCTGCCCCGTCGTCGCCTACGGGGCCCTCATCCCCAAGAGCGCCCTGGACATCCCCCGCCACGGCTGGGTCAACCTGCACTTCTCGCTGCTGCCCGCCTGGCGCGGGGCCGCGCCCGTACAGCAGTCGATCATGGCGGGGGACCAGGTCACCGGTGCCTCCACCTTCCGCATCGAGGAGGGCCTGGACACCGGCCCCGTGTACGGGATCCTCACCGAGGACGTCCGCCCCACGGACACCAGCGGCGACCTGCTGACCCGGCTGGCGTTCGCCGGCGCCGGACTGCTCGGCGCGACCATGGACGGCATCGAGGACGGCACCCTGCGCGCCGTCCCGCAGCCCGCCGAGGGCGTCTCCCTCGCGCCGAAGATCACGGTGGAGGACGCCCGCGTCGACTGGACCGCCCCCGCGCTGCGCGCCGACCGCGTCGTGCGGGGCTGCACGCCCGCGCCGGGCGCCTGGACCGTCTTCCGCGGGGAGCGGCTCAAGCTGATCTCCGTCGGGCTCGTCACCGACCGCACCGACCTGGCGCCCGGGGTGCTGGCCCCGGCCAAGAACAACGTGTACGTGGGCACCGGCTCGCACGCCGTCGAGCTGCTGTGGGTGCAGCCGCAGGGCAAGAAGCCGATGAAGGGCGCCGACTGGGCCCGCGGGGTGCGGATCGCTCCCGGCGAGCGCCTGGGCGGGGCCGACGTAGGCTGAACCACGGCCGGTCCGCCGGCCGCCGCGCCCCGCACCCCCGCTGGTGCGGCCGCCTCCCCGCACCACCTCGCGAACCCCCGCAGCACCTCGTAACCCCGGAGCACCTTTCCCGTGAGCGAACAGCCCCCTCGTCGTCCCGCCGCCGCAGGCGCCGGCAAGCCGTCCGGCAAGCAGGGCGGCAAGCCCGCCAGGCCGCACCGGCGGCCGAAGAAGGACCCCGTCCGCATGCTGGCCTTCGAGGTGCTGCGGGCGGTGGACGAGCGCGACGCCTACGCCAACCTCGTCCTGCCGCCGCTGCTGAAGAAGGCCCGCCAGGACGAGAACTTCCAGGCGCGCGACGCGGCCCTGGCCACCGAGCTCGTGTACGGCACCCTGCGCCGCCAGGGCACCTACGACGCGGTGATCAAGGCTTGCATCGACCGGCCGCTGCGCGAGGTCGATCCGCCGGTCCTCGACGTGCTCGCGCTCGGCGCCCACCAGCTGCTCGGCACCCGCATCCCCACCCACGCCGCGGTCTCGGCCAGCGTCGAGCTGGCCCGGGTGGTGCTCGGCGACGGGCGCGCGAAGTTCGTCAACGCCGTCCTGCGCAAGATCTCCGCGCACGATCTCGACGGCTGGCTGGAGCGGGTCGCGCCGCCCTACGAGGACGACGCCGAGGAGCACCTCGCGGTCTACCACTCGCACCCCCGCTGGGTCGTCAGCGCCCTGTGGGACGCGCTGGGCGGCGGCCGGGCCGGGATCGAGGACCTGCTGGAGGCCGACAACGAGCGGCCCGAGGTGACGCTGGTCGCCCGCCCGGGGCGGTCCACGCCCGCGGAACTGCTGGAGGCGGTCGGCGAGGACTCGGCGCTGCCGGGCCGCTGGTCCCCGTACGCGGTCCGGATGGCCGAGGGCGGCGAGCCGGGCGCGCTGGAGGCGGTCCGCGAGGGCCGGGCCGGCGTCCAGGACGAGGGCAGCCAGCTGGTGGCGATGGCCCTCGCGGCGGCGCCCGTCGAGGGCCGCGACGCCCGCTGGCTGGACGGCTGCGCGGGCCCGGGCGGCAAGGCGGCGCTGCTGGGCGCGCTGGCCGCGCGGCGCGGGGCGTTCCTGCTGGCCTCCGAGAAGCAGCCGCACCGGGCGCGGCTGGTGGAGCGCGCGCTGGCGGGCAACCCGGGGCCGTACCAGGTCATCGCCGCCGACGGCACCCGGCCGCCGTGGCGGCCGGGCTCCTTCGACCGGGTCCTGGTCGACGTTCCCTGCTCCGGCCTGGGCGCGCTGCGGCGCCGCCCCGAGGCCCGCTGGCGGCGGCGTCCCGAGGACCTGGAGGGCTTCGCGCCGCTCCAGCGCGGGCTGCTGCGCCAGGCCCTGGAGGCCGTCCGCGTCGGCGGGGTGGTGGGCTACGCGACCTGTTCCCCGCACCTGGCGGAGACCCGGGTCGTCGTCGAGGACGTCCTCAAGGGGCGGGGCGCCGGTGCCGAGCCGGTGTCGGCGGAACTGATCGACGCCCGCCCGTACATGCAGGGCGTGCCGGCCCTGGGGGACGGACCCGACGTCCAGCTGTGGCCGCACCTGCACGGCACGGACGCGATGTACCTGGCCCTCCTGCGCCGCACCGCGTAGGTGCGTGACGTGGACCGGCTTCCGCCCGGCGCCCGGGACGCGTGCGTGAAGGACACGTGAAATCTGCCGCCGGTTCCCTTAAGTGACGCTACGAGGATCCCGAGTTCCGGGGCCATGGCCGGAAGTGGCCGAGGGCATGGCACGCTTGGGGCATGGCCGTTCAGATCAATCCCAGCATCCTGTCCGCCGACTTCGCCCGCCTCGCCGAGGAGGCGCGGGCCGTCGAGGGGGCCGACTGGCTGCACGTCGACGTCATGGACAACCATTTCGTCCCGAACCTGACCCTCGGCGTCCCGATCGTGGAGTCCCTGAGCCGCGCCACGGACATCCCGCTGGACCTGCACCTGATGATCGAGGACCCGGACCGCTGGGCGCCGCAGTACGTGGAGGCCGGCGCCGGTTCCGTCACCTTCCACGCGGAGGCCGCCGCGGCCCCGGTGCGTCTGGCGCGCGAGATCCGGGCCCAGGGGGCCCGGGCGGCGATGGCGCTCAAGCCCGGCACCCCCATCGAGCAGTACGAGGACATCCTCCCCGAGCTCGACATGGTGCTGATCATGACCGTCGAGCCCGGCTTCGGCGGCCAGTCCTTCCTCGACATCATGCTGCCCAAGGTCCGCCGGACCCGCGAGCTCATCGCCAAGCACGGGCTCGACCTGTGGCTCCAGGTCGACGGCGGGGTCTCGGCCTCGACGATCGAGCGGGTCGCGGAGGCCGGCGCCGACGTGTTCGTGGCCGGCAGCGCCGTCTACGGAGCGGTCGACCCGGCCGCCGCGGTGCGCACCCTGCGCGAGCAGGCGGGCGCGGCCATCGCCGCCGCGCCCTGGGGCTGCGACCACTGAGCCGTGCGTTGGTGAACGGCTCGGTGAACGGAAGCCGTCCAGGCTGATCAACGGCCGTCGGATCTGACAGGATGAACGGCGAGTCGAGAGTGTGAACACGACAGTGTGAACAGCAGTGAGGAGAACGCGGTGTCTGCAATGTCGGCGGGACGGTCAGCCCTGCGGATGGGACCCGCGGAGCTGGTACAGGCGGCGGCCATGGCCCGGCGCTTCTACCTGGAGGGCAAGTCCAAGATCCAGATCGCCGAGGAGTTCGGCGTGAGCCGCTTCAAGGTGGCCCGGGTCCTGGAGACCGCCCTCGAACGCGACCTCGTGCGCATCGAGATCCGGGTGCCGGCCGAACTGGACGCGGAGCGTTCCGACGCGCTGCGCGCCCGGTACGGGCTGCGGCACGCCGTCGTGGTGGAATCGCCGGCCGACGCGACCGAGGACGCCCCGGACCCCGAGAACCTCGGCGCGGTCGCCGCCGACCTGCTGGGCGAGCTCGTCAACGAGGGCGACGTCCTCGGCCTGGCCTGGGGGCGCTCGACCATCCACATGGCCGCGTCCCTGCACCGGCTGCCGCCCTGCACGGTCGTCCAGCTCACCGGCGTGTACGACGCCGGGACGGCCGAGCGCGGCTCCGTGGAGGCCGTGCGCAGGGCCGCGCAGGTGTCGGGGGGCGACGCCCACCCCATCTACGCGCCGATGCTGCTCCCGGATCCGGCGACCGCGGCCGCGCTGCGCAGCCAGACGGGCATCGCGCGGGCCTTCGAGTACTTCGACAAGGTGACGGTCGCCGCCGTCTCGATCGGCTCCTGGGAGCCCGGGATCTCCACCGTCCACGACATGCTGACCGACGAGGAGCGGGCCCACTACGCCTCCCTCGGGGTGGCCGCCGAGATGTCCGCGCACCTCTTCGACGCGGACGGCCGCAGGGTCGGGCGCGATCTCGGGGAGCGCTGCATCACGGTGGAGGCGGACCGGCTGCGCCGGATCCCCGAGGTGGTGGCCATCGCGGGCGGGCTGCGCAAGGCCTCCGCGATCGGCGCGGTGCTCCGCTCCGGGCTGGTGACCAGCCTCGTCACCGACACGGCGGTGGCCGACTACCTGCTCACCGAGTCCGCTCCGGGGCTGCGTCCGGCGCTCGACCGGGCCGACCCGGACGACTGACGGGGCCCCCGCACCGAGCCGGTGATCCGGAAGGTGCCGGAATCGAGACCCGAACAGCGGACCGCGAGGCGGCTCCGGGGGCGCATACTGGCTTCAATGACTAAGTCAGCAGTACCTCGCCGCCATTTGCCGTCCAGCCCGTTCAAGGCCCCCGTGGAACCGCCGCTCCGGCAGTTCAGCGTCGGCGACCGGGTGAGTCACGACGAGCACGGCCTCGGCCGTGTCGTCGGTATCGAGGAGGGGATCGCCGTCCTGGTCGACTTCGGGTCGGTCCAGAAACGCATCCTGAGTCCGTACACCAAGATGTCCGCGCTCTGAGGTCTCCGGTCTCCGGGACTTCCCGGTCTGCGGGGCCGCCAGGTCCCGGAGCCGTCGGACGATTCGCGAGCGAATCGGATATTTGGCACGATCGGCGCATGATCTTCCGGAACGTGCCCCGATCGCTGCTGCGTGTGCTGGGCGCGCTGTTCCTGTGCGCCGCGCTGGCCGGTGCGGCGGGCTGCGGCGGGACGTCCGCCCCGGCACCGCCTGCCGCCAGCTCCGGTGCCGCCACCGGTGCCAGCAGCGGTGTTCGTGATGCCCCCGGCTGGGCCGCGGGGATGGCCACCGTACGGGCCGGCGCGCTGCCGCAGCAGGCGCGCGAGGTGCTCGCCCTCATCGACAAGGGCGGGCCGTACGCGTACCGGCAGGACGGGACCGTCTTCGGGAACTTCGAGAAGGTCCTGCCGAAGCAGAAGCGCGGCTACTACCACGAGTTCACGGTGCGCACCCCGGGGGAACGCGACCGCGGGGCCCGGCGGATCGTGACGGGCGGGGGCGGGGAGTTCTACTACACGGACGACCACTACCAGACCTTCAAGGCGGTTCTGCGATGAGCCTGGACCCGCGGCCCCTGGCCCCCGCGCTGGCCGCGGCCGAGGAGGCGGGCACGGCCGTCCTGCGGCTGGACCTGGACGGCGTACGGAGCAAGGCGGCGCTGATGCGGCGCTGCGCGGAGGCGCTCGAGGCACCGGAGTGGTTCGGCGCGAACTGGGACGCCCTCGCGGACGCGCTGAGCGACCTGTCGTGGCTGCCGCGGGCGCCGGCCCGGCTGCTGGCCGTGACCTCCTGGCGGGGCTACGCCGCCGAGCGGGCCGATGACTGGGAGACGCTGCGGGAGGTCCTGGAGGAGGCGGTGGACTTCTGGCGCGGCCGGCCGGACGCCGCGCCGCTGACCGTCCTGCTGGCCGGGCCCGGCCCGGAGGCGGGGCGGGCGCCCGGCACCGCGGGCCGCGGGCCGCGCCGGCGGCACTGAACGGGCCGGATCGCCGGGAGGCAGGGCCGCAGGGCCCGGGACGCCGGATGGGGACGGCTGCCGCCGCCCCCACCGTCGGCTACTCGGGCGCCGGGGCCTTCGGGACCCACGGAGGGGTCTGGCCCCAGGACCAGACCGGGATCTTCGCCGCGTCCACCGGGGGCGGGTTGGGGCCGGAGTAGATCAGGGCCATCCGGGTGCCCCACTCGATGTAGTAGACGAACACCGCCCGGAACTCCGGGTCCGTCGGCAGACCGACCTCGTCGGCCGTGTCCAGCAGCAGGTCCACCCAGCGGCGGCGCTGCTCCTCGGTGATGCCGCGCCCCAGGTGCTTGGTGGCCATGTGCCGGTGGCCGCCGTGGTGCTCCGTGTAGTCGGCCGGGCCGCCGAAGACCTCCGACAGCCAGACCGCGACGTGCTGGGGGTGCTCCGCGTCCATGCCCGCGAAGACCGGGGCCAGGATCTCGTCGCGCAGGGCGTACCCGTAGAAGACGTCGGTGAGGCGCCGCAGGGCCTCCGCACCGCCCATCCACTCGTAGATCGTGGGCGTCGTGCTCATGACTGACCGGCGGCCTTTCCCGGACCGGCCACGGCGGTCACGAGGTAGTGCTGCATCTCCTCGATGGCGGCCACGTACGGGCGGATCGCGCTGAAGAACGCCGGGAAGTGCTCACCCTTGCGGAAGCCGTTCAGGTGGGCGTCGATCGAGGTCCAGCGGATGCGGAGGATGTAGCGCTCCTTCTCCTCCTCGCAGCGGGCCAGCTCGTAGTCGACGCACTCGGGCGAGGCGGCCAGGGCCTCGGCGGCCCTCGCGTACGCCTCCTCGAACGCCTGCTGGTCCTGCGAGGCGATCCGGTAGCGGATGTACTCGACGGTCGTGGTCATGATGTGCGTGCCTCTCCCTGGGATCAGGTGGTCCCGGCCACCCTTCCGGGATCATGCGTGCCCGGTGACGCTTTCCCCTACTCGGGCCGAGACTTCTGGATGTCGGGGCCCTGGGCGCGCACCTGGCGCACCTGGTCGAGGGAGTCGCGCAGCTCGGTGAGCCAGGCGTCGGTGTTCTCACCGACCAGGCGCACGCACCAGGCGAGGGCGTCGGCCCGGCTGCGGGCCACCCCGGAGGCGACCAGGGTGTCGAGCACCTGGCGCTCCGACTGGCGCAGCCGGGACATGACGGGGACGGCGAGGTGGGTGAAGAGGGTGGTCTGCGCACCCGACCGCACGCCCCAGGCGACCTTGCGGCGGTAGAGCTCCTCCGCCTCGCGGGCCACCTCGACGCGCTGCTCACGGGTGCGCTCGCGGAACTCCTTGACGGACTCGGACGCCGGGGCGGTGCCGACGACGGTGATCTCCTCCCGGTCGACGGTGACCGAGACGAGGGACTCGTAGACGTCCACCGGCAGGCGCTCGGCGAACCAGGTGCGGAGCTTCTCGCTCTGTTCGGCTGTAATCATGTAATCAACGTTGCATCCGCTCTCCCCGTGATCGCAAGGGTCCGGGCGTTCGCTCTCAGCCCATCGAGCGGTAGCGGTGGATCAGCGACACCGCCATCGCGCCCTCGCCGACGCCCGAGGCGACCCGCTTGACCGAGTGGGCCCGTACGTCGCCCGCCGCGAAGACCCCGGGGACGCTGGTCTCCAGGGGGTACGGGGCCCGCTCCAGGCTCCACTCGGCCGGGAGTTCGCCGCCGTTGGAGATCAGGTCGGAGCCGGTGAGGACGAAGCCGTACTCGTCGCGCTCGACCACGGAGGCCAGCCAGTCCGTGTGCGGGCGGGCACCGATGAAGGTGAACATGAAGCGGGCCGGGGTCTCGGTGTCCTCGCCGGTGTCCGCGTCGTGCAGGGTGATCCGCTCCAGGTGCTCGTCACCGTCGAGCGCGACCACCGTGGTGCGGACCCGGACCTCGACGTTCGGCGTGCGTTCGATCTCGTCGATCAGATAGCGGGACATGCTCGCGTCCAGGGAGGCCGCCCGTACCAGGACCGTCACCCGGGCCGCGTACTTCGCGAAGTGCACCGCCGCCTGGCCGGCCGAATTGGCCCCGCCGACGATGAACACGTGCTGCGAGATGCAGGCCGAGCTCTCCGTGGTGGCCGCGCCGTAGTACAGGCCCGCGCCCTCGAAGCGGTCCGCTCCGGGAGCCTGGAGCCGGTTGTACGAGACCCCGGTCGCCAGCAGTACCGTCTCGGCGCTGATCTCCGTACCGTCCGCCAGGGTGAGGATCTTCGCCGGGTCGTCGCGGGTCAGGGAGAGCACCTCGACCGGGTGCAGGATCTCGGCGCCGAAGCGGGAGGCCTGGATGGTGGCCCGGCGGGTGAGGTCGCCGCCGGAGAGGCCCGAGGGGAAGCCCAGGTAGTTCTCGATCAGGCTGGAGGTGCCGGCCTGGCCGCCCGGCGCGCGCGAGTCCAGCATCAGCGTGGACAGGCCCTCGGAGGCCGCGTACACCCCGGCCGCGAGCCCGGCCGGACCGGCGCCGACGATGACGCACTCGTAGTGCGGGCGCGAGGCGGTGGTGGCCAGGCCCAGGCGCCGGGCGAGTTCCGTGTCGGACGGGGCGGAGAGCACCGAGCCGTCGGGGAAGCGCACCAGCGGGAGCGCCGCGTCGGCCTGCGCGGCGGCGATCACGGTCAGCGCCTCGGGGTCCCGCTCGACGTTCAGGAAGCGGAACGGCTGGCCGTTGCGGGTGAAGAAGTCCCGTACCGCGTGGGTGCCGGGGGAGACCAGGTGACCGGCGACGATGATCCCGTCGTAGGCGGGCCGGTAGGTGGCCAGCCAGTCGGACAGCAGGTCGTCCAGGACCGGGAAGAGCCGCTCGTGGGGCGGGTCCCAGGGTTTGAGCAGGTAGTAGTCCAGCCGGACCCGGTTGATGGCGGTGATGGCCGCGTCCGTCTCCGCGTAGGCCGTGAGCAGGACCCGGCGGGCGTCCGGGAAGCGGCTGACGGCTTCGAGGAGGAACTCGACGCCCGTGACGTCCGGCATCCGCTGGTCGACGAGGAAGAGGGCGGGGTCGTGGCCTCGCTCGTCGAGGGAGTCCAGGATCTTGAGCGCGTCGGCGGCCGAGGAGGCGCCGAGCACCCGGTAGCGGTCGCCGTAGGCGCTGCGCAGGTCGCGGCGGACGGCGCGCAGCACCTGCGGGTCGTCGTCCACCGCCAGGATCACGGGCTTGCGGCTCTCCGCGCGATCGGCGGCGGCGCCCGGTGCGGGGGCCGCGGCGGTCGTGGGCGCGCCGGCGCCCTTGCGGGGGTTCACGCCGGATCCAGCATCAGCTGGTCGGCGTAGCACCAGGCCCAGTCCTCGCCGGGCTCGTGCGAGGCCGCGATCGGGTGCTCGGTGGTGCGGTAGTGCCGTGTGGCGTGACGGTTCTTCGACGAGTCGCAGCAGCCGACGTGCCCGCAGCTCAGGCACATCCTCAGGTGCACCCAGCCGTCACCGGACAAGAGGCACTCCTCGCAGCCCTCGGTGGTGGCCCGCACCGGACGTATCCGGTCGATGTGTGTGCACAACAGGTCTTTCGTCATCGTCCCCGTCCCTCTCCTCGCGCACTCGTGCTCCCCGGCCCGCCCGTGGTGCCCGGCGCGTCCAGACCATAAGTCGGGGACCCGGGAAAGGTTCATCGATCCGGCCGAAGTCAGGAAGTCCGGCGGGTACTTCATGACCTCGCGGGACGACTAGGTGAGGTGCCCCGGCCACCTTGCCCGCTACCTCACGAAGTCGCATTCACGCCCTTGGACGCAGGCCCCGGCCGCACGCAGTGTGGGGGACGCCAAGGACAACAGGCGGCGCCAGGAGGAATCTGTGAGCAGAAAGATTCTGGTCATTGTCTCCGAACACGGATACTGGGCCGAGGAACTGATCGGTCCCGTATCGAAGTTCGACGAGCGGGGATATGAGGTCGTATTCGCCACGCCGACCGGAAAGCGTGCGCACGCACTTCCGCCGAGCCTCGACGCGCACTACGTCGACCCCCCGCTGGGCCGCTCGGTGACCACCGAGGAGAACGCCCGGCTGGGCCGCGAGTTCGAGCAGTCGAGCCGGCTCGACGCGCCGCTCGACATCGAGGCCTGGGTGCCCGAGCGCCCCTACACGAGCGACGAGGGCTACCTGCGCAAGCTGGAGCAGTACCACCGTGACTTGGACGGGCTGGACGCCGCCATCGCGGACTACGACGCGATCCTGATCGTCGGCGGCAGCGGCCCGATCGCCGACCTCGCCAACAACGAACGGGTGCACGCCCTGATCCTGGCCTTCCGGAAGGCGGGCAAGGTGGTGGCCGCCGAGTGCTACGGGGTCGCCTGCCTGGCCTTCGCCCGGGACTGGGACGACCGCAGGAGCATCCTGTGGGGCAAGCACGTCACCGGTCACTGCAAGGAGTACGACTACAAGGACGGCACCGGATTCCTCGGCACCGACTTCAACATGGGCCCGCCGCCGTACCCGCTGGAATACATCCTGCGCGATGCGACGGGACCGCGCGGCGCCTATCACGGCAATTTCGGGAAGCCGGTCTCCGTCATCGTCGACTTCCCCTTCGTCACCGGACGTTCCACCCCCGATTCCTATCTCACGGGGCAGAAGATCGTGGAAGTCCTGGAAGAGGGACTCACCCGCTACGGCTGGTAATTCCGCGATCCGCGGGAGAAGAGGGGGAATACCGTGAACGCGGAAGCCACTCCCGGCCGGGAAAGGCTCATCGAGCAGTTCAAGGCCGACGGCCTGACGGTGATGTTCGGAAATCCCGGAACGGTGGAACAGGGATTCCTCGACGCGGTGGACGCGGCGGCGGACTTCCGATACGTCCTCGCGCTCCAGGAGACGGTGGCCGCGGGCATCGCCGACGGCTACGCCCGCGCCACCGGCGGCGCCGCCCTGCTCCAGCTGCACTCCGGCGTGGGCCTGGGCAACGGCATCGGCATGCTCTACCAGTCGCTGCGCGGCCACACCCCGCTCGTCGTGGTCGCCGGTGACGCCGGGGTCCGCTACGACGCCATGGACGCCCAGATGGCCTGCGACCTGGTGGCCATGGCCAGGCCCGTCACCAAGTACGCGACCCGGGTCACCGACCCGCGCTCCGTGCTGCGCACCGTCCGGCGGGCCGTGAAGATCGCCCTCACCCCGCCGCGCGGCCCCGTCTTCGTGGCCCTGCCCATGGACGTGCTCGACGAACCGAACTCCGAGCCCGTACGGCCCGCCACGGTGCCGCTGACGGACGTGGCGCCCTCGCCCGCCTCGGTCGGCCGGGCCGCCGAGCTGCTGGCCGGCGCCGACCGGCCGGTCGTCCTCGTCGGGGACGGGGTGGCGCTGTCCGGGGCGCAGGCCGAGCTCGTCACCGTCGCCGAGCTGCTGGGCGCCGACGTGTACGAGGTCGACTCCTCCGAGGTGAACATCGCCGCCTCGCACCCCCTGCGGCGCGGCCAGACGGGCCACATGTTCGGCCCGCACAGCAGGGAGTTGGTCGCCGCCGCGGACGCGGTGCTGATCGTGGGCACCTACGTCTTCCCGGAGGTGTTCCCCGAGCTGGACGACCCCTTCCGGCCGGGCGCGAAGGTCGTGCACATCGACCTCAACGCCTACGAGATCGCCAAGAACCACCCGGTCGACCTGGGGCTGGCCGCCGATCCGCGCCACGCGCTGCGCGCGCTGGCCGGCGTACTGGAGCAGCGGCTGACCCCGCAGCGCCGGGCGGCGGCCGCGGCCCGGCTCGACGTACGGACCCGGGAGCGGGCCCGCGCGGACGCCGCCGCGGCGGTGGACGACGACGGCACGCCGATGGCCGTCTTCCTGCGGACGCTGGCCGAGCGCACCGGGCGGGACCTGATCGTCTTCGACGAGGCGCTGACCACCTCGCCCCTGGTGACCCGGTACCTGCCGCCGGAGCGGCCGGGCGACTACCACCTCACCCGGGGCGGGTCCCTGGGCGTCGGCTTCCCCGGGGCGGTCGGCGCGAAGCTCGCCCACCCGGAGCGGCTCGTCGTCGGCTTCGCGGGCGACGGCGGGTCGATGTACACCTACCAGGCGCTGTGGACGGCGGTCCGGCACGGGATCGACGCCAAGTTCGTGGTCTGCAACAACCGCAAGTACCGGCTCCTCGACGACAACATCGCCCAGTACTGGCGCGAGCGGGACATCGCCGCGCACCCCTTCCCGGGCTCCTTCGACCTCGGCCGCCCCGAGATCGACTTCGCCGGCCTGGCCAGGGCGCTGGGCGCCGACGGCACCCGCGTGGAGAAGCCCGACGAGGCGGTGGCGGCCGTGGCGCGGATGCTCGCGCACCCCGGCCCCTACCTCGTCGACATCCAGATCTGAGCAGCGCCCACACACCGACGGACAGGAGGAGACCGCATGCCCGCCGAGCGGCTGACCGAGGACGCGATCCGCACCTTCACCGAGAACTGGTACGTGGCCCTGGACCGGCACCTCCCGCTGGACCGGGTGCTCGCCCTCATCACCGAGGACCTGGAGTTCAAGGTCCCCGAGGACACCTTCCTCGGACACCAGGGCTTCGGCCGCTGGTACGCCGCCGTGACCGGCCGGTTCTTCGACGAGGTCCACACGGTCACCAAGGTGGAGCCCGTCATCGAGGGCGACCGGGCGATCGTGCGGGTCCTCGTCAACTGGCAGGCCAAGATCTGGGACCCGCCGGCCGCGCGCAGCCAGTGGCTCGGCTTCGACGCCGACCAGACCTGGACGCTGGTGGCCGGCCCGGACGGGCCCCTGATCCAGCAGTACACCGTCAACGAGCTGGCGCCGATGCCCGGTTCCGGCGCGCTCTGAGAAGGCGGCGACCATGACCGAAGTGACGCGCGAACGGGTCGAGGCGGCCTACCGGGCCCTCGGCTCCGGCGACCGCGAACGGATCCTGGAGTACTACGCCGAGGACCTGCGCTGGCTGGTCCCGGGCAACCACCCGCTGGCCGGCTGGCACGAGAGCCTGGACGCCTTCCTGGAGCTGATGGGCCGCACCCACAAGCTCACGGGCGGCACCTTCCGGATGGACCTGGAGGCGGTGCTGGTCGGCGAGGACTGCAGCGCCGACGTGTGCCGCAACGTCGCCCTGCGCGAGGGCGCCGACCCGGCGGGCACCACCCCGTACGAGCGGATGGACTACCCGGTCTTCCACTTCATGCGCTGGCGGGACGGCCGGATCGTGGAGGGCCGCGACGGGCTCTTCGGCGACACGGCCGCCGCCTTCAGCCAGTTCTGGGCGCCCTTCGCGCCGGACGGAACCCGCAGGGACCGATAGGGGGATGACTGCAGTGAGCGCGACGGACGACGCCCGAGAGAGCCTCATCGAAGTCCTTCGGAAGTACTACGAGTACGCCAACGCCGGTGACTGGGACCGTTGGTGCGACCTGTTCGCCGAAGACCAGGTCATGGACGAGCAGCTGGCCGGACACGTCGAGGGCCTGGAGACCCTGCGCTCGATGATGAAGGGCATGGGGGCCATGTACCGGTCCTTCCGCAACGAGCCCGTGCACTTCCTCGTCGACGGGGAGAAGGCCGCGGCCGTCTCCCACATCACCGCCGTCAGTCCCTCCGGCGAGGCCATCGAGGCCGAGGTCATGAACTTCTTCCGGATCGTGGACGGACGCATCGCCTACATGGCGAACCACCACGACACCGTCCCCTTCCAGGTGCTCGGCCAGGGCTGAGGGGAGGAGGGGCACCGTGACCACAGAGCAGTACGACTACGTGATCGTCGGTTCCGGCACCGCCGGAAGCGTCCTGGCCGGCCGGCTCTCCGAGGACCCGGACGTCTCCGTCCTCGTCCTGGAGGCGGGCGGCTCCCGCATCCCGCCCGAGGTGGACGACCCGTCCTCCTGGTACAAGCTGCTGGGCGGGCCCGTGGACTGGGGCTACACCAGCGTCCCGCAGCCGGGGCTGGGCGGACGGCGCACGTACGAACCGCGCGGGAAGGCCCCCGGCGGCAGCAGCAACCTCTACATCATGATGCACGTCCGCGGGCACGCCTCGGACTTCGACAACTGGGCGTACCAGGGCGCCGCGGGCTGGGCGTACGAGGACGTGCTCCCCTACTTCGCCCTGCTGGAGGCCCAGGAGGACGCCACCGCGCCCACCACCGGCACCGAGGGCCCGCAGCGGATCACCCACGCGGGCCGCCACCACCCCAACCCGGTCTCCCGCGCCTTCATCGACGCGGCCGTCGAGCTGGGCCACCGGGAGATCGCCGACTTCAACACCGACGGCCCCGGGCGGGGCCTGTTCGGCACCGGCTGGCACCACATCGACGTCGCCGACGGCCGCCGGCAGGGCGTCCTGGCCGCCTATCTGGAGCCCGCCCTGGGCCGGCCCAACCTGACCCTGCGCACCGGGGCCCAGAGCACCCGGCTGCTGTTCGACGGCGACGCCTGCACCGGCGTCGAGTACGTGCAGCAGCGGCCGCCGCAGGACTTCGCGGGCCGGACCGTGCACGACGGGCACAGCCGGGGCGCGGCCCCGGGGACGCACACCGTACGGGCCCGGCGCGAGGTGATCGTGGCGGCGGGGGCGATCGAATCGCCGAAGCTGTTGCTGCTCTCCGGGATCGGGCGGCCCGAGCAGCTGCGCGAACACGGCATCGGGCTCACCGCGGCCCTGCCCGGGGTCGGGGAGAACTTCCACAACCACGTCCTGGCCGGGCTGATGGCCGAGGTCACCCAGGAGCTGCCGGCCCCGGCGCAGAACCTCTCCGAGAGCGCTCTGTTCCTGTCCTCGCGGCCCGGCCTGCCGGCCCCCGACCTGCAGATCGCCTTCGTCCACGTCCCGTTCGACGTGATCGTCGGCCAGGACCACCCGAACACCGTCTCCATCCTGCCCGGGGTCGTGCGCCCCGTCTCGCGCGGCTGGATCCGGCTGGCGAGCGCCGATCCGCTGGCCCACCCGCTGATCCACCCGAACTACCTGGGCGACCGGTGGGACCTGGAACGGATGGTGCAGGGCGTCAGGACGGCCCGCGAGCTCTTCGCCACCTCGGCCTTCTCGCCCTGGTACAAGCAGGAGCTCACGCCGGGACCGGGCACGGCGGGCGACGAGGAACTGCGCGCCTGGGTCCGCCGGAAGGCGGAGAGCTACCACCACCAGGCCGGCTCCTGCCGCATGGGCGTCGACGACCTCGCGGTGGTCGACCCCGAGCTGCGGGTGCACGGCGTACGGAACCTGCGCGTCGTCGACGCCAGCGTGATGCCCGCCGTCCCGTCGGGCAACTGCCACACCGCCATCGCGATGATCGCCGAGCGTGCGGCGGACTTCATCGCCGGCCGGAACAGGGGGGCCTCCCGTGCCTGACGCGGTCCTGCGCGACGGCGCGCTCACCGGGACCCGGATCGCGGTCCTGGTCGAGAGCGACTTCTACGAGCCCGAGATCTTCTACTACCAGCGCCGGTTCGCGGAGGAGGGTGCCGAGGTCGACTTCCTGACCCGGCTGTGGGGCAACGACTCCATCACCTTCACCGGGCACGAGTACCGGGCGCCCTTCACCGCCGACCGGTCCCTGGAGGGCCTCGGCGACGAGGAGCTGCGCCGCTACTCCGCCCTCATCGTGCCCTCCGGCATGGTGGCCGACCGGCTGCGCTACACGGAGGACGTGGACGTACTGGCCCCGGCGACGGAGCTGCTGCGCCGGGCCTTCGAGGAGCCGACCGTCCTCAAGGGGATCATCTGCCACGGCATGTGGCTGGCCTCCTCGATCCCGGGGAAGGTGCGCGGCCGCAAGGTGGTCTGCCACAACAACCTCATCGGCGACGTCCGCAACATGGGCGCCGAGTACGTCGACGAGGACGTGGTGGTCGACGGGGACCTGGTCACCGGCCGTACCGGTGCCCACCACCACCTCTTCGCCCGTCGGATCATCGAACTGGTCGCCGCCGGGCGGGGCCGGGGGGCCGGCTGATGCCGGGCCCCATGGTCTGGTCGCACGTGGGGCTCAACTGCGCCGACCAGAAGACCACCGAGGAGTTCTACACCCGCCACTTCGGTTTCGCCCGGGCCCGCGTGGTCGACCTCGGGGAGAGCCGGATCGTGTTCCTGCGCAAGGGGGACGCGTACCTGGAGCTCTTCGCGGCGGACGTCGCCCCGGCCCGCGCGGGGCGTGGCGACGGGCCGCCGGCCCCGGGCCGCGTACGGCACCTGGCCTTCCAGACCGACAGCGTCGACGCGTTCCTCGCGGAGCTGGGCGACGCCGCCGAAGTGACGCTGGGCCCGCTGGACTTCGACGACTTCATCTGCGGCTGGCGGACCGTCTGGGTCCGCGATCCCGACGGGGTGGTCGTGGAGGTCAGCCAGGGATTCGAGGACGACCGCTCACACGACAAGGACGGTGCATGACATGGCGGGCTCGTTGGGCTTCTCCTTCTCCGACACGATCGCGGGCTACGTCGTCCGCTTCGACTCCGGCTCGCGGCTGCTGCGGCTGAAGACCTCCGACGACCGGGAGTTCGAGGTCTCGCTCGCCGGGGACCCGAGCGCCGAGCTGGTGCGCAACCTGGACGAACCGTACGTGGACGCCTCGGGGCACATCGACGAGATGCTCTCCCCGGGCCGCTTCCTCTACGTCTACGGGGTGCACTACCCGGAGCACGGCGGCCGGTTCGACGCCAAGCGCCTGGTGTTCCTGGGCCGCGGCGCGGAGGACTACCGCTTCGAGGAGACGAGCTGGTGGGTCAAGCAGATAGAGTCGCTGGCCGACTTCTACCGGCGGGCGCAGTTCGGCGACGGGCCGGTGGACTTCACCGAGTACCGCACCGAGGTCCGTCTCGGCGGCGACAAGACCGCCAGCCACGTCCAGGAGACCGACACGATCTCCCGCCTGGTCTACGGCATGGCCTCGGCCTACCTGCTGACCGGCAAGGACGAGTACCTGGAGGTCGCCGAGCGCGGCACCGAGTACCTGCGCAAGCACATGCGGGTCGTGGACAGCGAGGAGGACGTGGTCTTCTGGTACCACGGCATCAGCGTCGACGGGGACAGCGAGCGCAAGCTCTTCACCTCGGAGTTCTCCGACGACTACGACGCGATCCCGATGTACGAGCAGATCTACGCGCTGGCCGGCCCCATCCAGACCTACCGGATCACCGGTGACGTCCGGATCAAGAACGACGCGGACGCCACCATCCGGCTGTTCGACAAGTTCTTCCTGGACCCGGAGCAGGGCGGCTACTACTCCCACGTCGACCCGATCCTCTTCAGCCCCGACCACGAGTCGCTGGGCGAGAACGCCGAGCGCAAGAACTGGAACTCGGTCGGCGACCACGCGCCCGCGTACCTGATCAACCTGTACCTGGCGACGGGCGACCAGAAGTACGCCGACTTCCTGGAGTACACCTTCGACACGATCGCGGAGCGGTTCCCGGACTACGAGAACAGCCCCTTCGTCCAGGAACGCTTCTTCCGCGACTGGTCGCACGACACCGCGCACAGCTGGCAGCAGAACCGCGCGGTCGTCGGGCACAACCTGAAGATCGCCTGGAACCTGATGCGGATGAACTCGCTGAAGCCCAAGCCGGCCTACGAGGAGCTCGCCCGGAGGATCGGCGAGATCATGCCGCCGGTCGGCAGCGACGTCCAGCGGGGCGGCTGGTACGACGTGGTGGAACGGGTCAAGCACGGGGACGAGGAGACGTATCGTTTCGCCTGGCACGACCGCAAGGCCTGGTGGCAGCAGGAGCAGGCGATCCTCGCCTACCTCATCCTGGGCGGCACGCTCGGCGGCGAGGCGAACCTGCGCGAGGCCCGGCAGGCGCAGGCCTTCTACAACACCTTCTTCCTCGACCACGACGAGGGAGCCGTCTACTTCAACGTGCTCGCCAGCGGTACGCCCTACCTGCTGGGCACGGAGCGGCTCAAGGGCAGCCACTCGATGTCGATGTACCACTCGGCGGAGCTCTGCTTCCTGGCCGCCGTCTACAACAACCTGCTCATCGGCGGCCGGGAGATGGACTTCCACTTCCAGCCCGACCCGGCCGGACTGCCCGACCGCGTCCTGCGGGTCTCGCCCGACCTGCTGCCCCCGGGCTCGGTGCGGATCGCGTCCGTGGAGATCGACGAGAAGCCGTACGAGGAGTTCGACGCCGACGAGCTGACCGTGCACCTCCCCGACGTCCAGGGCCGGGTGAAGGTCAAGGTCCGGCTGCGGCCGGTGAACCGGAAGTAGCGCTCAACGGGGGGCGCCCCAACGAGAGGGGAAACCAATGACTCTGACCGTCAAGGAACGCCGGAACAAGTCGGGCACCGTGCTCGTCGCCACCGGCGAGATCAACAGCGAGACCTCCGGTGCCCTGCTCCAGGCACTCCTGCCGCTGGTCCGCGAGGGCCGGCCGCTGCGCATCGACCTCACCGCCGTCACCTACGTCTCCAGCGCGGGCCTGCGCACCCTGCTCGTCGTCTACCGCGAGGCGCAGCACGCCGGCGTCGCGGTGACCCTGTACGGGGTGAGCGAGGAAGTCCGGTTCGTCATGTCGGCCACCGGCTTCCTCGACTTCTTCCAGACCGGCGAGGCCGCGGCCGCCAGGGCGAAGGCCGCGCGATGAGCGGGACCACCTCCGAGCAGGTGCTGCGGGTGGACGCGTACCCGACCCACGAGGTGGGCGGGTACCGGGTCCGGGCCGGCAAGCCGTTCCCGTTCGGGGCCAACGTGGTCCCCGGCGGGGTCAGCTTCTCCGTCTTCTCCGACCAGGCCACCTCCATGACCCTGGTCATCTTCAAGCGCGGCGAGCCCGAGCCGATGGCCGAGCTGGAGTTCCCCGAGGAGTTCCGCACCGGCAGCGTCTTCGCCATGACGGTCTTCGGCCTCGACCACGAGAACATCGAGTACGGCTACCGGGCCGACGGCCCCTTCGACCCGGCCTCCGGCCACCGCTTCGACGCCCGCCAGGTGCTCTCCGACCCGTACGCCCGCCTGATCGCCGGCCGGGACGTGTGGGGCGTGGAGCCGGACCGCGGCCGCGGCTACCAGTACCGCTCGCGGGTCTGCCTCCAGGACTTCGACTGGGGCGACGACACCCCGCTGCGGATCCCCGCCGAGGACCTCGTCGTCTACGAGGCGCACGTACGGGGCTTCACCCGCCACCCCTCCTCGGGGGTCACCGCCCCCGGCACCTTCGCGGGGCTGCGCGAGAAGATCCCGTACCTGAAGGAACTCGGGATCAACTGCATCGAGCTGCTGCCGGTGTTCGAGTTCGACGAGAGCGACAACCCGCGCAGCAACCCGGAGACGGGGGAGCGGCTCTTCGACTACTGGGGCTACAACACCGTCTCGTTCTTCGCGCCCAAGGCCGGCTACGCGGCCACCGGCCGCTACGGGATGCAGGGCGACGAGTTCCGCACGCTGATCAAGGACCTGCACGCGGCCGGCATCGAGGTCATCCTCGACGTCGTCTTCAACCACACCGCCGAGGGCAACGAGCTGGGCCCGACCATCTCCTTCAAGGGCCTGGACAACGCCACCTACTACATGCTCACGCCCGAGGGATACTACTTCAACTTCAGCGGCACGGGCAACACCGTCAACTGCAACCACCCCGTCGTGCGCAACTACGTGCTGGACTGCCTGCGCCACTGGGTCGCCGACTACCACGTCGACGGCTTCCGCTTCGACCTCGCGGCCATCCTCGGCCGGTCCGCGGACGGCACCCCGCTGCCCAACCCGCCGCTGCTGGAACTGCTCGCCTTCGACCCGGTCCTGCGGCACACCAAGCTCATCGCCGAGGCCTGGGACGCGGGCGGCCTCTACGAGGTCGGCAACTTCCCGGCCTACGGCCGCTGGGCCGAGTGGAACGGCAAGTACCGCGACACGGTGCGCAGCTTCCTCAAGGGCGACCCCGGGGTCACCGGGGAGCTCGCCACCCGGATCGCGGGCTCGCCCGACCTCTACTCCACCCGCGGGACCTCGGCCTCGGTCAACTTCCTGACGGCGCACGACGGCTTCACCCTGGCCGACCTGGTCTCCTACAACGACAAGCACAACGAGGCCAACGGCGAGGGCAACAACGACGGCGGCAACGACAACGCCAGCTGGAACTGCGGCGCCGAGGGGCCGACCGAGGACGCCGGGGTCAACGCGCTGCGGCTGCGGCAGATGAAGAACGCCCTCGCGATCCTCTTCACCAGCCAGGGCATCCCGATGCTGCTGTCCGGGGACGAGGTCGCGCGGACGCAAGCGGGCAACAACAACACCTACTGCCAGGACAACGAGCTGTCCTGGTTCGACTGGGACCAGGTCGGGGACAACACCGAACTGCTGCGGTTCACCCGGCAGCTGATCGCCTTCCGGGGACGGCACCGCGAGCTGCGCTCCACCTGCCACCCCACCGGCCGGCTGCGCGACGGCCTGGGCCTGCCGGACATCAGCTGGCACGGGGAGCGGGCCTGGCAGCCCGACTGGTCGCCGGAGAGCAGGCTGCTGGCGGTGGCCCGCTGCGGGGCCGGTGACGAGGACGTGGTCTACGTGGCGATGAACTCCCACTGGGAGGCGCACGACCTCGAACTGCCCGCGCTGCCCGGCGGCCGCAGCTGGCACCTGTTCGCGGACACCGGCGCCGAGGCGCCGCACGACATCCGGACCCCGGGGACGGAACAGGAGCTGGACAACGCCGGGAAGTACCTGATCGGCCCGCGGTCGGTGGTGATCCTGGTGGGCCGCGCGAACGACCCCGATCCGCGAGGCGACTGAGACGCCCCGACCGAAGGAGACCTGACATGCCGCTTTCCGTGTCCCTGAGCATCGAGGGCGACACCACCGTGATCGAACTGACGGGCGAGCTCGACGCCGAGACCGCGCCGGACTTCCACCGCACCATCGAGAAGGCCGCCGGGCACGGCACCACCACCGTCGAGATCCGGATGGCCGGCGTCGGATACATGGCCAGCGCCGGGCTCCGCTCGCTGGTCTTCGCCCAGCAGAAGGTGGCCACCGGGGTCACCATCAAGGTGGTCGGAGCCATCGAGCCCGTCTCGCGGACGATCCGCACGGCCGGACTCGACCGCAGCATCCAGCTCGCCGACGGCTGAGCGACGGCCGGCCGCGCGGTGAGCGAGACGGTCGAAGTGGCGAGCACGCCCGCCGCACTGGAGGTGCCCGCGACGCTGGGGGCACTGGGCGAGATCGCCGCCTTCGTCCTGCTGCTGGCCGGCCGGGCGGGCCTCGGCAAGGGGGCCGCGTACCGGATCCGGCTCGCGGTGGACGAGCTGGCCACCAACATCGTCATGCACGGGTACCGGGGCGGCGACGGGCGGATCACCGTCCGCGGCCGCTCCGGTCCCGACGGGGTGCGGATCGTCATCGAGGACTCCGCCCCGGCGTTCGACCCCGTCGAGGGCCGGTTGCCCTGCGATCCCGGGGTCCCCCCGGAACGGCGCAGGGTCGGCGGCCTCGGCATCCACCTGGCCCTGACCAGCGTGGACGCGTACGCGTACGCCTACCGGGACGGCCGCAACATCAGCACGCTGACGGTGAGAGCCGAGGGGACGGACGCATGCCCTCCACGATCGTGATCATCCTGGACGTGTACCCTCCGCCACCGGCCGGACTGCTCGAAGCGCTCCGGCTGATGGACGCGGAACTCGTCACGCGCACGTTGTCCGAACTGCTCGTCGGGCGGCTGGAGTCGCTGCCCGCCGCGGACGTGCTGCTCGCCCCGGCCGAGGCCGACGGGGTGGCCGTACGGACCGCCGTGCGCCGGCTGCGCCGCTGGGCCGGAGCCCCCGTCGTGGTCGTCTGGACCGTCACGGAGTTCGCGGCCCTGGAGCGGCACGTGCGCCTGGGCCACGACTACCTCGTACCGCCCTTCCTGCCCGCCCTCGTCGGAGCCCGGCTGCACAGCTGCACGGAGCGCGCCGGACTCGGCCGCACCCTGCGCGAGGCCGACGCCCGCGCCGAACTCATGGGCTACGAGAAGGAACTGGAGATCGGCCGGGAGATCCAGGCCGGCTTCCTGCCCGAATCCCTGCCCGTCCCGGCGGGCTGGGAGATCGACGTGCGCTTCCGCCCGGCCCGCCAGGTCGCCGGGGACTTCTACGACGTCTTCGAACTCTCCCGGGGCCGGCGCCTGGCCGTCGTCGTCGCCGACGTCTGCGACAAGGGCGTGGGCGCCGCCCTCTTCATGGCCCTCATCCGCTCCCTGCTGCGCCACACCGCCGAGAACAGCGGACTGCAGCACCTGATGGCGGCCGCCCGCCCCGGCGGCAGCCGCCGCACCCCGGTCGTCGGCGCGACCCCGCTGCTCAACGCGGTCACCGCCACCAACGGCTACCTCACCCGCAACCACCTGCGGCAGGGCTACTTCGCCACCCTGTTCTTCGGCGTCCTGGACCCGCTCACCGGCAGCCTCGTCTACATCAACGGCGGCCACAACCCGCCCCTGGTGCTCTCCGGGGACGGCGCCGTGCCCCGGCCGCTGGAGGTGACGGGACCGGCCGTCGGAGTCCTGCCCGACTGCGTCTACACCCTCGGGTACGCCCAGCTCGACCCGGGCGACACGCTCTTCGCGTTCACCGACGGAGTGCCCGAGGCGCGCTGCCCCGAAGGCAGCTTCCTCGGGGACGAACGGATGCTGGAACTGCTCGCCGGTCCCCCGGCGAGCGGGCGGGACGTCGTGGACCGGATGGACCTGGCGGTGCGCGAGCACACCGGGACCGCCGAACAGCACGACGACGTCACCATGCTGGCCCTGCACCGGCCCCGTGCGGCGCGGGGGCCGCACGGGGACGGCGCCGGCTACCGGGTGGTCGCCTGATGACCCGGACGATCGTGGTGCACTCGCACCGCGGCGGCACCGGGAAGTCCTCGGTGCTCGCCAACCTGGCCGTGCTGCTGGCGACCGGGGGAGCGCGGGTGGGGGCGGTCGACACCGACCTCCAGTCGCCCACCCTGGACCTGCTGTTCGGACTCGGACCGGGCCCGGGCTCGCTCGCCGACTACCTGCTCGGCCGCTGCGAGATCGAGGCCGCGGCCCGCCGGACCGCCCTGCCCGGGCTGTACGTCGTACCCGCCCGGTCGGGGACGGCGGCCCTGCGGGAGCTGATGACCACCGGGTACGACGTGGGGCTGCTGCCGGAGGGCTTCGACCGGCTCGCCCAGCGGTTCATGCTCGACGTACTGCTGCTCGACACGCACGCGGGGCTCAACAACGAGTCGGTGACCGCCATGGGCAGCGCCGACGTCGTCCTGATCATGGCGCGGGCGGACCGCGTCGACCTCTCCGGGGTCGAGGAGACCGTCGCCCTGGCCGGGCGGCTGGCCTGCCGGCGGGCCCTGGTGCTGAGCATGGCACCCGAGGGCGTCGACCGGGACGCGGTGCGCCGCCGGGCCGAGGAGGTCTACGGAGCCCCGCTGGCCGGAATTCTCCCGTACGTGCCGGAAATGGCGGCCCTGTACGGGGAACGCATATTCGCGCAGGCCCTGCCCGGCCATCCGCTGGTCGGTGAATTCCACGCGATCCTGGCGGCGTTGGACGCACGTGACGAAGTATCACGGGCCTGACGTCCACCCCTTACGCCCCTGACAGGGGGCGTGTTGAATCGGCTGCGAATCCAGGAACAAGGAGAGAATCATGAAGATTCTCGTCGTCATGACGGCAAAGGCCACGCTCCATCTGCTGGACGGGGAACAGCACCCCTCGGGATTCTGGGCCGAGGAATTCGTCGTTCCCTATCTCCTCTTCCGGGACGCCGGCCACACCGTGGACCTGGCGACGGTCGGCGGCCGCGCCCCCACCGTCGACCGGACCAGCATCGACCCCGGCTTCCTGCGCTGGGTCCGGCCCGAGGGCTCCCCGGACGAGGACGCGGCCAACGCCGCCGAGTACGTCCGCGTCATCGGATCCACGCCCCAGCTCCAGCGCCCCCTCGCCCTGGAGGACCTGGGCGAGAAGGACGTCGCCGGCTACGACGGCATCTACATCAGCGGCGGCCACGGAGCCATCGGCGACCTCCCCAAGTCCGACGAACTGGCGCAGGTGCTGCGCTGGGCGCTGGCCCAGGACAAGCCGCTCGCCACCGTCTGCCACGGCCACACCGCACTGCTGGCGCTGCGCGACGGCGAGGGGAACTGGCCGTTCGAGGGCTACCGGATGACCGCCTTCTCGCACAGCGAGGAACTGGTCACCAACATGGCCGGCCGGCTCCCGCTGATCCTGGAGGCCGAACTCACCCGGCTCGGCGCCCGCTACGAGAAGGCCGAAGCGATCTGGGACTCGCACGTGGTGGTGGACCGCAGGCTCACCACCGGCCAGAACCCGTACTCCTCCAAGGCCCTCGCCGAGACGTTCCTGAAGCAGCTCGAAGAGGGCTAGCCCCCGCGACACCGGAAGGTGCAGCCATGACCCAGCGCGTGCTCGGCGACCGACCCCTGGCCAACCCCGGGAAGCTGTTCATCGGCGGCAGATGGGTGTCCGCCCGGGACGGCCGGACCGAACCGGACGTCAGCCCGATCGACGGACGGGAGATCGTCCCGGTGGCCCAGGCCGCCGCGGCCGACGCGGACGCCGCCGTCACGGCGGCCCGCACGGCGTACGAGGAAGGCCCCTGGAGCCGGCTGTCGGCCCAGGAGCGCGCGCTGCGGCTCAACCGCGTCGGCGAGCTGATCGAGCGGGACCTGGAGGAGATCGCGCTGCTGGAGACGGTGGACATGGGCAAGCCGTACGCCTTCTCCAGCACCGTCGACGCACCCATGGCCGCCCAGCTGATGCACTACTACGCGGGCGCGGTCACCCGGGTCGACGGCTCCTCGCGGGCCCCGGCCGGCGGGCAGCTCGCCTACACCCTGCGCGAGCCGCTGGGCGTGGTCTGCGCCATCACCCCCTTCAACTTCCCGCTGCTGCTGTCGATGACGAAGATCGCCCCGGCGCTGGCGGCGGGGAACACGGTCGTCCACAAGCCGTCCCCGGCCACCCCCCTCACCGCCCTGAAGATCGCCGAACTCTTCCAGGAGGCGGAGATCCCCGACGGGGTGCTGAACGTCATCACCGGCCCCGGCGTGGAACTGGGGGAGACCCTCACCGACCACCCCGGCATCGACAAGATCGCCTTCACCGGCTCCACCGCCGTCGGCCAGTCCATCATCCGCAAGTCCGCCGGCACCCTGAAGAAGGTCACGATGGAACTCGGCGGCAAGTCCGCCAACATCGTCTTCGCCGACGCCGACCTCGACGCCGCCGAGGAACTCGCCTTCTTCGGCATCTACTACAACAAGGGCGAGATCTGCACCGCCGGGTCCCGCCTCCTGCTGCACCGCCCCGTCCACGACGAGATGGTCGAACGCCTCGTCGCCCGGGCCGCCGCCCTGCGGCCCGGGGACCCGCGCGACCCGGCCACCCTCTTCGGACCGCTCGCCCACCGGGGCCAGTTCGACAAGGTCAGCTCCTACATCGAGGTCGGCGAGAAGGAGGGCGCGCTGCTGCGCACCGGAGGGACCGGCTGGACCCCCGAAGGAGCCTCCAGCCAGGGCCTGTACTTCCTGCCCACCGTCTTCACCGGCGTCGACAACGGGATGCGGATCGCCCAGGAGGAGATCTTCGGACCCGTCCTGTCGATCATCCCCTTCGACACCGAGGAGGACGCCGTGCGCATCGCCAACGACAGCGCGTACGGCCTCGCCGCCGGGGTCCACACCAAGGACCTGCGCCGGGCCCACCGGGTCGCCTCGCAGATCAAGGCGGGCACGGTCTGGGTCAATTGCTACAACCAGTACGACCCCTCCGTGCCCTACGGCGGCTACAAGGCCTCCGGCTACGGGCGCGAGTGCGGACCGGAATCCCTGGAGAGCTACACCCAGACCAAGTCGGTCTGGATCGGCATGGACTGAGGAGCCCCCATGCGGACAGGCATCATCGGCACCGGACGGATCGGCTCGGTCCTCGCCCGGATCCTGGTGGCCGCGGGCCACCAGGTGGTCCTCGCCAACGCGCGCGGACCGCGCTCCCTCGGCCCCCTGCTGGCCGAGCTCGGACCCGGCGCCGCGGCCGCGGGACCGGTGGAGGCGGCCGGCCAGGCCGACCTGCTGGTGCTGATGGTGCCGTTCGACACCGTGCGCGGGCTGCTGCCCCCGCACGTCGTGCAGGACAAGGTGCTCGTGGACGCCACCAACGCCTTCGGCGGACCCGGCGCCGCGGCCGGCCCGGGCGGGCGCGGTTCCAGCGAACTCGTCGCCGAGTGGTATCCCGGCGCCCGCGTCGTGAAATCCCTGAACACCATGCACTTCGAAACCCTCGCCGTCGCCGGCCGCGCCTCCGGGCGGGAGCCGGAGCGCCGCCTCGCCCATTTCACGGCGGGCGACGACGCGAAGGCGAAGGAAATCGTGGCGGGAATCATCACGGACCTCGGATTCGTGCCCGTCGACACCGGCCCGCTGCACTCCGGAGGAATTCTCCAGCAGCCCGGCGGTCCCCTTTTCAACCGGCCGCTCACGGAAGCGCAGGCGCTCGCATGGATCTGACCCTGAACGTGAACGGAAGACCCGAGGAATTCTCGGCCCGGCCGAGCGAACTCCTCGTGGAAAGGCTCCGCGACGGACTCGGACTGACCGGTACCAAGGTCGGCTGCGACACCGGCCAGTGCGGGACCTGCGTGGTCCGCCTGGACGGCCGCTCCGTCAAGAGCTGCCTGATCCTCACCGCCGCGGCCGCGGGCGCCGAGGTCACCACCATCGAGGGGGTCACGGCCCGGGGCGGCGAGCTGACCGGCCTCCAGGAGGCCCTGCGCCAGGAGCACGGCACCCAGTGCGGGTTCTGCACCCCGGGCATGGTCATGGCGCTGGGCGAGTTCGTCGAGAACGCGCTCGCCGGGAACGCCGCCGCTGGCGCGGCCCCCACCGAGCCCGAGATCCGCGAGTGGCTCACCGGCAACCTGTGCCGCTGCACCGGCTACCACAGCGTGGTCCGCGGGGTGCAGCGCGCCTGCGCCCCCGCCGCCGTGGCAGATGCCGCCGCCGAACCGGCCGCGCCCGCCGCGCCCGCCGGGGACACCGGGTCCACCGGGGCGGCCGAGGGTACGCAGCCGGCCGCCGCCGGAGCGTCCGGACGGGAGGGCTGAGGGAGATGACCGCAGTGACGGGGGAGACCGCCGCGACGCAGACCGCCCCGGCCGGGGCACCGCCCGAGCAGACGCCGGCCGGACCGGGCCCCGTACCCGAGGAGCACACCGTCCTCGGCACGCCGATGGACGCCCGCGAGGATCCGCAGCTGCTGCGCGGCGAGGCCACGTACGTGGCGGACATCGACCTGCCGGGCACCGCGCACATGGCCATCCTGGGCAGCCCGGTGGCCCACGCCAGGATCCTCGGCATCGAGACCAAGGCCGCCGAGCAGCTGCCGGGCGTCCTGAAGGTGGCCACCGCCGCCGACTTCACCGACGTGATGCCGCTGCCCTGCATCTGGATCCCCGGCGGGGTCGAGAGCCACTTCCCGCCGCACCCCTACGGCCTGCCCGGCTCGCGCCCCGTGCTGAGCGGCGACGCCGTGCGCCACGTCGGCGATCCGGTCGCCGTGGTCGTCGCCGAGACCCCGCGCCAGGCCGCCGCCGCGCTCGCCGCCATCCACGTCGAGTACGAGCCGCTGCCCGTGGTCACCCGCGCCGACGAAGCCCTCGCCGAGGGCGCGCCCCAGCTCCACGAGGCCGTTCCCGGGAACCTGAACGCCTACTGGACCTGCGGCGACAAGGACCGCACCGACGCGGCCATCGCCGCCGCCGAGGTGACGGTGGAGCTGGACCTGGTCAACCAGCGCACCATCAACAGCCCCATCGAGCCGCGCGGCGCGGTCGGCGACTACAACGCCGCCACCGACGAGTACACCCTCTACGCCTCCACCCAGGGCCCGCACAACCACCGCTTCCTGCTCGCCGGGCTGGTCCTCGGGATCCCCTTCAACAAGCTCCGGGTGATCGCCCCCACCGTCGGCGGGAGCTTCGGCACCAAGGGTTACCTCTACCCCGACATGGCGCTGGTCCTGCTGCTGTCCAAGGCGCTGCGCCGCCCGGTGAAATGGGTGGACACCCGCACCGGGCTGATGAACTCCACGGTCCAGGGCCGCGACCACCGCCAGCACGTCACCCTCGCCGGGACCCGCGACGGCCGCATCACCGCCGTGCGCTGCACCAGTTACGCCAACCTCGGCGCCTACCCCTCCACCATCGGCCCCGGCGTCGCCACCGCCCTGATGGGCCGCTCCATCAGCGGCATGTACGACATCGACGCGGCCTTCTGCGAGGTCTACGCCGCCTTCACCAACACCGTCTCGCTCGGTGCCCAGCGCGGCAGCGGGCGCGCCGAGGCCGCGTTCCTGATGGAACGCCTCGTCGACCGCTACGCCTCGGAGATCGGCATGGACCCGGCGGCGGTCCGGCGCATGAACCTCGTGCCGAAGGAGAAGTTCCCCTACGACAACGGTCTGGGCTGGACCTACGACTCCGGGAACTACCAGCTGAACTTCGACAAGGCCATCGCCCTGTCCGACTACGCCGGCATGCCGGCCCGCAAGGCCGAGGCGCGCACCCGCGGCAAGCGGCTCGGCGTCGGCATCGCCACCTACGTGGCGATCTGCGGGGTCGGCCCCTCCACCCGGATGTCCAAGGAGGGCATGCTCGGCGGCACCTGGGAGAGCGCGAACATCCGCGTCCACCCCACCGGCGAGGTCACCGTCACCGTCGGCTCCGCCTCCACCGGCCAGAGCCACCACACGGTCTTCGCGATGGTCGCCGCCGACGAACTCGGCATCGACCCGGCCCAGGTGCAGGTGTTCGAGGCCGACACCCAGAAGGCCCCGTACGGACAGGGCACCTACGGTTCCCGCTCCTACAGCATGGCCGCGCCCGCCATCGCGCTGACCGCCCGCAAGATCAAGACCAAGCTCGTCAGGGCGGGGGCCGTCTTCCTGGGCGTCCCCGAGGAGAAGGTCGTCTACCGGGACGGCGCGGTCCACGAGGACGGCAACCCGCAGAACACCAAGACCTTCGCCGAGCTCGCCATGGCCATGTGGTACGGCTGGGGACTGCCCCCGGAGATCGAGCCGGCCCTCGACGAGACCACGCACTTCGACCCGCCGGACTTCAACTACCCCTTCGGCACGCACGTCGCGGTCGTCGAGGTCGACGAACTGACCGGCGAGACGGAGGTGGTGGCCTACACCGCCGTCGACGACGCCGGGAACATCGGCAACCCGAAGATCGTCCACGGCCAGATCGAGGGCAGCATCGTGCACGGCCTCGGGCAGGCCCTGATGGAAGCCGCCGAGTACGACGAGAACGGCCTCCTGATCAGCTCCGACCTGAACCACTACGCCCTGCCGCGCGCCGCCGACGTGCCCTTCTTCGCCCTCGACAAGACCGTCACCCCCTCGCCGCACAACCCGCTCGGCGCCAAGGGCGCGGGCGAGATCGCCACCGTCCCGCCCGCCGCCGCCGTGGTCAACGCCGTCGTCGACGCCCTCGGCGACCTGGGCGTCCGGCACATCGACATGCCGCTGACCCCCGAGAAGGTCTGGCGCCGCATCCAGGGAGAGACGCAGTGATCCTCACCGACTTCGACTACGTCCGGCCCGCCGGACTCGACGAGGCACTGGACCTGCTAGCCGGCCCCGGCGCCCGGGTGCTGGCCGGCGGCCAGAGCCTGCTGCCCGGCCTGCGCACCGGCGCCGACACGGCCCGCCTGCTGGTCGACGTACGCCACCTCGCGGAGCTGCGGGGCATCGGGTCCGCCGGGGGGAGCCTGCGCATCGGCGCCCTGACCACCCTCGCCGAACTCGCCGCGCACCCCCTGGTCCGGGCCGCGGCGCCCGGACTGGCCGCGGCGGCCCGCGCCAACGGCGACCCCCAGGTCCGCAATCTCGGCACCACCGGCGGCAACCTGGCCGTCACGGGCCGGCCCACCGACCTCCCGGTCGCCGCCGTCGCCGCCGGTGCGGAGGTCGAGCTGGCCGGCCCCGGCGGGCGGATCCGGATGGCGGCCGAGGCGTTCGCCGAAACCGGCCCGCCCGCCGGATCGGTGCTCACCGCCCTGCTGGTGCCCGGCGCGGGACCGGCCGCGGCCTTCGAGAAGACCGCCGACCGAGCCACCCGCTACCCGCTGTGCGCCGCCGCCGTACGCCTCACCCCCGACGGGCCGCGGATCGCCGTCACCGGAGCCACCCCCCGGGCCCTGCGCCTGCGCGGGGTCGAGGACCGGCTGCGCGGCGGCCCGTACACCACCGAGGCGGTGCTCGCGGCCTTCCGCGCCGAGCCCCGGGAGCTGTTCGTCCCCGGGCGCGGCACCTCGGCCGAGTACCTCGGCCACCTCGCGGGCGTACTCACCGCCCGCGCGCTCGCCAGGGCGGCCCGGATCAGCACCTGAGCGCCCACCGGGCCCCAGGAGGAGGGGAGTTGACGCAAGTGGCCGAACCGACCGAGACGACGACCGGCACGGACGCCGTGCACCCCGCGCGCCACCACCCGGCCGCCGCCCGCGCGGCCGGTCCCGCCAGACCGTCCGGCTTCTGGGTGGTGGGTGCGGTGCTCGTCCTGCTGATGCTCTCCTCCTCCGTGCCCTCCGCCCTCTACGTCCTCTACCAGCGGGAGTGGGGCCTGTCCCCGGGCAGCGTCACGGTGGTCTTCGCCGTCTACGCCGTCACCGTGCTCGCCGGCCTCCTGCTGTTCGGCTCCCTCTCGGACAGCGCGGGCCGCCGCCCCGTGCTCGGCGCCGCCCTGGTCCTGGCGATCGTCTCCATGGGCCTGTTCGCCGGGGCCGGGGGGCTGGGCCTGCTGCTCGCCGCCCGCGCCGTCCAGGGCCTGGCGGTGGGCCTGGCCACCGGCGCGATGGGCGCCGCCCTGCTCGAACTCAGCCCGCGCTCGCGGCCCGCGCTCGGCGCCCAGGTCAACAGCGCGGGACCGACCGTCGGCATCGGGCTCGGCGGGCTCGGCGCCGGACTCCTCGTCCAGTACGCCCCCGCGCCCACCGCGCTCAGCTACCTGCTGCTGGTCGGGGCGTTCGCGCTCACCCTGATCGGCGTCGCGCGCATGGGCGAGAGCGCTCCCGGGGCGGGCGGCGGCCGGCTGCGGGTGGTGCCGCGCCGGATCCGGGTGCCCGCCGCGGCGCGCGGCCGCTTCGCCGTGCTCGTCCTGACCATCGTCGCCGTCTGGACCGTCGGCGGCTTCTACCTCTCGCTCGGCCCCCACCTGGCCCTGTCCCTGCTCCACTCCACCAACTACCTGGCCGGCGGGGCCACGGTGGCCCTGCTCGCGGGCGCCGCCACCGCCGCCCAGCTGCTGCTGGGCCGCACCGAAGCACTGCGCACCGCCGTGCTGGGCCTGCTCGGGCTGCTCGCCGGGCTCGCCCTGGTGCTGCTCGCGCTGGGACTGGGCTCGGCGGTCGTCTTCCTCGTCGCCACCGCCGTCCTCGGCAGCGGCTGGGGCGCCGCCTTCCTGGGCTCCTTCCGGGCCCTGAGCTCGCTCGCCGAGCCCGCGCACCGCGGCGAACTGACCGCCGCCGTCTACGTGTTCGCGTACCTCGCCATGAGCGTTCCGGCGGTCCTCGCCGGAGCGCTGACCGACATCCACGGCCTGCAGCGCACCTCGGTCGGCTTCATGGCCGCCGTGGCCGCGGTGTGCGCGCTGGCCCTGTTCGCGACCCTGCGGCTGGCCGCGCGCACCAGGGCGGAAGGGAGCACGGCGTGAGCGCCGCCGCGACGAACGGCAGGGAACCGAAGGAACTGCGGGACGCCCTGTACGGGCTGGAGATCTTCGCCGGGCTCACCGAGGACCAGCTGGACTGGCTCGTCTCGGTCTCCGAGCCGCGGGTCCTCGCCGACGGCGAGGTCCTCTTCCGCGACGGGGAGGAAGCCACCCGCTTCCACGTCCTGCTCTCCGGCGGGCTGGTGGTCACCAAGGTCGTCGACGGCCGCGAGGAGGTCCTGACCCGCCACTCCACCGAGGAGGACGGCGGCGCGGCCGAGGAGCACGACGGCAAGCCGCCGGCGGCCCACCGCTTCACCGGCGAGCTGCCGCTGCTCACGGAGGGGTCGTACGTGGCCACCGCCGCCGCGAGCGGCCCCGCCACCACCGTCGTGGCCTATCCGAAGCCGGTCTTCTTCGAGATGCTGACCCGCTGCCACGGGGTGGCGGCCGTCCTCCTCCCGGTCCTGGCCTGGCGGATCAAGTCCTCCGAGGTGCAGGCCCGCAAACGGGCCACCGTCGAAGCCCTCGGCACCCTCGCCGCCGGACTGGCGCACGAGCTGAACAACCCGGCGGCCGCCGTGGCCCGCGCCGCACAGGAACTCCTCCCCGCCCTGGAGCGCCTCACCGCCACCGCCTGCGCGTGGGGCGCGGCCGCCACGGCCGCGGAGCGTACGGTCATGGACCGGATCGCGGTGGAGCTGGACGAGCTCCCGCCGCCCGGGACCACCGACCCGCTCGCGCAGGCGGACGCCGAGGAGGAGATCGCCGACTGGGCCGAGGGGGCGGGCGCCGAACGCGCCGGGCTGCTCGGCTCCGGGGCCGCCGACCTCGGGCTGGAGGCGGACTGGCTGCCGCAGCGGCTGGCCGGGCTGGCGGCCGACCGGCTGCCCGTCGCCCTGGACCACCTCGCGGCGCTGCTGGAAGCCCGCTCGCTGGCCGCCGAACTGCGCGCGGCGGGCCCCAGGATCTCCCAGCTGGTCGCCGCCACCCGGGACTACGCCAACCTCGACCGGGCTCCCGAACAGCGCTTCGCGGTCACCGAGGGCCTGGAGAACACCCTGGTCGTGCTGCGCGCCAAACTCACCGGGATCACCATCGTCCGCGCCTACGATCCCGCCCTGCCCGAGCTCACCGGCTACCCGGGGGAGCTGAACCAGGTGTGGACCAACCTGGTCGACAACGCGGCCGAGGCCATGGAGGGCGCGGGCACGCTCACCCTGCGGGTCCGGGCCGAGGGCGTCTGCATGGTCGTGGAGGTCACCGACACCGGGCGGGGCATCCCCGAGGAGGTGCTGCCCCGCATCTTCGAACCCTTCTACACCACCAAGGACGTGGGCAAGGGCACGGGCCTGGGGCTGCACCTCAGCTACCGGATCGTGACCCAGCGCCACCACGGATCGCTCACGGCCCGCTCCCGTCCGGGCGAGACCCGGATGGTGGTCCGGCTGCCCCTCGCACCGGCCGCACCGGCCGCACCGGCCGCGGCCGCCGCCGGCTGAACCGGCGCCGGCCGCACCCGCGTCCGCACCGTCACCCGCCGGTCCGGCGGCGCGGCGGCCCGGACGTCAGCACGGCACCACCCGTCACCCCAGGAAGAGGAGTCGAATCATGGCCAAGTACGACATCGCCACGCTGCACCCGGTGTTCGTCCGCCAGATGGAGGCGCTGGCCGCCCTGGACATCGAGGCGGTGATGAAGAACTACACGGACGACGCCGTCCTGCTGCGCTTCGAGGGCGCCTCGGTGGGCATCGAGGCAGTTCGCGAGACGTTCACCGGCTATCTCACGGTGAAGCCCACTCTGGTCGAACTCCAGGAGTACATCGAGACCGAGGACACCATCTTCTACCGGGCGATCATGAATCTGAACGGAGAGCCGGAGCACGCGTTCGGGACACTCGTCGTCCGCGATGGCCGGATCTGGCGCCAGACCGCCGGATTCGGCGGCTGAGGTCCCTTTCCTGGGTAGCGTGTGCGGGGAGGGCGGGGCATACGCTCTCCCCGCACACGTGAATGATTCGGTGAAGGGGAGGCCGGGGCGATGGAGCAGGAAACCAACCGCGTGGAGGCGTTCAGCGACGGCGTATTCGCCATCGTGATCACCATTCTGGTGCTGGAGTTAAAGGTTCCGGATGGGGAAGGATCGGCGCTGTGGCACGGCCTGTGGGAACAATGGCCGCACTACGCCGCCTATCTGGTGAGTTTCCTCATCATCGGCGTGATGTGGGTGAACCACCACACGATCTTCAGCCACCTCAAGCGGGTCGACCGGCCGCTGTTGTTCCTGAATCTTCTGGTGCTGATGGTGGTGACGGTGATTCCGTATACGACCAACGTCCTCGCCGAGCACCTCACGGACGAGGATTCGGCCAACGTGGCCGCCCTCCTCTACAGCGCCTGGACCGTCGTGTACGCTCTCGCCTTCCTGGGATTCTGGTGGTACGTCACCCAGGTCGGCCACCTCTTCCACGAAACGGTGGACAAAGAGGGGGCCCGGGCCACCCGGATGCGGTTCGGACTCGGTGCGGTCGCCTACCCCTTGACCGTCGTCCTGTCCTTCTTTTCGGCACCTCTCACTCTCGTCGCACACTTTGTTATCGCGCTCTACTATGCGGCGAACCAGATCCCCATCCCGCTCGTGGTAGAGGAAGAGCGGCTCGAATCTGCCAGCGACCTCAGGAAGTAGCCGCCAGGGCCTACGGCCGTTCTCCGCGGTCAAGTAGGGTAACGGATCTAGTCTGGTCGCGGGGGAGGCCCAGATGGCTCGCGCAGTCCTGCCGGAGGAATCCGCGAAGGAAATCTCCGATTTGATCGACGTGCTGATTTCCCTTTTCTTCGAATCATTACCCCGGCGGGACCAGAGAAACTGGGCCCGCGTTTATCTGAACGGCCTCGTGCGGACGACCGGTAAGAAAACGATCCGTAACATCGCCGGAACGGGGGCCAGTTCCGTCGAGCAGAGCCTCCAGCAGTTCATCAGCAAGTCGCCGTGGGACTGGACCCCCGTCCGCCGCTCCCTCGCCCAGCACCTGGAACGCACCGCCCAGCGCCCCCTGGCCTGGGTCGTCCAGCCCATGGTCATAGAGAAGGCCGGCGACCGCTCCGTCGGAGTCGGCCGCCAGTTCGTCCCCCAGCTCGGCCGCACCGCCAACTGCCAGCAGGCGGGCGGCATCTGGCTCGCCTCCAGCGACGCCAGCTTCCCCGTCGAATGGACGCTCACCCTCCCCGGGCCCTGGACCAGCGAACTGCTGCACCGGCGGCGGGCCGGCATCCCCGACACCGCGCGCTCCCTGACCCCCGCCCAGGACGCCGTGCACGCCGTCCAGCGGATGGCGGCGAACTGGCAGCTCCAGCGCCGCCCGGTCGTCATGGAGGTCTCCAACCCCGACCTGCCCCAGACCGTCGAGGCCTTCGCCCTCCAGGACATCCCCTTCGTCCTCAAGGTCGACGGCTCCCTGCCCGTCTCCTTCGGCGGCGCGGGCCGCCACAAGCCCGGACCGCACACCGCCCCCGCCCGCGAACTGATCGACTCGCTGCGCTCCCAGCGCCGGGTCGTCGAATGGACCCGGCACGGCCGCGCCGAGGGAGCGGTGACCCTGCTCACCTCGGCGCCCATCCTCGCCGCCACCGGCGAGGACCGGGCCGCCGCCGCACCGCCCACCGGGCTGCTGCTGGTCGGCGCCTGGACCGAAGCCGCCCTGCTGCCCTCCGAGTTCTGGATCACCAACATCGCCGACCGGCCCCTCGCCCAGCTCTTCCTGCTGGCCAAACTCACCGACCGGGTCTCCCTGGACTTCACCGGGACCTGCGAACCCGTCGGCATCCGCGATTTCGAGGGCCGCTCCTTCCGCGGCTGGCACCACCACGCCACCCTCGCCAGCGTCGCCCACGCCGCCCGGCTGCTGGCCGCCGGCGGCCGCCATCCCGACCCCGTGGCCCTGGCCGCCGCCGCACCCGCCCGCTACCCCGGCACTCCCGGCGGCAGACCGCCCGCCGTCCTGCCCCCGAGACCGCTCATCCCCGGGCAGTCCCCGCGCCGCGAATTCATCCGCTGATGCTCGACATCGCCGGGGCCCTGCGGGCCTGGTGTGCCGAGCGCCGGGAGTTCGCGCTCGCCACCGTCGTCGCCGTCAGCGGCAGCGCGCCGCGCGGACCGGGCGCCTCCCTGGCCGTGGACGCCGGCGGCACCGCGCTCGGCTCCCTCTCCGGCGGCTGCGTGGAGTCCGCCGTGCACGAGCTGTGCCTGGAGGCCATCGCCTCCGGCGAAGGCGGCGTGCACCGCTTCGGCTACAGCGACGACGACGCCTTCGCGGTGGGTCTGACCTGCGGCGGGATCCTGGACGTGCTGGTCACCCCGGTACGCGGACAGGACCCCGTCCGGCCCGTGCTCGGCTCCGTGCTCGACGCCGCCGCCGACGGGACCCGCGCCGCGCTCGCCCGCGTCGTCAGCGGCCCGCCCGGGCAGCTCGGCCGGGCCCTGGCCGTCCACGCCGACGGCAGCTACGTGGGCGGCCTGAGCGGCGGCGCGGCCCTGGACCGGGCCGCCGCCGACCGGGTCCGCGCCCTGCTCCAGGCCGGTCGCACCGGCACCGCCGAGCTCGGCACCGCCGGGGGACTGTGCGGAGCGCCGCTCACCCTGCTCGTGGAATCCGCCGCCGAACCGCCGCGGCTGATCGTCTACGGGGCCGTCGACTTCGCCTCCGCCCTGGCCCGGATGGGCGCCTTCCTCGGACACCGGGTCACCGTCTGCGACGCCCGGCCCGTCTTCGCGACCCCGCAGCGCTTCCCCGGCGCCGACGAGGTGATCGTGGACTGGCCGCACCGCCACCTCGCCGCCGAACACGCCGCCGGCCGCCTGGACCCCCGTACGGCCGTATGCGTCCTGACCCACGACGCCAAGTTCGACGTACCCGTCCTCGCACTGGCCCTGCGGCTCCCGCTGGCCTACGTCGGCGCCATGGGCTCGCGCCGCACCCACGCGGAGCGCACGGCCCGGCTGCGGGCCGCGGGGGTGAGCGAGGCCGGCCTGGCCCGGCTCAGATCGCCCATCGGGCTCGACCTGGGCGGACGCACCCCCGAGGAGACCGCCCTGGCCATCGCCGCCGAGTTCACCGCCGTCCGCCACGGGGCCGGCGCCACCCCCCTCACCGGCGGATTCCGCCCCCTGCACGGCCACAGGACCAAGGTCCCGTAGGAACCGACCAAGAGGACCGCACCGTCCTGGACGATCGCCCCGGGCGGTGTGAACCCCGGGGCATGGGAGAATGAAGTACGTGCGTTTCCTCGGCTGACCCCGTCAGCCACTCAGAAGGAATCCTTCGATCGACTGGGATGTTCAGCACGTGCGTTTCCTCAATGACCTGAAGCCGCCGTACGACCTGACGTACGACGATGTGTTCATGGTGCCGAGCCGCTCCGCGGTCGGCTCCCGACAGGCCGTCGACCTCTCCTCCCCCGACGGCACCGGCACCACGATCCCGCTCGTCGTGGCGAACATGACCGCCATCGCGGGCCGCCGGATGGCGGAGACCGTGGCCCGCCGCGGTGGAATCGTCGTCATCCCCCAGGACATTCCGATCGAGGTCGTCACCGACGTCATCTCCTGGGTCAAGACCCGCCACCTCGTGCTCGACACCCCGATCACGCTGGCGCCCACCCAGACCGTCGCCGACGCGCTCTCCCTGCTGCCCAAGCGGGCCCACGGCGCCGGTGTCGTCGTGGACGGCGAGGGCCGCCCCGTCGGCGTCGTCACCGACCACGACCTGACCGGCGTGGACCGCTTCACCCAGCTCTCCGAGGTCATGTCGAAGGAGCTGCTGCTCATCGACGCCGACATCGACCCCCGCGACGCCTTCAACCAGCTCGACGCCGGCCACCGCAAGCTGGCCCCCGCCGTCGACGGGGACGGCCGGCTCGTCGGCATCCTCACCCGCAAGGCCGCCCTGCGCGCGACCCTCTACACCCCGGCCACCGACGCCAACGGCAAGCTGCGCATCGCCGCGGCCGTCGGCATCAACGGCGACTTCGTCGCCAAGGCCAAGCAGCTGCTCGACGCGGGCGTCGACACGCTGGTCATCGACACGGCCCACGGCCACCAGGAATCGATGATCAACGCGATCAAGGCCGTCCGCGCGCTGGACCCGCGGGTCCCGATCGTCGCGGGCAACATCGTCGCCGCCGAGGGCGTCAAGGACCTCATCGAGGCCGGCGCCGACATCATCAAGGTCGGCGTGGGCCCCGGCGCGATGTGCACCACCCGCATGATGACCGGCGTCGGCCGCCCGCAGTTCTCCGCGGTGCTGGAGTGCGCCGCCGAGGCCAAGAAGTACGGCAAGCACGTCTGGGCCGACGGCGGCGTCCGCCACCCGCGCGACGTGGCCATGGCGCTGGCCGCCGGTGCGTCCAACGTCATGATCGGTTCCTGGTTCGCCGGGACGTACGAGTCCCCGGGCGACCTCCAGCAGTCCGCCGACGGGCGCTTCTACAAGGAGTCCTTCGGCATGGCCTCCGCCCGCGCGGTGCGCAACCGCACCTCGGAGGAGTCGGCCTACGACCGCGCCCGCAAGGCGCTGTTCGAGGAGGGCATCTCCACCTCCCGGATGTTCCTGGACCCCGCCCGCCCGGGCGTCGAGGACCTGATCGACTCGATCATCGCCGGCGTCCGCTCCTCCTGCACCTACGCCGGTGCCGGCTCCCTCGCGGAGTTCGAGGAGAACGCCGTCGTCGGCATCCAGTCCGCGGCCGGCTACGCCGAGGGCAAGCCGCTGCACGCCAGCTGGAGCTAGTGCCTAGTCCCCTTCCCGGTGGCCCCGGTCCGTCCCCCGCGGACGGCCGGGGCCACCGGCGGGTCCGGCCGGAGCGGAGCCCGCCGGGGGTGAAGTGTGCACGCCCGCCCGGTACTTGGGGATCCGGACCGTGATCTTCATGCCCGCGCCGACGGCCGTCTCGACGACCAGCCCGTACGCGTCCCCGTAGACCTGCCGCATCCGCTCGTCGACGTTCGGCAGCCCGATGCCCGAGGAGGCCCCCGGACGCTCCCCGGACAGGATCCGCCGCAGCAGCGCAGGATCCATGCCGACGCCGTTGTCCTCGATGGTCAGCACCGCCTCCGCGCCGGCGTCCCGGGCGGCGATCGTGATCCGGCACTCCTCGGTGGAATCCTCCACCCCGTGCTTCACCGCGTTCTCCACCAGCGGCTGGAGGCACAGGAAGGGCAGCGCCACCGGCAGCACCTCCGGCGCCACCTGCAAGGTGACCTTCAGCCGGTCCCCGAACCGGGCGCCGGCCAGCGCGAGGTACTGCTCGATCGAACGCAACTCCTCGGCCAGGGTGGTGAATTCACCGTGCCGGCGGAAGGAGTACCGGGTGAAGTCGGCGAACTCCAGCAACAGCTCCCGCGCCCGCTCCGGATCGGTCCGCACGAACGAGGCGATGGCCGCGAGGGAGTTGAAGATGAAGTGCGGGGAGATCTGCGCCCGCAGCGCCTTGATCTCGGCCTCCATCAGCCGGGTCCGCGCCCGGTCCAGCTCCGAGAGCTCCAGCTGTACGGAGACCCAGCGCGCCACCTCCGTCGCCGCCCGCACCAGCACCGCCGACTCCCGCGACCCGTAGGCGACCAGCGCCCCCAGCACCCCGTCCTCGCCCGTCAGCGGGGCGAACACCGCCCACTTCAGCGGGCAGCCGGGCCGCGGGCACTCCGTGCGCAGGCTCAGGCTGCGGCCCGAGCGGAGCATCAGCGCCACCCGGGCCATCGCCCGGCGCTGGTGGTGGTCGGCGCCCGGCCCGTCCCAGGCCAGCACCGCCTCCCGGTCGGTCAGGCACAGCGCCTCCGTGCCCAGCAGCGAGCGCAGCCGCCGGGCCGCCTTGCGCGCGGCGTCCTCGGTGAGGCCCGCCCGCAGCGGGGGAGCGGCCAGCGAAGCCGTGTGCAGGGTGTGGAACGTGGCCCGCTCCACCGGGGTGCCCAGGTCCAGCCCGGCGGACCGCTCCCCGCGCCCGGCGTGCCGGCGGCCCGCCGCCCAGCCCAGCCCCAGCAGCAGGGCCGCCACCGTCACGGCCAGCACCGCGAGCGCCGTCCCGGTCACCGTGCGCTCCCCGGCGCCCGCTCCCCGGCGACGTCCTCGGGCAGGTGCAGCCGGGCCAGCGCGGCGGCCGTCCCCGCCGGGATCCGGGACCGGGTCGCCAGCGACACCCCCACCATGGTGAGGAAGCCCAGCGGCACCGACCACACCGCCGGCCAGGCCAGCAGCGCGTGCGCCCAGCCCGCCGGAACCACCCCCACCCGGGTGGCCAGCACCGCGCCCAGAGCCGCCCCGCCCCCCGTCAGCAGCCCGGCCACCGCGCCGGGCGGGGTCAGCCCGCGCCACCAGATGCCGAGCACCAGCAGGGGGCAGAAGGAGGACGCCGAGACCGCGAAGGCCAGCCCGACCGCGTCGGCGACCGGTACCTCGGTGGCCACCGCCCCGCCCGCCAGCGGCACCGCCATCGCCACCACCACCGCCAGCCGGAACGTCCCCACCCCGCGCCGGGGCAGCACGTCCTGGTGCAGCACCCCGGCCACCGCCATGGTCAGCCCGGAGGCCGTCGAGAGGAACGCCGCGAAGGCGCCCCCGGCCAGCAGCGCTCCGAGCAGGTCCCCGAGCCGGCCGCCCAGCACCCGCTCCGGCAGCACCAGCACCGCCGCGTCCGCGTCCCCGGTCAGCGCCAGCTCGGGCGCGTAGATCCGCCCCAGGGCCCCGTACACCTGCGGCAGCAGGTAGAACACCCCGAGCAGGCCGAGGACGACCAGGGTGGTGCGGCGGGCGGCCCGGCCGTTGGGGCTGGTGTAGAAGCGCACCGCCACGTGCGGCAGGCCCATGGTGCCGAGGAAGGTGGCGAGGATCAGCCCGTACGTGGCGTACAGCCGGTGTTCGCCCCCCGACAGCGGCCGCGACCAGCCCGGCGCGTCCGGGCCGGGGCCCGTGCGGGAGTCCGGGACCACGCTGCCGGGGGCGAACTCCAGGCGGGTACCGCCGGCCACCGTGTACCGGCCGGACTCCAGGGTCAGCGCGGCGCCCGCGTACGGGACCCCGTCGACCCGGCCCGTCACGCGCACGGTCAGCGGGGCGTCCACGCCGATCTGCACGTCCTCGCCCACGGTGACGGCGGTGTGCTCGCGGAAGACGGCCGGCGCGTCGAAGGAGGCGCGGGGCGCGCCGTCCCCGGCCCAGGCGGCGATCAGGAAGAAGGCGGGCACCAGCAGGGCGGTGAGCTTCAGCCAGTACTGGAAGGCCTGGACGAAGGTGATGCTGCGCATGCCGCCCGCCGCCACGGCCGCGGTGACCACGAAGGCCACCACCACGCCGCCCGCCCAGTGCGGGGCCCCGGTCAGCACCTCCAGCGTCAGCCCGGCCCCCTGCAACTGCGGCAGCAGGTAGAGCCAGCCCACCCCCAGCACGAACAGCACCGCGATCCGACGCACCGCCCGCGACTGAAGCCGGTCCTCCGCGAAGTCCGGGAGGGTGTACGCGCCCGAGCGCCGCAGCGGGGCCGCGACCAGCACCAGCAGCACCAGGTAGCCGGCCGTGTAGCCGACCGGGTACCAGAGCATCTCCGGCCCCTGGAGCAGCACCAGTCCCGCCACCCCCAGGAAGGAGGCGGCGGAGAGGTACTCCCCGCTGATGGCCGCCGCGTTGAGCCGGGGGCCCACGGTGCGGGAGGCGACGTAGAAGTCGGAAGTGGTCCGCGATATCCGCAGGCCGAGCGCACCGACCAGGACCGTGACCAGGACGACGACGGTGACCGCGGTCAGCGCGTACGTCTGGTTCAACGAGGCTTCCTTCGCCGGGGGGAGCGGGGTCCTGGGAGTGTACGCAGGCCCCCGCCCCCGGCAACAGGCGCGATCCGGGCGGCGGTCAGCGGGCCGGGCCGTGGTGCCGGGCGCAGTCGCGCAGGGCGATCTCCAGCTCCACGTACGACTCCTCCGCCCGGCGGAACGCGAGCGTCAGGGCCGCCTCCACGCGGGGCGGCAGCTGGCCGCGGGTGCCCTCCTGGGCCTCGTAGAGGACCTCGGCCCAGCGGGCGGCCGCGCTGCGCAGCCGGGCGAGCAGTACCTCGGCCTCGGCGGGACCGGCGGCCCGGGTCCGGGGCAGTCCGCTCAGCGCGTCCAGCAGCGCCTGGATCTCGGACATGCAGCTCCTCCCGGGCCGGAAGATCCACGATACGCGCGGCCCGTGCCCGGGACGGGCGGCCCGCGCCCGCGCTGCGGCCGACGGCCCCGCTGCGTCGCCGTACGCGGGCTGTGGTGCGACGAACGGCGTTCCGGTACGCCGGACGGTCGCCCGGCCGGGCGGACCGGCGGGCGGACCGGCGGGCCGGGCACGGCGGGCGGCGGGGGCTCAGCCCGTCGCCTGGCGCATCAGCAGGTCCCGGAGTTCGCGCGCGTGGCGGCGGCTGACCTGGAGTTCGGCCGGGCCCACGCGAACGCTCGTGGTGCCCGCGTCGATCCGCAGCTCGTCGATCCGGCCGAGCGCCACCAGGTGGCGCCGGTGGATGCGGACGAACCCCCGGGGCGCCCAGCGTTCCTCCAGCGTGGACAGCGGGATCCGCACCAGGTGGCTGCCGTCGTCGGTGTGCAGCCGGGCGTAGTCGCCCTGGGCCTCCACGTACGCGATGTCCGCGATGGCCACGAAGCGGGTGACGCCGCCCAGTTCGACCGCGATCTGCTCCGGCGCGCGCTCCGCGCCCCCCGCGCCCCCCGCTCCCGCCGGAGCGGCGGACCCGGCGGCCGGCTCCGCCCGGGGTTGCGGAGCGGCCGCGCGCCGCTCCGCGGCCCCGTCCGGCCGCTCCAGCAGCGCGCACGCCCGGCGCACCGCCTCCGCCAGCCGCTCCGGCCGCACGGGCTTGAGGACGTAGTCCACCGCCTTGAGGTCGAAGGCCTGGACGGCGAAGCCCTCGTGGGCGGTGACGAACACGATGAGCGGCGGCCGGACGAACCCGGCCAGCAGCCGGGCGATGTCCAGCCCGGTCAGCCCGGCCATCTGGATGTCCAGGAACACCACGTCGATGCCGTCCGGCCCGTCCGGGCCGCTCTCCAGGGCCCGGGTGACGCGGCGCAGCGCCCCGGTGGCGTCCGACGCGCCCTCCGCGCTGCGCACCCGCGGGTCGGAGCGCAGCAGGTAGAGGAGTTCCTCCAGGAGCGGCTTCTCGTCGTCGACGGCCAGTACGCGCAGCATGGGGGCCACTGTAGGCAACGGGGCCGTGCCGGGGAACGGTGCGCGGCCCCCGCCCGGGGGGAGGGGCGGGGGCCGCGCGGACCGGGGGAGGGGCGGAAGGGCTACTGGGCGGTGATGAGCTTGCCGTCGGGGGCGACGGCGTACCAGGTGCCGCCCACGCCCTGCCCGTTGGTGTCGCCGGCCTTCTTGTCGCCGGTGAAGGTGTAGACGGGCCAGCAGTTGACGGTCTGCTGCTTCTTGCCGTCCGGGCGGTCGAGGACCAGGTAGTTCTTCTCGATGATGCCCCGGGCGGCGGCCTTGTCGACCGGCGGTACGACCGGCCACTTGGCGACGCAGTCGCCCTCGCACTTGGAGACCATCGGCCAGGCGGTGTCGGGCTTGAAGCGGTAGACGGTCATGCCGTTGCCGTCGACGATGTGCTCGCCCAGCCGGGCGTCCTTGGCCACGGTCAGGGCCCCGGTGACCGCCGCCGGGACGCCGGCGGGCGCGGCGGCGGGCTTCGCGGCCTTCTTGCCGTCGGGGGCGAGCGCGAACCAGGTGCCGCCGACGCCCTGCCCGTTCAGGTCGCCCGCCTTGGTGTCCTTGGCGAAGCGGTACGCGGGCCAGCCGGCCACGGTCAGCTGCTTGCCGCCGTCCTTGCGGACCACCTCGCCGAGCAGGGCGGGGTCCATGCCGGCCGCCGCCGCCGCGTCCCCCGCCGGGACCGCGGGCCAGGCCTTGGCGCAGTCGCCGTCGCAGTTCGAGACGGGCGGCTTGGCGGTGTCCTTGTCGAAGCGGTAGAGGGTGAGGCCCGCGCCGTCGGTCAGGACGGGGCCGAGCCGCTCGGTGGCCGCGACCGTCAGCGTGCCGGCGGACGCGGCCGCGGCCGCGCCGCCCGCGCCGCCCGCGCCGTTTCCGGGACCCCTCTCGCTGCCGTACGGGTCGGAAGCGGGGGCCTTGGCATCGGCGACGGCGCCGGCCGGTGCGGCCGGGCCCGCCGCCTTGTCGTTCCCGCCGCAGGCGGTCGACGCGAGGGCGACGACGACCGCGACCGCCGCCAGGGAAGTTCCGCGCTTGATACCCATGTTGATCTCTCCCACGTGTGTGTCCGCCGGGTCCGCCGTCGGTGGCCCGGCAACGTGTGCAGAACACGGGGCCGCGGGTCCGGAGCGTTCAGTGGGAGCGGTATGAGCTGTTTCACTCAGCCGGCGTCGAACCCGGCCCGCCGGGCGGCCGTGACCACAGCGAGGCCGAGGACCCGGTGCCCGGCGTCGTTGGGGTGCAGTCCGTCCGCGAGGTGCTCGGGTCCCAGCAGGGCGCGGCCCGGGAGCAGGGCGAGGCGGTCGTCCCCGTCGGCGATCCGGTCGCGGACGGCGCGCTCCATGGCGTCGCGCAGGGCCCCCAGGGTGGCGCCCAGGCGGTTCGGGGTGCGTTCGGCGTCCGGGCGGAGCAGGGGCGACAGGAGCAGCAGGGGGGTGCGGGGGTGGCCCTGGCGGACGAGGTCGAGGAAGGTGCGGGTGGTCTCGTAGAGCAGGGGGGCCGTGTACGGCACGCGGGACCAGCAGTTCGTGCCGAAGGCGAGGGTGAGGGCGTCGGCGCGCAGGGTGGCGAGCTGTTCGGCGGTGGCGAGCTCCCCGCGGGCGGCGCCCGCGTAGCCGAGGTTCACGGTGTCCCAGCCCAGGGCCCGCCCGGCGACGGCGGGCCAGCCGTGCGCCGGCCGGGTGGACCACCAGCCCTCGGTGATGGAGTCGCCGTGCACCACCCAGCGGGGGGCCGCGGGGGCCGGGGCGAGCGGGCCGCCGATCCCCCGCAGGCCCAGGACCAGCGGGGACTGCGCCTCGGGCGGGTACAGGACGAAGGGGCCGGCCGTCGCCCCGCCGCCCCGGGGCAGCTCCAGGCGTACGACGGACTCCGTGGCGGGCTCGGTGAAGACCTCGGTGAGCAGCCCGTGGCGGTTCCACAGGGCGAAGCCGTGCGCGAGGTCGCGCAGCGCGTCGGTGGGGCCGGGGACGGTGGCCCGGTAGCGGACCTCCACCGCGTGCGCCGGGCCGGCGGTGAACTCCAGCCGGACCCCGATGGGCAGGGTGGCCCGCTCGCCGGTGTCCCAGGGCAGCCGCATGGTGTCGGCCGGGTCGGCGCGCACGGGACGGCCCCCGTCCAGCCAGGCGACCCCGCGCAGGAAGGGCCCGGGGTCCAGCCACGGCTCGTCGGAACGCGTCGGTCCCACTGATCGCCTCCGGTCCTCGGGTACGGGAGAGGAGAGGCACGCTGCGGCATGTCTGACGTGGTGTCAAGAACGGGGGTCGGGGGAGGGCTGCGCAGTGATCGATCGTCCGTGCGCAACAAACGGCCATCCCGGACAGATCCGCGCAATGATCGTTCGCCAATGTGCAAGGATGGTGCATTACGGGCGGTATCACTCAGCTCGTAGGCTCACTCGCTGTACGTGGAGTGGCGCGGACCGCCTGCTCGGCGGTCCCCCATGCCCAGGCAGGGTTCACCCCTGCCTGTCAACTGCTCCGGACCGCTGCGGTCGACGCCTGACAGTCCCCATCCGCAGTGTCAAAGGAGTCCCTTCGTGCTCGATCACGGCCAGGCGCCACCGCTCACGTCCGAGCCCCGCAAGCCCGCCCACCCGCTGCTGCGCCGCAAGCCCGTGGAGACGCTGGTCGCCGAGGGCGGCCAGGGCGAGGGCGGCACGCTGCGCCGCTCGCTCACCATGTGGCAGCTGACGATGATCAGCATCGGCGCCACCCTGGGCACCGGCATCTTCGTCGTCCTCGGCGAGGCCGCCCCCAAGGCGGGCCCGGCGGTCACGATCTCCTTCATCATCGCGGGCCTGACCGCGCTGTTCTCGGCCCTGTCCTACGCCGAGCTGGCCGGCTCCGTACCGGTCTCCGGCTCCTCGTACTCGTACTCGTACGCGACCATGGGCGAGTTCATCGCCTGGATCTGCGGCTGGTGCCTGGTCCTGGAGTACGCCGTCTCCGTCGCGGCCGTCGCCGTCGGCTGGGGCCAGTACCTCAACGAACTGCTCGACGGGACCATAGGCGTCACCCTCCCCGAGAGCATCTCCGCCCCGATGGGCGAGGGCGGCTTCATCAACCTGCCGTCGCTGGTCGTGGTCCTGCTCGCCATGGTCTTCCTGATGCGCGGCGCCAAGGAGAGCGCCACGATCAACTCGATCATGGTCGCGGTGAAGATCGTCACGCTGCTGCTCTTCATCGGCATCGGCGTCATGGGCATCAAGTCCGGCAACTACACCCCGCTCGCGCCGCTCGGCGTCACCGGCATCAGCGCCGCCGCCTCCACCCTCTTCTTCTCCTACATCGGCTTCGACGCCGCCTCCACCGCAGGTGAGGAAGCCAAGAACCCGAAGAAGGACCTGCCGCGCGCGATCATGCTCTCGCTGGGCATCGTCACCGTCCTCTACGTCCTGGTCGCCTTCGTCGCCGTCGGCGCCATGCCGTGGCAGGACTTCGAGGGCACCGAGGCCGCGCTCGCCCAGATCATGACCGACGTCACCGGCCACAGCTTCTGGGGCGTCGTCCTCGCCGCCGGCGCCGTCGTCGCCATCGCCTCCGTCGTCTTCGCCGTCCTCTACGGACAGACCCGCATCCTCTTCGCGATGTCCCGCGACGGCCTCGTCCCCAAGGTCTTCGCCAAGGTCGACGAGAAGTCCGGCGCCCCCCGCGCCAACGTGGTCATCGTCTCCCTCTTCTGCGGCGCGCTCGCGGCGTTCATCCCCCTGGGCGAACTGGCCAACGCCACCAGCATCGGCACGCTCTTCGCCTTCGCCCTGGTCAACGTCGCCGTCGTGATCCTGCGCCGGACCAAGCCCGACATGCCCCGCACCTTCAAGGTGGCGCTGTTCCCGGTCACGCCGGTCCTCGGCTTCCTCGCCTGCGCCTACATGATGTACAGCCTGCCGGTCGCCACGTGGGTCGCCTTCGGTGGCTGGATGGCCGTCGGCCTCGTGGTCTACTTCCTGTACGGCATCCGCCGCTCCACACTGGCCACAGCAGAGAAGTGATCCACCCGCAGTGCGACTGAACGATCTCGACGAACGCATCGTGCACGCCCTCGCCGAGGACGCCCGCCGCTCCTACGCGGACATCGGCTCCGAGGTCGGCCTCTCGGCCCCCGCCGTCAAGCGGCGCGTCGACCGGCTCCGCGCCGAAGGCGCCATCACCGGCTTCACGGTCCGTGTGGACCCCGCCGCGATGGGCTGGGAGACCGAGGGCTTCATCGAGATCTACTGTCGCCACAACACCTCGCCGGACGACATCCGGCGAGGTCTGGAGCGGTACCCCGAGGTGGTGTCCGCGTCGACCGTCACCGGCGACGCGGACGCCCTCGTCCAGGTCTTCGCCTCCGACATGCGCCACTTCGAGCGGGTGCTGGAGCGCATCGCGGGGGAGCCGTTCGTGGAACGGACCAAGTCCGTCCTCGTCCTCTCGCCCCTCCTGCGCCGCTTCACCTCGGGCGCCCCGGCCTGATCCGGTCCGCCACGCGGCGTCACACCGCTCACACCGCTCACACCGCCACGCGGCGGGCCCCCGCGCCGGTGAGCAGCCGGCGCCGCTCCTCCTCCGTCAGTCCGCCCCACACCCCGAACGGCTCACGGGTGCTGAGCGCGTGCTCCAGGCAGGCGGTCCGCACGGGGCAGCCGGCGCACACCCGCTTCGCGGCCTCGTCCCGGCCCTCGCGGTCGTCGCCCCGCTCCCCGGCGGGGTGGAAGAACCGTCCGGGGCCCAGGCCCCGGCACGCCGCGCGCGCCTGCCACTGCCAGTGCCGGGGTCCGGCGCCGGGCTGGCGGGAGACGTCGTTCATGGCAGTTCCCTTCCGTAGGTTGCGTCGCTCCTCCCGCGTGTGACCGCGAGAGGCGCCCCGAAACCCCGGATCGGGCGCCGCCCTTCAGGAACCGGTGGGAGCTGCCGCCACGGGCACGGCCAGCCCCAAGTGGTCGCGCAGGGTGGGCCCCTCGTACTCCCGCCGGAAGACGCCCCGCTCCTGGAGCAGCGGCACGACCGTGTCCGCGAAGGCGTCCAGGCCGCCGGGCGTCAGGTGGGGGACGAGGATGAAGCCGTCGGCCGCGTCCTGCTGGACCAGCTCGTCGATGGCCGCGGCGACGGTGGCGGGCGAGCCGACGAAGGACTGGCGCCCGGTGGTCTCGATGACCAGCTCGCGGATCGACAGCTTCCGGGCGGCGGCCAGCTCCCGCCACTGCCTGGCCGTGGCCAGGGGGTCGCGGAACATCCGGACGCCGGCCCGGCCGAGGGCGATCGTGTTCTCCCCGGGGTCCGGGTCGATCTCCGGGAGCGGGCCGTCCGGGTCGTACGCGGACAGGTCCCGGTTCCAGACGTGCTCCAGGTACTTGATCGCCGTGGCCCCGCTGACCTGCGCGGACCGCACCTCGCGAGCCCGTTCGAGGGCGTCGGCGTCGGTGTCGCCGAGGACGAAGGTGGCCGCGGGCAGGATCTTCAGCTCGTCCGGGGTGCGGCCGTACCGGGCCAGTCGGCCCTTGACGTCGGCGTAGAAGGCCCGTCCCTCCTCCAGGGTGGCGTACCGGCCGAAAACGGCGTCGGCCCCCGCCGCGGCGAACTCCCTGCCCTCGTCCGAATCGCCCGCCTGGAAGATCACCGGGCGGCCCTGCGGGCTGCGCGGCACGTTGAACCGGCCCGCGATGTCGAACTGCCGTCCCCGGTGGACGAAGGCACCCGCGCCCGCGTCCCGCAGGAAGACCCCGGTCGCCGGATCGGCGAGCACCTCGCCCCCGTCCCAGGAGTCGAACAGCTCGTGGGCGGTGGCCAGGAACTCCCGTGCCCGCTCGTAGCGGTCCTCGCGCGCCAGGAAGCCGCCGCGGCGGAAGTTCTCCCCGGTGAAGGCGTCCCAGGAGGTCACCACGTTCCAGGCGGCCCGGCCGCCCGAGAGGTGGTCGAGGGTGGCGAACTGCCGGGCCACCTCGTACGGCTCGTTGAAGGTGGAACTGATCGTGCCGGTCAGCCCCAGGTGCTCGGTCACGGCGGCCAGCGCGGCCAGCACGGTGAAGGTGTCGGGCCGTCCGACCACGTCCAGGTCGTAGATCTGTCCGCCCTGTTCGCGCAGCCGCAGCCCCTCGGCCAGGAACAGGAAGTCGAACCGGGCGCGCTCGGCGGTCCGCGCGAAGTGGACGAACGAGTCGAAGTCGATGTGGCTGCCGGCCTCCGGGTGGCTCCACACGGTGGTGTTGTTGACCCCGGGGAAGTGCGCGGCCAGATGGATCTGCTTGAGCGGCTTGCCCATGGCGGTACGTGTCCTCCGCGTCTCGTGTCGGATCGGGTCCTGCGGGCGCTCAGGCGGCGGGCCGGGCGTACCGGTTCGCGGGGCGGGGCAGCCCCAGCAGGCCGCGGAGCGAGGAGGCCTCGTACGAGCGGCGGAAGGCCCCGCGCCGCTGGAGCTCGGGCACCAGACCGCGGGTGATCGCCGGGAGGTCGTGCGCCAGCACCCCGGGGCGCAGCCGGAAACCGGAGAGGCCGGCCCGCCGCCAGTCCAGCAGCAGGTCCGCGAGCTGTCCCGGGGTCCCCGCGAAGAGCAGCGCGTCGCCGGAGTACGCCGACCCGTGGAGGGCGTCCAGCCGCTGGAGCCGCCGGGTCGCGGCCGCGGGGCCGGGGTCGAGGAAGACGGTCAGCTCCCCGAACACGTGCAGCGGCCGCCCGGCCGTGCCCGCCTCCTCCTGGGCGGCCCGGATCCCGGCCACGGCGGCGCGCGCCTGGCCGGCGTCCCGCGGGGTCACGTAACCGACGTCCGCGCCCCGGGCGAGCAGCGGATACCCGGCCGGGTCCGGCGCGAGCGCGCTGACCGGGGGCTGGCCCTGCGGGGGACGGGGGGTGATGGACGGGCCCCGGACCCGGAAGTGCGGGCCCGCGAAGCCGACGGGGTGCAGCTTGTCCCGGTCGACGAAGCGGCCCGTGGCCACGTCCCGGATCTCTGCGTCGTCCTCCCAGCTGTCCCACAGCCGCCGCACCACCTCGACGTGGTCGCCCGCCTCGGCGAGCAGCTCGCCGGCCGGCTCCAGCGGGTCGCGGCGGCCGAAGTGGCGCGCCTCGTCACGGCGTTCGGAGATCTGCACGCGCACTCCGGCCCGGCCCCGGCTGACGTGGTCCAGCGTGGCCACGGCCTTCGAGACGTGGAAGGGCTCGGTGTGGGTGGTGCTCACGCTCGGCACCAGGCCGATGTGGCGGGTCAGCGGGGCGACCCGGGCGGCCACCAGCACCGCGTCGAGCCGTCCGCGCACCAGGTCGGTGCGGCCGTCGGCCCCGGCCGGGTCGGTGGACTGCAGGCCGAGCGCGTCCTCGAAGGTGACGAAGTCCAGCAGGCCCGACTCGGCCTCGGCGACCGCGTCGGCCCAGTACCGGGCCGTGGTCAACTCGGCGGGCCGGGCCCCCGGTTCGCGCCAGGCGGCCGGGTGCCAGCCGGCGCCTTCGAGGGCGACGGCCAGGTGGACCGGGGCGGTTTCGGATGCGGGCACGGCGGCGCCGCCTTCCTGATCGGGGCGGGCCGGCGCGGCGGTCGCCGCGGCGGCGGGGGCGCGATCAGGGGCGACAGAGCGAGGCGCAGACCCGCTGGAGGTCGATGTGGGTGCGGACGTACAGCCGCACCGCGCGGCGCGGGGCGAACACGGGAGCCGGACGGAGGGCGGGACGACCGCTGATCTGCAACGTGTTCACCGCCACGGCCCTCTCCCCTCCGTCCGTGCTCCCGTTCCCACGACGCTACGGGAGACTCCGGCGGCACTCAATGAACCCCGTGTTAAGCCGTGTTACGGCTGCCCGCCCGGGTCCGCCGGGGTGCGCACGCCGACGAAGACCGGCTCGCGGCGCAGGGTGAACCCCATCGCCCCGTACAGCCGGACGGCGCCGGTGTTGTCGGCCGCCGCGTGCAGGAAGGGGGCGTCCCCGCGGTCCCGGATCCCGGCCGCGACCGCCCGGACCAGCCGCCCGGCCAGGCCCTTGCCCCGGTGGTCCGGGTGGGTGCAGACGGCGCTGATCTCGGTCCAGCCGGGCGGGTGCATGCGCTCCCCGGCCATCGCGACCAGCCGCCCCTCGTGCCGGATGCCGAGGTACGTGCCGAGCTCGACGGTGCGCGGCAGGAAGGGGCCGGGCTCGGTGAGCCGGACCAGCTCCGTCATCTCCGCGACGTCGGCGGGGCCGAGGCGGACGGCCTCCGGCGCGTGCTCGGCGCGTACGGCCCGGCCGTCGAGCTGGACGCCGGGGATGGTCATCACGGTGTCCCAGCCGGGCGGCGGGGCGGGCGGGAGGCCGGTCAGCCACACCGTCTCGCCGGGGCCCGCGAGGGCGGCGAGGTCCGCCCAGGAGGCGGGGTCGTGCGGATCGGCGAGGGCGGCGAACGGGTTGGCGGCGGGCAGGTAGCGGGCCGCGAGCCCGCCGGGGGCGGGCACGGCGAAGGCCCGGTGCGGGCCGTTCAGCGCCGCCCACACCGGGTTGTCGAGCGGGGCGGTGGGGTGCTCGGTGGGCATCGGGTGCGGGGATCCTCTCGTGGGGGCGGGCAACGGCCGGTCCCCGCCGCCTCCTTGACGGCTCCGGCCCGGCGCCGTGAGACTGCGGGGGACAGCGTCGGCGAGGGGCAGGCTATGCCCCGGGGACAGCGGGGAGCAGGTCGATTTCCGTGGCACCGGTCGAGACCCCCTCCCCCCGCCGCTGGTGGCTGACCCGCCGCCTGCACATCGACCTGCTCCGCGTCTCAAGCGCCACCCCGCACTGACCCACCCGCGCCCGCCCTCCGGCTCGCGCCGCGGTCGGGCCCGTCGGGCCGGGGCCCGAGTGCCCGGCCCGAAGCCGGCCCCCGGCGCAGGGCCCGCACCCCGGCCCCGCGCCGGCGTCTCGTCCGCTGCCGGTGCCCCGGTCCGGCGCCCGGGCACTGGTCCGGGGCTCCGTCCGGCTCCGGGTTCCGGTTCCCGGCCGGTGCCGGGGGCGGCTGCCCGGCCCTGGACGGGTGCTTCGCCCGGGCTCCCGCCCGGTGCCGGGCCCCCGGTCCGGTGGTCCGGGTTCCCGGCTGGTGCCTGGTCGCTGGTCCGGGTTTCCGTCGGGTGCCGGGGGCGGCTGCCCGGTCCGGGACGGGTGCTTCGCGCGGGCTCGGGCTCGGGCGGCTGCCCCGGTCCGGCTTCTCGGCCGGTGCCGGGCCCCCGGTCCGGGTTCCCGGCCGGTGCCTGGTCGCTGGTCCGGGTTTCCGTCGGGTGCCGGGGGCGGCTGCCCGGTCCCGGACGGGTGCTTCGCCCGGGCTCGGGCTCGGGCGGCTGCCCCGGTCCGGTGGTCCGTCCGGGTTCGGGCGCCCGGTCCGGGCCCCCGGACGGGGGCCGGGGGTGGCTGCCCGGTCCCGGGTTCGGGTTCCGGGCCCTGGCTCCGGGCGGGTGCCCCGCCTGGGGCTGGGCTCCGGAGCCCGGGTCCGGGTGCGGTCCGCCCGGCGGCGGCGGCCGGGCCGAGATCGACCCACCCCCGGCCAGGGGAGTGGCTCCGCTTCCGTCCACCACACCCCCGGAGGGTCACCGTGCTTCCGACCGTCATGCCCCGCACCACCCCCCTCCCCGCACCGCGCGGCAGGATCGGGGCCGGCTTCCTGCCGGTCCCGTACCGCTACCACCTCTACCTCGCCGAAGGCTGTCCCCGGTCCCGCCGGGTCCGCACCGCCCTCGCGCTGCTCGGCCTCACCGGTTCCGTCGGCACCACCACGCTCGGCGCCCCCGCCTCCCTCGCCGCCCTGCGCCGGGCCTACGAGGCCGCCGGGCACCACTACGACGGCACCCTCGCCGTCCCCGCCCTCTGCGACACCTGGAGCGGCCGCGTCGTCAGCAACCACACCCCCGACATCCTCGACGACCTCGCCGTCCGCCTCGCCGGGCGCCCCGATCTGGCCCCGCCCGCCCCCGCCCCCTTCGCGGGGGCCCTGCGCGCCCTGCTCGACGCGGACGCCCCCGCCGCCGCCCGGTCCGCCGCCCTGGGCCTGCTGGAGGGGTGGCTCGCCGTGCGCCCGTATGCTCTGGGGAGCCGCCCGACCGTCACCGACGCGGACCTCTGGGTGGCCCTCCAGGACCCCGCCGTCCTGCCCGGCGCCGGCCCGCGCCTGCGCGCGTACGTCCGCCGGCTGCGGGCCCATCCGGCCTTCGGAGCGGCCTCGTAACGCCCTGGCGCAACGAATCGCCGTACCCGCCCCGAAACACGCAACGAATCGATGCGCTCAGCGCAACGGTGACGTCTTGTCGCGGTCGAACGCCCGAACGTACCGTTTTACGACCCCCACCCCACCTGTCACAGAGGTACGCCCATGCCCCCGCTGCGCACCGCACTCCTCCAGAGCTCCGGACGGCTCGGCGACACCGCCGAGAACCTGAAGCGGCTCGACGAGGCAGCCGCGCGCGCCGCACAGGCCGGGGCCGGGCTCCTCGTGACCTCGGAGATGTTCCTGACCGGCTACGCGCTGGACCTCCAGGACATCCCCGCCCTCGCCGAACCGGCCGACGGCCCGTCCGCCGTCGCCATCGGCGAGATCGCCCGCCGCCACGGGGTCGCCGTGCTGTACGGCTACCCCGAGCGCGCGGGCGGCGGGGCGGTCTTCAACGCGGCGCAGCTCATCGGCGCCGACGGGACCGCGCTCGCCAACTACCGCAAGACCCACCTCTTCGGCGGCTTCGAACAGGACGCCTTCACCCCCGGCGACACCCCCGTCGTCCAGGCGGACCTCGGCGGGCTCCGCGTCGGCATCATGATCTGCTACGACGTCGAGTTCCCCGAGAACGTCCGGGCCCACGCCCTGGCCGGGACCGACCTCCTCCTGGTCCCGACCGCGCAGATGCACCCGTTCCAGTTCGTCGCCGAGCAGCTGGTCCCCGTCAGGGCCTTCGAGAACCAGATGTACATCGCGTACGTCAACCGGACCGGCCCCGAGGGCGAGTTCGAGTTCGTCGGCCTCAGCTGCCTCGCCAACCCGGACGGAGTCACCCGCACCCGGGCCGGCCGCGGCGAGGAGATGGTCTTCGGCGAGGTCGACCCGGAGCTGCTCGCCGCGTCGCGGGAGAACAACCCCTACCTGCGCGACCGCCGCCCCGGCCTCTACGCCTCCCTCGTCTGAGCCCCTGCCGCCGCTCGCCCGCCGCCCCCTGCCACACCCCGCAAGGAGACGTACCCCCATGACGTCCACGGTGCCCACCACCGCCGTCCCGCACAGCGACGGTCAGCCCCCGATCACCATGTTCGGGCCGGACTTCCCGTACGCGTACGACGACTTCCTCGCCCACCCGGCGGGCCTCGGCCAGATACCGGCGACCGAGCACGGCACCGAGGTGGCCGTGATCGGCGGCGGGCTCTCCGGCATCATCTCCGCCTACGAGCTGATGAAGATGGGCCTCAAGCCCGTCGTCTACGAGGCCGACCAGATCGGCGGCCGGCTGCGCACCGTCGGCTTCGAGGGCGCGGGCACCGAGGGCCTGACCGCGGAGATGGGCGCCATGCGCTTCCCGCCGTCCTCCACCGCCCTCCAGCACTACATCGACCTGGTGGGCCTGGTCACCGAGCCGTTCCCGAACCCGCTCGCCGAGTCCACCCCCTCGACGGTCGTCGACCTCAAGGGCGAGACGCACTACGCCGAGACCATCGCCGACCTCCCGCAGATCTACCGCGACGTGTCCGCCGCGTGGAACGCCTGCCTGGACGAGGGCGCCGACTTCTCCGACATGAACACCGCGATGCGCGAGCGGGACGTCCCGCGCATCCGCGAGATCTGGGCGAAGCTCGTCGAGAAGCTCGACGACGAGACCTTCTACGGCTTCCTCTGCAAGTCCGAGGCCTTCCAGTCCTTCCGCAAGCGGGAGATCTTCGGCCAGGTCGGCTTCGGCACCGGCGGCTGGGACACCGACTTCCCCAACTCCATCCTGGAGATCCTCCGCGTCGTCTACACCGAGGCGGACGACCACCACCGCGGCATCGTCGGCGGCTCGCAGCAGCTGCCGCTGCGCCTGTGGGAGCGCGAGCCCGAGAAGATCCTGCACTGGGCCCAGGGCACCTCCCTGTCCTCCCTGCACGACGGCGCCCCGCGCCCGGCGGTCACCCGCCTGCACCGCACGGCCGGCAACCGGATCACGGTCACCGACGCTGACGGAGACATCCGCACGTACCGTGCCGCGATCTTCACGGCCCAGTCCTGGATGCTGCTGTCCAAGATCGCCTGCGACGACACGCTGTTCCCGATCGACCACTGGACGGCGATCGAGCGCACGCACTACATGGAGTCCAGCAAGCTCTTCATCCCCGTCGACCGGCCGTTCTGGCTGGACAAGGACGAGGAGACGGGCCGCGACGTCATGTCGATGACCCTCACCGACCGGATGACCCGCGGCACCTACCTGCTGGACGACGGCCCGGACCGGCCCGCCACCATCTGCCTCTCGTACACCTGGTGCGACGACAGCCTCAAGTGGCTGCCGCTGTCCGCGCACGAGCGGATGGAGGTCATGCTGAAGTCCCTCGGCGAGATCTACCCCAAGGTCGACATCCGCCGTCACATCATCGGCAACCCGGTGACCGTGTCCTGGGAGAACGAGCCCTACTTCATGGGCGCGTTCAAGGCGAACCTGCCGGGCCACTACCGCTACCAGCGCCGCCTGTTCACGCACTTCATGCAGGACCGCCTCCCCGAGGACAAGCGCGGCATCTTCCTCGCGGGCGACGACATCTCCTGGACGGCCGGCTGGGCCGAGGGCGCCGTCCAGACCGCCCTGAACGCGGTCTGGGGCGTCATGCACCACCTCGGCGGCACGACCGACTCCACCAACCCCGGTCCGGGCGACGTCTACGACGAGATCGCACCGGTCGAGCTCCCGGAGGACTGATCCTCCCGGACCCCGTGACCACGGGCCGCCCCCGCGCACCGGCGCGGCGGCGGCCCGTCCTCATGCCCGGGCCGGGCGGGGGGCCAACGGGGACGGGGTGAGCAGGCAGCGGCCGACCAGGCCGACCCCGGCGTCGAGGGATTCGGCGAAGTCCTCGGCGAGTTCGGGGGAGCGCCGCAGGGTCCACAGCAGGCGGGCCGCGGCCCACGCCCCGGAGCGGGCGCGCTCCAGGCTCCAGGAGCCGAGCAGGTGGGTCAGCGGGTCGGCGACCTCCAGCAGGTCCGGACCGGGCATGAGGTCCTCGCGGATGCGTTCCTCCAGGGAGACCAGGGTGTCCCCGACCCGGTGGAAGTCGGCTTCGAGGGCCGCGGGCGCGCAGTCCAGGGCGTGGCAGGAGGAGACGACCGCCAGTGCCAGGTCGTGCCCGATGTGGGCGTTGATCCCGGCCAGCGCGTGCTGGAGCGGCCGCACCCCCGGGTGGCGGCGGTACTGGAGCAGCGGGCGCCAGCAGGCGGGGGCCCGGCCTCCCCCCTCCACCGCCCGCAGGTAGCGCTCCGCGAAGCGCACGCTCAGCGTCTCGGCCCGGCGGGGCGCCGGGAAGCCGCCGTGGCCGATCCGGTGGTGCAGGGTCTGGGTGACCGTCAGGTAGACCCGGTTGAAGACGGCGACGCCGTCCTGCGCGGGGAGCCGCTCGTCGAGGGCGCGCATCCGCGCGAGTACCGCTTCCATGTCAGGCAGCGTCGCAGCCGGGACGGGCCGCGCGCGGAACTTGGCCGTACGCTTCGCCGGTTCGGGCGAAGCGGCCGTCAACGCGGCGTGTTCCGCCCGTCCCCCGGCCCGTCGCCCCGGTCGCCGTCGCCCTCGTCGTAGGCGGAGGTGCCCGAGTCGAGGAGGGGCTCCTGCCGCTTGAGGTGGGGCGGGGCGAAGTAGCGCAGCGCGTGGTACCCGGTGATCACCACGATGGTGCCCAGGGCGATGCCGCCCAGCTCGAAGCTGTCGCTGAAGCGCAGCTTGACCCCGCCGACGCCGATGATGATGCCCGCCGCGGCCGGGACCAGGTTCAGCGGGTTGCGCAGGTCCACTCCGCCGTTGATCCAGATCTGCGCGCCGAGCAGGCCGATCATGCCGTAGAGGATCACGGTGATGCCGCCGAGCACCCCGCCCGGGATCGCGGCGACGACCGCGCCGAACTTGGGGCACAGGCCGAAGAGCAGGGCGAAGCCCGCCGCGGCCCAGTAGGCCGCCGTGGAGTAGACGCGGGTGGCCGCCATGACGCCGATGTTCTCGGAGTACGTGGTGTTGGGCGGCCCGCCGACCGCCGTGGAGAGCATGGACGCGGCGCCGTCGGCGGCGATGGCGGTGCCGAGCTTGTCGTCGAGCGCATCACCGGTCATCTCGCCCACGGCCTTGATGTGCCCGGCGTTCTCCGCGATCAGCGCGATCACCACCGGCAGGGCGATGAGGATCGCCGACCACTCGAACTGCGGGGCGTGGAAGGAGGGGAGTCCGATCCAGTCGGCCTTGGCGACGCCGGAGAGGTCGAGCCGCCAGTGGTCCACCGCCTCCGGGCCGCCCGCCGTCGAGTGGATCTTCCCGAAGACCAGGTCGGAGATCCAGGAGAGCCCGTACCCGAAGAGCAGGCCCAGGAAGATCGCGATGCGCGACCAGAAGCCGCGCAGGCAGACCACGGCCAGCCCGGTGAACAGCATGGTCAGCAGTGCCGTCCACTGGTCCTGGGGCCAGTAGGTGGAGGCCGTCACGGGCGCCAGGTTGAAGCCGATCAGCATCACGACCGCGCCCGTCACCACCGGCGGCATCGCCGCGTGGATGATCCGCGCCCCGAACCGCTGGACGGCCAGGCCGGCCAGGAACAGCGCCGCACCGACGACGAACACGGCGCCCGTGACCACCGCGCTGTTCCCGCCGCCGGCCCGGATCGCCGCGGCCACCCCGACGAAGGAGAGCGAGCAGCCCAGGTACGAGGGCACCCGGCCGCGGGTGGCGAGCAGGAAGATCACGGTCGCGATGCCGGACATCATGATCGCCAGGTTCGGGTCCAGGCCCATGAGGACCGGGGCGACGAAGCTCGCGCCGAACATCGCGACGACGTGCTGGGCGCCGAGCCCGGCGGTCCGGGGCCACGACAGCCGTTCGTCCGGCCGCACCACCGCGCCGGGGGCGGGGGTCCGCCCGTCTCCGTGCAGGGTCCAGCGCACGCCGAAGCCCATGTCCCACCACTTCCGTTCGGTTCGTCAGGCACCTGGCCGGACGCGCCCGGACGGCGTGGTCGACCAGCCGATATATTACGGCCGGATTGGGGCAGGTTCGTCCCGATTGGACGGGTCGGACGCCCCCGGCACCGGCTTGGCGCGCAGCACGGCCGCCCCCACGACCAGGGCGAAGGCGAGCAGCGTGACCAGACCGAAGGACACCACGAGCGAGGTCGCGTCCGCCACCGCGCCGATGGCGGACGGGGCGATGAGTCCCGATGTGTACGTGATCGTCGCGACGCCGGCGATGGCCTGGGCGGGCGCCGGACCGCTGCGCGCCGCCGCCGCGAACGCCAGCGGCACCACCACCGCGATGCCGAGCCCGATCAGTCCGAACCCGGCCAGGGCCGCCGCCGGGTGGTGGACCGTGACCACCAGCAGCCCGCCCGCGGTGGCCAGTACCCCGCCGGCCCGGACCGTGCGGACCGCCCCGAACCGGTCCACCACCCGGTCCCCGGCCAGCCGGGCCAGGGTCATGGTCAGCGCGAACGCGGTGGTCGAGGCGGCGGCCAGCCCCGCGTCGGTGTGCAGCACGTCCCGCAGGTACACCGCCGACCAGTCCATGCTGGCGCCCTCGGCGAAGACCGCGCAGAAGCCGACGAGGCCGATCACCAGGGCCGACTTCGGCGGCAGCGTGAAGTGCGGGGGCGCCTCCCCGGCCTCCCCGCGCAGGTCCAGCACCCCCCGTACGGCGAGCAGCCCGGCCCCCGTCAGGGCGAGGGCGGCGACCAGGTGGTGCAGCCGGGCGTCGGCCCCCGCGTGCGCGGCGACCGTGCCGGCGGCCGAGCCCAGCAGGGCGCCCGCGCTCCACATGCCGTGCAGCGAGGACATGATCGACCGCCCGAGCCGGTTCTCGGTCTCCACGCCGAGCGCGTTCATGGCCACGTCCGCCATGCCCGCGGTGGCTCCGTAGACGAACAGGGCGCCGCACAGCACCGCCAGGTTCGGGGCCAGGCTCGGCAGGATCAGGGACAGCGTCCACAGGGTCAGCAGGCCGCGCAGGGCGGTGCGGGCGCCGAAGCGGTGGTTGATCCGCCCGGCCAGCGGCATCGCGACGGCCGCGCCGAGGGCGGGGAAGGCCAGGGCCAGCCCGAGGGTGCCCGCGCTGAGCTGGGCGTGGTCCTGGATCCATGGGATGCGGGTGGCGAACGAGCCCGTGACGGCGCCGTGGGCGCAGAAGACGGCGGCTATCGCGAAGCGGGCGTGGCGCAGGCGCGCCGGGCTGGGGCCGGGTTCCCCGGGCGTGGGCCGTGTCATGGGGCGTAAACTATCAGGGTCCCTGCCTGATAGTTAATGGTTTCCCCCTCCCTAAGATGGGCGCCGTGACCCCTGCCAAGGTGCTGACCCCCGCCGTCGCCCCGTCCCCGGCCCCCGCCTCGCCGAGCACGGCCCGGGCCATCAACGACCGCCTCGCCCTCGAACTCCTCCAGGAGGAGGGGCCCCTGACGGCAAGCCGGCTCAAGCAGCTGACCGGACTGTCCCGCCCCTCCGTCGCCGACCTCGTCGAGCGGCTCGCCGAGGCCGGGCTGATCGAGGTCGTGGGCGAGTCCGGGGCCCGCCGGCGCGGCCCCAACGCCCGCCTCTACGGGATCGTGGCCCGCCGGGCCCACCTCGCGGCCCTCGACGTGCGGACCGACAGCGCGACCGCCGTCGTCACCGACCTGCTGGGCCGCCCGCTGGCCACGGCGGCCCTGCCCGTCGACGCCGTGGACGAGGCCGTGGAACGGCTGGAGGCCCTCACCCGGGAGGCGGGCGCCGAGGCCCTGCACACGGTGGTCGTCGGCGCGCCCGGCCTGGTCACCCCCGGCAGCGGCGAGCTGGCGGGCCCGGTCGGGCTGCCGCTCTGGCACCGGGAACTGGTCGGCGCCCTCCAGCGGCGGCTGCCGGCCACCGTCGTCGTGGAGAACGAGACCAACCTGGCGGCCCTGGCCGAGCAGCGCGTGGGCGCCGCCCGGGACGTGGACTCCTTCGTGCTGCTGTGGCTGGGCGCGGGGGTGGGCGCCGCCGTGGTGCTGGACGGACGGCTGCGCCGGGGCGCCTCCGGCGGGGCGGGGGAGATCGGCTTCCTCCCGGTGCCGGGGACGGCGGGGCTGCCCTCGGCCACCGACTGCGGCGGCGGGTTCCACTCCCTGGTGGGGCGGGAGGCGGTCACCGCCCTCGCCGTCGCGCACGGGTTCCGGGGGCCGGTGGAGGAGGCCGTCGCGGGGGCGGCGGGGGCCGCCTTCCTGGAGGTCCTCGCGGAGCGGCTCGCGCTCGGGGCGGCGGCCGTCGCGGCGGTCCTCGACCCCGGCTGCGTCGTCCTCGGCGGCGAGCTCGGCCGGGCCGGCGGGCCCGGTCTCGCCGGGCTGGTCGAGCGCCGGCTGGCCACCCTCACCCCCGTCCCGACCGCGGTCCGGGCCACCGTCCTGGGCGGTCCGGCGGTCCTGGAGGGCGCCCGCCTGGCCGCCCGCGAAGCGGCCCAGTCGGTCCTGTTCGGCCCCTGACGCGGGGCCGTCCCCGCCGGGCCTGCGGACGGGCCGGCCGCCGTCCGGACGTGCGAGGACCCGGTGGCCGCCGGGCCACCGGGTCCTCACGTTCCGCAGGGGAGGGGGCCGGGATCAGCAGGCTCCCTGGTCCTTCCAGACCCCCCAGTCACCGGTGGTGCCGGGCTCCTCGTTCTGCGTCCACCACTGGGCCTTCCAGGTGTGGCCCTTGTGGGAGACGAGCGTCCCGCTGGTGGAGACCGAGCCCGCCACGTACGCCGGGGCGGTGCACGTACCGCCCGGAGGCGTGGTCGGGGGCGTGGTCGGCGGCGTCGTCGGGGGAGTGGTGGGCGGCGTCGTCGGCGGAGTGGTGGGCGGGGTGGTGGTGCCCGGCTCCGTCAGCGTCGTGCCGCGCGCCAGGTCCCCGGCGAGGGCGTAGGTGGTGCCGGAGATGTTCACCGTCCAGTTGGAGGGCGTGGACACCGGCAGGTAGTAGTTGAACGCCAGGTCGACCGAGGCGCCCGGAGCCAGCGTCTGCCAGGCCGGGAGCTTCAGGGAGACCCGCTGGAAGTCGCCCTTCAGGCCGCCGACGTTGGCTCCGCTGTGACCGGTGCTGATCACCTTCGTGCCGAAGCCGGACTGGTCGGAGGCGTTGGCCGGGGCCGAGGTCCCGTAGTCGAACTGGAACTCCGTGCCGCCGGGCAGCGTGGTCTTCGTGTTGTTGGTGATCTTCAGCTTGGGCGTGATCGGGTAGTTGGAGTCGCCCAGCTTGAACTCGGTGAACTCCGTCTTGATGTCGACGGCCTGGGCGGGCATCGCCGCGCCCGCCTTCTTCGCGCCGTACGGGGCGGCGGCCTTGAACTTGTCGTACATCAGGGAGGTGAGCGTGTCGCCCATCTCGTACTGGCCCTTGGCCGCGTTGTAGGAGTAGTCGCCCGCGAGCTCCCACACCATCGTGCCGCCGATGCCCTTGTTCACCACGTAGTCGGCCTTGGCGGCGACGGACTGCTCGTCCTCCGTCGACAGGAAGACCTTCTTCTGCGCGTTCCACAGCCACGGCGCCACCAGGGTGGAGTCGTACTTGCGGGCGTAGGTGCCGGTCAGCGTGGTGTTCGCGGGGAAGCCGTACTTCGTGACGTAGTCGCCGACGACGCCCTTCTCCAGGTTCTTCGCGTGCCACATCGGGTTGGAGCCCGCCGGGGACTCGGCCCCGTTGGTGTCCAGGTCGTGCCAGAGGTTGTCGATGCCGACCGCGCCGTCACCGCACTTGGTCAGGCCCGCGCCCGCCGGGCAGGTGGTGGCCGGGGCCTTGCCCCACAGGCCGTCCGTGCCGCCCTGCACGTTCTTGAAGCCGCGGGTGTAGTACGGCAGGCCGATGTTGATCCGGCCCGACGGCATCGAACCGCGGAAGTAGTGGTAGGCCCAGTCGGTGTTCAGATAGCCGGTGCCGCCGTACTGGGAAGTGGAGTAGACGCTCGCGGCGGCCAGTTCGCCGTCCTTGCCGTCGTCGAAGAGCGAGGCGTTGGGGCCGACGAACTCGTTCCAGGCGCCGTGCAGGTCGTAGGACATGATGTTGACGTAGTCCAGGTACTGCTGCATCTGGAAGGTCTCCATGCCCCGCAGCAGGTAGCCGGAGGAGGGGGCGGCGACGGAGAGCAGGTAGTGCTTGCCGTCCGTGGCGCCCGCGCGGTCGAGCTTCTCGCGCAGCGACTTCATGAGGGCCGCGTAACCCTTGACGAGACCGGCCCGGCGGGCGTTGGACAGCTGCCAGTCCAGCGGGTTGCCCGAGTCCTTCATGGTGGTCGGGTACTCGTAGTCGATGTCGACGCCGTTGAAGCCGTACTTGCGGATGAACTCCACCGAGGAGTCCGCGAAGGTGTCGATGCCGGCCTGGTTGACCGACCCGTCGGCGTTGGTGGCCATGGAGTAGAAGCCGCCGGACGCGACGCGGTTGCCGTCGTCGCCGAAGTAGCCGCCGGTCTCCGCCCAGCCGCCCACCGAGATCAGCGTCTTGACGTTCGGGTACTGCTTCTTGAATTTGTTCAGCAGGTTGAAGTGGCCCTTGTACGGCAGGGCCGGGTCCATCTCCGCGCCGGCGACGCCGGGCCAGGTCATCCCGGTGGCGGCGTTGTTCGCGTTGTCCGCGCCGACCGAGATCTTGTTGTCGCCGCCGACGTGCGCGAAGGCGTAGTTGAGGTGGGTGACCTTGGACCACGGGACGTTGTTGGCGAGGTAGGCCGGAGTGCCGTCCTTGCCGGTGCGCCAGCCGGTGAAGTAGCCGATGACGCGGCGCTGGTGGTCCGCGCCCATCTTCTCGCGGCCTTCGGAGTCGTAGACCGAGCAGTACGGGACGTCCACGCCCGCGGTCTTGTACAGACCGTCGGGGCGACAGCTCTCGTTGTCGGCGGCGTGGGACACGCCCGCCGAGAGCCCGCCGACCAGCAGTCCGGCGATGGCGGCGCCGGATGCGAGGAGCAGCGCTCTCGTACGAGTGGGGGACGGCATTGTGCCTCCTGGGGAGGGGAGGATGGCAGGACACGACGTGCGGTGACGAGCAGGAACGTGGCGCTGGTCGGCCTGTGACGTGCGCACGTCGGCAGGCCGGGAACCCCGGGGAAGATGAAGGGAACGTTAAGAGGACTAGACCAACCCGTCAATAGGTCTGGACCAAAGCGAGGTTGGCGCGTTCCCGGCACCGGCGCGGCGCGGGTGGCGCGAGAGCGACCCTCGAGAACGGCTTGTTTGTGACCCAGGCCACAGCGCTTCACTCGCATGGCCGTCGGCGCCCCGTGGCACACTGGCCGTAGTACCAGTAGCAGCGCACTCCGGGGTCGGTGTAATTCCGAACCGGCGGTATAGTCCGCGACCCGTCCGCATCCAGCGGCCGGTTGACCAGGTGAAATTCCTGGACCGACGGTTAAAGTCCGGATGGGAGGCAGTGCGCGGCGGGCCAGTCACCGGTACGCCGCCGTCGGCGGTCCATCGGCGTATCCCCAGCGGATACGTGTCGGACGGACCGTTCTTCCGGCTTCGGCGTCCCCGCGTGTGCTCACCCGCTTCATCTGTCGTATCCCGACAGGCCCCGGAGTCCGTGCCCGATGAGGCAGGAGGACCCGGTGGCGACAGACGCCGACGTGAACGCGGAGCCCGGCACCGACGTGCGGGCCATGCGGCGAGCCGTCGTACTCGCGGCGCGCGGACTCGGCTCCACCAGTCCCAACCCGGTCGTCGGGTGCGTCATCACCGATGCCTCGGGCACCGTCGTCGGCGAAGGCTGGCACGAGCGGGCCGGCGGCCCGCACGCCGAGGTCCACGCCCTGCGCCGGGCCGGCGCGGCGGCCCGCGGCGGCACCGCGTACGTCACCCTCGAACCCTGCGACCACACAGGCCGCACCGGCCCCTGCACCCGCGCCCTCCTGGAGGCCGGAGTCAGCCGGGTGCGCTACGCCGTGTCCGACCCCGACCCGCAGGCCGCCGGGGGCGGCGCCACGCTCCGCGCGGCCGGGGTCGACGCCGAGGGCGGCCTCCTCGCCGAGGAGGCCGCGGCGGGCAACGCCGCCTGGCTGACCTCCGTACGGCTCGGCCGCCCGCACGTCACCTGGAAGTACGCCGCCACCCTCGACGGGCGCACCGCCGCCGCCGACGGCAGCAGCCGCTGGATCACCTCCGCCGAGTCCCGGGCCGACGTCCACCGGCTGCGCGCCGCGTGCGACGCCGTCCTCGTCGGCGGTGGCACCCTGCGGGCGGACGACCCGCACCTGGCCGTCCGCGGCGTCGAGGGCGCGACGCAGCCCCTGCGGATCGCCCTGGACACCCGCGCGGAGCTGCGGCCCACCGCCCGCATCCTCGACGCCGCCGCCCCCACCCTGCTCGTCGTGGGGCAGGACGCCGACACCGGCCACCTCCCCGGCATCGAGCTGCTCCGCCTGCCCCTGCGCGACGGCCGCATCGCCGTCGACGACCTGCTGGAGCGGCTCCACGCCCGCGGCCTGCGCTCCCTCTTCCTCGAAGGCGGCCCCACCCTGGCGGGCGCCTTCCTCCGGGCCGGAGCCGTCGACCGGGTCGTCGGCTATCTGGCCCCGGCCCTCCTCGGAGCGGGACCCGCCGCCGTCGCGGGCGCGGGCATCGAGAACATCTCCGACGCGCTGCGCCTCGACATCACCGAGGCGGTCCGCATCGGCCCCGACCTCCGCATCACCGCAGTCCCCACCGTCCACACGCCCCTCAAGGAGCACTGAGTGTTCACCGGAATCGTCGAAGAACTGGGCGAGGTCACCGCCGTCGAGCAGCTCGCGGACGCCTCCCGCTTCCGCCTGCGCGGCCCCGTCGTGACCGAGGACGCCAAGCACGGCGACTCGATCGCCGTCAACGGCGTCTGCCTGACCGTCGTGGAGACCGCCGATGGCGAGTTCACCGCCGACGTGATGCAGGAGACCCTGAACCGCTCCAGCCTCGGCGCGCTCACCGCGGGCTCCCGCGTCAACCTGGAGCGGCCCATGGCCCTCGGTGGACGCCTCGGCGGCCACCTCGTCCAGGGGCACGTGGACGGCACCGGCGAGATCCTCTCCCGGACGCCCTCCGAGCACTGGGAGATCGTCCGGGTCGCGCTCCCGGAGAACCTCTCAAGGTACGTCGTAGAAAAGGGCTCTATCACTGTGGACGGTGTCAGCCTCACGGTGGTGGAGGCCGCTGCCGGCCACTTCAGCATCAGCCTCATCCCCACCACCCTGGCGCTGACCACCCTGGGCATCAAGCAGCCCGGCGACCCGGTCAACCTGGAGGTCGACGTCCTCGCGAAGTACGTCGAGCGCCTCCTCGCGGCCGGAGTCGACCCCCTGGCCGCCGCCACCCCCGACGACCCGAAGGAGACGGACCGGTGAGTGCCCTGACCTGGCTCAACTCCGAGGCCTTCAGCGCCTTCGGCCAGAAGATCATCTGGTCGGACGCGATCGGCAACACCATGGGCCTCGCCGCCCTCGCACTCGGCTGGCGGCGCTCCATATGGACCTGGCCGACCCAGTTCCTCTCCGGCGCCATCCTCTTCGTCGCGTTCGCCGCGGGACACCTCTCCGGCAACGCCGGCAAGCAGGTCGTCGTCATGGTGGTCGCCCTGTGGGGCTGGACGATGTGGAGCCGCGGCAAGCGGCAGGCCCAGGACGCCTCGCTGGCCGTACGCTTCGCCACCTGGCGCGAGCGCGCCCTGCTGCTGGGCGCCGCCGCCGTAGGCACCCTGGCCGTCGCCGGACTGTTCACCCTCTACCCGTGGATGTCCTGGAACCCGCTGCCCGACGCCTACATCTTCGTCGGCACCGTCGTCGCCATGTACGCCCAGGCCAAGGGCCTGGTCGAGTTCTGGTTCGCCTGGCTGCTCGTCGACGCGGTCGGCGTCCCGCTGGCTTTCACCAGCGGCTACGCCTTCTCCGCCTTCGTGTACGTGATCTACGGGGCCCTCGTCCTCTGGGGCGCCCACGACTGGTACCAGCGCTCGCGCACCAACCCCGCCCCGGCCCTCGAAGGAGCAACGGCATGACCCCCCTCAAGCCCGTGCCGGACGTCCCCGCATCCGCTCCGCAGGAGTCCTTCCGCCTCGATCCCGTCGAGCAGGCCGTCCGCGACATCGCCGCCGGGCGTCCCGTGGTCGTCGTCGACGACGAGGACCGCGAGAACGAGGGCGACCTCGTCATCGCCGCCGAGATGGCCACCCCCGAGATCATCGCCTTCATGATGAGCGAGTGCCGCGGCCTGATCTGCGCCCCCATGGAGGGCCCGGAGCTGGAGCGCCTGGAGCTCCCGCAGATGGTCCAGCACAACACCGAGTCGATGCAGACCGCCTTCACCGTCTCCGTCGACGCCTCCGGCGCCCACGGCGTCACCACCGGCATCTCCGCCTCCGACCGGGCCACCACCCTGCGCCTGCTGGCGAGCGGCAGCTGCGGCCCGGCGGACTTCGTCCGCCCCGGCCACATCTTCCCGCTGCGCGCCAAGCCCGGCGGCGTCCTGGTCCGCAACGGCCACACCGAGGCCGCCGTCGACCTCGCCCGCCTCGCGGGCCTGCGCCCGGCCGGCGCCATCGTGGAGATCGCGGGTGAGGACGGCGTCATGCTGCGCCTGCCCGAGCTGATCCCCTTCGCCCGCAAGCACGGACTGACGATCATCTCCATCGAGGACCTGATCGCCTACCGCCGCTCCGCCGAGCCGACCGTGCGCCGCGAGGCCGAGGTCAGCCTGCCGACCGCCGCCGGCGAGTTCACCGCGTACGGGTTCCGCTCCACCGCCGACGGCGTCGAGCACGTCGCCCTCGTCCACGGCGAGATCGGCGACGGCGAGGGCGTCCTGGTCCGGATGCACTCCGAATGCCTGACCGGCGACATCTTCCAGTCCCAGCGCTGCGACTGCGGCCCCCAGCTCCAGGCGGCCATGGAGCGCATCCAGGCCGAGGGCCGCGGCGTGGTCGTCTACCTGCGCGGCCACGAGGGCCGCGGCATCGGACTCCTGTCCAAGCTGCGCGCCTACGAACTCCAGGAGCGCGGCCGCGACACGCTGGACGCGAACCTGGAACTCGGCCTGCCCGCCGACGCCCGCGACTACGGGGCCGGCGCCCAGATCCTCGCCGACCTCGGCGTCCGCAGCGTCCGGCTGCTGACCAACAACCCCGACAAGTCCGCCGCGCTCGTCCGCCACGGCATCGCCGTCAGCGGCCGCGAGCAGATGCCCATCGAGGCGGGCGAGCACAACCTGCGCTACCTGCGCACCAAGCGGGACCGGATGGGCCACGACCTGCCCTGGCTGGAGGCGGCCGTGCCCGCCTCCGCCTGCGGCAACCAGTGACACCCGCACACCACGACACACCCACCACGACACATCCCACGAACAACCGAGGAGCAGAGCTGTGAGCGGCAAGGGCGCACCCGAACTGAGCGTGAAGAACTGCGGAGACCTCCGGGTGGCCGTGATCGCGGCCCAGTGGCACGAGAAGGTCATGGACGGACTGGTCGACGGCGCCCTGCGGGCCCTGCACGAGCTGGGCATCGACGAGCCCACCCTGCTCCGCGTCCCCGGCAGCTTCGAGCTGCCGGTCGTGGCGAAGGTACTCGCCGGTCGCGGTTACGATGCCATCGTCGCCCTCGGCGTTGTCATCCGGGGCGGCACCCCGCACTTCGACTACGTCTGCCAGGGCGTCACCCAGGGCCTGGTACAGGTGTCGATCGACACCGGAGTCCCCGTCGGCTTCGGCGTACTGACCTGCGACAACGACGAGCAGGCGCTGGACCGCGCCGGGCTCGAGGGGTCGAACGAGGACAAGGGGCACGAAGCGGTCACCGCCGCCGTCTCCACGGCCATGACCCTGCGGACCGTCAGCGAACCCTGGCGCTGAGCGGCGGCGCGGGACCCCTTATTCTGAGGACCATCATGGCGAACGAACCCTCCAAGAGTTTCGAAGAGCTCTTCACCGAGCTCCAGCTCAAGGCCGCCAACGGCGACCCCAGCACCTCGCGCACCGCCGAGCTCGTCGGCAAGGGCGTCCATGCCATCGGCAAGAAGATCGTCGAGGAGGCCGCCGAGGTCTGGATGGCCGCCGAGCACGAGGGCAAGGAAGCCGCCGCCGAGGAGATCTCCCAGCTGCTCTACCACGTTCAGGTGATGATGGTGGCGCGCGGGATCTCCCTCGACGACGTCTACGCGCACCTCTAGGCCGGAGCCCTCCACGGCGGGCCCCGCGCCCCGCTCCCGCACCCCCTTTCGCACCTACGCACCAAAGGAAGCCCCATGCTGCGCATCGCCGTCCCCAACAAGGGCTCACTCTCCGGAGCGGCGTCGGCGATGCTCCATGAGGCCGGCTACCGCCAGCGCAAGGAGTCCAAGGAACTCGTCACGGTCGACCCCGAGAACGAGGTCGAGTTCTTCTACCTCCGCCCGAAGGACATCGCGATCTACGTCGCCTCGGGCAAGCTGGACATCGGCATCACCGGCCGTGACCTGCTGCTGGACTCCGGTGCCAACGCCGAGGAGATCCTGCCGCTGAACTTCGGCCGGTCCACCTTCCGCTACGCCACCAAGCCCGGCACGGCGAAGGGCCCCGAGGACTTCGCCGGCATGACGATCGCCACCTCCTACGAGGGCATCGTCGGCAAGCACCTGGCCGAGATCGGCATCGACGCCTCCATCGTCCACCTGGACGGCGCCGTCGAGACCGCCATCGAGCTGGGCGTCGCGCAGATCATCGCCGACGTCGTGGAGACCGGCACCAGCCTGCGCAACGCCGGACTGGAGGTCATCGGCGAGCCGATCCTCAAGTCCGAGGCGACCGTCATCCGCCGCACCGGCGCCGGCGTCGACGACCCGAAGGTGGGGCAGTTCCTGCGCCGCCTCCAGGGCGTCCTCGTGGCCCGCAGCTACGTGATGATGGACTACGACTGCCGCGCCGAGCACCTGGAGCGGGCCGTCGCCCTCACCCCCGGCCTGGAGTCGCCGACGATCTCCCCGCTCCACAACGAGGGCTGGGTCGCGGTCCGCGCCATGGTCCCCGCCAAGGAAGCCCAGCGGATCATGGACGACCTGTACGAGCTCGGCGCGCGCGCGATCCTCACCACCTCGATCCACGCCTGCCGTCTCTGACCCGTACGCAGTCCCCGGCCCCGTACGCCCCCTCCAGAAGGCATCACCAGCACCATGAGCGAGTCCGCCGCCCCCACCGCCCCGCCCGCCCTGCCGGTCACCTTCCGGCCGACCCGCACCCGGGCGGTGCTGCTGGGCGTCGGGCTCGCCATGTTCGCCACCATCACGGCCATCGCCCTGCTGCTGGAGAACCTCGGCCCCGGCGAGCGCGTCAGCTTCGTCTTCACGGCCGCCCTGATGGCCTCCGTCCTCGTCCTGCTCAGCCGCCCCAAGGTGGTCGCGGACGAGAGCGGGGTCACCGTCGTCAACCTGACCACCACCCGCCGGCTGGAATGGGCGCAGATCCTGCGCGTCAACCTGCGCCCCGGCGACCCGTGGGTGTTCCTGGACCTGAGCGACGGCACCAGCCTGCCCGCCCTCGGCATCCAGCCCGGCATCGCCCGGGCCCAGGCGATCGGCGACGCCCGCGCCCTGCGCTCCCTCGCGGAGACCAGGGGAACCGGCGCAACCGACCACTGAGCCGGACCGCTCTCGTCGCTGCGTCCCATTGCGGCGGCGATCCCAATGACTACCCTGGTGGCGGGGCGCGAACGCGCGCCCTCCCACACGCCCCGGGACCCCGTGGCCCGTGGGCACCATCGACCAGAGGAGTGACTCCCTCCAGCAATGGACGGATCGTCCGGTAGTACACGCGCCGCCCTCCCTCCGGAGGCGGCGGCATGACCATCCCGCTACTCCTGCTCCTGGCGGCCTTCGCCCTGATCCTCGCCAACGGTTTCTTCGTGGCGGCCGAGTTCGGCCTCGTCACGGTGGAGAGACCCGAGGCCGAACGCGCCGCCGCCGAAGGCGACCGCCGTGCCCGCACGGTCGTCGAAGCCCTGCGGGAGCTGTCCTTCCAGCTCTCCGGCACCCAGCTCGGCATCACCATCACCTCGCTCGTCGTCGGCATGCTCGCCGAACCGGCCCTCGCCGCACTCCTGTCGGGGCCCCTGGCCGCGACCGGCCTGCCCCGCGGAGCCGTCTCCGGTGCCGCCGTCCTCATCGGGATGCTGCTCGCCGCGGCCGTCCAGATGGTCGTCGGAGAGCTCGTCCCGAAGAACTGGGCGGTCTCCCGGCCGCTCCAGGTGGCCCGGTTCGTCGCCGGACCGCAGCAGGTCTTCTCCCGGGCCTTCCGGCCCGTCATCGCCGCCCTCAACGCCATCGCGAACCGCCTCGTACGGGCGCTCGGCGTCGAGCCGGCCGAGGAGATGGCCTCCGCCCGCACCCCCGGCGAGCTGGTCTCCCTGGTCCGTCATTCGGCCCAGGCCGGCGCCCTCGAACAGGACACCGCCGACCTCTTCGTACGGACCCTCTCGCTGGGAGAGCTCACCGCCCAGCACGTCATGACCCCCCGCGTGAAGGTCAGCGCCCTCCAGCACACGGCCACCGCGGCCGACGTGCTGAACCTGACCCGCGCCACCGGTCTGTCCCGCTTCCCCGTCTACCGCGACCGCATCGACGAGATCACCGGCGTGGTCCACCTCAAGGATGCCCTCGCGGTGCCCGAGGACGCCCGCGGCCGCACCACCGTCGGCCGGATCTGCGTCGCCCCGCTCCTGGTGCCCGGCTCCCTGCCGGTACAGCCCCTGCTGGAACGGCTGCGCAGCGAACAGCCCATGGCCGTGGTCGTCGACGAGTACGGCGGCACCGCCGGAGTGGTCACCCTGGAGGACATCGTGGAGGAACTCGTCGGCGAGGTCCGCGACGAGCACGACCTCGCCGAGGACGCCGGCCCCGAACTCGCCGCCGTACCCGCCGAGGACGGCCGCCCCTCCTGGGAGGCCGACGGCAGCTGCCGCGTCCACACCCTGCGCCGGATAGGCCTGGAGGTGCCCGAGGGCCCCTACGAGACCGTCGCCGGTCTCGTCGCCGACCTGCTCGGACGCATCCCCGCCCCCGGGGACCGCGCCGAGCTCCCCGGCTGGAAGCTGTCCGTCCGCCAGGTCGGCCGCTACCGTGCCGAACGCGTACGGCTGGTGCGCACCACCCCGCTGGGAGCCGTCCCGGCCCCGGCCGAGCTCGCCCCGGCGGGTGGCCGGTGAACGCCCTCCAGCTCGTCTTCGCACTGCTCCTCGTCCTGGCCAACGGCTTCTTCGTCGGAGCCGAGTTCGCGCTCGTCTCCGTACGCCGCAGCCAGATCGAACCCCTCGCCGCGGACTCGGCGCGGGCCCGCCAGGTCCTGCACGGACTGGAGAACCTGCCGCGCATGATGGCGGCCGCCCAGTTCGGCATCACCCTGTGCTCGCTCACCCTCGGCGCGGTCGCCGAGCCCACCGTGGCACGTCTCCTGGAGCCCCTCTTCGAGGCCGCCCACCTGCCGGAGGGCCTGGTGCACCCCCTCGGGTACGCCGTCGCCCTGGCCGCCGTGGTCTTCCTGCACCTGGTGATCGGCGAGATGGTCCCGAAGAACCTCGCCATGGCCGCCCCCGAGCGGACCGCGCTGTGGTTCAGTCCCGGACTGGTCGCCTTCGCCCGCGTGTGCGGACCGGTGACCAGCGCGCTGGGCGCCTGCGCCGCGCTCGTCCTGCGGCTCTTCAAGGTCGAGCCCAAGGACGAGGTCGAGGCCGTCTACACCAGCGCCCAGCTCGGCCGCCTGGTCGATGACTCCCGGCAGGCCGGGCTCCTCGAACCGGTCGAGCAGGAACGCCTGGAGGACGCCCTCGGACTGGGCAGCCGCCCGGTCACCGACGTCCTGTTGGCCCGCGAAGGGCTCGTGACCGTCGGCCCGGCCGTCACCCCGCGCCAGATCGAACAGCTGACGGTGCGCACCGGCTACTCCCGGTTCCCCGTCCGCTCCGACACCGGCGCCTTCATGGGCTACCTCCACGTCAAGGACGTCCTCGACCTGGAGGAGCGGGAGCGGGCGGTCCCGCAGCGGGTCTGGCGCAGGATGACCACCCTGTGCTCCACCCTCCCGCTGGACGACGCCCTCACGGTCATGCGCCGCGACGCCACCCACCTGGCCCAGGTCGCCGACCCGGCCGGGAAGGTGCTCGGCCTGGTGGCGCTGGAGGACGTCCTGGAGATGCTCGTCGGCGAGGTCCGCGACCCCGCCCACCGCACCCACCGGGCGTACGTGCGCAGCGCCTAGCCCGCGCGGCGCGCCCCGGGCGGCCCGAACCCCCGCTACAGCGGCGGGGGTTCGGGCCGTCCCGGGTCGGCGGGGCCGCGCCCCGACAGGACCTCCCCGTACGCCTGCATCAGATCGGCCAGCCGCAGCGTCGCCAGGTCGTCCCGCGAGGGATCACCGGCGAACCCGGCCAGCCGCAGGTCGCGGTAGGCGCAGCTCTTCTCGTACAGGGTGCGCAGGAAGCGGCCGTTGCCGAGCTCGTCGATCCAGCCCTGCTCCACCACGTGCCCGCTGATGCTGCGCAGCTCCTCCAGGGCCTCCTCGTCCCACCGGTCGCCGTTCGCGTCGGCCAGCACCCCGCCGATCGCGGTCAGCTCCGGCGGCCGGTAGCTCGGGAAGTCCACCCGGGTGGTGAACCGCGAGGACAGCCCCGGGTTCGCGGCCAGCAGCCGGTCCATCCCCGCCGGATACCCCGCCAGGATCACCACCAGGTGGTCCCGGTTGTCCTCGGCCCGCTTGAGCAGCACCTGGAGGGCCTCGTCGCCGTACGCGTCGCCTTTGCTGTAACCGGAGTTGGACAGGCTGTACGCCTCGTCCACGAACAGCACCCCGCCGATCGCGGAGTCGATCAGCTCGTTCGCCTTGACGGCGGTCTGGCCCAGGAACTCGCCGACCAGATCCGCCCGTTGCGCCTCCACCAGGTGGTCGCCGCCGAGCAGCCCGAGCGCGTAGAACACCCGCCCCAGGATCCGCGCCACCGTCGTCTTGCCCGTGCCCGAGGGCCCCGAGAAGACGAAGTGCCGTTTCGGCGGCTGGACCGGCAGCCCCTGGGCCGCCCGCAGCCGCGCCATGTGCAGCTGCGCAGACAGGGCCTTCACCTGCCGCTTCACCGGCTCCAGGCCCACCATCCGCTCCAGCTCCGCGAGCGCCTCGGCGAGCGCCCGGGGATCGGCCGGACCGGCGGGCAGGCCCGTCGGCGCGCCCTGCGGCGGCACCGTCACCTTGTGCCGGCGCACGCCCTCCACCCGGCCCGGACCCCCCGGAGACGGCCCGAACCGCTGCTCCGGCGGCTCCCCGGGCGTCGGCGGATCCGGGTCCACCTGCCCGTCCGCCGCGATGTCCTGCGCCGGCCCGCCGCCCCCGCCGAGGGCCACCGCCGCGTAGTCCCCGCCGACGGGGGACAGCCCGTGCCCGGCGAAGCCCTCGGCGGTGTGCCCGCCGTACCCGGCGTACCCGGCCATGTCGTCGGGGTCGCTGCTGTCCGCGATGGCCGTCAGCCGGGCCGCGGTGTCCATGAACGCCGGGTCCACCCGGTGCACCGCCCGGTACAGCGGCAGCGCCGCCGCGCTGCGCCCCGTTCCCTCGTGCGCCCGGGCGAGCCAGTACCGCAGCTCCTTGCGCTGCGGCTGCTCGCTGCGGCACCGCATCAGCGCCGCGGACAGCATCGGTTCCGCCTGCCCGTACATCTCCAGCCGGACCCGGGCCATGCCGCCGAAGAGGCCCGCCTCGATCCCCAGCAGCGGATCGTCCACGAGCGGTTCGGTGTGCCGTACGAGCTGCTCCCAGTCCTTGACCAGGTAGGCCCGGCAGGCGTGCAGGAAGCGCACCTGCGGATCGGTGTCCACCGGTGGCAGGGCGGCGAGCGCCTGGTCCAGCTCGGGCACGTGCCGGCCGTCCAGCCAGTGCGAGGCGTGCGCGAGCAGCAGGTCCCGTCGGCTCTCCAGCACCGGCTGCACCCACCAGCCCAGCCAGTACCAGGAGTTCAGGGTCCGCCGGTGCCGGGCGCGCTGCTCGCCGAAGCGGTCGCGGTGGGCGTACATGCGCAATAACGCGTTGGTGGTGTCCACCCGCAGCGCGTGCAGGCCCAGCCAGGCGTCGGCCATGGCGGGATCGAGCCCGACGGCGGAGCGGAACTCCTCCTCCGCCTGCGGGTACGCGCCCATCGTGCAGGCGTCGACACCGCGCAGCCAGGCGAGTTCGGCCGGGGCGTGAGCGCTGCCCGGCATGCCGAAGTCCATCACATCCCCCACAAGCCGGCCCCGTGGTGCGCGGCAACCCCCGCGCCGAGCACACGAGTTGTCCACCCCGCCGATGAAATCACCGATGAAATCAGGGCTGCATCGTACCTGCGGTGACGCACCTTACCCAGGGTGCGGCCGGCACGGATCGGGGGCGGAACCCGGACGCCCGATGTCACTCAGGGTGAGGGTCGACGGCTCCGGGGGCGCGTGCCGCGCCCCGCCGGGACCGGCCCGGGGCAGAACGAAGCCCCCGATCACGGGGGAACAATCGGGGGCTCCGTGTCTGCAGCGGCCTTCGCAGACCGCGCATTCAGAACGTACGGCGGTTCCCCGGCCCCGGTCAAGCGGCTCGGAGCAGGCCCGTGGGGGCGGGTCCGCGAGGGGGCTCAGGCCGGGGGGAGCCCGTGACGTTCGGTGACGAAACGGTGTGCTCCGGGGGTCGCAGGAGCCCCGGAAGTCCACTCGTATCCCGTACCGCTCTGGCGCACCAGAGTGTCCGCGAAGGGGCGCGAAGGGTCGCCGGAGAAGTGCGCGAGCTCGGCGCGCTCCCATCCGTCCCAGAAGTCGGAAAGTTCGCGCCCGTCCCGGTTTCGCCCGCGCCCCCAGGACTCCTCGCGGGACGTCTCCAGCCACAGCAGCCGCGCCAGGTGCGGCCGCAGCGCCCGCCGCCCGGCACCGACGCCCTCGACGAGCAGCACCGGGGCCGGCTCCAGCGGCCGGGGGGCGCCGAACCGGCGGGCCACCCAGTCGTACGGGGTCCAGTGCGCGGTCCGGCCCGCGGCGAGCGGCTCCAGCACCTGGGTCCGCAGCCGCTCCTGCCAGCCGAACAGCTCCTCGTGGGTGGCCACGTCGTCCAGGTGCAGCACCGGCGCCCCGCCCAGCGCCGCCGCGAGGCGCCCGGCGAAGGTGCTCTTCCCGGAGCCGGCGTGCCCGTCGACACCGATCAGGCGGACCGGCCCGAGCGAGGGGGGCAGGGCGGCGAGCTCCCGCGCGAGCGGCCCGAGCGATCCGGCCGGGTCGGGCGCACCGGGCGCATCGAGTGAGGGGTGTGACGGGTGTGGCTCCACCCGGCCAGCGTACGGCCGCCGCCGGATCACCCCCGACACGGGCCCGGGGCTTCGCCGCACCGCCGCCGGGAACTGGAAGGGTGGACGAGCCGCTCCACGCACCGACCCCTGGGGGCCACGCAGATGACCGCACCCACCCCGCGCCGGGCCCTCCTGGCCGTCGCCCTCGCCGCCGCCACCGCGGCCACCCTGCCCACCGGCCGCCCGGCCGCGGCGGCCTCCTCCGCCCCCGGCCCCGGCTCGGGTGCCCCCGGAGTCCCCGGCGCGGCCGGGGCCCGGACGGTGGACAACCGGTTCTGGTACGCGTACGCCCACTGGCAGGCGGGCACGCACCGGGGCACCGCCGCCGTCGCGGGCCCGCGCCCCGGCCTCGGGTTCACCGTCCCGGCGGGCAGCACCGAGTACGCCGACCCCCACACCGGGCGCAGGGCCGCCTGGGAGCACGCCGTCTGGACCTCCCCGGTGCACCGCTCCACCGTCCCGGCCACCGAGGTCATCGCCTCCTGGAACGCCCACACCCCGGCCGGCACCTGGATCCAGACCGAACTGCGCGGGACCTACACCGACGGCACCGCCACCCCCTGGTACGTGATGGGCCGCTGGGCCTCCGGTGACGCCGACGTCCGGCGCACCTCCGTCGACGGCCAGAGCGACGGCCGCAGCACCGTGTGGACCGACACCCTGGCCGTGGACCACCCCGGGAGCGGCCTGCGGATCGCCGCGTGGCAGCTGCGCGCGACCCTGTACCGCAAGCCCGGCTCCGGCGGCGGCCCGACGCTCTGGCTGGCCGGGGCGATGGCCTCCGACGTGCCCGACCGGTTCACCGTCCCGGCCTGCGCCCCCGGGGCGGCCGCGGGTCACGAGCTGAAGGTGCCGCGCTACTCCCAGGAGGTGCACACCGGCCAGTACCCCGAGTACGACAACGGCGGCGAGGCCTGGTGCAGCCCGACCTCCTCGCAGATGGTCGTCGAGTACTGGGGCGGCAGGCCCGGCCCCGGCTCCCTGGCCTGGGTCGACCCCCACTACGCCGACCCGCAGGTCTGCCACGCCGCCCGCTCCACCTACGACGCCGCCTACAAGGGCTGCGGCAACTGGCCCTTCAACGCCGCGTACGCCGCCACCTACCCCGGTCTGGCCGGGGTCGTCACCCGGCTCGGTTCCCTCGCCGACCTGGAGACCCTGGTCCGGGCCGGGATTCCGGTCATCACCTCGCAGTCCTTCCTCGCGGGCGAGCTCGACGGGGCGGGCTACGGCACCAGCGGCCACCTCATGACCGTCGTCGGCTTCACCCGCGCCGGGGACGTGGTGGCCAACGACCCCAACTCCGCCACCAACGCGGCCGTGCGCCGCGTCTACCGGCGGCGCCAGTGGGAGAACATCTGGCTGCGGACCAAGCGCCTCGACGCCGCCGGCAAGACCGTGTCCGGCAGCGGCGGCGTCTGCTACCTCTACGGCCCGGCGGCGCCGGGCGCGGCCCGGGCCGCCGCGCTGAAGGCGGTCGGCGTGCTGTGAGCGGGACGGGACGGGGGAGCCGGGAACTCCGGGAAACGGGGAGAAAAAGGGCTCACCCACAGGGGTCCAACCGGGCTAATCTGGGCATAAAGGGCACGTAAGGCTTCGCACAGGAGGCAGCCCACCATGACCACCCACCCGAGCATCGAACACCACCCCGACCTCGCCGAGATGCGCACTCGGTTCGAACGGGTGACGAGCACCCCCGCCGCACAGGCCGTGGAGGCGATGGCCCTGATCACGGGCCTGTACCTGGCGGCCTCGCCGTGGATCGCCGGCTTCAGCGTCCTGGGCCCGCTGGCCGTCAACAATCTGATCGCCGGTCTGGCCTTCTGCCTGTGCATGGGCGGGCTGGGCTCGGCGTACGAACGCACCCACGCGATGGCCTGGACGGCCGTGGCGATCGGCGCCTGGACGATCGTGGCCCCCTGGGTCATGGCCGGGGAGATGGACACCACCCGCAGCGTCGTCAGCAACGTGATCACCGGTGTGGTCGCCCTGTGCCTCGGCCTGGCCATGGTCGCCATGGGCGGGGAGCGGCGCACCACCCGGACCTGACCGCACCCCCCGTACCGCACCGCCGGGCCCCGGGCCCTCCCGCACCGGGGAGGGGCCGGGGCCCGTCGGCGTGACGTGCACCACCAGTGACGATCGTCTCTACCGCGAAAGCCGCGAACGCTGGCACATTGGACGGCATGACCGCACACACCGCCGCCCTCACCGCCCGCGCCCGCAGCCTCGTCGGCACCGGCGGCCCCACGGAAGGCTCGGGCTGGCTGGAGCACGTCCTCGGCTGGACCCTGGTGGTCGTCGTGGCCATGCTCGTCACCCGGCTCGGCTGGTTCTGACCCCCCGCGCGGCCCGCGCCGGGATCACGAGGCCGCCAGCCGCAGCCCGTCGGTGACGATCACGTCGGAGGTGACGAGCGCCTGCTCGGCCCTGACCTGGGTCATGAAGACGAACGGCGGGATCACCGGCGGAGCGGGCAGCCCGTCGGGGCTGAAGGTCACGCACACCAGCCCCTCGATGCAGCCGCTGAACTTCGTCAGGTACAGGGTCACGTTCCCGCGCAGGTCCAGCGAGGTGGCGGCCAGTGCGTACTCCCGGCCACCGTCCCGGGTGCGCAGCCGGTAGTCGCGCAGCGAGGCCGCCGCCATCTTCAGCACCAGCACCCGGCGCGGCCCGTCCACCGTCGCCACCTCCGTCACGCCCGCGAGCGCGAAGCCCTGCGGCGCGAAGAGGGAGGTGGTCACGGTCGGGGGCGTCCGGGCGGCCGCCGGCGGCCCGGACCCGGGCGCCGCCGCCCGCGCGGGCGGGGCTCCGCCGGCGAGCGCCGCCAGCAGCACCACCGGCAGGACGGCGGCCAGCGTCCGGGGGCCGCCGCCGTCCTGCCGTGCGACGTACGGCTCGCGCTCCCCGGGGCCGGGGCCGGGCCGCGGGGTCCAGCCGAAGGCCAGCGCGCTGCCCGCGATGCCGAGCAGCATGCCGATGAGGAAGCCGCCCAGGTTGGTCGCCGCGAAGGACAGCACCGACAGCAGCAGCGCGTGGACCGACACGTACGCCCGGGCCTGCGGCAGGAACCACAGGAACAGCCCCGCCACGATCAGCGCGGCCCCGATCCCGATGGCCGCGATCCCGCCGAGCCCCAGACTGACCAGCACGGTCAGCGGGGAGAGCGGGACCAGCAGCAGCTCGGTCCCGCCCAGCACCAGCAGCAGCCCGCCCCAGAACGGCCGGGTCCGCCGCCAGGCGCGCAGCCGCCGCCGGGGGCCGGGCAGCGGGAGCCCGCGCGGGGCCGCCCGGCCTAGAAGCACCGCGCGCCGTCCAGGCTGACGTCGAGCTTCATGCCCTTGAGCCGGAAGTTCCCGCCGGTCGCGGACCAGGCGTGCGACCGTACGCCCGCCACCTCGATGTTCCCGGCCTGGAGCCCGAACTTGCCCGGCTCGCCCCGCACCCCGTCGACCTGGTCGAGGGTGGAGGCGTCCCGGCCGATCTGGGCCGTGCCGAAGACGGCGTCGCCCTCCAGGTCCTCGCCGTCGATGACGAGGCTGCTCGCGGTCACCTCCCCGGCCCGGCCGCCCGCGGTCAGCTTGAACACCACCTTCCCGACCGGGGTGTCCACCTCCGCGGACTGGCAGATGTCGCTGAGGGTGGCCTCCCCGATCCCCAGCAGCGCCACCGGGTGCCCCTTGCCGTCGGCGGAGCGGTCGGTCTGCACGTAGGAGGCGAGGCCCTTGCTGCTCAGTTTCGACGAGGAGACCTGGAAGCTGGTCCCCGAGACGGCGAAGGACGCGGCCAGCGCGCCCTGGGCCATGACCAGGGCCATCGCCCCGACCGCGAGGACCGCCGGCAGGGCGACGGCCGCCGACTTCCGCCAGCGGACCCGTCCTTCGGGAGCCGCCCCGCGGCCCCCCGCGGCGGGGCCCTCCCCGGGGCCGTCCGCGGGCCGGTCCGCGGGCCCGCCGGTGTGCCTGTCCGTGCGCTTGTCCGTGCCCATGGCGTGTGCCTCCCGTACGGAGTTGCGGGGGAATCGCAGGAGCGAGCTCGGCACGCAGGTCTGCCATACTGCGGGCATCCTGTGGCAGTTCGAGGCTAGGGCTGAATTTGAATAATAGTCAACAGCGTGGAACGACCGGGCGTTCGCAGGTCCGCAGGGCCGAACTCTTGTCGATCGGGCGCAAGTTGTTCGCCGACACCTCGTACGACGCCCTCTCCGTGGACGACATCGCCCAGCACGCCGGGGTCGCCAAGGGCCTCATCTACTACTACTTCAAGAGCAAGCGCGGCTACTACCTCGCCATCGTCGAGGAGTCGGTCGCCGAGCTGGTCTCCCGCGCCACGGGGGAGCCGGACCTGCCGGGCACCGAGCGGGTCCGCCGCACCGTCGACGGCTACCTCCACTACGCCGAGCACCACCACGCCGCGTACCGCACCATCGTCACCGGCGGGATCGGCTCCGACGCCGAGGTGCTGGCCATCCGCGACGCGGTCCGCGAGGAGCTGCTGGCCACCATCGCCGAGGGCGCCTACGGCCGCCGTACGGTCCCGCCGCTGGCCCGGCTCGCGCTCGTGGGCTGGCTCTCCGGGGTGGAGGGCACCACCCTCGACTGGATCGGCACCCCGCAGGCGCAGGGCCGGCCGCAGCGGCCGGAGCTCGGCGCGCTGCTGGTGCGGCAACTGCGCACGACACTGGACGTGATCGAGGAGTTCGTGCCCGGCTGTCCCGCGCCTCCGGCGCCCCCCGAGGAGTCCGCGATCATTTCGGATGATGGTCGTGATCACCTACCGGTGACGGAAAGCGCCTGATCGGGCATACTCAACCCGCCGCAGCCGCTGAACGCGCCCTTCCGTGATCCGGGAGGGCAGCATCGGCTGTGCGTACCGAGACCCGGCGCCGCGTCCCACACCTCACGCGTCGCCGCCGTGCTTGACGAGGGAGGAGAGCGCCGCCATGACCGACCGCGCCCCACAGCCGGTGGACCGTCAGCTGCCCACCGAGGAGTCCCGCGACCTCCTCGCACTCGTACGCGAGATCGCCCAGCGGGAGATCCGCCCGCGGGCCGCCGAGGAGGAGGAGACCGGCCGGTTCCCCCGCGAGGTCTTCACCCTGCTGTCCGAGGCCGGACTGCTGGGTCTGCCCTACGCGGGCGAGTTCGGCGGCGGTGAGCAGCCGTACGAGGTCTACCTCCAGGTCCTCGAAGAGCTGGCGGCCGCCCGCCTGACCGTCGGCCTCGGCGTCAGCGTGCACTCGCTGGCCTGCCACGGCCTCGCCGGGTACGGCACCAAGGAGCAGCGCGCCGCGCACCTGCCCGACATGCTCGGCGGCGGCCTGCTCGGCGCCTACTGCCTGTCCGAGCCCGCGGCGGGCTCCGACGCCGCCTCGCTCACCACCAAGGCCGTCCGCGACGGCGACGACTGGGTGATCACCGGCACCAAGGCCTGGATCACCCACGGCGGCGTCGCCGACTTCTACACCGTCCTCGCCCGCACCGGCGTCCCGGGCCCCAAGGGCATCACCGCCTTCCTGGTACCCGGAGACGCTCCCGGCCTGACGGCGGCGGTCCCGGAGAAGAAGATGGGCATGAAGGGCTCGCCCACCGCCCAGCTGCACTTCGACGGCGTGCGCGTCCCCGACGGCCGGCGGATCGGCGAGGAGGGCCAGGGCTTCACCATCGCCCTCGCCGCGCTCGACGCGGGCCGGCTCGGGATCGCCGCGTGTGCCATAGGGGTGGCCCAGGCGGCTCTGGACGAGGCCCTGGAGTACGCGCTGGGCCGCAAGCAGTTCGGGCACCCGATCGCGGACTTCCAGGGGCTGCGCTTCATGCTCGCCGACATGGCCACCAAGATCGAGGCGGGCCGCGCGCTCTACCTCGCGGCGGCGCGGCTGCGGGACGCGGGCAAGCCGTTCTCCCGGCAGGCGGCGATGGCGAAGCTGTTCTGCACGGACGCGGCCATGGCCGTCACCACCGATGCGGTACAGGTGCTGGGCGGCTACGGCTACACCGCCGACTTCCCGGTGGAGCGGCTGATGCGCGAGGCGAAGGTGCTCCAGATCGTGGAGGGCACCAACCAGATCCAGCGCATGGTCATCGCCCGCCACCTGGCCGGCCCCGAGACCCGCTGACGCCACCGCCGGCCGGGGGCCGGGTCAGGGGCCGTCGTAGAGGGGGCCGGTCGGCCAGATCGGGGAGGACGCGATCCGGGACCACTCCGGGTCGCGCCGCCCCGGCAGCGTCCGGCCGTCGGCGGCCCACCGCGCGAGCAGGGCCCCGTAGATCGGCGGGTCGGGATGCCGGGGGCGGGCCTGCTGCCGGGGCGGCTGGGCGGCGGGCTGGACCGGCCGCTGAACCGATTCTTCGTAGGGTGCGCCACTGGGGCGCCGGCGGCGCCCGACTCTCGGTACGGGCGTCTCCAGAGGGGTCATGCACGGCCAACGCGGCACCCTGAGCACGGGTCACCCCCCGCCGCCCGCGCCCATCCGTTCGACCCTTCCCACCGCCCGCGGGCCCGGAAGCCGTTTCCGGGGCGCAGGCCCCGCCCCGCGCCCCGCCACCCCGGCCCCCACTGCCCTCCTCACCGGCCGCCGGAACGCGTGGCCCGCGCCTGCGGGGTCTTGGCCGGCGCCCCCGCCACGGCCCTTCCGGCGCGCCCGCCACGGCCCTTCCGGCGCGCCCGCCACGGCGCCCCCGCCGCCCGGCCGCATCCCCGCCCGCGGGGCTGGGCCCGCCCGCTCCTGGCCCGCCGTGCCGTGCTGTCATCTTGTGTCAGAACCCTGGTCCCGGACATGCGATCTGACGTACCGTCATATCCGCTCAGACGCAGCCCACCCCTGCCCCCAGGAGGTTTGCCGTGCCCGCGGACCGTCCCGTTCCCCTCGATGAATACCCCATCCACCAGGCCCCCCTGTCGATGAAGCACCTCGTCAGCGGCGACCGCAACGCCTACGACCGCTGCATCTTCCACGTCTTCGACCACACCGGCCGCGCCGTCCTCATCCTCGGCCTCGGCGTCTACCCCAACGCCGGTGTGATCGACGCCTACGCCACCCTCCGCCTCGGCGGCGAGCTCCTCGCCGTCCGGGCCTCCGACGCCCTCACCGACGACCGCATGAACCTCCGCGTCGGCCCCCTGTCCATCACCGTCGACGTCCCCCTGCGCCGCCTCACCCTGCGCTGCGACCCCGACCCCGGGGACCCGGACGGGCTCTCGTACGACATCTCCTGGAGCGCCGCCTTCCCCGCCGTGTGGGAACCCCACCACGTACAGCGCCGCGGCGACCGCCTCATGCTGGAGGGCCGCCGCTTCGTCCAGGCCGGCCAGGTCACGGGCACCCTGCGCGCCCGGGGCGAGGAGTTCACCCTCACCCCGGGGGAGTGGACGGGCACCCGCGACCGCAGCTGGGGCGTGCGCCCCATACCCGGGGAGGAGGGCGGCCGGGCCGCCGAGGAACACCGCCCGGAGGGCTTCCACTGGCTCTGGATCCCCGTCCGCTTCGAGGACCGCTTCCTCATGGTCATCACCCAGGAGGACGCGGACGGCCACCGCACCCTCAGCGAAGCCGTCCAGGTCTTCCCCGAGGACAGCGGCCGCCCCGACGTCCAGCTCGGCTGGCCGCACACCGACATCCGCTACCGGCCCGGCACCCGCGACCCGCGCAGCGCCGTCGTCCACCTCACCGACCCGGCCGGGCGCAAACCCCTCGAACTCGGCGTGGAGGTCCTCGCCTCCTCCCCGCTCGCCGTCGGCGCCGGCTACCCGCCCGCCACCGACTGGCAGCACGGCAGCTGGCAGGGCCGCGGCTGGACCGACCGCCGCACCTACGACCTCACCGACCCCGCCGCCCACCCCATGGCCGCCTACGGGGTCACCGACCACGCCGCCCGCTTCACCCTGGACGGCCGCACCGGCTTCGGCATCTTCGAACACGGCAGCTTCGGCCGGCACGACCCCAGCGGCTTCGCCGACCACTCCTCCGTCGCCCCGCACTGAAGGAGCCCGCCCATGGCCACGGCACCACGCCCGCGCACCTCCACCCGCGAGCCCGGGGAACTCGGCCGCCGCCTCGAAACCTGGCTCGGCCGCCACCTCCCCGGCGCGAAGGTGGCCGGCGCCACCGTCCCCGCCTCCAACGGCATGTCCAGCGAGACCCTGCTCTTCGACATCGAGCACCCCGACGCCCCCGTCCGCGCATGCGCCCTGCGCCTGGCCGCCGACCCGGCCGCCTACACCGTCTTCCCCTCCTACGACATGCCGCGCCAGCACCGCGTGATGAGCCTGGTCGCCGAACACACCGACCTCCCCGTGCCGCGCACCCTGTGGCTGGAGGAGGACCCCGCCCCGCTCGGGGCGCCGTTCTTCGTGATGGCCCGCGCCGAGGGCCGCGTACCGCCCGACGTCATGCCGTACACCTACGAGGGGAACTGGCTGCACGCCGCCACCGACGCCGAGCGCGCCGGGCTCCAGGAGGCGAGCGTCTCCCTGCTGGCCCGCCTGCACGACCGCTTCCCCGCACGGGAGGCCGCCTTCCTGCTGCCCCCGGGCGACGGCAGCCCGCTGCGCCGCCACGTCGAGGGCCAGCGCGCCTACTACGGCTGGGTCGTGGACGGCCTCGCCCGCTCACCCCTGCTGGAACGCGCCTTCGACCGGCTGGAGGAACTCTGGCCCGCCGATGAGGGAGAACCCGTCCTGAACTGGGGCGACGCCCGCATCGGGAACGTCGTCTACGACGGCTTCACGCCCGTCGCCGTCCTCGACTGGGAGATGGCCGCCTACGCCCCCCGCGAGGTCGACCTCGGCTGGACGGTCTACCTGCACCGCTTCTTCCAGGACCTGACCGTGGGCTTCGGCCAGAGCGGCCTGCCGGACTTCCTGCGCCGCGACGACATCGAACGCCGCTACGCCGAACTCACCGGGCACACCCCCCGGGACATGGAGTTCCACACCCTCTACGCCGCCCTGCGGCACGGGATCGTCATGCTGCGCATCGCCTACCGGCAGGCGCACTTCGGGGAGGTCGAGGTCCCCGCGGATCCGGACGGGCTGATCCTGCACCACGGCAGCCTCGCCGCCATGGTGCAGGGGACCTACTGGTAGCGCGGCCTCAGGCGGCCTGGGCGTGCTGGCGCATCTGCGGCAGCGGGGCCGCCGTCATCCGCACGGGACGCGAGCCCGGACCGCCGACGTGCGAGAAGGGCTGCGTCCGCCAGTCGAGACCCTGCGGCAGGTCGAAGTGGACCACCGCCTCCAGCTCCCGGGTCTCCGACGGGAACAGGCCCACGGTCGCCAGCGCGTCCGAGACCGGCCGGCCGGTGCCCGCGCACACGGTGAGCCCGAAGGGGTTCCACGCGCTCAGGCACAGCGCGTGCTGCGGCAGGTGCTCCTCGTCGGCGACGAGGGCGATCGACTGGCCGCAGTCGGGGCAGACCGCGTGGTGGACCTCGAAGCCCTCCGCGTCGTCGAGGAAGTCCTCGTCGTCCGCGAACGCGGTATCGAGCGGTTCCGCGGGCTCCGGTTCGCTGCGACCGGTGCGCTTGGTGTTCAGCATGGATGTCTTCCCCCTTGGGTGGGCCGTGGCGGGCAGGTTCTTCGGCCACGGCCACACCAAGCACTTCCCGCCGCGCGGCACGAGTAACCGCGCGAGCCCTTCGTACGCCCGTACACCCCTGTGGCTTTGGTCACATGCCCGGCGCAGGTGCCGCTTCTGGGCCACTTCCCCGTGGACACCGCTGTGCCTGGAGCGGTCCTGGGCCATAGGTTGAGCGGCTATGAGCGCAATGGAGGAGCTGGACCGCCAGATCGTGGATCTGCTCGTGCGGGACGGGCGGATGAGCTACACGGACCTGGGCAAGGCCACGGGCCTGTCCACCTCGGCTGTCCACCAGCGAGTACGCCGCCTGGAGCAGCGCGGGGTGATCCGCGGCTACGCGGCCGTCGTCGACCCCGAGGCCGTCGGGCTGCCCCTGACCGCCTTCATCTCGGTCAAGCCGTTCGACCCCAGCGATCCCGACGACATCGCCGAGCGGCTGGCCGGCGTCCCCGAGATCGAGGCCTGCCACAGCGTCGCGGGCGACGAGAACTACATCCTCAAGGTGCGCGTGGCCACCCCGCTGGAGCTGGAGGACCTGCTGGGCCGCCTGCGCGCCCTGGCCCACGTCTCGACCCGGACCACCGTCGTCCTCTCCACCCCCTACGAGGCCCGCCCGCCCCGGATCTGACCGGGTCCCGCGCCGCGCCGCCCACCCCGGTCACGGGCCGGGCGGCGCAGGGGCGAGACTGGTCCCCATGACCGACCGCACCGCCCCCGCGCCCGCCCGTACCGTCCTGCTGCGCGGAGGCGAGGTGCACAGCCCCGCCGATCCCTTCGCCACCGCGATGGTCGTCGAGCGCGGGCACGTCGCCTGGGTGGGATCCGAGGGGGCCGCCGACGCCTTCGCGCGGGGCGTGGACGAAGTCGTCGACCTCGGCGGGGCCCTCGTCACGCCCGCCTTCACCGACGCCCACGTCCACACCACCTCCACCGGGCTCGCCCTCACCGGCCTCGACCTGACCGGCGCCCGCTCGCTCCCCGAGGCGCTGGAGCTCGTACGGGCCCACGCCCGGCGCCGGCCCGACGACCGGGTGCTCCTCGGGCACGGCTGGGACGCCGCCCGCTGGCCCGAGCGGCGGGCCCCGCACCGGGCGGAGCTCGACCGGGCCGCCGGCGGCCGTCCCCTGTACCTGAGCCGGATCGACGTGCACTCGGCCGTCGTCACCACCGCCCTGCTGGACCTCGTACCCGGCGTGCACCCGCACGGGGACGAGCCGCTGACCCGGGACGACCACCACGCCGTACGGCGGGCCGCGCTGGCCGCCGTCACCCCCGCCCAGCGCGAGGAGGCCCAGCGGGCCGCCCTCGACCGGGCCGCCTCCCTCGGCATCGGCTCGCTCCACGAGTGCGGCGGCCCCGACATCTCCTCGGCGGAGGACTTCACGGCCCTGCTGGAGCTGGCCGGGCGGCGCCCCGGGCCCCGGGTCTTCGGCTACTGGGCCGACCGGGACCTCGCCCGGGCGAAGGAACTGGGCGCCGTCGGCGCGGCGGGCGACCTCTTCGTGGACGGCGCGCTCGGCTCGCACACCGCCTGCCTGCACGCCCCGTACGCCGACGCCGCCCACACCGGCACCGCGTACCTGGACGCGCGCGCCGTCGCCGACCACGTGGCCGCCTGCACCGCGGCCGGGCTGCAGGCCGGGTTCCACGCCATCGGGGACGCGGCCGTCGCGGCCGTGGTCGAGGGAGTGCGGGCCGCCGCCGGGCAGGTCGGGCTGGAGCGGGTCCGGGCCGCCCGGCACCGCGTCGAGCACGCCGAGATGATGACCCCGGCCACCATCGCCGCCTTCGCCGAGCTGGGCCTGACCGCCTCCGTGCAGCCGGCCTTCGACGCCGCCTGGGGCGGGGACGACGGCATGTACGCGGACCGGCTCGGCGCCGAGCGCGCCCGCACCCTCAACCCGTACGCGGCGATGCTCAAGGCGGGCGTCCCGCTGGCCTTCGGCTCCGACGCCCCCGTCACCCCGCTCGACCCGTGGGGCACCGTCCGCGCGGCCGCCTTCCACCGCACCCCTGGGCACCGGATCTCCGTACGGGCCGCCTTCGCGGCCCACACCCGGGGCGGCTGGCGGGCCCTGGGGCGCGACGACGCGGGCACCCTGGTGCCGGGCGCCCCCGCCGACTACGCGGTCTGGCAGACCGGCGAACTGGTCGTGCAGGCCCCCGACGACCGCGTCGCCCGCTGGTCCACCGACCCCCGCTCGGGCACCCCCGGGCTGCCCGATCTGAGCCCCGGCCGGGAGCTGCCGGTGTGCCTGGCGACGGTCGTCGGCGGCCGGGAGGCATTCGTACGGCCACAGGGGTGATCCGCCCTGCCTCGGTTCGGTACGGGCGGCCCGACCCGGATAGGTTCGCCGGGTCCATCACAGGACGTCCGTGCCGGTGGGACCCGTCCGCTCAGCGCACCCGCGCCTCGGGGGCGAGGGAAGGTTTCGCCGGGACGGGGGTCCCCCCTGCTCCGCAGGAGCTCGGGGGAGGGTGGCCCCGGGTCGGGGCCCGGCGCTCCAGTAGACAACGGTCACGGCGGCCCGCAGCCAGCGGGAGCCGGTCCGGCCCGAAGGACCGCCGGCCCCGATCGCTGTTCTAAAATCGTCCTGCTGTGACGGGTCGGTCGAGGCCGGTCGGACGAGAAACACGCAAGGGGACCCAGTGAGCGACGGCGGACAGCGGACCTACGGGCCGCTCGGCACCACCCTGGTGATCATTCCGACGTACAACGAGGCCGAGAACATCGGCCTGATCACCGGCCGGGTGCGGGCCGCCGTGCCGCAGGCGCACATCCTGGTCGCCGACGACAACAGCCCCGACGGCACCGGCAAGCTCGCCGACGAGCTGGCCGCCGCCGACGACCACGTCCACGTCCTGCACCGCAAGGGCAAGGAAGGGCTCGGCGCCGCCTACCTCGCGGGCTTCGCCTGGGGCCTGGAACACGGCTACGGCGTCATCGTCGAGATGGACGCCGACGGCTCCCACCAGCCCGAGGAACTGCCCCGCCTGCTCACCGCCCTGGGCGGCGCCGACCTCGTGCTCGGCTCCCGCTGGGTGCCCGGCGGCCGGGTGGTGAACTGGCCCAAGAGCCGGGAGTTCCTCTCCCGGGGCGGATCCACGTACTCCCGCCTGATGCTGGACGTACCGATCCGCGACGTGACGGGCGGCTACCGCGCCTTCCGCCGCGAGACGCTGGAGGGGCTCGGCCTCGGCGAGGTCGCCTCGGCCGGATACTGCTTCCAGGTCGACCTGGCGCGCCGGGCGGTCCGCAAGGGCTTCCACGTGGTCGAGGTCCCCATCACCTTCGTGGAGCGCGAGCTCGGCGACAGCAAGATGAGCAAGGACATCGTGGTCGAGGCCCTGTGGCGGGTCACCCAGTGGGGCCTGAAGGAGCGCGCGGCCAAGCTGACCGGCCGCAAGCGCCCCGCCTGACCCGCGGACCCCTAGGGGGTGTCCGGTACCTCCGGCTGAGGCCGCTTTTAACCCGGGCCCGGCACAATGGGTGGTATGACGACCGGCACTGGATCCTTGGGGACCGGCACTCCTTCGGCCCCCCGGCGGCGCTCGCCCGCCCGTACCTACGTTCCCCTGGCGGTGGCCGCCTGGCTTATCCTGGAGATCTGGCTCCTCGGCCTGGTCGCCGGAGCGGCCGGCGGCCTGACCGTCGCCCTGCTGCTGGCGGGCGCCATGGTGCTGGGCGTGGTGGTCATCAAGCGGGCCGGCCGGCGGGCCTTCCAGAACCTCACCCGTACGTTCCAGCAGGCCCAGGCCCAGGCCCAGGCGATGGCCGGCGAGGTGCCGGCGGCCCCGCAGCCCTCCAAGGGCTCGGGCAACGGCATGATGATGCTGGCCGGCCTGCTGCTGATCATGCCCGGGCTGCTCTCGGACGTCGCGGGCCTGCTCCTGCTGCTCCCGCCCGTACGCGCGTTCGTGGCGCGCCGGGCCGAGCGCGGCCTGGAGCGGCGGATCGCCGCGGCCGCCCCCGGCGGCTTCGGCGACGCCTTCACCCAGGCCCGCATCCACTACCCCGACGGCAAGGTCGTCCCGGGCGAGGTCGTCCGGGAGGACCGGCCCGCCGGCGGCCCGGACACCAGCTACCGCCCGCCGCTGACCCCCTGACGCCGGCCGCGTCCGGCGGCCGAGCGGCCGCGGCCAGGTACCACGCACGAGAGCCGAGGGGCCCCGCCACTGGTGTGGCGGGGCCCCTCGGCTTGTTGCGTGCTCAGTCCCCGGCTAGGCGGACTTGCGGCTGTCGCGCGGATGCACGGCGATGTTCATGGCGCCGGAGCGCAGGACGGCCAGCCTTTCGGCCAGCACCTCCTCGAGCTCCTCGCGGGTGCGTCGCTCCATGAGCATGTCCCAGTGCGTTCGCGCAGGCTTGCCCTTCTTCTCTTCGGGCCCGTCCCCGTCCACCAGGAGTGCCATGGCGCCGCACGCCTTGCACTCCCACTCCGGCGGAATTTCTGCCTCAACCGAGAACGGCATCTCAAATCGATGTCCGTTCTGGCATGCGTACTCCACCGCCTGGCGCGGGGCCAGATCGATGCCGCGGTCCGTCTCGTAGCTGGTAACCACGAGCCGCGTACCGCGGAGAGCTCGCTCACTCATGAATCGTGCCTCCCGGGCTTGTCGCCCACAGGACAGGTGTCGCTGTCGTCGTCATCCGGTCAACGTCCGGTCGGCGGTATAGATTCCCGCTCCGGGTCGTGCGTCGCCCGTCGTGCCGCCCCTTGTTGTACCCACCAGTGCCCGTTTTGTCACATCTGGCAGCAGATGTCACCCAACGTCTACTCTTCTTGAGCGCGCAGTAACGGTCCGCCTGGCAGGCCAAAGGCGTACACTACCGGCCCTTCGCTTCAACGTCGAAATCCGTTCGGAATTCGTTCGTGAGTCCGGGTCCGTCCCGGGTCCGTCCAGGCCCGGTCCGGCCCCGGAGCGCGCTCAGACGCGTAGGGGAACAGGATTCCCCGCCGCCTCCACCGCGCGCCGCACCGGCACTCGCGCGAGGAGCACGAATCCCAGTGCGAAGAAGACCACCAACGAGATGATCGCGTCCCGGTAGCTGCCCGTCAGCTGGTACGTCAGTCCGAAGACCAGCGGTCCCACCCAGCTCAGCCCGCGGTCGCTCATCTCGTACGCCGAGAAGTACTCCGCCTCCTTGCCCGCCGGGACGAGGTGCGAGAACAGCGAGCGCGACAGCGCCTGGCTGCCGCCCAGCACCAGTCCGATCATCGCGGCCAGCGCGAAGAACCACACCGGGGTCCTGGCCGGCAGGAAGTAGCCGGCCGCCAGCGTCAGCGCCCACGCCGCCAGTGAGCCGAGGATCGTGCGCTTCGCCCCGTACGCGAGGGCCAGCCGGCCCATTCCCAGCGCCCCGGCCACCGCCAGCACCTGGACCAGCAGCACCGCCACGATCAGGGTCGACTGTTCCAGCTCCAGCTCCTGCGACCCGTACACCGAGGCCTGGGAGATCACCGTCTGCACGCCGTCGTTGTAGATCAGGTACGCCAGCAGGAACGACAGCGTCAGCGGGTAGCGCCGCATGTCCTTCAGCGTCGCCACCAGCTGCTTCCAGCCGCTGACCGCCGGGCCCGCGCCCGGCTCCCGCACCACCGCCCGGTCGCGCAGCCGGCGCAGCGGGATGATCGCGAACGCCCCCCACCACAGCCCCGCCGACGCCAGGCAGATCCGTACCGCCGCGCCCTCGGACAGGCCGAAGGAGTCGTGGCCCTGGAACAGCACCAGGTTCAGCACCAGCACCAGGGCGCCCGAGGTGTAGCCGAAGGCCCAGCCGCGCGAGGAGACGGTGTCCCGCTCGTCCGGCGTGGAGATCTGCGGCAGGTAGGCGTTGTAGAGCACCATCGACAGCGAGAGCGAGGCGTTGGCCACCACCAGCAGCAGCCCGCCCAGCAGGTAGCGGTCGCCGTCCAGGAACAGCATCCCGGCCGTCGCCGCCGCCCCCGTGTACGCGGCCGCCGCGAGCAGCGGCTTCTTGCGGCCCGTCCGGTCCGCCATCGCGCCCACCAGCGGCATGATCAGCACGGCCACGATCACCGAGGCCGACACCGAGTACGCGAAGTAGGCCCCGGCCCTGACCGGGATCCCCAGCGGGTGGACGTACCCCCGCGGGTCCGCCGCGGCCTTGGCGACCGAGGTCAGGTAGGGCCCGAGGAACACGGTCAGCACGCTCGTCGAGTACACGGAGCAGGCGAAGTCGTAGAAGTACCAGCCGTGCTGTTCCCGCTTGCGCTCCGCGGCGGCCGCTCTGCCGTCCTCCGCCCCGGATTCCGCTTCGTTTTCCGTCCGCTCGCTCATGAGCGCCCCCTCGCTGGTCCCCGTACGCGCCGCCCGCCGCACCGGGCGCGGCGGCCCGCGGGCCCGTCAGGCCCAGGCCCCGCGCCGGTCCAGCACCGTGCGCAAGATGTCGATCCGGTCGGTCATGATGCCATCGACCCCCAGGTCCAGCAGCGACTCCATGCGTTCCGGTTCGTTCACGGTCCACACGTGCACCTGGAGGCCCCGCTCGTGCGCCGTCCGCACGAAGCGCCGGTCGACCACCCGGATCCCGGCCTGGGTCTCGGGAACCTGCGCCGCCACCGCGCCCACCCGCAGGGCCGCCGGGATCGCGAAGGACCGCAGCCGCAGCCCCACCACACCGCGCACCCCGTACGAGGTCGCCAGCCGGGGGCCGGCGATCTTCTGCGCCCGGGCCACCCGGCTCTCCGAGAAGGAGCCCACGCACACCCGGTCCCAGACCCCGGCCCGCGCGATCAGGTTCACCAGCGGGTGCAGGGCCGACTCGTCCTTGACGTCCACGTTCCAGCGCGCCCCGGGGAACTCCTCCAGCAGCTCCTCGAACAGCGCCAGCGGCTCGGTCCCCGCCACCCGTACCTCGCGGACCCGGCTCCAGGACTGCTCGCGGATCCGGCCGGTGCCGTCGGTGACCCGGTCGAGCGTCGCGTCGTGGAAGGCCACCAGCTTCCCGTCGGCCGTCGCGTGCACGTCGGTCTCGAAGTACCGGTAGCCGGCGGCGGCCGCCCGGCGGAACGCGGCGGCGGTGTTCTCCAGCCCGTCGGCCGCCCCGCCACGGTGGGCGAAGGGGATCGGCGCGGGGTGGTCGAGGTAGGGGTGGCGCAGGCGTACGTGGGTCACGGCCGCAGTATGCCCGCTGTGCTCGTCGGGGCGGGATCGCACGCATGGCCGGAAGGTGAACGCCCGTTCTCCCGGACGGCCGGACCGGAGCCGCCTCTGGCCCCAATGGACCGCCACGTGACACCCTGGGACCTGCGGAAGCAATCCAATACCGGCCCCGGCCCCCGCCCGCCGAGGCCAATTGAACGAAGGTGGACCGGACGCCATGGCTCAGTGGACTTCAGCGGTCGGTGCCTCACAGCTCGCCCGTCTGATCACTTCCCAGCAGGACCGGCCCGGCGCGCCCGGAGCCCGCAAGTCGCCCGCCTACCGCACCCTCGCCGACGGCATCCGGCTGCTCGTCCTGGAGGGCCGCGTCCCCGTGGCCGCCCGGCTGCCCGCCGAACGGGAACTGGCCGTCGCGCTCTCCCTCAGCCGTACCACCGTCGCCGCCGCGTACGAGGCCCTGCGCGGCGAGGGCTTCCTGGAATCCCGCCGCGGCGCCGGCAGCTGGACCTGCGTACCGGCCGGGAACCCGCTGCCCGCCCGGGGCCTGGAACCGCTGCCGCCCGAGTCCCTCGGCTCCATGATCGACCTCGGCTGCGCCGCCCTCCCGGCCCCCGAGCCCTGGCTCACCAAGGCCGTCCAGGGCGCGCTGGAGGAACTCCCGCCCTACGCGCACACCCACGGGGACTACCCGGCCGGACTGCCCGCGCTGCGCCGGATGCTCGCCGACCGCTACACCGAACGCGGCATCCCGACCATGCCCGAGCAGATCATGGTCACCACCGGCGCGATGGGCGCCATCGACGCCATCTGCAGTCTCTTCGCCGGCCGCGGCGAGCGGATCGCCGTCGAATCGCCCTCCTACGCCAACATCCTCCAGCTCATGCGCGCCGCCGGGGTCCGCCTGGTGCCCGTCGCGATGGCCGGCGGCCTCGGCGGCTGGGACATGGACGTCTGGCGCCAGGTGCTGCGCGACGCCGCGCCCCGCCTCGCGTACGTCGTCGCCGACTTCCACAACCCCACCGGCGCCCTCGCCTCCGAGGACCAGCGGCGCGCCATGGTCGAGGCCGCCCGCTCCGCCGGGACCGTGCTGATCGCCGACGAGACGATGGCCGAGCTCCGGCTGGAGGCGGACCTGGACATGCCGCGCCCGGTCTGTTCCTTCGACCCGGCCGGCTCCACGGTGGTCACCGTCGGCTCCGCCAGCAAGGCCTTCTGGGCGGGGATGCGGATCGGCTGGGTCCGCGCGGCCCCCGACGTGATCCGCAGCCTGGTCGCCGCCCGGGCCTACGCCGACCTCGGCACACCGGTGCTGGAGCAGCTCGCGGTGAACTGGCTGATGCGCACCGGCGGCTGGGAGGAGGCCGTCGGCATCCGCCGCGAGCAGGCCCGCGACAACCGGGACGCGCTCGTCGCGGCGGTGCGCCGGGAGCTGCCGGAGTGGGAGTTCGAGGTGCCGCGCGGCGGGCTCACCCTGTGGGCCCGCGCGGGCGGGCTGTCGGGGTCGCGGCTGGCGGAGGTGGGGGAGCGGGTCGGCGTCCGGGTCCCCTCGGGACCCAGGTTCGGGGTGGACGGCGCCTTCGAGGGCTACGTCCGGCTGCCGTTCACGGTGGGCGGCCCGGTGGCCGAGGAGGCCGCCGCCCGGCTCGCGGCGGCGGCCCGGCTGGTGGGCACCGGAGCCGGCGGCAGCGGGGCGGAGCCGCCGCGCACGTTCGTGGCGTAGCGCGGGGGAGGAACCCCGACGGGCGCTCGCGGGGCGGTCCTACGGGGCTTCCGCCGGGACCTCCGCCGGGGCCCCGGGTGCCTGCGGCGCGTCGGCGGCGGGGCCCTGGGCCTGGAGCAGGTCGGACGCGGTCGCGCCGCCCGGCCCGCCGTCCCCGGCCGGGGTCCGGCGCTCGGGGAGCAGCTCCAGCACGGCCTGGCGGTGTCCGGGATGGGTGCCGTCGTCGTACGGGTCCGGGGTGGCCGGGACCTGGAGCCGGTGCACTGGCCCGGTGCCGAGCCGGGCGTACCCGCGGCCCGGCGGCAGCTGCGCGGGCGGGGTGGTGTGCGGGGGGAGCCCGAGGACGTCGGTGATCTGCTGGGGCGCCGCCGGTCCGAGGACGACCCGGGCCCGGGTGTGCTGCCAGACGGCGTCGTGCAGCAGCTCCAGGTGGTCGAACTGCTCGGCGACCACCACCGTGATGTGCGCGGCGCGCCCGTGCCGCAGCGGCACCTGGAGCTGGGCCAGGGGGTCGGGGCGGCCGTCGGCGGCCGCGAGGTGCGCCAGCACGCTGGGCCGGTCGAGCAGGATCCACAGCGGCCGCCTGGAGTCCTCGGGGGCCTGGCTGCCGGATTCGCGCGCCCGGTGGGTAGCGATCAGGCGGCGCTGCGTCTCGTGGGCGGCCCATTCGAGGGTGGCCAGGGCTCCGGTCGGGCCGCACTCGACGGCGAGGACTCCCTCGCGGCCGGCCAGGCAGGCGTACTCGCCGCTGCCGCCGCCCTCGACGATCATGACGTCGCCGCCGTGGCGCAGGGCCTGGAGCGCGATGGAGCGCAGCAGGGTGGAGGTGCCGCCGCCGGGCTGGCCGACGGCCAGCAGGTGCGGTTCGGCCGAGCGGGGGCCGGTCCTCCAGATCACCGGCGGCACGTCGCGGGGCTCGTCGCCCTCGATCACGGGCAGGGTGCGCTGCACGCCCTGGGGGTCGGTGAAGCCGAGGACGGTTTCGCCGGGCGAGGTCACGAAGGGCTGGGCGGCGATCCCGGTGGGCAGTGCCGCCAGCACGCGCAGGTCGAGGTGGTTGCCCTCCTCGTCCCAGTCGAAGCGGTACTCCCGTCCGCGTCCGGACTTGGCGTGCAGCAGGGCCTCGATCCGGGCCCGGGAGGCGGCCTCGCCGTCGGTGAAGTAGGCCGGGTAGCGGATCCGCAGCCGGGTGACGCGGCCCGCCGCGTCGAAGGCGTAGTCGCTGAAGGCCTCGTCCCAGCCGCCGCCGTGCGCGAAGAGCGGACTGGGGTCCTCCGGGATGGAGAAGTACGGCACGAGGGCCTCGTAGAGGGAGCCCAGCCGTTCGGTCTCGGCGTCGCTCGGCCCGGTCTTCACCGGGGTGCGGTCGCGCCCCTGCCAGGCCGCCGCCGCCATGAGGGTGAGGAGGGCGCCGAGGGGGCCGTAGGGGAGGAGGGCGACCGCGAGGACGACGGCGGCTCCCAGGAACAGCGCGGGACCGCGCTTGTCCTTGGGGGTGGACGCCCACCGGCGCCGCCCGGCCGCGGCCAGGACGCGCAGGCCGCGCCCGATGGTGAGGAGCGGATGGAGGACGTCCGTGGCGCTGTCGGCGGCCGTGCGAGCGAAGTCGCGGCCCCGTGCGAGCGACGCGGTGCCGCTGCTGAGGATTCGGGGGAGTGGGCGCCGGGCCACGGTCGTCTCCTGGAGTTGTGGTGGGGCGGGGGCGGAGAGGTCGGGGCGGTCTAGAGCTTGATCCCGCCGAGCAGGCTCGCGAGGCTCGCCGTACTCGCCGTGATGCTCGGGGCGATGGCGGAGCCGGCGAGGAAGAAGCCGAAGAGCGCGCAGACGATCGCGTGCGTCGCCTTCATGCCGTCCTTCTTGAAGAAGAGGAAGCAGATGATGCCGAGCAGGACGACACCTGAAATGGACAGGACCATGAGCAGTTCTCCTGGTGGGTGGGGACGGTCACCATCAGTACTTCCAGGCTCACAGGAAGTATCAATGCGACAAAAGGTGCATACGGGTGAATCCGCTGGATTTTCACTTGACCGGCCCACTCCGGCTGGCGCGTCCGCCGCCCGGGGTGTGGGGACCCGGGCGAGGGGCATCCTTGCCGCGGTCCGTGCCCGTCATGTCCGGTGCCGGGCGCTACCCTGTCGATTCACCCGTACGGACGCAGTGCCGTGCACCCCCCTGCCCGCCCGGCCTGGGGAAACTCTTGCCGAAAGCGGCGAGCGATACGAGCAGCGAGTGAAAGGCGGCACCACCGATGAGCGAGCACCAGGACGACGCGGCCGACGCTCCCGACGCGGACGTCATCGAGCTGGCCACCAAGATCTTCGACCTCGCCCGTCAGGGTGAGACCGCGGCACTGACCGCCTACCTCGACGCCGGGGTCCCCGCCAACCTCACCAACGACCGCGGCGACACCCTCGTGATGCTCGCCGCCTACCACGGCCACGCCGACGCCGTCACCGCCCTGCTGGCGCGCGGCGCCGAGGCCGACCGCGCCAACGACCGCGGCCAGACCCCGCTCGCCGGAGCCGTCTTCAAGGGCGAGGAGGCCGTCATCCGCGCGCTGCTCGCCGGCGGGGCCGACCCGAACGCCGGAACCCCCTCCGCCGTGGACACGGCGCGCATGTTCGCCAAGGCCGACCTGCTGGAACTCTTCGGAGCCAAGTAGTCCGTTTTTTTCCGGGCCCCGCCCGGCCAGGACCGGGCCGAGACCTCACGGCTTGGTCACGGCGGCCTTAAATGTGGTCGCGGCGCACAAACCGCCTGGGTCATCATGGCGACGGATTCGATTCGCGAACATGACGGACGGGCAGGAGCGGGCTGGACACCACGGGCGTCCACACCCATCCCTGCCGCCCCGGCCGGCACAGCGCGAAGCACCGACGAGAGTGAGAAGGCAATGGTCTACATCGAGCGGAACATGACGGCGGACGTCCTCACATGCTGTTACGCGGCCCTGTGAATCCCGATTCCCGGTTGCGTCCCCAGCTTGATTTGAGGCCATTCCCATGTTCGAACCAGTCATAGCGCCGAGCGGTACCCTGCTCGGGCTCCTCCAGCGCGGCCGCGGCGACGGCACGCTGCACGCCCTCGCGGCGCCCCGGCCCGAGGCCCTCGCGGCCCTGGACCAGTGCGTGCTCGGCGACCCGCGCCAGGACTGGCAGGTGGAGAACCGCTCCCTGTACTACGCCAGGCTGTACCTGGACCTCGACGGCCCCCTCGGCGAGATCGAGGCGCACCTCTTCGGCGCCGACGACCTCGTCGACGAGGACGAGCACCGGACGGGGCTCGCCCTGTCCGTCCTCGGCCACCTCGCCTCGTACGGCCGCGCCGACGCGCTCATGCTGCTGCGCCGCTACGCGGCCTCCGGCGCCAACTGGTCCTGGGCCCTGGACGAACTCGCCCTGCGCGACGACGACGAGGGGCTGCGCTCCCTCGCCGACCCCGTTCTCGCCCGCTTCCCCGCCACCGCCGAGGGCGGGGCGCGGCTGGCCGCCGCCGTCCGCGACGCCTACGAGCCCCGGCCGTGGTGCCTGTGGGAGGAGACCCCGCGCTACGGGGAGCGCCTGCGCGCCGCCCGCCAGCAGGGCTCCTTCGACCGCTGGCAGCGCCAGCTGACCCCCAGCGGCCCCCGGCCCGGCTGGGGCGTCCAGGCCGTCTTCGACTGGGCCGCCGACGGCCTGCGCCGCGGCACCCCGCTGCACGTCCCCGCCGCGCGCTGTCTCGCCGCCGTGGCCGGGCCCGAGGACCGCTCCGCGATCCTCGCGGCCGCCGCCGGAGCCGACGGCGAGGCCGCCCGGGCCACCGCCCTGCACCACCTGGTCCTCGCCGAACCGGAGAACCCGGCCGTCCTGGACCTCATCGAAGCCGCCGCGGACGAACCCGCGGTGGCCGCATACGAGCGCATGTGCGGCCCGGCCGCCCTGGACCGGGCCCGGATGTGGGTGCACCGCCCCGACGCCCTCGGAGCGGCCGCCGCGGCCCTCCTCGCGGCCCGCGGCGGAGCCGACGACGCCGGCCTGGTGCTCGGCGCCCTGCGCTCCACCGTCCGCGGCTCCGGCCCGGACTCCGTCCGGCTCTTCACCCTCGTCGACGGCGCCGGCCGGCTCGCCATCGGCTGCGCGGCACCGGTGCTGCGCCACATCTACCGCGAAACCGCCTCCTCGCACCTGCGCGGCCGCGCCGCCCGCGCCCTGGCCGGCACGGACCCCGCCTTCGGGGCCGGCTTCGCCGTCGAATGCCTCTGGGACTGCGAGGAGACCACCCGCGAAGTGGCGGCCCGCCACGCCGAGACGGCCGACGCTCGCGTCGCCCCGCGCCTGCGCCGGCTGGCGGCGGACCCGGCGGAGGAAGAGGACGTCCAGTCGGCGGTCCGCAGCCGCATCACCCCGGAGTCGGCGGTGTAGGTCCGGGGGAACACGGGCCGCGGGGTTCACCCCGCGGCCCCCGCCGCCACGAACCTCACCCCCAGCCCGGGCCTGGCCTGGGCCGCCGCGTCCAGGGCCGGGCCCGGCGGGACCACGCCGACCACCGGATAGCCGCCCGTCACCGGGTGGTCGGCCAGGAACACCACCGGCAGGCCGTCCGGGGGAACCTGCACCGCGCCCAGCACCATCCCCTCGCTCGGCAGTTCACCCGGCCGGGAGCGGGCCAGCGGCGGCCCCGCCTCCGTGCGCAGGCCGATCCGGTTCGAAGCCGCCGCCACCCGGTAGCGCGCGGACAGCAGCCGGGCCAGCGAGTCCCGCGTGAACCAGTCGGCCCGGGGCCCCGTCCGCAGGGGCAGCACCAGCTCCGCCGGGGCCCCCGGCAGCGCCGGTACGTCCGCCCCGGACACCGGATCCGGGCCGGGCGGGCCCACCGGCAGCACCGTGCCCGCCACCAGGGGCGGCGGCCCGAGCCCCGAGAGCAGGTCCGCCGCGCGGCTGCCCAGCACCGGCGGGACGGCGAACCCGCCCCGCACGGCGACGTAGCCGCGCAGCCCCGACTCCGCCCGGCCCACGTCCAGCTCCGCCCCCGCCCGCAGCCGCACCGGCGCACCCCAGGCCGCCGGGCGCCCGCAGATCCGTACCGCGCAGGGCGCCCCGGTGACGGCCACCGTGACCGCGGTCAGGGCGCGCAGGGCGACCCCGTCGAAGGTGGTCTCCAGGGTGGCCGCGCCGGCCGGGTTGCCCAGCAGCCGGTTGGCCAGGGCGTGCGCGGCCGTGTCCAGGGCGCCCGAACGGGGGACGCCCAGGTGCGCGTACCCGGGACGCCCCAGGTCCTGGACGGTGGTCAGCGCGCCCGCCCGCAGCACCAGCAGCCCGCTCACGCCCCCGCCTCCGTGAACCGCACCCGCACCCCGGGCGCGAACAGCGCCGCCGGCTCCCGCGCCGGGTCCCAGAGCACCGTGTCGGTGGAGCCGATCAGCTGCCAGCCGCCGGGGGAGGAGCGCGGGTAGACCCCCGCGTACTCCCCGGCCAGCGCCAGCGACCCCGCCGGGACGGCCGTACGGGGCGTGGCGCGGCGGGGCAGGCGCAGCCGCTCCGGCAGCCCGGTCAGGTAGCCGAAGCCGGGGGCGAACCCGCAGAAGGCCACCCGGAAGACGATGCCCCCGACCAGCCCGGGCACCTCACGCGGCCCGACCCCCCAGCGCCCCGCCACCTCCGCGAGGTCCGGCCCGTCGTACCGCACCGGGACGGTGACCAGCGGTCCCTCGTCCCGCGCGAGCGGCGCGAGCGACCAGCCCGCGATCCGCGCCGCCAGCGCCCGCGGCCGGGCCACCCCGTCCAGCAGCACCGTCCGCGCGGCGGGCACCACCTCCCGTACGGCGCCCAGCTCGCCCGCGTCCCGGCGGCGCAGCAGCTCGGCGTGGAGCGCGGCCACCTCGTCCGCCGAGTCCACCTCCACCAGCAGCGCCCCGTCGCCCACCACCAGCGTCCTCATGCGAAGGCCTCCACCCGCACCCCGGCCGCGCCGAGGCCCGCGCGCACCCGGCGGGCCAGCTCCGCCGCGCCCGGGGTGTCCCCGTGCAGGCACAGCGAGCGGGCCGCCACCGCGATCCGGCTCCCGTCGGCGGCCTCCACCGAGCCCCCCGAGGCCATCCCCACCGCCCGGGCGACCACCGCGTCCGGATCGTGGATCACGGCCCCCGGCTCGCGCCGCGGCACCAGCGTCCCGGCCGCCGTGTAGGCCCGGTCGGCGAAGGCCTCCGGCACGGCCTCCAGCCCGGCCTCCCCGGCGGCCGCGAGCAGCAGCGACCCGGGCAGCCCGAGCACCGGCAGCCCGGCCGGCCCGGCGGCGAGACGGACGCCGGCCACGACGGCGGCCGCCTGGGCGCCGTCGTGGACCGTGCGGTTGTAGAGGGCGCCGTGCGGCTTCACGTACGACACCCGGGATCCGGCGGCGCGCGCGAACACCTCCAGCGCCCCGATCTGGTAGGCGGTCTCGTCCGCAAGTTCCTCCGGCGGCACGTCCATGGCACGCCGCCCGAAGCCGGCCAGGTCGCGGTACGACACCTGCGCGCCGATCCGTACGCCGCGCGCGGCCGCCAGCTCGCAGACGCGGCGCATGACCGACGGATCGCCCGCGTGGAAGCCGCAGGCCACGTTGGCGCTCGTGACGACCGACAGCAGCGCCTCGTCGTCGGTCAGCGTCCACCGCCCGAAGCCCTCGCCCAGGTCGGCGTTGAGGTCGATCGCGGCCGCGGGAGGTGTGATCATGGAAGCCATGCGGCGAGCGTAGAACAGGCCGCCCCCGCGCCCGCACGACGGCGGGGACGATCCGGCCGAACCATGCCGTTTGGGTTGTTGTCCGTGTCACCGCCTAGTCTTTCCGTCGTGACTCTCCCCGCCCCGGCGAAGACCCTTCCGTCCCCGGCGCCGGGCCCGGCCGCCGACGAGGGCCTGGCCCGGCGGCTGCGCGCCCTCGCCTGCACCGCCCCGCTGCACGACCTCGACGTACGCAAGGCCAACCTGGCCGGCGAGTACGGGGTCTACGCCATGGCCGAGGTCGCGCTGTCCGCGATCGACCTCGTCACGCTCAACATGGACTTCGACACCGGCGCCGACCACGATCAGATGGTGGCCCGTCTGCTGCCGCGCGTCGCCGCCCAGGCCCCGCACCGCCCGGCCGCCGAGCACGAGCGCGTCGCGCGCTGGGTGCTGGAGAACCTGGTCAACGTGGGCAGCGTGGACCGCGGCTTCCGCGCGATCTATGGCACCTTCGGCCCGGACGGCGTGTACGTGCGCCGCGACTACGACTTCAAGCTGATCGAGGAGGTCCCGGGCTACGGCGGCGCCGTCTACCTGCGCACCACCGACGAGGCCGTCAACGTCCTGGTCGGCGCCCTCGACACCGATGTCACCAGCGCGCAGATCGCCGCCGAGGTCAAGCTGGAGGTGCTGATCAGCCGCGGCCGCCTCGCGGACGCCCAGCTCGCCGCCGAGCAGGCCCGCTACCGCACCGTCCAGTACGCCGAGACGCTGCGCCGCACCCTCGACGCGACCCGGCGCAACGTCCGCGCGGTGGACTGGCTGGAGACCGTGCCGGACATGATCGCCGAGGCCCTGGAGCACGTCGCCGACCGCTACCGGCACGAGAACGCCATCCTCACCAACATCCGCAAGGCCCGCGACGAGGCGGAGGACCCCGACAACAAGCGGCGCGCCGCCGAACTCGTCGACATCGTCAAGGACTGCATCCGCCGCCACACCCAGCTGCAGTCCCGGCTGCTGGACGCCGGCCCGCTCTTCCGCGCCGAACAGGACCGGCAGGCCTTCGCCGCGCCCGCCCCGCGCTCCGGCATCGACCTCTACGGCCAGCTCGTCGCCCCCGTGCTGCCGCTGCCGCTGGAGCGGGCCGTCCGGGTCACCGACGCCTTCTTCGCGGCGGGCACCGGCCTGCGCACCCCCGTCTCGGTGCGGGTCGCCGACCTGGTGGAGATCCTGCTGACGCCGCCCGTGGAGCGGGAGCACCTGGGCGCGGAGATGCCGGAGCCCGACCTGATCGCCACCCCCGACGACAGCCGCTTCAGCGAGGAGCAGCTCGCCGCCGCGAACCGCCTCCTCGACCTCCCGCACGACGCCCCGCGCCGGCTGTCCGGGCTGCTCGCCGAGGCCCGCCTGGCCGACCCGGAACTGCCCTACCTGGTGGCGCTGCTGGCCGTGCACGCGGCGAGCCCGGCCGTGGGCACGGCGTACCGCCAGGGCGAGGAGCGGATGCTGTTCGCGGTGGACGACGGCACCCGGCTCGACGACCCGGAGTTCGGCGGCGCGGACCTCATCGTCGGCACCGCCCTGCTGGACGCCGCCGGCATGGCGGCGGCCCGCTCGGAGGCGGCATGACACCCCCGGCCCCGGCCCGGCTCCTCGCCCCGGCCCCGGCCCGGGCCGCCGCGCCGGTTGCCCCGCCCGCGGCCCGGGCTCCGGGCGCGGCCGTGGCCGGCGTTCCACCACCGGGCCGCTTCACATCCCCCGTCCGCGACCTCCGGGCCGTCCGGGCCGGGACGCCCGGCGCGGTCCGTCGCCGGACACCCGCAGACCACGTACACCGCACCGCCGAGGAGACCCACCCGTGAGCGACCACCACGCCGAGCATCCCGCGTGGAGCGAGCCCGACGCGCCCTCGGCCCCCGTCGCGCCCGCCCCCGCGGGGTCCCTCACGCCCGCCGACGCCGCCGACGCGGCCCGGCTCGTCGCCTTCGGGCTCCAGCCCAAGCTGCTGCCCGCCCGCGACGCGGAGTACGCCGAACTGCTGCGCCGCTACCGCGAGGAGACCGCCTTCGGGAGGCTCGCCGACGCCGTCGCCACCGGCCTGGGCCTCGTCGTGCTGGAGGTGTCCCCCCGCGCCGGAATGGCCGTCGCCGCGGGCGAGGACTCCGTCTTCGCCGTCCGCATGGGCGACTACGCCCGCCGCACCGCCGCCGACGGCGGCGACCGCTTCCTGCACGGCCTCGCCCACCTCGCCGTCGCCGCCCTCGCCTTCCCGCGCCCCGAGGACCTCGCCGACGACGGCTACATCGGACGCGTCACCGTCAACGGCGTCGACGCCTTCGTCCGCCAGACCTGCCGCCGCCTGGAGGAGCGCGCCGAGCAGCTCGGCGAGAACACCGACCCCGCCACCGACGCCCCCGGCCTGGAGGCCGCCTGGCGGGTCTACGCCCGCCGCAGCGCGACCGGCGCCACCAAGGACGCCCGCCGCCTGGCCGGCTCCACCACCGGCATCGTCGGCAAGGCCGCCGCCTTCCTCACCGAATCCGGCTTCCTCCAGCGGACCGGCGACGACTCCGGCGGCACCTACCGCACCACCCCCCGCTACCAGCTCCAGGTCCGCGACATGGCGGGCAGCGCGGCCATGGCCGAACTCCTGGAACTGGGCGTCGTCCCCGTCGGCGACGGCACCGCCACCCTCCTGCCGCCGCCCGAGGGCGACGACCTGGAGCTCGCCGCCGACGCCGGCCTGCCCTTCCACGCCTGAGGCCCGCGCCCCGCGCCGCGCCCCGCGCACCGATCCCCGTACGCACCACGAGAGACCGCGAGAACCCGCCGCCATGTACGAGCTGTCCCGGATCCGCCTCTACTCCATCGGGCCCGCCGGCGCACGCTACGCCGACACCGTGCTCGACCTGCGCGGAGTCGGCGAGCCGGTGCCCCACCCGGCTCCCGCGCAGGCGGAGTTCTTCGAGGAGGAGCCCACCGGCCCGCCCCGGCGTCCCGCGCCCGCGGGCGTGCTCTTCCTGGAGAACGGCGGCGGCAAGTCCGTCCTGCTGAAGCTGATCTTCTCGGTGATGCTCCCGGGCCACCGCAACACCCTCGGCGGCGCCAGCTCCGGCGTGCTGCGCAAGTTCCTGCTCGCCGACGACTGCGGCCACGTCGCCCTGGAGTGGCAGCACACCCAGACCGGCGAGTGCGTCGTCGTCGGCAAGGTCAGCGAATGGCGCGGCCGCCAGGTGTCCAACGACCCCCGCAAGTTCGCCGAGGCCTGGTACTCCTTCCGGCCCGGCCCGGGCCTGGGCCTGGACAACCTCCCCGTCGCCGAGGCCACGTCCGTGCGCCCGCCCGCCGAGGGCGCCTCCGGCGCCCAGGGCCGCCGCCGCACCATGAAGGGCTTCCGCGACGCGCTCACCGAGGCCGGCAAGGCCTACCCGCACCTGGAGGTGTACTGGGAGGAGATCCACGACCGCTGGAACGAGCACCTCACCGAACTCGGCCTCGACCCCGAACTCTTCCGCTACCAGCGCGAGATGAACGCCGACGAGGGCGAGGCCGCGGGCCTCTTCGCGGTCAAGAAGGACTCCGACTTCACCGACCTGCTGCTGCGCGCCGTCACCGACACCCGCGACACCGACGGCCTCGCCGACCTGGTCCACGGCTTCGGCAACAAGCTGGGCCGCCGCGCCGAGCTGATGGCCGAACGCGATTTCACCGCCGGCTCCGTGGACCTGCTCACCCGCATCGTCGAGGCCGCCGGGAGCCGCTCCCGGCTGCGCGACGTCCACGCGGGTGCCGAACGCCGCACCCGCACCCTGGCCCGGCGGCTGTCCGCCCGCGCCGCCGCGGAACGCGGCCGCGCCGCCGACCTCGCCCAGCGCGTCACCGGCGCCGCCCACGAGGTCACCGCCGCCGAGACGCAGCGCACCCGCAGCGCCGCCGTCTCCGCCGAACTCGCCTACCGGCACGCCTCGCTGGCCCTGGCCGTCGCCGACAAGGCCGCCGCCGCCCAGCGCCGCGAACTCCTCGAAGCACGCACCCTGCACTCCGCCTGGCAGGCCGCCGAGACCGTCCTGCGCCACCGGGCCGCCGCCGACGGCTCCGCCCGGGTCGCCGCCGCGATCCTGGAGGCGGAGCGGGACGCCGCCCCGGCCCTCGCCGCGCGCGCCACGGCCGCCGGGGAGCTGGTACGGGCCCTGCACACCGCCGCCGAGCAGGGCGAACGCCGCGCCAACGAGGAGGAGGAGCGTTCCGCGGGCCTCCAGGACATCGGCGAGAGCGCCCACCGTGACGCCACGGCCGCCGCCACCGCCGCCCAGCGCGCCCGCAGCGAGGCCGAACACCTGCGGGCCCGCCTCGCCGAGGTCGAGCAGGAGACCGCCGAGGCCGTGAAGGCGGGCTGGCTCGACGACACCGAGCCCGACGCCGACCCGGCCCGCGCCGCGCTGGCCGCCAGCGACGCCGAGAAGGCCGCCGTCGCCGCCTGGGACGAGGCCCGCGAGTCCGCCCGCGCCGCGGCCGACGCCGCCCGCGCGGCCGCCGCCGCCGAATCCCGCGCCGAACTCACCGCCGCCCGGGCCGCCGACGCCGCGAGCGCCGCCGAAGCCGCCCACGACGCCGAGGAGCGGGCGGCCGCCGCCCTGGCCGCCGCGCCCCGCCTGGCGGAGCTGCTGGGCCTCCCGTCGGCCCCCGACACCTTCCTGCCGCGCCCGCGCGGGGGCGCGGCCGCCACGGGCACCCCCGCCCGGGCCGCCGACGCGGGCGCCGCCTCCCCGGACGCCGCCGCGGGCGCCGTCGCCGGGCAGCCGGGCGCCGCCCGCTCCACGGCCCCGGGCGCCGTCGCGGTCGCCGGCCTCACCGTCGCCGACCTGGACCGGGGCTCCGACGAACTGCTGCGGATGCTGGCCGACACCGTCGGCTCCGCCGAACGCCAGCTGTTCGAGCTGCGCACCGCCGCCGCCGACGACGCCCGCATCCTCGGCGCCCTCGGCGACGGCGGACTGCTGCCGCCCGGCCCCGACGTCCTGGCCACCGTCGAGCACCTCGGCGAGCACGGCATCCCGGCCCTGCCCGGCTGGCGCTACCTCGCGCAGGCGGTCGACCCCGCCGACCACGCCGCCGTGCTGGCCGCCCGCCCCGAACTCGTCGACGGCGTCGTCATCACCGACCCCGGCGCCCACCAGCGCGCCCGCGAGGTGCTCTCCGCCGCGGCGCTGCTGCCCCGCTCCGCCGTCGCCGTCGGCACCGCCGCCGCGCTGCTGGCCCCGGCACCCCCCGTGGACGGCGATCCGGCCGCCTCCGGCGTCTTCATCGTCTCGCCGAACCCGGCCATGCACGACGAGCAGGCCGCCGACGAGGAGCGCCAGGCCCTGCGCGCCCGGGCCACCGCCCGCGACACCGAGATCCGCGAACTCGCCGCCCGGCTCTCCGGCGACCGCGAACTCGCCGCCCGGCTCGCCTCCTGGCGCACCGGCTGCCCGCCCGGCCGGCTCACCGAACTCGCCGCGCACGCCGCCGCGGCCCGTTCCTTCGCCGAGGAGACCGACACCGAACTCGCGGAGGCCCGTACCGCCCGCGCCGAGGCCGACGAGGCCTCCGCCGACGCCACCCGGGTCCGCGACGAACGTCAGGACACCGCCCAGCGGGCCCGCCGCGCCGCCGACCTCCTCTCCGGCCTCGCCCACCGGCTGCGCGAACGCTCCGGCTGGCAGGCCAGGGTCCGTGAACTCGCCGACGAGGCCGCCGAGTCCGAGGCCCGCGCCGAAGCCTGCCTGGACCGGGCCCGGGCCGCCGACGAGGACCGCCGGGCCGCCCAGCGCGCCGCCGACGACGCCCGCCGCACCGCCCGCGCCCTGCGCGCCGAACGCGCCGACATCGCCGGCGCCCCCGACCAGCTCCCCGACGAGGACGCCCCGCGCGCCCCGCTCCCCGACCTGCGCGAGGCCTACCGCGCCGCCTCCCGGCTCTACGAGAAGGTCGGCGTCGGCGCGGACCTGCGCGCCGAACAGGCCCGCGCCGAGAGCGACGAGAGCGCCGCGCTCGCCGAACTCGACCGCCTCACCAACAAGGTCCGCACCCGCGCCGCCCAGCTCCTCGAAGGCACCGACGGGGCCGACGGCCCCTCCCGGCAGGCCGCGGCCGCCCGCGCCGAGGCCCTCGTACAGATGCTGGAGTCCCGGGCGTCCACCGCGAGCGAGCAGCTCGGCCGGCTGCGCGGCGAGGCCGAACGGCACGCCCCGGCCGACGGCGACGCCCACACCGAGCTCCCCGGCGAACTGGTCCCCGCCGACGCCGAACAGGCCCAGGGCCTGCTGCGCACGGCCACCGCCCAACTGGCCGCGCAATCCGCCGCCGTGGAGTCGGCCCGGGCCGCCCACGCCGAGCTGCTGCGCGCCCACCGGACCGCCGAGGACGGCGCCGGCGGCTTCGAGGAGACCGGCGCCCTCCTGCGGGACCTGCTGCGCGACCACACCCACCCCGACCACACCGCCGAGCAGGAGCCGGTGGCGCACCCGGGCAGCCTGGAGGAGGCCCGCCAGTCCGCCACCGAGGCCCGCCGCTCCCTGCGCGGCTGCGCGGCCGACCTCTCGGCCGCCGAGTCCGCGCTGCGGGAGGCGAGCGACGTCCTCGTCCGGCACGCCAACGCGACCCGCTACGAACAGGTACGCACCCCCGCGCGCCAGCAGATCCGCGAACTGCCCGCCTCGGCACTGCCCGAGCACGCCGCCGCCTGGGCCACCGCGTTCGCCCCCCGGCTGCGCGTCCTCACCGACGAGCTCGCCCAGCTGGAGCGCAACCGCGACAGCATCGTCGACCGGCTGCGCGGACTCGTCGAATCGGCCCTGGCCACCCTGCGGTCCGCGCAGCGCCTGTCGCAGCTGCCCGAAGGCCTGGGGGAGTGGTCGGGGCAGGAGTTCCTGCGCATCCGCTTCGAGGAGCCCGACCAGGCCACCCTCACCGAGCGGCTGGGCGAGGTCATCGACGAGGCGACCCGCGCGGCCGTCAAGAAGAACAGCGCCGCCTCCTTCGGCGAGGGCGGCCGCCGCGACGGCATGTCCCTGCTGCTGCGCGGCGTCCAGGCGGCGCTGGAGCCCAAGGGCATCGCCGTCGAGATCCTGAAGCCGGACGCGGTGCTGCGCGCCGAACGGGTGCCGGTCGGGCAGATGGGCGACGTCTTCTCCGGCGGACAGCTGCTGACCGCCGCCATCGCGCTGTACTGCACCATGGCGGCGCTGCGCAGCAACGACCGGGGGCGCGACAAGCACCGGCACGCGGGCACGCTGTTCCTGGACAATCCGATCGGCCGCGCGAACGCCACCTACCTGCTGGAGCTCCAGCGGGCCGTCTCGGACGCCCTCGGCGTGCAGCTGCTCTACACGACGGGCCTGTTCGACACCACGGCGCTGGCCGAGTTCCCGCTGGTCATCCGGCTGCGCAACGACGCCGACCTGCGGGCGGGCCTGAAGTACATCAGCGTCGAGGAGCACCTGCGCCCGGGACTGCCGCAGCCGTCGCCGGAGGGCGAGACGATCCACGGCGAGATCACGGCGACCCGCATGTTCCGCCGCTCCTGACCGCCGGCCGTTCCTGACCGCCACCCGGCGGCGGTCAGGAGCGGCTCAGCGCCGTCGGGCCCCCGCCGCGCTGCTGGGCTGGGACAGGACCCCGTGGCGCTGGCGCCACATCTGGCGGGTGATCCACACGTCCAGCACCGCCCAGGTGGCCACCACCGTCCCGGCTATGCCGATGAGCACCATCGGCAGGGCCAGCCAGGAGCCGGTCACCGCGAGGAAGAAGGTGACCGTGGCCTCCGTCAGGGTCACCGCCACCACCAGGAGCGCCCGTACCGCGCTGCCGCGCACCGGGTCGGGCATGCGGTACCGGCGGGCCGGTTCCTCCACCCACAGGCCCCGGGCCGCCCCGCCGTCCTCTTCGTACATCCTCATGGTCCGCTCACTTTCCCGCCGGGCGGCCCGCCCATGCCCGCCGGTACCCGCTCGTGTCCTCGTCCTGTCAGACGTGCGGGGCACCGCGGAGATTCCCGCATCGCGGACGGTTCGAAGATCGCGGAACGAAGAATTCCAGCCATCCATCCGAATGCCGGTACTCACACCCCACCAAGTGTCATCTGCCACATATCGGGCCGGACTTGACCGGAACTATCGGACAACTGGTGATCTTCGTCCGGGGGCCCGGCCGAAAACGTCCGGACACGCCTTCGAAGCCGCTCCGCGGCAGTAGTAGGCTCACGCCGTTTAAATGACGGAACACCGACCCCCGGCAAGGGGGTTGAGCTGGGGGAGGCTGGGGAGGCCATGCGCTTTCGCGGGAAGTCCATCCGCCGGAAGATCGTGGCGTTGCTGTTGGTGCCGCTCGTCTCCCTGACCGCCCTCTGGGGCTTCTCCACGGTCATCACCGGCCGGCAGGCGATCCAGTTGCTCGACGTCGCGTACGTCATCGACAAGGTCGGCTATCCGATCGAGGACGTCGTCCGCGTCATCCAGAAGGAACGCCGCCAGACCCTGGTCGTCATCGGCGACCCCCGGTCCGCCGCCGCGACCGCCGAGCTCACCAAGAGCCGCACCGCCACCGACACGGTGGTCCGCGGCATCACCGCGAACGCCGCGGACCCCGAGGTCGTCGACGAGATCACCCCCCAGACCCGGGCCCGCCTCGACTCCATCCTCGAAGCCTTCCACGGCATCACCGCCCTGCGCCGCTCCGTCGACGGCGGCTCCCTCGACCCGGGTCAGGCCCTGGAGCTCTACAGCCGGCTCGTCGACCCCTGCTACGACTTCCTGATCAACCTCCACGCCCTGGAGGACGTGGAGATGGACAAGCAGGGCCGCGCCCTCGTCGGCGTCACCCGCGCCCGCGAGACCCTTTCGCGCGAGGACGCGGTCATCGCCGCCGCCCTCGCCGCCCGCAACGTCGCCGCCCCCGACGTGCGGCACGTGTCCGACCTCGTCGCGGGCCGCGTCCTGCTGTACGACTTCAACCTCGCGATCCTCCCGGCCGACGACCGCGAGATCTTCGAGCAGTACTGGAAGGGCCCGGAGAGCAAGGCGCTGCGCGACGCGGAGGAACGGTTCATCGCGGCGGGCGCGGGCAAGAACCCGCGCAGCGTCACGGCCGCCCAGTGGGACGAAACCGCCGCCAAGGTCCTCGACGACCTCGCCGCCATGGGCACCGCCGCCGGGGACCGCTACCAAAAGCGCGTCAAGCCCGTCGCGATGACCGTCCTCGTCCAGGCCGCCGTCGCGGGCGTCCTCGGCTTCATCGCCCTCGTCGTCTCCCTCGTCCTGTCCGTCCGCATCGGCCGCGACCTCATCCGCGACCTCTCCCGGCTCCGCAAGGACGCAACCGAGGCCTCCGGCGTCCGCCTGCCCGGCGTGATGCGCCGCCTCGCCGCCGGCGAGACCGTCGACGTGGAGACCGAGGCCCCCCGCCTCGAATTCGAGAAGGACGAGGTCGGCCAGGTCGCCCTGGCCCTCAACAGCCTCCAGCGCGCCGCCGTCGAGGCCGCCGTCAAGCAGGCCGAGCTGCGCCGCGGCGTCTCCGAGGTGTTCGTCAACCTCGCCCGCCGCAACCAGGTGCTCCTGCACCGCCAGCTGACCCTGCTCGACACCATGGAACGGCGCACCGAGGACACCGAGGAGCTCGCCGACCTCTTCCGCCTCGACCACATGACCACCCGCATGCGCCGCCACGCCGAAGGCCTGGTGATCCTCTCCGGCGCCGCGCCCTCCCGCCAGTGGCGCAAGCCCGTCCAGCTGATGGACGTCGTACGGGCCGCCGTCGCCGAGGTCGAGGACTACGAACGCATCGAGGTGCGCCGGCTGCCCCGCCTGGGCATCGAGGGACCGGCCGTCGCCGACGTCACCCACCTCATCGCCGAACTCCTGGAGAACGCCACGGTGTTCTCGCCCCCGCACACCGCGGTCCAGGTCCACGGCGAACGCGTCGCGAACGGCTTCACCCTGGAGATCCACGACCGCGGCCTCGGCATGAACCCCGAGGCGCTCCTCGACGCGAACCTGCGCCTCGCCGAGACCCCCGAATTCGAACTCTCCGACACCGACCGCCTCGGCCTCTTCGTGGTCAGCCGCCTCGCGCGCCGCCACGCCGTGAAGGTCGTCCTCCAGCACAGCCCCTACGGAGGCACCACCGCGGTGGTGTTCCTCCCCGCCGAGCTGCTCACCGAGGCCCCCGACACCAACGGGGCCGGGATCCGCCTCGACGGCATCAAGGGTGCCAAGGGCGCCCCGGGGCTCGTCGGAGCCCAGAGCGCCAAGGCCGTCAAGGGCGCCCCCGCGGCCAAGCTCGCCGGCCGCCCGGTGCACGCGGCCGTGGACCGCCAGGCCCCGCCGCGCCCGCTGCCCCCGGGGGTGCTGAACGGGCCGGTGGAGCTGGAGGCCCCGGCCGGGGCCCTCGGCCTGGACGGGCTGGAGGGCCTGGACGACCCCGCGGGCCTCGACGACGTCGCCCCCGGCATCCCCGGCCTCACCGGGGTCGGCGGCCGCCCGCCGATGGCCACCCTCGACGACGAGACCCCGCCCGGCGGCATCTCCCGCAACGCCCTGCTGGGCCTGCGCGCCGCGGACCGCCCGCACGGGGACCGGCACCCCGAGCGCGGCGCCTGGAAGGGCGACCGGATCGGCGACCGCAGCGCCGACCGCCACCGCGACTGGGAGCGGCCCCAGAGCGCCGCGGCCGAGGGCGACCCCGGCCGTGGCCACACCCGCACCGGCGAGCGCGACCGCGGCCGGGACCCGCTGGCCCCCACCGGCCCGGTCCGCGTCGAGCGCCCCCGGCCGGACCCGGCCCGCCCGGACGCCGCCCCCCGCACCGGGGGGACCGTCCCGCTGCCCCGCCGGCGCACCACCCCGACCCTGGTCGCGGAGCACGGCCGCCGGGTGGACCCCCGGCCCGCGCCCGGCGGCGAGCCCCGCAGCGCCCCGGCGGAGGGCGCCGCTCCGCGGACCGTCCCGGCGGCCCCCGGCGGGCTGCCCCGGCGGGTCCGGCAGGCCAACCTGGCCCCCCAGTTGAAGAACGCCCCGGCCCCCGCCGAGGACCGGGCCCCCGCCCAGCCGATGACCGACCGCGACGCGGAGGACGTGCGCGCGCGCATGTCCGCGCTCCAGCGGGGCTGGACGGCGGGCCGTGACGCACACGCACAGCAGCAGTCCGAGGCCGAGGCCGGCACACCCGCCGCCGACGGTCCCGCGCACGAGAACGAAGGGGACGGTCGATGACCGCACCGCAGACCGGAAACGACACCCGGGGCCGCGGCTCCGGCCCGCTCAACTGGCTCCTCGACGAGCTCGTCGACAAGGTGGGCAGCATCCGCAAGGCGGTGGTCCTCTCCGGCGACGGACTGCCCACCGGCAGCTCCAAGGACCTGACCCGCGAGGACAGCGAGCACCTGGCGGCGGTGGCGTCCGGCTTCCACAGCCTGGCCAAGGGCGTGGGCCGGCACTTCGAGTCGGGCCGGGTCCGCCAGACGGTGGTGGAACTGGACGAGGCGTTCCTGTTCGTGATGGCGGCCGGCGACGGCAGCTGCCTGGCCGTCCTGTCCGACGCCGACTCCGACGTCGGCCAGGTCGCGTACGAGATGACGCTGATGGTCAAGCGCGTCGGCGACCACCTGGCGACCGCCCCGCGCTCCGGGTCGCCAGCCGGAGGGTGAGACGGACGGCATGAGCGATCCAGGCCAGGCCCATCCCGCCGACACCCCAGGCACCCCAGGCACACCAAGTACCTCAGCCGTCCCGGGCACCCCCGGGGCCCCGGTCACCCCGGGCGTCCCGGAAACCCTGCCCGAGGGCGGCCACGCGCACTGGTTCGACGACGACGCGGGTCCCGTCGTACGCCCCTACGCCATGACCCGCGGCCGGACGAGTCACGCCGGACACCACCGGCTCGACCTGATCGCGCTCGTCGTCGCCGAACCGGCGGCCGACGATCCGGTCTGGGACCTGACCCTGTCCCCGGAGCACGCCCACATCCTCGGGCTGTGCCGGGAACGCCCCCAGTCGGTCGCCGAGCTCGCCGCGGAACTGGACCTCGCCATCGGCGTGGTCCGGGTCCTGATCGGCGACCTCGTCGCCGACGAACTGGTCCACGTGACCAGGCCGGTACCCCCGGCCGAACTGCCCGACGAATCCATTCTGCGTGAGGTGATCGATGGCCTTCGGGCGCTCTAGCCGCACCGGCGCGATGCATGCCGTGTCGCCGGTCGAGCCGCTGACCCTGAAGATCCTGGTCGCGGGCGGTTTCGGGGTGGGCAAAACCACCCTGGTCAGCGCGGTGAGCGAGATCCGCCCGCTGCGGACGGAGGAACGGCTCTCCGAACCCGGGGCGGCCGTCGACGACACCGTGGGAGTGGAGGGGAAGAGCACCACGACCGTCGCCATGGACTTCGGCCGCATCACCCTGCGCGAGGACCTGGTGCTCTACCTCTTCGGCACGCCCGGACAGGACCGCTTCTGGTTCCTGTGGGACGAGCTGGCGCAGGGTTCGCTCGGCGCGGTGGTGCTGGCCGACACCCGGCGCCTCGCCGACTGCTTCGCCGCCATCGACTACTTCGAGCGGCGCGGCATCCCCTTCGTCGTCGCGGTCAACTGCTTCGACGGCGCCGACCGCCACCCGGTGGTCACCGTCCGCGAGGCGCTCGACCTCGACCCGGAGGTGCCGGTCCTGCTCTGCGACGCCCGCGACCGCGAGTCGGTCAAGGACGTACTGGTGGGGGTGGTGGAACACGCCATGTCCCTGGCCCGCGCCCGGCGCCGCAGCCTGGGGGCCTGAGCGGCCGCCGCGCGGACGGACGTCCGCAGGGAGGCGGCCCGTACCCCCGCCGACTGGGGTACGGGCCGCAGCTCTCATGGGGGGATCCGGGGGTCCCCGTCGCGGGACCGTGCAGCGAGTGTGAACCCGCCGTCGGGGGCCGTCAAGCATCCCGACAACAGCTCCAGTTCACGGCCCGCGCCCGGCCCCCGCCCCCGCCCCGGGCCGGGTGCGGGCCGGAGTGCGCGCCGTGCACCGCCACGGCCCGCGCCGGGCCGGCCTCAGCGCACCGCCACGACCGCCGAGCCGTGACCGAACAGCCCCTGGTTCGCCGTGATCCCGGCCCGCGCCCCCGGCACCTGCCGCGCCCCGGCCGTACCCCGCAGCTGCCACGTCAGCTCGCACACCTGGGCGATCGCCTGCGCCGGCACCGCCTCCCCGAAGGACGCCAGCCCGCCGCTCGCGTTCACCGGCACCCGCCCGCCCAGCGCGGTGGCCCCCTCCCGCAGGAGCTTGGCCCCCTCGCCCTCGGCGCAGAGCCCGATGTCCTCGTACCACTCCAGTTCCAGGGCCGTCGACAGGTCGTACACCTCGGCCAGCGACAGGTCCTGCGGCCCCAGCCCGGCCTCCTCGTACGCCGCCCGGGCGATCGAGGCCCGGAAGGACCCGGCCCCCGGGGCGAGCCCCGCCGCCGAGTCGGTCGCGATGTCCGGCAGGTCCAGCACGGTACGGGGATACGTGGGGGTCACCGTAGACACCGCCCGGATCCGCACCGGGTCCGCCGCCCCGCGCGAGCGCGCGAACTCCATGCTGCTCAGCACCAGGGCCGCGCCCCCGTCCGAGGTGGCGCAGATGTCCAGCAGCCGCAGCGGATCGGCCACCACCGCCGAGGCCGCCACCTCCCCGGCGGTCACCGCCTTGCGGTAGCGGGCGTTCGGGTTGAGCGCCCCGGCCGCCGAGTTCTTCACCTTGACCTGCGCGAAGTCGTCACCGGTGTCCCCGTACAGGGCCATCCGGCGGCGGGCGTACAGCGCGAAGTACGCGGGGTTCGTGGCCCCCAGGATCCGGAACCGCAGCCAGTCCGGATCGTCGGGCCGCTCGCCCCCGGCCGGGGCGAAGAACCCCTTCGGCGCGGCATCGGCGCCCACCACCAGCACCACGTCCGCCAGCCCCGCCAGGATCTGCGCCCGGGCCGCCCCGATGGCCTGGGCCCCGGACGCGCAGGCCGCGTACACGCTGGTCACCCGGGCGCCCTGCCAGCCCAGCGCCCGCGCGAAGGTGGCCCCGGCGACGTAGCCCGGATAGCCGGACCGCACGGTGTCCGCCCCGACGACGGACCGGACGTCGGTCCACTCCAGCCCCGCGTCGGCGAGCGCGGCCCGGGCGGCGGCCCGCCCGTACTCGACGAAGCTGCGCCCCCACTTCCCCCACGGGTGCAGGCCGGCCCCCAGTACGGCCACGTCCCCGTCGCGGGCGTTCACCGCGCACCCCCCACCGGCTTGAACTGCCAGGTCAGCCAGCTGGTTTCGGCGTCCTCGTGCAGTACGCCGCCGACCGCCTCGACCTCCATGCCGACCGCCAGGTCCGCCACCGTCACTCCGGGGACCGTCTGTCCGAGCACGACCATCCCCTCGGCCTCCAGCTCCACCGCGACCAGCGTGTACGGCTCCCAGGGCACGTCCGGATCGGACGCGTACGGGGCGGGCGGCCGGTAGCGGCCGTCGGTGTAGGACCAGACGCGGCCGCGCGGGGACAGCGGCACCTCGGCGAGCTCACCCCCGCCGGGGCAGTGCGGATTTCGGCAGTACGCGTCCTCGCGCGGGAAGAACACCGCCGTGCAGGCGGAACACCGGGTGCCGAGCAGCCGGAAGCCGCCCGCCGCACCCGGTTCGGTGAACCACCCCTGCACGACGGGTGTGCGTGTGCGTTCCAAGACCCCTCCCGGGCAGCGTGATCTGACGAACCGTCAGAAGTCTGCCACGGCAGGGCGCGGCGGTCACCGGTTCGCGGCGAGCCACTTGCGGGCGATCTCGCCCAGCTCGGCGTCCCGCCCGGCCAGCATCATCCGGATCATCCGCGCGTCCCCGCGCAGCGACCAGGCCGGATGCCCGAAGGTCGCCGGGTTGTTGCCCTCGATCAGGAAGTGCGCGGGCCAGGCCGTCCCGTACCCGATCAGGGGCAGCGCGGCCAGGTAGCCGGGCCGCCCGCGCGCCACCCCGTAGGCGCTCAGCGCCAGGCCGGTCAGCGTCCCGCCGAGGTGCACCCACCGGGTCGCCGCCCGCGAGTGCATGGCGACGTAGTACGGCCAGAACTCTTCGTACGAACCGAAAGTCATACGCGCACGCTACTCACGGCCGCCCGGCCGCGACAGACACCGGAACGTCGAAGCCCGTCCCGGGGAACGCCTCCGGCCGCAGCGTGAAGTGCCACCATTCCTGCGGCAGGTTCACGAACCCCCGCGCGCCCAGTACCCGCCGCAGCAGCCGCCGGTTCTCCCGGGCCCCGGGCGGTGTCCCGGGGGCGTCCGTGTGCGCCCTGGGGTCGAAGAAGTCGAACGCCGTGCCCATGTCCACCTCCCGCCGGGCGGGCAGCGCCACCAGCGTCACGTCGACCGTACTGCCGCGGCTGTGGGCCGACTCCGAGGCGATGTACCCCTCCGGGACCAGCCGGGACTTCGCCACCTCCGGGTAGTGCTCCGCCTTCGCCGCCGGATCGTCCGGCTCCGCGGCCCACCGCACGAACCGCCGCACCGCCCGCCGCGGCCGGTAACAGTCGTACACCTTGAGGGAGTACCCGCCGCGCAGCAGCTCCCGCTGCGCCCGCCGCAACGCCTCGGCCGCCCGCCGGGCGAGCAGGCACACCGGCTCCTCGTAGCCGTCCACGGCCCCCCGGGTGAAGTTGTGCGCCCCGGCGTAGCGCATGTCCTCGGCGATGCTCGGATCCACGTCCCGCAGCGCCACGAAACCGTCGAGCCGCTCGTGGCCGCCCGCGCCCGCGGTCGCCGCCGCGGGCGTCCGCGCCGCTGAGTCCGAGGGGCCCGGGAGCAGCGCCAGCCCGGCCGTCACCGTCATCGCCCCGACCGCCAGCATCCGCATGCCCCTTGGCATACCATCCCCGCATGCCGGCACAGTTGAAGGACTCGCACTGCTCCACCTGCGGAGCCCCGTTCGACACCGACTCCTGGCCCCGCGCGTGCCCCGCCTGCGGGGCCGTCACCTACCGCAACCCGCTGCCGGTGGCGGTCGCCCTGCTCCCCGTCGAGGACGCCTCCGGCACCGGCCTGGCCGTCATCACCCGCACCATCGAACCGGCCCGCGGCGGCACCGCCCTGCCCGGCGGCTTCATGGACTTCGGGGAGGACTGGCGGGAGGCCGTCGTCCGCGAACTCCGCGAGGAGACCGGCATCGAGGCCCCCGCCGACGAGGTGTCCCTGGCCGAGGTCCTCAGCTCGCCGGGCGGCCACCTGCTGGTCTTCGGCCTCCTCCCGCCCCGGCCGGCGCACACCCTCCCGCCGTCGGTCCCCACCGACGAGACGACGGGCTGGCACGTCCTGCGCACCCCCGCCGAACTGGCCTTCCCCCTGCACACCCGGGCCTGCGCCGCATGGTTCGCGGGCCACTACGGCCAGAGCCGGCGCGGGTAGGCGCGGGGATGGAAGAGCCTGGGTTCCAGGTGCTGCTGACGGAGCCGGGGGAGCGGCGGACGGATGCGCTCCGGGCGGTCCGGACGCTCACCGGCCGCAGCCTCTGGCACGCCGGGCTCCTGCTCGACGGCGCACCCGTGACGGTCACGGACGCGGACTGGCTCGAAGCCGCCCGGGACGCGGCCGCGCTCCTCGCGGACGCCGGGGCCCGCGCGACCGTGCTGTGCACCTGGTGCGAGCGCGCCGTCCCGCCGGGGGCCGCCCCCCTCGACCCCGCCCCCTGCGCGGGACCGTGGCCCGCCGGGACCTGCCGGGCCGGCAGCCCACCCCCGACGGACCGGGTCCGCGCCCTCCTGTCCGGCCCGGGCCACCCCTGAGGGGCGCCCCGCAGGCGGCGGCCTACAGGGGCAGGTCCGCCGCCAGCGCGGCCAGCGCCGCGAGCCCGATCACCGTCCCGGAGACCACCGCACCCCGCGCCCACAGAGCCCGCGCCGGTACCGGCCGCACCCGCAGGAACGTCCCGGCCAGCAGCGGCAGCACCGCGCACGCGGCCGTCCACGCCCAGAGCGGCCCGAAGCCCGCCGGCGCCTGCGAGCGGGCCCCGAGCCACCACTGGAGGAACAGCGCCGGCGGGACCGACAGCCCGGCCAGCAGCACCAGCAGCGCCACCGGCTCCGGCCAGGCGCTCAGCCGGGCCGTCCAACGCCCCAGCACCGCAAGGGGCTTGACCAGCAGCAGCCCGTGCAGGAAACCGGCCCCGACGGCGGCCGCACCGAGCAGTCCGAGCTCCGCCGCCGACCCGCCCGGCACCCGCCCGGTCACCAGGAACAGCCCCCACACCGTGGCGAGCTGCCAGGCCCCGACCACCTCCGCACCCGGCGCCAGGTCCCATCTGCGGACGCCGCCCCGCACACGTCGCTGCGGTGCGTGCGGCCGCGCCGGGCTCGCCAAGACCATCACGGACTCCCTGTTCGTTCGGCTCGGCGGCACCCCGCCGCCGCCCGGCAGGGTGCCGCTCCCGCCTATGGCGCCGCTATAACGGCTCCGCCCCTCCACCTCCTGCTCCCTCTCGCCCCTCCTACACCCCCTTCACCTACACCCCCTTCACCTCCACCCCCTGCACCGCCCCGCCCGCCTCGTCCTCCACCACCACCGCGTCCCCGGCCCACCGCACGGTGTACCGCTCGACCTCGCCCGCCTCGAACCCCGGCCCCGGGTCCCGGATCACCACCCCGCCGCCCGTCCTGCCCCGTGCCGGGACCCACGCCTCCAGCCCCACCGTCCCGTCCCCGCGCCGCACCGGCAGCACCGCCCCCGCCCGCGCCAGCACCGGTGTCCGCCCCGGCCCGGCATCCAGCAGCACCTGCCCGGGCCCCTCGTGCGCCGCCCCGGTGGCGGTGTCGTACCAGCGCCCCCGGGGCAGCCGCACCGCCCGCCGGTCCGCCCCGCACTCCAGCACCGGGGCCACCAGCAGCGCGTCCCCCAGCAGGAACGCGTCCTCGCAGTCCCGCAGCACCCGGTCCTCCGGAGCACCCCACCACAGCGGCCGCACGTACGGCGCCCCCGTCCGCCGCGCCAGGTGGGACAGCGTCACGAAGTACGGCCGCAGCCGCTCCCGCTCCGCCAGCACCTCCCGCGCGCACTCCTCCACCCGCGCCCCGAACTCCCACGGCTCGCGCCGCCCGGCCCAGATCGCCGAGTGCGTGCGGAACAGCGGCAGGTACGCCCCCAGCTGGAGCCACCGCAGGTACAGCTCCGGCGACGGCGATCCCCCGAAGCCCCCCACGTCCGGCCCGGAATACGGCACCCCGCACAGCCCGAGGCCCAGCACCAGCGCCAGCGACGCCCGCAGCCCCTCCCAGCCGGAGTCCACGTCACCGGACCACGTGCCCCCGTACCGCTGCATCCCCGCCCACCCCGACCGGGAGAACAGGAACGGCCGCTCGGCGGGGCGCAGCCGCGTCAGCCCCTCCCAGCCGGCCCGCGCCATCGCCAGGGCGTACACGTTGTGGGCGGCCCGGTGGTCCCCGCCCGCCCCCTCCAGCTCGTGCCGCGCCGACCTCGGGAGCGTCGCGTCCCCCCAGGGGGCGAAGGACACCGGCTCGTTCATGTCGTGCCAGAACCCGGCGAAGCCCTGCGCGAGCCGCTCCCCGTACAGCCCGCCCCACCACTCCCGCGCCGCCGGATCAGTGAAGTCCGGGTACGCGCACTCGCCCGGCCAGACCTCGCCCCGCACCTCCCGCCCGAGTGCGTCCCGTACGAACGCCCCCCGCTCACCGACCCTCAGCCCCGCGGCGTGCACCGCGTCCCCCGCCTTCACCGCCGGGTCCACGATCGACACCAGCCGCACCCCGCCCGCCCCCAGCTCGGCCGCCAGCCCGGGCAGGTCCGGAAAGGCCTCCCGGTCCACGGTGAACACCCGGTGCGCGTCGTAGTGGTCGATGTCCAGGTGTACGCAGGACAGCGCCATCCCCCGCTCCGCGTACCCGGCCACCACCCGCCGGACCTCGGCCGCGCTCCCGAACCCCCAGCGCGCGTGCTGGTAGCCCAGCGCCCACTCCGGCGGCACCGCCGGCGCCCCCGTCAGCCCCGCCCACCCCTGCAACACCCGCGCCGGAGTCCCCACCAGCACCCAGCAGCGCGACGGCCCGCCCTGCATGCGCAGCTCGCTCCACCCCGGCCGGTCCGCGCCCGAACCGGCCCCCTCCTCACCGCCGCGCAACACCACCCGCCCGTCCCAGGAGTTGTCGTAGAACGCCAGATGGGTACCGGCGTCCGCGACCACCAGCTGCACCGGCATCGTGATGTACAGCGGATCGGTCCCCGGCCCGAAGCCGCCCTTGGGGTCCGTGTTCCACAGCCGGTACTCCCCGTCCCGCAGCCGCGGCCCCCGCGCGCGCCCGCCCAGCCCGAAGAACCGCGCGTCGGCCGGCACCTCGGACCGCTGCAACCACCGCCCCCCGGCCCCGGCCCCGGCACCAGCCCCCGGCCCCCCGTCGCCCGCCGCCCGCGCACCGCCGTCGCCGGTGGCCCCCGCACCGCCCTCCGAGCCGCGCTCCCCGTCTTCCGCGCCGCCCTCCGCGCCCGCGCCGGCCCCCTCCCCGCCGACGCCGTCCCCCGGCGCCCCCACCGGGTCCCACCAGCGCGGCGGCAGCTCCCTGCGCAGCACCGCACCGCCCGGCGTGCGCACCTCCACCGCCCCGAGCCGGGACACCGCCACCGTCACCCGCTCCGACACCACCCGCCAGCCGCCGCCCGTGTCCGGCTCCAGCGAGGCCCGCGGATCCGGCTCCGGGCCGGTGCCCACCAGCGCGTACGAGGGCGTCGGCAGCGCCCCGTCCCAGCCCCAGAACACCGCCCCGCCCACGGTCACCCGTACCAGCAGCTCCGAGCGCGCGAAACGCAGCAGACCCCCGCCCGGCCGGGCCTCGGTCCCCGTCAGCAGACCCGGCACCCGGGCCCGCTCCGGGCCCCGGCGCGGCAGCGCCCGCGCGTCCGCCCGCCAGTGGCGCCAGGCCGAACGCCACGCACGCCGCCCCCGCGCCGTACCGACCTCTTGCACCGCACGCACCAGATCACGACCGTCCATGCCGTCACCCTGCCACCGGGCCGCCCCGCGGCGGGGTGCGTTCAACTGCCGTTCACCCGGAAAACGATCACACCCGACCGCCCGGGACAGCTCTGGTGCGGATGTCGATCACATGGCATCGTCCCTGTGAGCCGCCGCGCACACACCCGCGCACCGGTGGCACCGTACGCACACGAAGCGCGAGCCACAGACTTGACCGGGAGCCGACCCATGACCTCAGCCACCCCGCCGGAACCCCTCTGGTCCCCGAGCCCCGACCGGATCGCCGCGGCCCGCGTCACCGCCTTCCAGGCCTGGGCCGCGGAGCGCTTCGGCGCCCCCGCCGAAGGCGGCTACCCCGCCCTGCACAGCTGGTCCGTCGACGAACTCGACACCTTCTGGCAGGCCGTCGCCGAGTGGTTCGACGTCCGCTTCACCACCCCCTACGAGTCGGTCCTCGCCGACCGAGGCATGCCCGGCGCCCACTGGTTCACCGGCTCCACCCTCAACTACGCCGAGCACGCCCTGCGCGCCTCCGAGGACCCGGCCCGCGCCGCCGACCCGGCCCTGCTCCACGTCGACGAGACCCACGAACCCACCCCGGTCGGCTGGGCCGAACTCCGCCGCCAGGTCGGCTCGCTCGCCGCCGGACTCCGCGCCCTGGGCGTCCGTCCCGGCGACCGGATCAGCGGCTACCTCCCCAACATCCCCGAAGCGGTCGTCGCCCTCCTCGCCACCGCCGCCGTCGGCGGCGTATGGACCTCCTGCGCCCCCGACTTCGGCGCCCGCAGCGTCCTCGACCGCTTCCAGCAGGTCGAGCCCGTCGTCCTGTTCACCGTCGACGGCTACCGCTACGGCGGCAAGGAGCACGACCGCCGCGAGACCGTCGCCGAGCTGCGCGCCGAGCTCCCCTCGCTGCGCGCCGTCGTCCACATCCCGCTCCTCGGCACCCCCGCCCCCGAGGGCACCCTCGCCTGGTCGGAACTGACCGCGGGCGACACCGAGCCCGTCTTCGAGCCGGTCCCCTTCGACCACCCGCTCTGGATCCTCTACTCCTCCGGCACCACCGGCGTCCCCAAGGCGATCGTGCAGTCCCAGGGCGGCATCCTCCTCGAACACCTCAAGCAGCTCGGCCTGCACTGCGACCTGGGGCCCGAGGACCGCTTCTTCTGGTACACCTCCACCGGCTGGATGATGTGGAACTTCCTCGTCTCCGGCCTGCTCACCGGCACCACCGTCGTCCTCTACGACGGCAGCCCCGGCTACCCCGACACCGGCGCCCAGTGGCGGATCGCCGAACGCACCGGCGCCACCCTCTACGGCACCTCCGCCGCCTACGTGATGGCCTGCCGCAAGGCCGAGGTCCACCCGGCGCGCGACTTCGACCTCTCCGCCGTGAAGTGCGTGGCCACCACCGGCTCCCCGCTCCCGCCCGACGGCTTCCGCTGGCTGCACGACGAGGTCGCCGAGGACCTCTGGATCGCCTCCGTCAGCGGCGGCACCGACGTGTGCAGCTGCTTCGCCGGGGCCGTCCCCACCCTCCCCGTGCACATCGGCGAACTCCAGGCCGCCTGCCTCGGTACGGACCTCCAGGCCTGGGACCCGGCGGGCAAGCCCGTCACCGGCGAGGTCGGCGAGCTCGTCGTCACCAACCCCATGCCCTCCATGCCGATCCACTTCTGGAACGACCCCGACGGCAGCCGCTACCGCGACAGCTACTTCGAGATGTTCCCCGGCGTCTGGCGCCACGGGGACTGGATCACGATCACCGGCCACGGATCGGTCGTCATCCACGGACGCTCCGACTCCACCCTGAACCGGCAGGGCGTCCGGATGGGCTCCGCCGACATCTACGAGGCCGTCGAACGACTCCCCGAGATCAAGGAGTCGCTGGTCATCGGCCTGGAAGAAGCGGACGGCGGCTACTGGATGCCGCTCTTCGTCCACCTCGCCCCCGGCGCCGTCCTCGACGAGGCCCTGCGCAAGAAGATCGCCGCGACCATCCGCGAGCAGCTCTCCCCGCGCCACGTCCCCGACGAGGTGATCGAGGTCCCGGCGGTCCCGCACACCCTGACCGGCAAGCGCATCGAGGTCCCCGTCAAGCGCCTCCTCCAGGGCACCCCCCTGGCCAAGGCCGTCAACCCGGGATCGGTCGACGACCCCGGCCTGCTCTCCTTCTACGAGGAGCTCGCCCGCACCCGCAAGTGACTGTCAGTGCCCGTGACTACTCTGAGTGAGCAAGACTTCGCATCGCTCAGGGGGAACCATGAAGGGCACGCCGAACACCACCCGCAGCACCACCCGAAGCACGCACCGCACCACCTCACGCCGCCGCCGCGAGCTGCGCCGCGAGGTCCCCAGCACCGTCGGCGTCCTCGCCGACCCCGGGGACTTCGCGGCCATGCGCGACTACCGCAGCTTCACCTTCGGCCGCCACGAGGACACGTACGCCGATTACCTCCACCACGTCGACGACCTGCTGCGCTCCCTCGCCGGGCAGGGCATCCACACCACCGTCGCCCTCTTCGATCCCGAGGAGTACGCCGACTACTGCGCCGAACACGGCCTGGACCCGGACAGCGTCCCGGCCCGCACCCGCTTCACCGCCGGACTCGGCGGCCGGACCGGCCGCCTCGCCTACACCGGCCAGACCATCGAGGAACTCCTGCCGCTCCTCGTGGACGCTTCGCTCCGGCAGGCGACCTGGGAGTACGCGAGCGCCCTCCTCTCCGGCGCCGGAAGCTGCACCGACTGCGGCGACGACATCGGCCGGGCCTCCTTCGAACGCGCCGCCGCCATCCTGCGCCGCCTCGTCGCCGGCGCGGGCCCCGGCCACCACCACCTCGTCTGCAGCGTCCCCGCCGAACACGAACAGCTCCTCGCCGTCCTGCGGGCCGAAGGACCCGCCGTACCCCACGACCCGGCCGGTCTCACCGGGCCCGAAGGCCCGGAGGGCCCGTTCCTCACCGAAGGCCGCGACGCCCTGGAGTTCGTGACCGTCCTCGCCACCGGCCTCGCCCTCGGCGGAGCCGGGGGACTGGTCCTGCGCAGCACCACCGAGGGCTTCCGCGACCGGGTCCACGGCTGGCGCCTGGACCGCGGCCGCCTGGTGCCCCTCACCGCCGCGGCGGTCTTCGACGCCTACTGCACGGACGCCGACACCGGCGACCCCGTGGCACCCGAACCCGGCGTCGAATACTGCCCCGGATTCGAAGTCGACCTCCCCGGCCCCCACCACTGACCACCCGCGGACACGACCGAGGGGCCCCCGCCACCGCGAAGGCCCCTCGATCACACGGCGATCCGTACGGCTACTCGCCGGAGAGCACCGCCTGGGCGGCCACCCGGGCCTCCTCGGCGCTGTCCGCGGCGCGCGCGGCCGCGGCCGCGCGCTCGCACTGCGCCAGCGTGTACTTGGCGAGCGTCGCCCGCACGTACGGAATCGAAGCGGCACCCATGGAAAGGGAGGTGACGCCCAGACCCGTCAGCACACAGGCCAGCAGCGGATCCGAAGCGGCCTCGCCACAGACACCACAGCTCTTGCCCTCCGCCTTGGCGGCATCCGCCGACATGGCGATCAGGTCGAGCAGCGCCGGCTGCCACGGGTCCTGGAGCCGGGACACCGCACCCACCTGACGGTCGGCGGCGAACGCGTACTGCGCCAGGTCGTTCGTGCCCAACGACAGGAACTCCACCTCCTGGAGGATCGAGCGCGCCCGCAGCGCGGCGGAGGGGATCTCCACCATCGCGCCGAACTTCGCCCGCAGCCCGGCCTCGCGGCAGGCGTCCGCGAATGCCTTCGCGTCGATCCGGTCGGCCACCATGGGAGCCATGACCTCAAGGTAGACCGGCAGACCCTCGGCGGCCTTGGCCAGCGCGGTCAGCTGCGTCCGCAGCACCTCCGGGTGGTCCAGCAGGCTGCGCAGACCGCGCACGCCCAGCGCCGGGTTCGGCTCGTCGCCCGGAGTCAGGAAGTCCAGCGGCTTGTCGGCGCCGGCGTCCAGCACCCGCACGACCACACGGCCCTCGGGGAAGGCCTCGAGCACCTTGCGGTACGACTCGATCTGCTTCTCCTCCGACGGCGCCTTCTTGCTGTCGTCGAGGAACAGGAACTCGGTACGGAACAGACCCACACCCTCGGCCCCGGCCTCCACGGCCGCCGGCACGTCCGCCGGACCGCCGACGTTGGCCAGCAGCGGCACCCGGTGGCCGTCGGAGGTCGCGCCCGGACCGGAGGAGGCGGCCAGCGCCGCCTTCCGCTCGGCGGCCGCGGCCTCCAGCTCGGCCCGCTTCTCGGCGGTCGGCTCCAGGAACAGGTCGCCGGTGCTGCCGTCGACGGCGATGACCGTACCCTCGGCGATCTCACCGGCCCCCGGCAGCGCCACGATGGCCGGCACGCCCAGCGCCCGCGCCAGGATGGCGCTGTGGCTGGTCGGCCCGCCCTCCTCGGTCACGAAGCCCAGCACGAGCGCCGGGTCGAGCAGCGCGGTGTCGGCCGGAGCCAGGTCCCGCGCGATCAGCACGTACGGCTCGTCGCTGTCCGGCACGCCCGGCATCGGCACGCCCAGCAGCCGCGCCACGATCCGGTTGCGCACGTCGTCCAGGTCGGCCACGCGCCCGGCCATGTACTCGCCGGCCCCCGCGAGCAGGTCGCGGTAGGACGCGAACGCGTCGTAGACGCCGCGCTCGGCGGTGCTGCCGACGGCGACCCGCCGGTCCACGTCCGCCATCAGCTCGGGGTCCGTGGCGATCATCGCCTGGGCCTCGAGCACGTGCTGGGCCTCGCCACCGGCCAGCTGGCCGCGCGCGATCAGATCGGCCGACACAGCCTCCACGGCCTGACGGGCGCGCCCCTGTTCGCGCTCCGCCTCGGCCGCGGTGATCTGCTTGGCCGGCGGTTCGAGAACCGCCGTACCCATGTGCCGAACCTCGCCGATCGCCACACCGTGGCTCACGCCGACGCCTCGCAGCGTTGTCTCCATTTCACCGTCTCCGATTGAGCGGCGGACCGTTCCGCCGCGGTGGATGTCCGACTCGCCTGTGCAGGCGGACGCGTCACTGCCAGCTGAAGAGTGCGTCGTCAGCCTTCACGTCCCCGGACTCGACGACGGAGGAGAGGGAGTCGGCGGTCGCCTCGAGCGCCACGACGGGGCAGATGGGGGACTTGCCGGCGGCCTCGACCGCGGCCGGGTTCCAGCGGATGACGGCCTGGCCGCGCGTCACGGTGTCGCCCTTGTTCACCAGCAGCTCGAAGCCCTCGCCGTTGAGCTGGACCGTGTCGATCCCGAGGTGCGTGAGGACGCCGTGCCCCTCACCGTCGACTACTACGTACGCGTGCGGGTGCAGGGAGACGACCACACCGTCGACGGGGGACACCGCCTCCGAGGGCTCGCGCACGGGATCGATGGCGGTGCCCGGACCCACCATCGCGCCGGAGAACACCGGATCGGGCACTGCCGCGAGTCCGATGGCCTGCCCGGCAAGTGGGGACGTCACGCTGGTCATGGGGGCCTCCCAGGGGTGGGGCTTCTTCGTGTCGCCGTCACTACCTGTCGCGAACGGCGTACTCTTCAGAAGGATAAGTCACAGGTTGTTCGGGTTCGCCCGATGTTGGTCCCGATCCGGGCTGGCCCTTTGGCACGGAGACTAGTGGACTAGACCGGTGGACTAGACCATACGCGTGAATGGATTTGCCTGGGCACCAGAGGGCCTGTACTGTCGTGACTCCCGCCAGGACGTGTCGTGTGAACTTCTCACGAACATCCGTTGGACGGGACTCCTCCTCTTAGCAGTACCGATCTTGATCTCGGCTCTTCCGTGTGCCTTTTTAGGCGCTGCGGAGGGTGGTCCGGGAGACGGAAATCCACTGGTAGGGTTTGGATCGCCGGAAAGGGAAAGCGCGAAAGCGCAGGACCTGGAAAGCACCGAGAAAATCGGGCCCGAAAGAGTCTGATAGAGTCGGAAACGCAAGAACAGAACAGAACGAAAGCCCGGAGGAAAACCCGAGAGGGTGAGTACAAAGGAAGCGTCCGTTCCTTGAGAACTCAACAGCGTGCCAAAAATCAACGCCAGAAGTTGATACCCCGTCCACTCCGG